>NZ_JAERMS010000019.1 GCF_017426725.1 Prevotella illustrans | reverse complement strand
TTAAGGCGAAAGCGGATGCAAAAGTAGAGAGTTTTTGGCAAACCACCAAATATTTTCAAAAGTTTTTTGCTTTTTCTGTAACCTTTCTGCCATATTTCCTCCATTGACTTCCAAACAACAACCTTAAAGATGATATTCACCTTATATATAATAATAGAGCGACTCTATCACGTTCGTATAAAAAAGGCGCACGGAACGTATAGATCACCTACCCGTTCCGCACTATGTATAAAAAGAGTTACAAAAATAACATATAGTTAAAATTATTCATCCCAAGGAGGATAGCCCGGCCACCGGTCCGCGACATCTTCCTCTTTCTGAAAGTTAGTGGACTGTCATTTCGATTTGCGGCTTTATATAAGCCTGCTTCCAAAGTCATTGTACACAGATTTCATCGGTAAAAATCCAACCGCCTTCAGGCCCTGCTTTTGCCTGGTAACGAACAAAGCGTGCTTTCGTTTCTCCATTCCATTCACAATCTTTCACGCAAAAATCAGCAGAGGTGTCAACATCATGGCGGCTGTCATCCAGCGTTTTGAAATTCTCCCCATCCTCCGAAACCTGTATGACAACCTCACCAGGTGTATAAATCACGGCACTGGCCGATTGGAAAAAGCTTGCCTTAACCTGCTTCAACGCCTTCACCTCGCCCAGATCAATCGTCACGTCCAACCGTCCATGTCCGATAAATCCCTGCCATGCGCCATCATGGAAGTCCCAACCGCCACGAATGCCGTCCACCAAAGCGCCGTCACCAGAACTCCGATAATTGTCTGCATAGGGAGCATTGTAGGTCACCTTCTTGCCCAAAGCCAAATGGCAGAGCGGTTCTTTCTTTTCCGGTCGGTTTCCAATCTCCTTACGCAAGTCGAAAGGATGGTAACCACGGCCCGCCAAAACATCCTGCATACGCAAAGCCCTGCGATGGAAGTCGGCGAAATCCGCCTTGCGATTGCTCCATCCATTTTCGGCTATCGCAAACAAGCGTGGATAAAGCATATACTCGCAATGCGACATTGTCTCGACCTGCTCAGTCCATAGGTTTCCCTGCACGCCAAGAACACGTCCGGCAATGCTGTCGGGCAACTGGCAGGCCGGGTCGAAAGAATGGCATTGTTCCAGCGGCATATAGCTGCCAAAGGCCTTCGGCTGCGAAGGAGGACAATCTTGGTAATGGTCCAGATAGCAATACCGACCGGGCGTCATGATGACGTCGTGACCCGCTTTCGAAGCCTCGATGCCGCCTTTCTCGCCCCGCCACGACATGACCACAGCGTTGGGAGCCAGCTTTCCCTCGAGAATTTCATCCCATCCTATCAATATCCGGCCATGATCATTGAGGAACCGCTCTATTCGTGCGGTCAGATAGCTTTGCAATTCAGCCACGCTCGCCAACCCTTCTTGCGTCATCCGCAGCTGGCAACGGGGGCAGTTGCCCCAGGCTTTGCGCGAAGCCTCGTCGCCACCGATATGAATATATTTGGACGGAAAGACTTTCATCACCTCCTTCAAGACATTCTCCAAGAAAGTGAAAGTTTGTTCATTTCCCACGCAAAGGTCGGAAGACTTGTCAACAACACCCTGACACAGCAGTTCCGGATAGGCGTGCAAGACCTCCGCACTGTGCCCGGGCATTTCTATTTCAGGTATGACAATGATGTGTCGCGCAGCCGCATACGCCACGATTTCCTTCAAATCCTGCTGCGTATAATAGCCTCCATAAGCTCCATCGTCCCCCTTGCGGGCGTAGGGGCGCCCCTCTTTTCGCCATTTATCCCAATTGGACTCCGTCCTCCATGCCGCCTCTTCCGTCAACTTCGGGTATTTCTTGATCTGCATGCGCCATCCGGCTTCATCTGTCAGGTGCAAATGCAGCCTGTCCATCTTCAGACAAGCCATCGCGTCCAGTTGCTTCATGATGAACTCCTTGGGCCAAAAATGGCGGGAACAGTCCAACATCAGTCCCCGATAGACGAACCGCGGCTCGTCCTTTATCGTACAACAGGCTATGCGTCCCTGCTCCTCCAGCTGTCTCAACGTCTGCAAACCATAAAACAACCCCACCACAGTGGGAGCCTCCAAATGAATCTCCGTGGGCGAGACATGCAACTCATAACCTTGCAACCGCTTGTCATTCGCCGCCAACCTGCCATCCTTTTGCGGACGAGTGAGGTTCATTCGCACGATGCGGTCAGCCTTCTTGTCGAACGTCAAGGCAGGGAAAGCCTCGGCAACCTGCAGCCGCAGCCATCGGCCTTCCTTATGTTTCACGTTGGTGACAAGCCGAAGCCGCCCCGTCGTCACAAAGTTTCCATCCGTCTCGACATACGAAGTCGGCGCGGGAATCAGCTTCGCCGAACCCGCAGGCCGCGCACTTTCAGCTGCAAACGCGCTGGTGACAAACGATAAAAATGCCAAGAAAAGAAATAAAAAGTGTTTCATGAAATAAAATAATTTATGCTTATGGATGTAACAGATAGGTTTAACGTCATTTCATCTTCCGTTTCAATCGCCATATATCCGTTGTTTCCGCATATTCAACTATAGAAACGATAAAACTTGATGCAAAGATACATATTTTTAGCGCAAGACAAAGGGCGCAGGTGTTATTTATGAGAAATACAAACCTTACCGAGCAACCTAAAACCAAAATGCCGAGCATTGACAATCGCAACACTCGGCACTTCCAGAAAGCCATCCCTCACGGACAGCCATTACCGGAGAGATTTATAGTTTACCATCAACCGTGGCCACTTACTTCTTTTTCAGCTTCACCAACACGACGGGCTTGCCGCCGGAATCGTACTGTTTCATCGTGGCTTCGTCCTTCTGCACGGTTATACTTTCAATGTCGTCGGGGTTCAAAGCGTCGACATTATCGACGCGCTTGCCATCGACAAAGAAGACTGACGACGTATTGCCCTTGACCTGTGATATAGTTACGCCGGTAGCATTGTATTGCTCGAAGTTGATAGGAATGTTATACTTCACTCTCACGGGCTTACCGTTCAGCTTGCCCGGTTCCCATTTGGGCATGCCTTTGACGGCATCGAGAGCAGCCTGGTCGAGTTTCGGACTGACGCTCCTGACCACTTTCGGTTCGACAACGGCGCCATTCGTGTCCACGATGAACTGGACAACAACTCTTCCACTCGCCTTGGTAATCGGATATTTCACCTTGCCCGAGATATATTTCATCATCGCCTCCTTTCCACCAGGGAAGTTCGGCATTTGGTCCACTATATCATAAGCCGCCTGCTGCTTGTCGCCCGGTCGCGCCACGCTAAGCGTCACGTCGCGACGGCTGCCCTTCACGGTAAACAGAACAGTGCCCGTGCCGATATATTTCACTTCCACAGCACTTCCGACAGGCACTTCCGACAGGCGATAGCGGCCTTCCTTGTCCGTCACCGTGCCCCGTTTGCTGCCCCGCAGCACAACGGTCGCGCCGACAACGGGCCGCCCTTTCGTGTCGCGCACCGTGCCCGAGACCGTCAGTTTCTTCACGGGCCGGGCGGCTTCGTCCACGGCTTTCGCCGTCATGTCTTCCAACGTGGCGGCCGACTGCGAAGGATTGGCAATCTCGGTCTGCAACAGTTGCTCAGCCTTGTCGGAGAGCGAACGGGCCATCGGCACATTGCGGCCTACCGTGCGCGCCACCGACTCGATGTTGCTTACTATCAACAATGCGGCTGCCAAGGGCGCAAAGAGCAGATACTTGGCCATGCCTATCTGCTTGGTTCTTCTCTTGTTCATCATTTTAATTCTCTTTTTAAGCGGTAAAACATTGAAGTTGTTGGCCACATCCAAATGGTTTGGATGATAAGCCAGGCCGAGCAGATGATACTGATAGGCTTTGCGCGCGTTGCCATCAGCCAGCACCTTGTCGTCGGCAAGAAATTCCAGATTGACTCTCACTTCGTGTTTCAGCAGCCAGGCGAACGGATTGAACCAGCAGAATATGCTGAACCATTCGGCCACCATCGTGTCGACGGAGTGCCACTGCGCCACATGGGCGTGCTCGTGGGTGAGTATTTCGTTCAGCTGAACGGCCGTGTGACGGTCGGGATTGACGAATATCCAGCGGAAGAAGGAGAACGGTCCCTCGCAACCGTCCAGGCAATGCACCCGCATGCCGCCCATACGGCGCACCCGTGTCTTGCGGGCCAGGGCCACAATGCCCATCAACTGCCACGCCATTCGCAGCGAAAGCAGGCCCACACCGAGCCAATATACATAGCCAAGGGCGTCGAATACCGTCATCGTCGGCCCCTGGGCGTAGACCTCCAAGGCCGGCAGCACGTTCACGGCATAGCTCTCCGCCAGGGTGGCCGTGGCCGGCGTGTCCTCTATCCACCAAGCGATGTCGAGCACAGGCAACGCCAACGTCACGCCATAGATGGCCCACAGCGTGAAGCGGCGCAGCGTGAAAAACGTGTCGCGGCTCACCATCAGCCGGTAGAAACCGTAGAGCAGCATGAGCGCCAGATTGACTTTGAGCAGGTAAACAGCCATAAACTTGTCAATTTTCGTTTTCTATTTCAGAGATAATATCGCGCAAATCCTTTTCGGAGATCTGCTCTTCACGTGCGAAAAAAGTAACCATGTCCTTGAACGAGTCTTTGAAGTAATCGCGCACGAAGCCCGTCATGAAGCTGCGCTTGTAGTCCGCCTCCTCGATGTTGGGCGAATAGCTGTAGCCCTTTCCTTCGCGTTCGGCCTTGACGAAGTCCTTCCGTTTCAGGTTGTTCACCACCGACGCCACCGTCGTATAGGGCGGTCGAGGCTCGGGCAGGGCCTCCACAATCTGCTTCACGACGCACCGGCCCAGTCGCCAAATGCACTTCATCACGTCTTCTTCTTGTTTGGTTAGATTTTCCATATCGTCGTTTCTCGGGATTTCAATTGAATGACAGCTTTTCAACAAGCATGTTGCAAATCTACGAAAAAATCGTAACAATCAAACTATTAGTGCGTTAATTAATTCTAAAAGCATGAAAAACGACCGATGGGCGTGGGTGTTCAAAAGCGCAGCAACTGCGTTTCTGCATGACAACGGCACTGCTTTGAGCGTGTAAAAGCAGCCCTTTGGAAACGTGAAAGCAGCCCTTTTGGCGCGCAACGGCAGCCCTTTTGCAAGCCGAAAGCGCAGCTTTTGAAAAACGACGGCGCAAGTATGGATTAAAAACCGTATTTTTGCAGGATGAAGAAGGCATATCGAGACACGAGCAACTACACACCTCCATTCACGGTTTCAGCCAAGGCCATCAATCTGATTGCTGACATTTCGGCGTTGATAGAACGTCATGCTGTCAGGTTGGAGCAGGCTGACAAGTTCCTGAAAAGTGGCAAAAAGCCTTTCCAACCTGTCGGAAACAACGTGGCATGTCTATGCTTTGATTAAGGAAAATCCCTATATGACAAATGTTGTTCTGGCCCGGCGGTTAGGTATTTCAGACCGTATGGTCAGGAAACATATCACGACTTTGAAAAGCATTGGGCTGCTCTCTCGGGTGGGAAGCAATAAAACGGGATATTGGAAGTTGAAATGACAAGGTTCGATTTGCCGATAAAAAACACGTCATTTATTTTGCCATTCCAAACCATTGCGCTATATTTGCAGCCAAGTTAATTAATAAAGACAATCAAACATTAAATACAAAGACATTATGAAGAAGTATGTATGCGACACATGTGGCTGGGTGTACGACCCCGAAGTAGGCGATCCGGACAACGGTATAGCACCGGGAACGGCGTTTGAAGACCTGCCCGAAGATTTCGTATGCCCCGTATGTGGTGTAGGCAAGGAAGATTTTAGCGAAGAATAAAGTCCGATTTGCACGAAATAAGAAGCCATGCTTCATCTGGAAACAGACGGGGCATGGCTTTTCTTGTGGCCGTTGTGGCGGCGGAACGCTGCCACAACGACGCCCCGCAATGCCGTTGCGACGCTTCTGCCGACCGTTGTGCCCGCATACACCTTATTATATATAGCAAAAGCATAAAAATATCAGCATTTCCTTTCGCCCTTGGAAAATATTTTGTAATTTTCCGCGGTAATTCCTAAACATATATTATTTAATAACTATGAAGGTACATGAATATCAGGCAAAGTCTTTCTTTGCGAGTTATGGGGTCCCGGTGGACAGACACGCGCTGTGTCGCACGGCTGAAGAGGCCGTGGCGGCTTACCGGGAGTTGGGAACCGGCAAGGCCGTCGTCAAGGCACAAGTCCACACGGGTGGGCGCGGCAA
This sequence comes from Prevotella illustrans, assembly GCF_017426725.1. Lineage (GTDB taxonomy): Bacteria > Bacteroidota > Bacteroidia > Bacteroidales > Bacteroidaceae > Prevotella > Prevotella illustrans. The sequence goes on along the minus strand of NZ_JAERMS010000019.1, from coordinate 41,956 downwards.
GGCCGGCGGCGTGAAACTTGGCGGCAGCGAAGACGAGATTCGTCGCCATGCCGAGGCCATCCTGGGGATGGACATCAAGGGATTCACGGTCGACCGCGTGCTGGTGAGCGAGGCGGTGGACATCGCCGCGGAGTATTATGTCAGCATTCTTGTCGACCGAAAGTCGAAGTGTCCCATGATGATGCTGAGCCGTTCGGGCGGCATGGACATAGAACAGGTGGCCAGGGAAACCCCCGAGAAGATTGAGAAGATCGTCATCGACCCCGTTCTCGGCATGACGGACTTCCTGGCACGGCAGGCCGCTTTCAAGCTCTTCGACGACATGGTGCAGGTGAAGCAGGCCACGAAGATTTTCCAAAACCTCTACCGGTTGTTTGTAGAGAAAGACGCCTCGCTCGTCGAAATCAACCCGCTTGTCAAATTGGGAGACGGCACCCTCAAGGCCATCGACGCCAAGATGACGTTCGACGACAACGCCCTGTTCCGCCATCCCGACGTGAAGGAACTCTTCGAACCTACACCCGAAGAGCGCAAGGAGCAAGAGGCGAAGGAGAAAGGGTTCAGCTACGTGAACCTGGGAGGCAAGATTGGGTGCATGGTGAACGGCGCCGGACTGGCCATGGCCACGATGGACATGATTAAACTGTACGGCGGCGAGCCTGCCAACTTCCTTGACATCGGCGGCAGTTCCAACCCCGAGAAGATCGTGGAGGCCATGAAACTCCTCTTGAGCGACAAGCATGTCAACACCGTTCTCATCAATATCTTCGGCGGAATCACGCGTTGCGACGACGTGGCCAAGGGCCTGATAGAAGCCTTCAAGACGATAGAGACCGACATCCCCATCGTGATTCGCCTCACGGGAACCAACGAAGCCGAGGGCCGCGCGCTGCTCCAGGGCACCCATTTCACCGTGGGCACCAGCATGTCGGACGCCGGTCACAAGGCGGTAGAACTGAGTAAACAACATTAAAAACCATGATTAAGCTATGAGTATTTTACTGCATAAAGATTCGAAAGTTATCGTTCAGGGTATCACCGGTCGTGATGGCAGCTTCCATGCCACCAAGATGAAGGCGTATGGAACGCAGGTTGTGGGTGGCACATCACCCGGAAAGGCCGGTCAGGAGGTAGCGGGCATTCCCGTATTCAATACCGTCAGGGACGCCGTTGAGGCCACCGGAGCCGACACTTCCATCATTTTCGTCCCCGCTCCGTTTGCCAAAGACGCCATGCTCGAAGCCATTGACGGCGGCGTGAAGCTCGTCATCTGCATCACCGAGGGCGTTCCCACGCTCGACGCCGTGGCCGCACAGCGTTACGCAAAGATCAAGGGCGTGAAGGTGATAGGCCCCAACTGCCCGGGACTGATTTCTCCCGAGGAGAGCATGGCGGGCATTATGCCGACTAACATCTTCAAGAAAGGCCACACGGGGGTCATCAGCCGCAGCGGAACGTTGACATACGAGGTGGTTTGTCAGCTGACACAAGCCGGTCTGGGACAGTCGACGGCAGTCGGTGTGGGCGGCGATCCCGTCGTCGGACTTTACTTCGAAGACTTGCTCCGCATGTTCCAGGACGACCCGGAGACCGACTCCATCGCCCTCATCGGTGAGATAGGAGGCGACGCCGAAGAGCGTGCCGCACAGTTCATCAAGCAACATGTGACGAAACCCGTGGCCGTATTCATCTCCGGCCGTCAAGCTCCTCCGGGCAAACAGATGGGCCATGCCGGCGCCATCATTTCGGGAGGATCGGGCACTGCGGCCGGCAAGGTGGCGGCATTTGAGGCCGTCGGCGTTCCCGTTGCCGATGAAACGAGCGAAATCCCCACGTTGCTGAAGAAGCAGTTGGGCCGCTAATCAGCGATGATTGATACACGAAAAAGAGGATATTCGGTGCCGAATATCCTCTTTTTTATGGTTGGATGAATCGAAATGGGGCGTCAAACACCCATTTCACGCTTCACGTTCCATATTTGTCACGGGCCTTCGCCCCGCCGTCTACAGCTTCTGCATGGCCTGTTCCAGGTCGGCGATGATGTCGTCGCAGTTCTCTATGCCGACGGAAAGGCGGATGAGGTCGGGAGCTATGCCCGCTTCACGCAGCTGCTCGTCGGAGAGTTGGCGGTGGGTGTGGCTTGCCGGATGGAGCACGCAGGTGCGGGTGTCGGCCACATGCGTCACGATGGAGACGAATTCGAGGCTGTCCATCCATTTGATGGCTTCCTCACGACTGCCCTTCAGACCGAAGGCGATGACGCCACAGGAGCCGTTGGGCAGGTATTTTTGCCCCAATTCATAATACTTGTTGTCGGGAAGTCCGCAGTAGTTGACCCATGCCACGCGCTCGTTTCGCTCCAACCATTCGGCCACTCGCTGCGCGTTGGCGCAGTGTTGGCGCACGCGCAGGTGGAGCGTTTCAAGTCCCAGGTTGAGCAGGAACGAGTTCTGTGGGGCCGGAATGCTGCCCAGGTCGCGCATCAGCTGCGTCACCAGCTTCGTGCAATAGGCCGCCTTGCCGAACGATTGGGTGTAGGTCAGCCCGTGATAGCTCTCGTCGGGCGTCGTCAGACCTTTGAACTTGTCGCCCTGGGACTCCCAGTCGAAGTTGCCCGAGTCGACCACCACGCCGCCCACTTGTGCCGCATGACCGTCCATATACTTGGTGGTGGAGTGGGTGGCGATGTCGCATCCCCACTCGAAAGGCCGGCAGTTGATGGGCGTGGCAAAGGTGTTGTCGACGACGAGGGGCACGCCGTGCTTGTGGGCGATGCGTGCGAAGCGCTCGATGTCGAACACGTGGACGCCGGGGTTGGATATTGTCTCGCCGAAGAAGCACTTGGTGTTGGGACGGAAGGCCGCCTCTATCCGCTCGTCGCTCCACTCCGGGTCGATGAACGTGCAGTCAATGCCCAGCTTCTTCATCGTCACGCCGAACAGGTTGAACGTGCCGCCATAGATCGTATTGGTCGTGATGAAGTGGTCGCCGGCCTCACATATATTGAAGATGGCATAGAAATTGGCCGCCTGTCCCGAAGAGGTGAGCACGGCGCCGACGCCTCCTTCGAGTGCCGCTATCTTCTTCGCAACGGCGTCGTTGGTAGGGTTGGCCAGGCGGGTGTAGAAGTATCCCGCGTCTTCAAGGTCGAAGAGGCGGGCCATCTGTTCGCTGGTTTCGTATTTGAAAGTGGTACTTTGGTAGATGGGCAGCTGCTGCGGCTCGCCCTTCGACGGCTTCCATCCGCCATGGATGCAGATGGTTTCCAGGTTTCTTTTCTTCATTTTTCGTTGTTGGATTATGTATGTGGTGCTGCAAAAGTAGTGCAAACGAACGGAACGCCCAAACAAGAAGGGCATTATTTTCATGTCGCGGGAATCCGAGAAGGCTGCTTCCGCGTCGCAAGGTGCATCCATGACGGTGCATGGAGCGGCGTTTGCGGCTCCAATGGCCGATGTTTTTTGGTTAAAACATGTAAAATTACAATATGAAAGTTTGGCTTTGTCGATATAATCCCATACTTTTGCACCCGCTTACGAGGAGTAAGGGCGTTTAGCTCAGCTGGTTTAGAGCGTCTGCCTTACAAGCAGAGGGTCGGCGGTTCGAATCCGTCAACGCCCACACTACGGTTCGGGTAGTTTCCAGAGTGGCCAAATGGGGCAGACTGTAAATCTGCTGCTTCTAGCTTCGGTGGTTCGAATCCATCACTACCCACAAGCCAAGAGATTTGAATTGCGGTTCAAGTCTCTTTTTTTTATTGCCCTTTTTCAATCAATTCAAACGTGAAGTGTCGGGTGCGCATCGTGCGGTGTTGGAATCGCCGTGCGTCGTTTTCAAGCCCACGGGCCTGCCTTTCCTGCGGGGAAGGATTGCTTTTGGCTCGCCATCGCTGCCCTTTCGGCTTGCAAAAGGGCTGCCGTTGCGCGCCAAAAGGGCTGCTTCTGCGCCGCAAAAACTGTGCTTTCAGAAAACAAAAAAACAGCCTTATCCGGTCATTTATTTGGTCATGTCACGCATTTCGACTAACTTTGCAGCATTGAGTTTAATACATTAATTCATAATTAAACATGATTCTTTTCTTTAGAACTCCCTCCCAAACCGTGATTGCGACAGAGATCGACCATCAGCCGAACCTGGATGAAATCGACAAACTTCGCTGGCTTTACGGCGACGCTACGCCCGAAGAAGCCCAAACGCTGAATGGATTCTTCGTGGGACCACGCCGCGAAATGGTCACTCCCTGGAGTACGAATGCCGTTGAGATTACTCAGAACATGAGTCTTGACGGCATTTCGCGTATAGAAGAGTACTTCCCCGTGGAGTCGGAGCAGGCCGAACACGACTCCATGCTGCAACGCATGTACGACGGTCTGGGCCAGAACATCTTCACCATAGACCACCAGGCGGAGCCCATCAAGTATGTGGACGACCTGGAGAAGTACAACGAGGAGGAAGGACTGGCCCTCAGCGAGGACGAAATGGCCTATCTGCACAAGCTGGAAAAGGAGAACGGACGGCCGCTGACCGACTCGGAAATCTTCGGTTTCGCGCAAATCAACTCGGAACACTGCCGCCACAAGATCTTCGGAGGACAGTTTGTCATCGACGGAAAGGTGATGGAGTCGTCGCTCTTCAGCCTCATCAAGAAGACGACGGAGGAGAATCGGAACAAGGTTATCTCGGCTTACAAGGACAACGTGGCCTTCTCCGAGGGGCCGGTTGTCGAGCAGTTTGCGCCCGCCGACCAAAGCACCAGCGACTATTTCAGGGTCGAGGACATCGAGAGCGTCATCTCGCTGAAGGCCGAAACCCACAATTTCCCGACGACGGTGGAGCCTTTCAACGGCGCCGCAACGGGCACCGGAGGCGAAATCCGCGACCGCATGGGCGGCGGTGTAGGCTCATGGCCCATCGCCGGAACGGCCTGCTACATGACGGCTTACCCACGGTTGAAGGACGACGACGGGCAAACTGACACCGAACGCACATGGGAACAGCTCATCCCCGTGCGCAAATGGCTCTACCAGACGCCCGAACAAATACTCATCAAGGCGTCGAATGGCGCCAGCGACTTCGGCAACAAGTTCGGCCAACCGCTCATCACGGGCAGCGTACTGACCTTCGAATACGAGACGACGGCCGACGACGTGAACCCCGACGGCGCAGGACAGATCTACGGCTACGACAAGGTGATCATGCTGGCAGGCGGCGTGGGCTACGGCAAGAAGCGCGACTGTCTGAAGAAAGAGCCGCAACCGGGCAACAAGGTGGTCGTCGTGGGCGGCGACAACTATCGAATCGGACTGGGCGGCGGCTCCGTCAGCTCGGTGGACACGGGCCGTTACAGCAACGGTATCGAACTCAACGCCATCCAACGCGCCAACCCCGAAATGCAAAAGCGGGCCTACAACCTGGTGCGCGCGCTTGTCGAGGAGGACAACAACCCCGTGGTCAGCATTCACGACCATGGTTCGGCTGGCCATCTGAATTGTTTGAGCGAGTTGGTTGAGGACTGTGGCGGTCGCATTGACATGCCCCAGCTCCCGATTGGTGACCCGACGCTGAGCGCAAAAGAAGTGATTGCCAACGAATCGCAGGAACGCATGGGCTTGCTCATCGACGAGAAGCATATCGAACACGTGCGCAAGATTGCCGAACGCGAACGTGCGCCGATGTATGTGGTAGGCGAAACGACGGGCGACGCGCACTTCAGCTTTGCCCAAAGCGATGGTGTCAAGCCGTTCGATCTTGATGTCAAGCAGATGTTTGGCCACACACCGAAGACCGTTATGGTAGATGAAACGGTCACACGTACCTACGCCGATGTACAGACAGATGATAAGAAAATCGACGAATATTTAAATAAGGTGCTCCAATTAGAGGCTGTTGCCTGCAAGGATTGGCTGACCAACAAGGTCGACCGCTCCGTTACGGGCAAGATAGCACGCCAGCAATGCCAGGGCGAGATACAGCTCCCGTTGAGCGATTGTGGCGTCGTAGCCCTCGACTATCGTGGCCGCAAGGGTATCGCCACGGCACTTGGACACGCTCCGCAGGCCGGATTGGCCGACCCGAAAGCCGGCAGCGTGCTCTCTGTTGCCGAAGCACTGACCAACCTCGTGTGGGCACCGATGGCCGATAAGGAAACTCCGCTCAACGCGGTGAGCCTCAGTGCCAACTGGATGTGGCCCTGCCGCAGCCAGAAAGGTGAGGACGCACGCCTCTACGAGGGTGTTCAGGCATTGAGCGACTTCTGCTGTGCCATCCATGTTAACGTACCAACGGGCAAGGATTCGCTCTCGCTTTCGCAGCAATACCCCGATGGCAGCAAGATTATCGCGCCGGGAACGGTTATCGTCAGTGCCGGCGGCGAGGTCAGCGACGTACGAAAAGTGGTGAGCCCGGTGCTTGTCAACGACAAGAATACAAGCCTTTATCATATTGATTTCAGCTTCGACGAGCAGCGACTGGGCGGTAGTGCCCTTGCTCAAAGTTTGGGTAAGATTGGTAGCGACGTGCCTACGGTACAGAATCCGGAGTATTTTGTCGACTGCTTCAACGCCATTCAGGAGCTTATCGAGCGGGGATGGATTATGGCAGGCCATGATATCAGTGCGGGCGGTTTGATAACCACCTTGCTCGAAATGACCTTTGCCAACACCGGAGGTGGTCTGCATGTCAACCTGCACGACCTGGCAGGCAACGATATGGTGAAAATGCTGTTTGCGGAGAACCCCGGTGTGGTGATCCAAGTGAGCGACGCGCACAAGAACGAGTTGAAAGAATTCCTCGACGATGCAGGTATCGGCTTCGCCAAGATTGCCTATCCTACGCCCGACAGCCGAAAAATTGTCGTGAAGAACGATGCTTACGAGCACACATTCGATATCGACAGCCTGCGCGACACGTGGTACAAGACCAGCTATTTGCTGGATCGCGACCAGAGTTTCAATGGTATGGCCAAGCAACGATTCGACAATTACAAGAAGCAACCGGTAGAAATGAAGTTCAACAACGACTTCAAAGGCACGCTCGAAAGCTATGGTCTCAACGCCGACAGATGGAAAACAGCAACAGCCGACACCCAACAGCCGGCACCCAAAGCAGCTATTATTCGTGAAAAGGGTACCAATGGCGAGCGCGAAATGGCCTATTCGCTCTATCTGGCCGGCTTTGACGTAAAGGACGTGACGATGACCGACCTCATCAGCGGTCGCGAAACACTGGAAGAAGTCAACCTGATTGTCTTCTGCGGAGGCTTCTCTAACTCTGACGTTTTGGGCTCAGCCAAAGGTTGGGCGGGAGCTTTCCTCTACAATCCGAAGGCAAAAGAGGCGCTCGACAAGTTCTACGCACGTGAGGATACGCTGTCATTGGGTATCTGCAACGGCTGTCAGCTGATGGTAGAGCTCAATCTTCTCAACCCCGAACACGAACATCGCAGCCGTCTTCTGCACAATACGTCGAAGAAATTTGAAAGCGTTTTCCTCTCGCTTAACATTCCACAGAACGACAGCGTGATGTTCCGTAGCCTCAGCGGCAGCAAACTGGGTATTTGGGTGGCCCACGGTGAAGGCCGATTCAGCCTGCCCGAAGCCGAAGATAGGTACAATGTCATTGCCAAATACAACTATGCCGAATATCCCGCAAACCCCAACGGCAGCGATTACAACGTGGCCGGTATCTGCTCGAAGGATGGCCGTCATCTGGCCATGATGCCCCACTTGGAGCGTGCGATCTTCCCTTGGCAGAACGCTTGGTACCCTGCCGACCGACGCAATGATGAGGTAACACCTTGGATTGAGGCCTTCGTCAATGCCCGTAAGTGGATAGAAGAGAAGACAAAAGCATAGAAAAGCAAGAAAAAAGAAGCTAAATTTGAACCATAAATAATGTATCTCACATTATTCAAAACATTCTTTAAGATTGGCATAGTCACCTTTGGCGGTGGCTATGCCATGATTCCCATGATCAAGGCTGATGTTGTTGACAAATACAAATGGATTAACGAGGAGGAATTTCTCGACCTTTTGGCAATTGCCCAAAGCTGCCCGGGCGTGTTTGCCATCAACATCAGCATTTTTATAGGCTACAAACTACGCCGACTGAAGGGCGCGATCTGTACGGCATTCGGTACAGCCCTCCCCTCTTTCCTTATCATTCTGGCCATCGCCATGTTCTTCCATGCCTTTCAGGAGAACAAAACCGTGGCTGCCATGTTTGCCGGTATACGCCCGGCCGTGGTCGCATTGATTGCCGTTCCTACGTTTGAACTGGCCAAGAATGCAAAAATCGGCCTGTCCAACTGCTGGATTCCCATTGGCGGAGCACTGCTGATATGGCTTTTGGGTGTCAATCCGATTTATGTAATCATAGCCGCCGGACTGGGAGGTTACATCTACGGACAATTCTTAAAGACCACGGAGTGAAACGCTTATGATATTCCTATACTTATTTCTGACGTTTTTCGAAATCGGACTTTTCGGCTTTGGTGGCGGCTATGCCATGATATCGCTCATTCAGGGACAAGTGGTCAGTCGCTGGCACTGGCTTTCGATGGGCGAATTTACCAACGTCATTGCCATCAGTCAGATGACACCGGGCCCCGTGGGTATCAATTCGGCCACCTACTGTGGCTATATGGCCGTGAAAAATGCCGGCTTCGACGCGCCCATGGCTATCCTTGGATCGGCCACAGCCACGTTCGCGCTGGTGTTGCCGTCGTTCATTCTCATGCTGCTTATCAGTAAAATGCTGATGAAATACATGCATACACAACTCGTAGAGGATGTGTTTTCGGGCCTGCGTCCTGCCGTTGTAGGACTTCTTGGGGCCGCCGCACTGCTGCTGATGACCGCCGAAAACTTCTCTACTCCCGATAACCCATGGCATTTCTACATCAGTATTGCCCTCTTCGTGGCCACTTTTGTGGGCACCAAATACCTAAAAATCAATCCTATCGCCATGATAGGCTATGCCGCTTTTGCGGGTCTTTTGTTACTATATTAATTAATCGGGCTGATCAGATTTGCCTGACCAGCCCGATTAATTACTATTCCGACCACTCCCATATCAAAGTCTGGCGGGGCGACAGCGGCACATTGGCCGACAAATCGACCGGCTGTCCCGTCATCACATCGGTAGCCTGAACATGCTTACCAATGATTTCCGCATAACGTTGAACATCGAGTTGGGCGTTGCGGCGCAACCCATTGAGTACCGTCATCACCGTTTTGCCGCCATGTCGGCGCGCGATGACGTAGACGCCGTTGTGGGGAATGAACTGCGTCTGCGTGCCACGGCTGACGACCTCGTTGCTCTGACGCCAGTGGAGCAGTCGGCTTAGCCAGTTGAACATGGCATTTTCTTCGGCCGTACGGCCCTCTGGCGTGAACGCGTTGCGCTTATCGCCGGGAAAACCACCCGGGAAATCCTTGCGAACATTACCATCGGTCACGGCCTTGGTGCCATTCATAAGCACCTCTGTACCATAATAAAGTTGCGGAATGCGATTGATGGTAAGCAACAAAGCCAATGCCTGCTTCAGTGCCAACGTATCCCGACCCTCGCCCAAGAAGCGATCTGTGTCGTGATTCTCAATGAAAGCCATCACGCTCGATGGATTCTCATAGAGATAATCATAGCACAAGCTGTTGTAAATGCGGTTCAGTCCCTGCCACCAACCATCGGTTTCCTCGGTCTTTGCCTGACTTAATTTGTCGAAAAAACTGAAGTCCATCACCGTCTTGAGATAACTGTTGATGGTCGAAAGCTTTGAATCCTTCTGCCAAGCAGCCGTATAAGCCGGCTCTGTGACCCATGTTTCGCCCACCGTATTGAAGTTCGGATATTCCTCATCCAGCCTTTCCATCCACTGCGCCATGCCCTCGCGGTCGGCATACGGATAAGTATCCATGCGTATTCCGTCGATTCCGACGGTCTCAATCCACCACTCGCTGTTCTGAATCAAGTAAGTAATAACATGCGGATTGCGCTGATTGAGGTCGGGCATGGTAGGAACAAACCAGCCATCCACGGTCTCACGCATGTCCGCTTTCGACGCGTAGGGGTCCAATACGGGCGTCAACTTATAGGAAGTTTGCAGATACCGGTCGTTCACCTTGGCCCGCTGACCCTCCTTTTGGCCGGTCTGCGCCTCATGAAGCCACTCCGGCGTGTTGAACCAGTCCCTTGTCGGCATATCCTTTACCCATGGATGTTCGAAGCCGCAGTGGTTAAAAATCATATCCATAACCACTTTCAGTCCCTTCCGATGGGCCTCATCAATCAGTTGTCGATAGGCTTCATTGCTACCAAAGCGTGGATCTACCTTATAATAATCTGTCGTAGCATAGCCATGATAAGTACTTGTATTGCCTTCATCGGGCGAGTTATTCTCGAGCACAGGCGTAAACCATAATGCCGTAACGCCCAGTTCTTTAAGATAATCCAAGCGCTCGCGAATGCCTTCAAGGTCGCCGCCGTGCCGCAGACTGGGCTGTGTACGGTCTTCCTTGTAGGCATTGAGGCCTTTCACCTGTGCCGGATGGTTCTTTCCTTGCGCAAAACGGTCGGGCATGAGCATGTAGAGTACATCGGCATTGGTAAATCCCATGCGCTTATCGCCGGCCATCTCACGCTCTTTGAGCGGATATTTCACCTTTTTGCCATCGAACTTCAACGTCATCTCTCCGGGCCGGGCACCCTCCAAATTCAGGTAAACCAGCAGGTAATTGGGCGAATCGAGCCGCACGAGCGAGTCGATACGTGCCCCCGGATAGTCCACCGTGACATGGGCATTGCGGATGTTCTTCCCGTAAACCATTAGTTGCAGGCTCGGATTCTTCATGCCGGCAAACCAGTTGGCCGGCTCTATTCGGTCTATCTTCGGGGCTGCTTCTATCGTCACAGTGCCCAGAAGAAAACTCAATAAGGCAATTATCTTTTTCATTTCATGTAGTTTTTAGTTGTGCAGAATCAATGCCGATTGGGGTGCTACGGTCACCGTGCCGCCCTGTTGGCTACCCATTCCCTCCTCACGGATGACCCCATTGCGGCAAACAACAGTGTATTCGCCTGCCGGAATGTCTACCGTGCGACTTTCACGACTGCCGTTGAGCAACACGACAATACGCTTCCAAGGCTCACCGGGATAGTCTGTGAGCATGAAACCCACCAAGCAATCCTGTGTGGGAAGAAACGAAAGACGCGCCCTGACGTCAGCTGCCGAGCCGCTGCCAAAGGCCGGATGGTTCTTGCGAAGACGAATCAGGCGGCTGTAGTAATCGAACACCTGCGGGTAACGCTTAAGATTGTTCCAGTCAAGACGATTGATACTGTCGGGCGAATTATAAGAGTTGTGCACGCCTTTCTTATCGCGCAACATCTCTTCACCTGAGAGTATGAAGGGCACACCCTGTGAAGTGAAGACGGCAGTTTGGGCCAACAAGTCGAGCCGAATAAGTTCTTCGTCGCTGATACCGGGCATTTCGGCACGCAGGCGGTCAACCAGACACATATCGTCGTGACAACTGACGTAGCTGATATGTTGAACAGGCTCGGCCGTCCAGGCCTTCTTGTCGTAGTTCACCTTACTCATATCAACCTCGGGATGGGCAATTCCGCCCACGATACCAAACTTCAGACTCTCTTCCTCGCCTGCGATACCGGCCAGAAAAGCCCCCTTCGTATCATCCGAAAATGGTCCACGAAGCGCGTCACGGATGTTATCGCTGAAGGCCGCGATGCCCGGTAGCTGCGCCATGTGGCCCTTCATGGCCAGTTTTTCCTGCGGATAAACGCAGCTGCCGGCACTCCATCCCTCACCATATATAAATAGGTGGGGATCTATTTTGCTGACTTCGGCACGAATGGCGTTCATCGTCTCAATGTCGTGCACGCCCATCAGGTCGAACCGGAAGCCATCGATATGGTATTCGTTGACCCAGTATTTCACGCTTTCAATCATGAATTGGCGCATCAACGGTCGTTCCGAAGCGGTCTCATTGCCGCAGCCCGAGCCGTTGCCGGGCTGTCCATCCTTGGCGTAACGATAGAAATAGCCGGGATAAGTGCGCTCGAAATTGCTGCCGGCAATATCAAACGTATGGTTATATACCACATCGAGGAAGACACGGATGCCAGCTTTATGCAGGGCCATCACCATCTGCTTGAATTCCTTGACGCGTGCGGCCGGATCGTAAGGATTGGTCGAATAACTGCCTTCGGGCACATTGTAGTTCAGCGGATCATAGCCCCAGTTGTATTGCGGCTGGTCGAGTTTGGTTTCATCCACCGACGCGTAGTCGAACGAAGGCAAGATATGAACGGCTGTTATGCCAAGTTTTTTCAGATGTTCGATGGCCCGTGGCTCCGTAAGAGCCAGGAATTTACCCTTATTCGTTATGCCCGAAGACGCGTCGATAGAGAAATCACGATGATGAAGTTCGTAAATAACGAGGTCGTGAACCGACTTGCTCACCGGTCGCTTATCGTTTTCCCAGCCTGCGGGCTGCGTTGTGGACCAGTCGATGATGGCTCCTCGCCTGCCGTTGACACCTACTGCCTTGGCAAAAATACCCGGTGTCTCGCCCTTTCCTATATCAAACGTATAGAATCGGCCTTTCAGATTGCCCCGAATGGTGGTCGACCAGAGATCACGACCAATCTTTTTCATCCCGACCACACGCAAGGGAGCCCCTTGAAGTCCGTCGGCATAGATGCGGACAACCGGCTTCTGCGGCGCATTAAGTTTGAAAATGGTTTGCGAGGGGGTGTAAGTAACTTCCTTAAAATCAAACTGCAGATTTGTGGAAGCAGCATAGAGGGGGGTCGTTTGTGTCATCAGCGTTGCGGAAAACACGGCTAATAAAGACTTCTTTAGATTCATTATGCTTTAGATTTTAGACACTTCGTCCTTTCTCCGCTTGGGTGGAGAAAGGACGAAGAATTATTATTTAGCTATCAAAGAGATGGCAAAACCGCCACCCGGAGCCTCCGTCAGTTTCAGCACATCGCCCTTCTTAACCATTCGTTTGGTTATGGTATAGGCCTTGGGATTATCCTTATAGTGAGCGTCCTTGGCGTCGGCATAAATCGTACACTCATATTTCCGGCCCTTGTCGAGGAAGTCGAGCCTGACGATACTCTTGTGACCATTCTCGTCGCACTTACCTCCGACAAACCAGTTGTTGGTTCCTTTAGCCTTGCGCGCTACCGTAATGTAATCTGCCGGTTCGGCCTCCAAGTATCTGCTATCATCCCAATCGCAGGCCACATCCTTGATAAACTGGAACGCGTCGTTGAACTTCGCGTAGTTCTCGGGCAAGTCGGCAACCATCTGAAGGGGACTATACATCGTCACATAGAGGGCCAACTGGCCCACCAACGTCGTGCGAACCCACGATTTGTTGTCGCTCCAAGTGCTTAATTGAGTCTCGAGAATACCCGGTGTATAGTCCATCGGGCCGCCCTGAAGACGTGTGAAAGGCAAGATAACCGTATGATCGGGGCGACTACCGCCGAACGCTTCGTACTCCGTTCCACGTGCGCTCTCGTTTCCTACCAAATTAGGATAGGTGCGACAAAGGCCTGTCGGGCGCACGGCCTCATGCGCGTTGACCATGATACGGTGCTTGGCAGCCTCCTTCACCACATAAAGATAGTGCTCGTTCATGGACTGTGAGAAGTGATGGTCGCCCCGTGGGATGATGTCACCCACGTAACCGCCTTTCACGGCGTCGTAACCATACTGATTCATCAGTTTAAACGCGTTCTCCAAGTGGCGTTCGTAGTTGCCTACACTGGAACTCGTCTCGTGGTGCATCATGAGTTTCACGCCCTTGGAGTGGGCATATTCGTTGAGATATTTCAAGTCGAAATCAGGATAAGGCGTAACAAAATCGAAAACATCACGCTTCCAATGGTTGGCCCAGTCTTCCCAACCGACGTTCCATCCCTCTACCAACACTTGGTCGATACCATTGGCGGCGGCGAAATCGATATACTTCTTCACGTTGGCCGTAGTCGCTCCATGGCGTCCGTTGGGCTTTGCCTTCGTCCAATCGACGCGATCCAGCTTGACCGAAGGATATTCATCGGTGTAATTCCATGAGCTTTTGCCGACAATCATTTCCCACCACACCCCGCAATACTTGGTAGGATGAATCCAGCCGGTATCCTCTATCTTGCAGGGTTCGTTGAGATTCAGGATGAGATTCGACGACAACATATCGCGCGCGTCGTCGCTTACGATTACTGTGCGCCACGGCGTCTGACACGGCGTCTGCATGCAACCTTTCAGTCCGGTGGCATCGGGCGTGAGCCAACTTTCGAAAACGAAGTTCTTGTCGTCCAGATTCAAGTGCATCGTAGCGTAGTCAATACACGCCGCCTCATGAATATTGATATAGAGTCCGTCGGCGGTTTTCATCTGCAAAGCCGTCTGCACACCTGTCGGAGAGAAGACTGCCACCGACGAGTTGCTCCAGTTGACCGCGTCATGGAAGCGTCCGCGGATTTCAGAGAGTTTGCTTTCCTGCGTCTCCTGCTCCTGTGTGTCATAGTCGCCGGGCAACCACCACGCCGTATGATCGCCCGTCATGGCAAACTGCGTGTGCTCTTCCTTGATGAGGAAGTAGTTCAACGCCTCCTGCTGGGGGAACTCATAGCGCAGTCCCATGCCATCGTCGTAGACCCGGAAGCGAATGATGATATTGCGATGGGTAGCCGGTTGGTTAAGATCTACCTCCAATTCATTGTACTGATTGCGTATGGTGGCCGTCTCACCCCACACGGGTTTCCACGTTTCATCGAAGGCCGACGTCTTCGTGTCGGTAATCTTGAAACCGTCCATCAGGTCGGTTTCCTTCATTTCGCGTGACGCGTGCCTGTCCTTAGCCAGTTCCAAACCCAGTCGGCTGGGCTTGATGACGCTCTTGTCCTTAAACGTCAACTCGTAGGTAGGCACGCCATTGCCTGTCAAAGAGAACGTCAGTTTGACCTTACCATTGGGCGACGTCACCGTCTGAGCGGCTGCCAGCACAGGCAACAGCATCATGGCCAGAAAAGATTTGATTCGGTTCATGATTTAAAAGTAATGTGATGATTTCGTTAAAACATAATTTTCCCGCCCGTAAAAGCACGGGCAGGAAAACCAATAGGGATTATCGTCCGCTTTCGGCGACAAGCTCCGTGATATTCTCACGGAAACTTTCGTTGGCCATGAGGTCTTCTATCGTCATGTGCATGCGGTACCGCCAATAGTGTTTAGGATTGGCCGGAATGTTGATTCGTTCGGCATTGGGATCTTCCAAGCGCAGGCGTTCGTCGACAGCTAGCCAGTCCTGAATAGACAGCACGCAGAGCATGGAAGGCGAAAACAGCTGACGACTCACGATGTCGCGGGCCAACCAGCCCGGTAACGGATGAGGAGCGCCCCCCGAACGGTAGAGCATGGTGTTATAATAAGCCTGCGTGCGGTCGTAGTCCTCGTCCCACCACTGCCGCAACGTGGGCATATCGTGGCTTGAGATGGTGCAGACAGACCGATAGGGATTGGTTTCGAGATAGCCGAAACGCACCTTCGGATTCTTCGGCATGCTCTGTAATTCAAGGCTCAGAATCTTGAGCTCGCTCATCACCCATGCCACACAGTCGGGCACCATGCCCAGATCTTCGGCGCAAACGAGCATACGCGTGGCCTGAACGAGCTTCGGCAACTTTTTCATAGCCTCACGATACCAGAAGTGGTTGTTGCGACGATAGAAGTAATCATTGTACAAGCGGTTGAAAGCAGCCTTGTCGCTGTCGTACAAAGCTTCGTAGGTGAAGTCGAACTGAGCGCTGATGCGCGGGTGGAAAAGGTTGGCATCCTTGCGGTCGCGCACGAAAAGCACGTTACTAATGAGGGCATAGAGGCCGTCGCGAAGCCAGCATTCGCGCTCATCGGTGACGTCGGCAAAGGCCGCTTCCACCTTTTTCTGCGTGTCATATTCGGGCTTCATGGCCCAAATATCGTCGTGCAGGTGTTGCAGATACGTATCTTTCACGCGCTGAGCGTTCTCACGGAACACGCGGTCTATAATCCAATCGGCGATAAACGGCGTGGTGAAATGCTCTTCCAGAAAGCGCAAACCATAGGCTTCTATCTCCTCGCGCGTCATGCCAAGGGCCGGCGAGAACTGGCCCAAAAGGCCATGAACGGCATCGACAGGTATCTCCCAAATACGGAAGAAGCCCAATACGTGGTCAATGCGGTAGGCATCGAAGAACTTCCGCATGTTCTGGAAGCGACGCACCCACCACGCGCAGTCGTCCTTCAACATCTCCTCCCAGTTGTAAGTTGGGAAGCCCCAGTTCTGCCCATTGACAGAGAAATCATCGGGAGGAGCCCCCGCCTGTCCGTTCAGATTGAAGTACTTAGGTTCCATCCACACGTCGCAACCGTAGCGATTGACCCCAATCGGGATGTCGCCTTTTAAGATAACACCCTTCTTGCGGGCATATTCGTGGGCGGCCTCCATCTGCGAATTGAGGATAAATTGCACGAAATAATAAAACTCTACCTGCTTATAAGCCTTTCTGGTTGTAGCCGACAGGGCCGCACGATCGGCCTCATCCCAGGTCTGATGGTCGGGCCAACGGCTGAAATCGGCCGTTCCGTAAGTGTCGCGCAAATAGCAATACTGGGCGTATGGCACGAGCCACTGCTGTGTTTCCTTAAAGAAAGTCTTGTATTCGGCCGTATTCAGCATGGCCTTACCTTCCTGAGCATAGAGTTCTTTCAGATAGTCGAGCTTGGCCCGGTTCACCTGTTCGTAGTCGATTTGCTTCAGGGCATTGAGCTGTTGACGCAAGGCTTCAAAGTCGTTGCGCTTCTTGGCGTCTTTCAGCGCGGGCAACCCGCTGAGATCGGCATACTGCGGATGCAGGGCGAAAATACTGATGCAGCTGTAAGGGTAGGAATCTGTCCAAGTATGAGTGGTAGTGGTATCATTGATGGGCAGCACTTGCAGTACCCGCTGACGGGTCAATGCCACCCAGTCGATCATCTTTCTGAGGTCGCCGAAGTCGCCCACGCCAAAGCTGGTCTTGGTCCGGAGCGAGAAGAGGGGCACTAATGTGCCGGCCAACTTGCGGTTCCAAATCTCAAAGAAAGCCTGTTCCAACTCGTAGACAACAGCCTCGCCATCTTTCAGGTCGAGCACTTCAACGGTACGGTTAAGCCCTGTTTCCCACATCGGATCAGACGAATCATCGCTGCCGAGGGCTACAAACTTAAATTCAAAAACATGGTCTTCAAATGAATCGGCATTGAGATCGACAATCCACTCATTGAAATTGTGCTCATACATGGGCACGGCCTTGGCGACATTCCACGCACCCAGTGCATCGCTCGCGCCACACATGACCAGCCGCTCATCTCCTCGCAGCTGCGGAGCCCGCACCACGAAGCGCACGGTCTTGGCAAAAGCCGTTGGATTGACCACCACGGTCTTGCGCGGATTGACACACTCCATGAAAGCCGAACTATACAGGTAGGAGTCTTCAGGCACGTCGATCCACTTATCAAAGATCTGATACGTGTCGGCTTTAATCAGGTTCAGATTGAGCGTGTGACACTCGGTAGACCACTCGTGGCGACGTTCGCTGCCCTCGCAGTCCACACTATAGAAATAGGTAAGTACTCTGGCGAGATTGTCTTTCTTGAGATTCATCTCGTAAGTCCACTGAAGACCGTCGACCGTAGCCATGCGATATTGCGCAACGCGTTCGTTTCCGGCCTTGTCGGTCTCAATACAATTCAGCAACAGTTCTTCACCGAAGACCGTCTGATAGTCAATATTGAAATATAAGTTCATAGCGAATGGTTAGTAAATATGCTCCAAAATTAACAATAATCCATGGTCTCCGTTTTCACGGCGAATGGTATTTATTGAAAAAGAAATGCAATCGTTTGCATGGAGAAATATGTATTTTAAAAAACTAAAGAAAAGAGATGATTTGGGGAACGCGGTATGATTGTTTTCTAAAAGCATAACTATTAGCGTGTAAAAGCTATGCTTTGAGCGTGTAAAAGGGCTGCTTTTAGCGTGTAAAAGCTATGCTTTGAGGAGGTAAAAGCAGCCCTTTTGCAACGCGTTCGTTATCAAATTGATTATCAATTACTTACAAAGCCGAAAATCAGAGTATAATCTTCGGAATCGCAAAATTCTATTTCTCCTTGATAATCGACACGCACAGGGCACCGATACCCAACAGCACACCGGCGATAAACATCATATTGGACTGGTCGGAACCTACCAAAGTGAGAATCACACCGCCCAAGAGAGCCGCTACAATCTGCGGCACGCAGATGGTACCGTTGAACAATCCGAGGTAAGCTCCCATGTGGCCGTAGCCCTGCAAGGCATTGGTGACAAAGGTGAAAGGCATGGCCAGCATGGAGGCCCACGCGCAGCCGATGAGCAAGAAGGCCACGAATTGGCCGTACTGGTTAGGAATGAACGGAACGAGCATAAAACCGATACCTCCCAATACGAGGCTCAAAGCGTATGCCAACTTGCGGTTCTTGAACTGCGGCAGCACCATAGCCCAGATTACGCTGCCCATGGCCTGCACGGCATAGAGGATTCCCACCCAGTTGCCGGCCACCTGATAGGCTTCGGTCGACGTAGCGTTCGGGTCGAGCATATCTACATTCCAGCACGTATCGGCAATGGCTCCGTTGGTATAAGTCCACATATACATCATCGAAGCCCAGCAGAAGAACTGTACCAGACCTACCTGCCAGAACGTCTTGGGGGCATTCTTCAGCAGCGTTATCCAGCCGCCGCTGCCGGCGTCCTTGGCATTCACCTCCGTGCTCTCGCCGTTATAAAGGGCGTATTCCTGCGGATTCCACTCCTTTACTTTCAAGGTGGTGTAGATAACACAGAAGATCAGAATGGCCGCGCCTATATAAAACGACCAGATAACGGAGTCGGGAACAATGCCCGGAGCGGCCGTATTGGCAATACCCAAGGCCGTAAAGAGGAAGGGAAAGACAAAACCCACTACGCTGCCCGAATTGCAAAGAAAGCTCTGAATACTGTAGGCCAGTCCTTTCTGCTTCTCGTTCACCATGTCGCCCACCAACATTTTGAAGGGTTGCATGGCCATGTTGATACTCGTATCGAGGAACATCAGCGACATAAGACCAAAAATCATGGCCCCCGAAAGGGTGAGCCCCAGCGAACCGGCGTTGGGCAACAGACACATCACCAGCACCGCCAGAGAGGCTCCTATAAATAAATAAGGTACGCGACGGCCGAACCGACACCACGTTTTGTCGGATAACGTGCCGATGATTGGCTGAACCAGAATCCCCATCAGTGGTGGAAGAATCCAGAAATAACTCAGGTTGTGCGGGTCGGCACCTAACGTAGCGAAGATTCTTGAGATGTTGGCGCTCTGCAGCGCGTAAGCAATCTGTACGCCAAAAAATCCAAAACTCAGATTCCATAGGCCCCAGAAATTCATGTCCGGTTTTTGTTTCATTTTCGTAATATTTTTGTTGTTGTTATTCAGCATTTAGGTTTCGACCACATCATTCAGCTGTGGCGGCCGGGGTATCGGACAACGTTTTAGCGCGTCGTGCCCCGGATTATCAATCGGGTTCTCACGATTCTCTTCTCCACTTTATCCATGGGAATAGAACCTTCGACCTGTCCTATCAAGATATCGGCAGCCTCTTCGCCTACTCTTTTGCCCCGTTGCTCGACGGTGGTGAGCATGGGATCGCAGGCTATGGCACGTTCACCATTGGTAAATCCGCAGATACTCACATCCTCGGGAACCCGGAATCCAAGTTTCTTCGCAGAGTAGAGAATGCCGATGGCCGTATCGTCGTTGACGGCAAAGAAGGCATCAGGGGGTGGATCTAAGGCCAGCATGTCGGGCGTAATGGCCTCGGCGGAAGCACGGTTGTCGCAATATCGAATCAGGCTATCATCGGGTTTGATTCCGTTATTGAGCAAAGCGTCGCGGTAACCGTTATACCGATTCTTCGAGATTTCAAGCTTCATCGATGTGCCATAGAACGCAATGCGCCGGCAACCGGTGCCAATCAAGTGGTTGACGGCAGTGTAAGCTCCCAGATAATCATCCACGACGACGCGGCAGGCATTCAGTCCCGTACAGATACGATCATAGAAAACAAGGGGTAATCCATGCTCCACCAATTTGGTGAAATGGTCGTATTTCTGCGTGTCCTTGGCCTGCGACACAATGACTCCACACACCTTATTCTCGTAAAACGACTGACAAATGGCCGCTTCGCGTTCATATTTCTCATTACTTTGCGCCACGAGAATGCGATAACCACACGCGGAGGCTTCTTCCTCGATGCCACTAAGGATAGAAGAAAAATAGTAATGATTCAACTGTGGAATAATAACCCCGATCAGTTTTTGAGGCTTAACCCGGCTGTTGCGCAAATTCTCGGCTATCACATTGGGATAAAAATTATGCTCACGGGCATAGTCCTGAATCATTTTTCTGCGCTCTTGGCTGATACGCGGACTATCTTTCAGGGCACGAGATATCGTTGACACGGAAACACCAAGTTCACGTGCTATATCCTTCATCGTTATAGGCGTAGTTTCATTCACGGTTAATGAGGTCAATAGTAATCAATCGGACTGGGAGAAAAGCAGCACTATTGCGTGTCTGCAGTTTACCGGTTGCTCCATCCTTGTGTGCAAAGATAGTGCAAATCCATATCCATCATGTCGCCGCAAATATAAAAAAAAAGTTTTGCAAGCGCAAACGTTTGCACATCAAAACACGCATTTTCAACGTTAAAAACGAACAAGCTATTGGGATTCGAACTATTTTTGCATCATCAAAATTACCAAACCGTTGCGCAAACAATGTGCGCAAACAACCTAACGATAAAACGACTGCCCATAAAACCGGAAGTTTCTTATTATAGGAATACGATAATTACTATTATATAAATAACATTAACTTAAAAAACAAAGCAAAATGATGAAGCAGGTAAAAATCAAATTGCCTCTAAGGATGTTTGCCTTTATATTCGGCTTACTCCTTTCTATCAGTGCCTTTGCGCAGCAAAATACTGTCAAAGGTAATGTTAAAGATGCTTCCGGAGAGCCTGTCATGGGCGCTACCATTACTGCCAACGGTAAGACAATCGGTATTACCGACATGGACGGTAACTTCGTAGTCAACGCGGCTCCCGGAACCGAATTGACGATTACGTATTTAGGTATGAGTCCGAAGAAAGTCACAGCCTCGGCCAACATGTCTATCACCATGAACAACGATGAAAAAATGCTTAATGAAGTCGTTGTCATCGGTTATGGTGTCGCCAAGAAAAATGACCTTACAGGATCTGTAACAGCTATTAAACCCGATGAAAAGAATCATGGTCTTGTAACCAATGCCCAAGACATGATCCAAGGTAAGATTGCCGGTGTGAGTGTGGTTAGCAGCACCGGAGAGCCGGGCGCGGGAGCCTTTATCCGCATTCGTGGCGGTTCGTCGCTCAATGCTTCTAACGACCCGTTGATCGTTATTGACGGGCTTGCCATGGACAACCAGGGCGTGAAGGGTCTTTCCAATCCGCTGTCAATGGTAAACCCGAACGATATCGAGTCGTTCACAGTGCTGAAAGACGCCTCGGCCACGGCAATCTATGGTAGCCGTGGCTCCAACGGTGTCATCATTATCACCACCAAGAAAGGCCGTGCCGGTACTGCTCCTCAAGTAAGCTACAACGGCAACGTTTCCGCGTCTATCGTCAAGAAATACATGGACGTGCTCAATGGTGACGAATATCGTTCGCTCGTGGGCAAGCTCTACGGTACAAGCTCGAGTCGCTATGCCCTGCTCGGCAACGCCAATACCGACTGGCAGAAAGAAATCTATCGTACGGCTATCAGCTCCGACCATAATGTAACGGTGCAAGGCGGATTAAAGAATCTTCCCTATCGCTTCAGCATAGGTTATACAGGACAGGATGGTATTTTGAAGACTTCTAACTTCCAGCGTACTACTGCCAGCGTCAACCTAAGTCCGTCGCTGTTGGACGACCATCTGAAGTTCAACGTCAACGGTAAGTTCATGTATGCCAAGAACCGCTATGCCCAAACAGACGCTATCGGAAATGCCATCAGCTTTGATCCTACACAACCTATCACCTCTACCGACCCGAAGTTTGAACGCTTCAACGGCTATTGGCAATGGACACAAAACGCGCCCGCTACCTTTGACAAGTCATGGCCTTACTCCAAGATTGCCCTTGCAAGTTCCAACCCTGTATCACAGCTCAAAGCCAACGACGACCGCTCACGTGCCCACGATTACATGGGTAACGTTGAAATAGACTATCAGATTCACGGCTTTGAGGACTTGCGTCTTCACATGAACTTCAGCGGCGACTGGAGCAACGGTAAGAAAGAACAACACATCGAGCCGTGGTCTCCTACCAACTTCTACTACGGATATCATAAATATGATACCGAAAACAAATATAATCTCAACTACACCGCTTACCTGCAATACTACAAAGATTTCCTCAAGAACCAACACTTCGATATCATGGGTGGTTATGAATGGAGACATGAGAAGTATTGGGGTGACTATAACGATTACGGTATTCACCCTGCCGGAGCCGATGCCGGCAAACATTATAACGATCAAAAGAGCGAATGGAAATCGGAACACTATCTTGTTTCTTTCTATGGACGTTTGAACTACAGCGCGTTGGATCGTTACATGCTCACCGCGACATTCCGTACCGACGGTTCTTCAAGATTTGCCAAAGGACACAAGTGGGGGTATTTCCCGTCTGTGGCACTCGGTTGGAAAATCAATGAAGAGGCGTTTATGAAGGACGTGAAAGAGATCAGCGAACTGAAACTCAGACTCGGCTGGGGTATGACCGGACAGCAGGAAGGCATTGGCGATTATCAATATTTCGCCACCTATCAGCAACCCACCGATACACAGGCGCTTTATCCCGCGGCCGGCGACGGTTATCAATATATTCCCGAACCTTATAACCCTGACTTGAAGTGGGAAACCACCATTACCTACAACGCGGGTATTGACTTCGCGCTTGCCAAGAACATTCTATCGGGTAGCATTGACGTTTACCACCGCAAGACCAAGGACTTGCTGATGTCTGCTCCTGTGGCTGCCATGTCGAATTTCGGTAATAGAGTAACAAAGAATGTTGGCTCATTGGAGAATACCGGTGTAGAAGGTTCACTTACCGTACGTCCTATCCGCACGGCCGATTGGCAATGGGAAATCACGGGTAACGCTACCTATAATAAGAATAAAGTAGTAAAACTTGCCGGTGACGGACAGCCTATCGGTTACGGCGATATCGGACTGGGTAGAGGCTCAACAGCCATGTGTCATCAGGAAGGACAGCCCATAGGAGCGTTCTGGGTATATCAGCAGGTCTATGGTGAGGATGGCAAACCGCTTCAAGGTGTGGTTGTAGACCGTGACGCCAACGGTGTAATAGACGATAACGATCGCTATTACTACAAGTCGTCGATTGCTCCTTGGCTTTTGGGCCTCAGCTCACGCTTGCAATATAAGAATTGGGATTTAGGCTTCTCTCTCCGCGCCAGTGTAGGAAATTATGTGTTCAATAAAAACAAGATGGGCTACCGTTCTCCCGAGTTCATTGGTTCCGGTTCCGGTTTTATGAGCAATACAACTCCTTATGCTAATAAGGTAAACTTCAAACTCTCTGATAAGACTTACGACGCGCTCACCGACTACTTCGTAGAAAACGCATCATTCCTGAAGTGTGACAATATTACATTGGGCTACTCATTCGAAAACCTGTTCAAAGGAGCCAAATACAAAGGCATAAGCGGTCGTGTCTACGCAACGGCCAGCAACGTATTTACCCTTACCAAATATGACGGACTCGACCCCGAAGTTTCGGCTGCCAAGCCGGATGGAAGCAAGCCGGATGTGGCAGGTGGTATCGACAACATCATTTATCCGCGTCCGCTCTCACTGCTTCTGGGTGTGTCGCTTAACTTCTAACATCTCATCAAAGCAACTATTATGAACTTCAAATATATTAAAAATATACTCCCTGCCGCAGCCATTGTGCTGTCCATGGGACTAAGTTCCTGCGTGAACGATTTGAATGTCGAGCCTATTGACCCACGCAAAAATACAACCGTTGACGCGCAAAAGCTCTTCAACAAATGCTACGCGGAATTCGTACTCGAAGGTTATGGTCCCGGCAAATCGGAACTCGATCTCGACGATGCCGGTCTGTCCGTATGCTATCGCCTGATTTGGAATGCCAACGAACTGACCACTGACGAAGCTATCTGTGGATGGACCGACAAAGGTATTCCCGAATACGTAAATAACAGCTACACTCCCACCAACGAAGTTATCTATGGTCTGTACTGGCGTCTCTGCTTCGGCGTGAGCATCTGCAACCAGTATCTTAAAGAGTGTGCCGATTACGATGCTTCAATGACTGCGGAAGTCCATTTCCTCCGTGACCTTTACTATTATTATTTGCTCGATAATTTCGGCAATCCTTCATACACTGAGGTTGTAAGTTCTGACAATCCTGTTCAGATTCAGAGCGCGGAATTGTTCAACAAGATTGTGACCGACCTCGAAACCAATATGGATAAGATGCTGGCACCTTCGGTTCGCAAAAAAGGAACCGCCAATTACGGACGTGCCGACCAAAGCGCTGCATGGATGCTCCTTGCACGCCTCTATCTGAACGCAGAGAAATATACCGGCACCGCTCAGTGGGCCAAAGCCAAGGAATATGCAGAGAAAGTCATCAACAAGTCAGGACGTTCCATTTGGATGGGCGACAATGCTACGACTCATAAAAGCGCCAACGGACAATGGTCTGCCTATCAGATGTTGTTTATGGCCGACAACGACCAGTCTGGCGCATTCAACGAGTCTGTGTTCTCATTCATTCTCGACGGTGCGACAACCGCTTCATGGGGAGCTTCGACATTCCTCGTAGCCTCAACACATGACAGCTATATGGCAGCCGACTATCCACAGAACACCGATCAGGCATGGGGTGGCAACCGTACACGCAAAGATCTTATTGAGAAGTTTATCACTCTTAGTGATTTCGATGCCTTGTCTGACTGGAAGACCGAAACAATCGTAAAGGCTGCCGGTGACGATCGTGCCCTTTTCTATGGTGACAATGCCGACGGAACAGGAAAAGTGAAGAGCCGCAAATATACCAATGACAAAGTTGCGGAGTTCACAGACGGTATCGCTACTACGAAGTTCACCAGCCAGCGATCTGACGGCGGCAAGACAAGCAACACGACACATGTCGACAACGATATCATTCTGATGCGCTTGGCCGAAGCCTATCTCATTTACGCCGAGGCAGAAGCACGCGAAGCCGGTTCCAACCTGACACAGGCAAAGGGTACCGAATATATCAATATCCTGCGCCAACGTGCCAACAACACGAACCTCAAGAGAGCCTATACCCTCGACGAAGTGCTTGATGAACGTGCCCGCGAACTCTATTTCGAAGGCCTGCGCCGCACCGACCTCATCCGATATGGTTACTACGGCAACAGTTCGTATACTTGGCAATGGAAAGGCGGCGTGCAGAATGGTGCCAAGTTTGAGGCTTATCGCAATATCTTCCCGATTCCGAAAACAGAGAAACAAGCCAATCCCAATCTGAAACAGAATCCCGGTTACAACAATTAAATCACTAATTTCCAAGACGATTATACAATGAAAAAGATCATATCATTTGCAATGATGTTGCTGGTGAGCGTTACGGCACTGACATCATGTTCAGACGATCGTGACTCCAATCCCGACATTCAAAAGCCAACGGCTTTTACACTGAACACTCCGGCGATGTCTGAACAGTATATACAGTTGACAGCCCAAAACAAAGTGAACCTCACATGGTCGCAACCCAATTATGGCTACAACGCTTTTGCTACCTATAAAATACAGGTGGGCGTTATGGACAATGGAAACGCGAAATGGAATACGGAAGATATTGTCGATGAAAACGGCAAGGTAACCGGTAACAAACCGAAATATCTGGAAACCTCTTTCAATGTCTGCAATGCCAACATCAGTGGTGAAGAAATCGCTATGGCCTTGTGTGAGATAGATGGTGTCACGAATGAAGGCAACTATGTTGACAAAGGCTATCGCGAAGTAGCCATGCGCGTTGTTTCTTCGGTCAACACCTCGGTCAACGAAGAGGTGCCCAACACCAATATCGTTTCAAATACCATCACTTTCAAGCACATGGCCGGCTACTGCGCCGTGAAGAGTCCGGCTGCCATCTACATCATTGGCAGCTGCTCGGGTTGGAAAGAGCCTTCCGCATCCAATGCCGACATTCTGGCTTCATGGAGAATCTATGAGACCAAGATCGGCAGCGGAGTCTTCCAAGGAATCATCGACATGCCGGCCGGCGACTTGCAGTTCCGCTTCTACAGCAGCCTGACAGGTTGGGACGGTGGAGCCTCTATTGGTTCACAGGCAGAAGACAACGCCGTAACAAGTCAATTCACAAATGGTGTCTTCGAAGGTACATGCGTAACTCCCGGTAAGGGATCATGGCAGTTCAAAGATTTCGCGGCCGGCAAACTGAAGCTGACCGTCGACATGAACCAAAAGACCGTGAAGTTTGATTTACAGTAAGAGTAAGGTATAACCGCGATGGGAATTTTCGCCATTCCCATCGCTATCATAACAAGCAAAGAACATGAAAAAGATAAGTATATACATGATGGCTCTCCTGAGCATGGGTCTCATGGCTTGTAACGGAGACTACGACCCTGAAGTCGGTCCACAGTCAAACCCACAGGAAAGCATTCTCAAAGTCAGTGACATCACTGTCAATAGCGCGAAAGCTCCACAGGCTGTCAGCATTGCCGACTTTATCAATGCCCAAACGGGAACTCAGACATCTATCCATATTGGTGACGTATCGGTGAAGGAAGGCGCTATGCCAACCAATACGATCCTTAAAGCCTGCGTGGAATTTTCTCTAAAAGAAGACTTTTCTGACAAGATTAGCGTAGATGCCGCCAGCTTGGCCGACACCACCGCTATCTGTGTTGCACCCGATGATCTTCAGAAAGCTTATTTCGATAAGATTACTCACAACCCGAAAAAGACCGACCTCTATGTTCGCACCGTACTCTATACAGTTACGGCGGGGAGTTCTGAAGCACGAATCGGGCAACCCGACGTAGACTATTTCGACACACACAAGATATCATTCACCCCTGCCGACACGGGTCTGAAGATTTCAGATGCCTACTATCTCGTAGGTGGACCAAAAGACTGGAACGCTTCCGCCGCCAGCAAAGAAATGAAATTTGAGCATAGCGACATTGATGTTTACGACGATCCTGTCTTCACCATCACTGTTCCTGCCGCAGCGTCAGGTGACACCGAGTTTGCTTTCGGCGATGCCGAAGCGTTAGACGCCGCCGCAAAGGGCGACTGGAGCAAGGTGTTTGGCGTAGCCGAAAAGTCGACCGACCTCACCGGCAAATTCGATACACGCAAGAACTTGGGAGGTAACAATCCTTTCAGTGTGCCCGCAGGCTGCAACGACATCAAGGTGTCTATTAACATGGCCGACCACACCTACGAGATCACGCCGCTCTATGCCGGTGCCATCGTACCCGACCCGATACTCTATCTCACCGGAGATCACTATGGATGGGGCGCCACATGGGTTCCTTTGGTTCCCATACACAGCCAGCCCACCATGTCATGGATTATCAAATATCTCCACAAAGGCGAAGAGTTTAAGTTCGCGCCGCAGCCCAACTGGGGTAATGATTTCGGCACTTCCGCTACAATCACCGACAATGCCGGCATGAATCCGAGTGACAACGGAGGCAACATCGTTACAGGCAACGCCGGATGGTACCTTATTAAAGTCGACAATACTCCAGGCGCACGCACCATCGAATTCCACAAGGCCAACATCTATCTCTTCGGCAAC
This sequence comes from Prevotella illustrans, assembly GCF_017426725.1. Classification (GTDB taxonomy): domain Bacteria; phylum Bacteroidota; class Bacteroidia; order Bacteroidales; family Bacteroidaceae; genus Prevotella; species Prevotella illustrans. Next base: position 13,911 of record NZ_JAERMS010000019.1, on the reverse strand, counting down.
ACCTCGCCGGCAGGATGGAGCGCGACCCCCGAAGGCCTGTTTACGATTCCCGAAACGGAAAATGGCCAGTTCGTTTCTCCTGCGTTCATCGCCGATGACGAAGTGCGAATATGCGTCAAATTTGACGGCATTGACTGGTGGCAGACCGAGTTTATCGTAAATGCCAAGGGCCAATTAGACTTCCGTGGCGCAGGCGGCGACCAGGCACGTGTGAAAGTAACCAAGGGCAAGAAGACTTACCTCAACTTCACAACGCTCAGCGGTAGCTACAAATAAGAGAAAATCATAAGTTTATAAAGTGGGAAGACCAAAATCATCTTCCCACTTTTTTTGTTTCATACCACGAAAGGGATCATCTTTCTTCATAGGAAAACAACCCAAAACTGAACATAAAAAATCAAGAAATATTCGTTCTTTGTCCTGCTTTTAACAGCCGTGTCAGATAGAAGAAAACAAAGATCACAAAGCGAAACGTGCATTTTATCCGCTCCCTTGAATTTCGTTTTGTTCGCTTCATACACTCGACAAAGGGATAATTTGTAAACTTTTATTCACTCAAAACAGCCCAAAAAAATAGTTCAAATAGCGTGGCCACTACCTTATTTCTTGTTGTTTGCGGACTATAAAAGCCTTTTTGGGGCACGATTTTTATGTTTTGATAGGTCATAGCATAGCTTTTACCTTGCGAAAGCTATGCTTTTAGCTCATCAAAGCAATGCTTTCGCAAGGTAAAAGGGGCATAATTAGCGGACAAAAGCTATGCTTTGACGAGGTTGTATGGGGCAAAAGAGGGTATGATTTTATGTAACCAGCTGATTATAAGCTAAATACGAAAACCGTCGTAGAATTGCGTTTTTCCGGCCAATGTTTAATAATTTTGAAATAACGCAAGCATTTTCGGCCTTTTGTAAAGATTATTCTTAACCATCAGTCCGCAAGAGCAGCCACGCACATGCAAACGTTTGCATAGCGAAAAAGATGCTTGACACGCTCAAGAAGTGAGGAGTTGAGGGAATATTCCTATTTTTGCAGCAACTTACCTAATATAAACAATCACAATGAAAAAGTTTTTTTCCATACTCACCATGTTATTAGTGAGTTTGCACATCACGGCGCAGTCGCAAGGATGGCCGGCCGGTTATGGCGGCGTCATGCTGCAAGGGTTCTACTGGGACTCGTTTGACGACAGTAAATGGACTACCTTAGAGAGCCAGGCCGATGAACTAAGCCCGTATTTTTCGCTCATCTGGGTGCCGCAAAGTGGCAAGTGTCTCAATCCGACTTCCATGGGTTACGACCCTTACTACTATTTCAACCAGAACAGCAGCTTCGGTACGGCTGCCGAACTGAAGCGCATGATTGCCACGTTTAAGGCCAAAGGACTGGGCACCATCGCCGATGTCGTCATCAACCACCACAACACCATGGGCTGGTGGAAGTTCCCCGAGGAGACATACAACGGCACAACCTATCAGTTTAAAACTACCGACATCGTGGCCAACGACGACAGTCAGAACACGGGTTACGTAACGGCCGATCAGGCAAGAAAGGACGGCGTCACGCTCGGCACGCACAATGACGACGGCGACGACTGGCCCGGCATGCGCGATCTCGACCACAAGAGCGACAACGTGAAGACCATCGTGAAGGCCTACGAGCAATTCCTGCTCAAGGAAATGGGCTACGTGGGCTTCCGCTACGACATGGTGAAAGGCTTCGCAGGCTCGCACATCGCCGAATATAACGACGCGGCGAAGGTGGAATACTCCATTGGTGAATGCTGGGATGGGCTCGACAGAGTGAAGAACTGGATTAACTCGACAAGCAAGAAGAGCGCCGCCTTCGACTTTCCGTTCCGCTACAACGTGCGCGACGCTATTCGCGACAACAACTGGAGCCGTCTGAACAGCACGCAGAACTTGCTGCACGACACCAATTATCGCCACTATTCGATTACGTTCGTCGAAAATCACGACACCGAATACCGTGGTGCCAACAACTCACAAGACCCTATTCGCAGCGATACGCTGGCCGCCAACGCCTACATGCTGGCCATGCCGGGCACGCCTTGCGTATTCTTCAAGCACTGGCAAACTTACAAACAAGACATCAAGTCGATGATTGACGTGCGCAAGGCGGCGGGAATCACCAATACAAGTGACTACGTGTTCCTCGTCGGCAACCGGATGAGCCATGCCGTTATCCGGTCAACGGGCCGAAACAAACTTATCACCGTCATTGGTTCAACGAAAGAATATACGCCCGACGCCACACAGTTTACCAAGGTATTGCAGGGGTATCGCTACGCCTACTACCTGAGCAATGACGCCGAAACGGCTTTCGTCGACCGTGCTTCGGGTAATTATCAAAATAAGGCTGAGGTATTGTTAAGTGCCGTTTCAAATCGGCCGGACGCCAAACTGGTCTATACGACCGATGGTTCCACGCCTACAGCCACCCATGGAACACAGGTGGCAAGCGGCACGAAGCTCACGCTGACCGAAGACCGCACACTAATCGTGGGGCTACTGACCGGCGGCGTGGTAAAAGGACTATGTAAACGCGACTATAAGATTACATCGTTCAACGCTCAAGACATCAAGGTTTACGTCCGTGCCGACGAGGCCGGAACGAATTGGTCGGCCGCTGCCAACGGTATAAACTACTGGACTTGGGGTGGTGACGGCAGCCATGGACCTGACAACAATAGTTGGCCCGGAGACAAGATAACCAAAAAAGAAACGATCGACGGTAAGCAATGGATTGTCAAAACCTTCCGTATCAACAGCCCTACCGACTATATCAACTTCGTTTTCAGCGTAGGAACGGGCTCGCCTCAGACCGTTGATGTCAATAATATCAACAAGACAACCTTCATCACCATCGACAGTTCCACCGACTCCGGTGGCAAACATCAAATCAAAACGATAACAACGGGAATCCGTTCGCTCACCGATTCCAAATCTTCAAATAATCATAAATGGTATAATCTGCGCGGACAGCAGGTCGAAAAGCCGCTGCACCCCGGCATTTATATCCACAACGGCCGAAAAATAGCAATTTAACGATCGTGTTCAGGCCCGTCCGTTCGGGTCTGTCGCTACTTTTCGTCCTTATCGGCTACCTTCTTCGGGCCTCTCACGGTGTCTTTCCGTGTGAGGCCTTTCTTAATTTCCATATTGATGCCGTCGCTCATTCCTACGACAACCTTGCGACGCTCGTAAACGCGCTGCTTCGCATCGCCTTTGGCAATATAGACAAACGTGCCATCACCGACAAACTCAACGCAGCTCTCGGGCACGGTCAGCACGCCCTTGGCCTCGGCCAATACGATTTCCGCATTGGCGCTGTAGCCCGAGCGAATGCGTGTCTTGCCCAGGCCGGTGATGGCCGCCTTCAGTTCAAACTGATTGGCGCCATTGCTCTCTACGGCCTTTGGCGATATGTATTCCAAGCTGGCTTGGAGCTTATCGTTCTGCAACGCGCCTATCGTTATCTTCATCGGCATGCCCGTAACCAGGCTTCCCACTTCGGTTTCGTCGATATTGCCCCGGAAGATAAGGTCGCTCATGTTGGCCACAGTGGCGATGGTGGTACCGTCGTTGAAGGTATTGCTGAGGATAACCGTGTTACCCACTTTCACAGGAACGTCGAGAATGAGTCCGCTGATGGTGGAGCGGATAAGCGTAGAACTGGTGTTGGCGTTGCCGCTCGATACGCCGTCGCGCACCACTTCCAGATTATCGCCCGCCGCCTGCTCCTCTTCACGGGCCTGACGGTAGGTCTGTCTCACCTTCTCGAACTCGTCGGCGCTGACCAATCCCTTGTCAAACAATTCCTTCTCGCGTCGGTAGTCGGTCTCGGCCTGTTTCACGTTGACGCCCGCCAGACGCACTCTGGCCTGCGCGTTGCTCAACTGTCCCATGTCGGGAATCACCTTTACCTTGGCAATGATCTCGCCGGCCTGCACCGCCTGACCGGCTTCTTTCATGATTTCCGTGATGATACCGCTGATTTGGGGCTTCACGTTCACCTCGTTACGAGGCTCTATCTTGCCTGTCACGATGGTGGTTTTGCGCAAGTCCATCACCTTCGGCGCGAATTCCTCATACTCTACGGTCTTCGGTCGGCTCTGCATCCACAGGAAGATGAATGTTCCGATGAACACTAAGGCGATAACGCCCGCAACAATAAACTTTAGATACTTCTTCATATTTGTTAATGCGTATTACTTGATTTCTATGCTTTTAACCTGTCACTACTACTCGTCGCGCATGGCGTCGACCGGTTTGATACTCATGGCACGGGCCGCCGGAGCCAGTCCGGCGAGCACGCCGAGGACGCTTAAAAGGACCACCGCGCCGACGGCCGTCCAGAAACCGACTTGGAAACGCGCCGCTACGATACCGTCGGTGGTATTGGCCATCTCGGCCAGTTGCAGGATAATGACGGCAAAGAGAATGCCGCTCATGCCCGCTACGGCCGTCAGGATGATACTCTCGCTGACGATTTGGCTCAATATATTGCGCGGCGTGGCGCCGATGGCCCGACGTATGCCGATCTCGGTAGTGCGCTCGCGTACCGTCACCATCATGATATTCGACACGCCGATGGCACCGGCCAACAACGTTCCGATACCCACCAGCCATATCAGGAAGTTGACACCGGAGAACAGGTTGTCGACCATGCCGAACATCACCTCGGTGTTGAACACCGAAACAGCTTTTTCATCGGTCGGATCGACGCGATGGGCACGGGCCACGACATCGCGCATCCGCCGCGTAATCGAACTCATGGTGACGCCCGGTTTGGCCGTGACACAGATCAGCTGAACCCGGTTTCCGTAGTTATAGGCTTGCTGCATGAGCGTCAACGGAATGACAACACTTTCCTCGGCACGGCCGTTGACACTCATATTACCCGTATTATAATCTACGCCTACCACGCTGTAGTAGATAGAATCGACGCGCACCAACTGTCCGCAAGGGTCGCCGCCGCCGGGAAACAGCGTCTTATAAACTTTCTTTCCCAACACGCATACCTTGCGCCGCTGCCGCATATCCATCTCGTTCAGGTAGCGGCCGTAATAAAGTTTGGGTTCCTCCACCTTGGCATAGTCGGGCAGCAATCCCTTGACGGAGCACTGAGCCTTCCTGTCGGCAAAGACAACGCTGCCGCCCCAGCTGGACAATATCGGCGAAACGACATCCAATTCGGGCACCTGCGCTTTCATACGGGCGACGTCCTTATACTCCATGGTCCACTGGCGGCCCTTGCGGAAACCCGCGAAAGGCTTGCTTGTGGGTTGCGCGAAGATGATGGCGGAGTTGGTGGCAAAGCCTTCGAAGTTCTTGGAAAGCAACTCCTTCAGTCCCCGGCCGCCGCCGATGAGGCCCACCAGCATGAAAACGCCCCAAAAGATGCCAAACCCCGTCAGAAAAGAGCGGCTCTTGTTGCGCGTCAGCGTGTCGAGAATCTCCTTGTATGTATCTATATCTATCTTCATAAACGATGAAAAAAAAGCAAAACGTTATTCCGCTCTCAACGCCTCGATGGGACGTATCTTGGCCGCCTTGCGGGCCGGAATGAGTCCGGCAAGGGTTCCGGCAAGCACCATGACCAGCGTTGCCTCGATACAGACGTCAATGCCCACTCTGGGATTGACAAACATCGTGGCCGTAAACATTCCCGAGTCTATCTGCATGTGGCCGATAGTAGCGTCCATATACTCGTTGGCCGCAATGCCCATGAGCATACCGATGTAGCCGAAGAAAGTGGTGATGATGACGCTCTCGACGATAATCAGTTTCAAGATGGACCACGGCTTGGCCCCGATGGCCTTGCGGATGCCAAACTCGCGTGTGCGCTCCTTCACGGTGATGAGCATGATGTTGGAAACGCCCACGATACCGCTCAGCAGTGTGAAGAGGCCGATGATCCACAAGGCCGTGCGGATGATGGCAATACCGGTGTTCATCTGCAAAACATCCGTAAAACGGTTGTGCAGCCATATCGCTCCCTCGTCGTCGGGAGCGGCCCGGTGGTTGCGGTTCAAGCCGGCACGATAACGCTTCTCGAAGGCTTTGTTGTCCTCCTCCGTATTGAGTCCATGGAAGGAAAAATGCAGCTCGTCGGCCTTGTCGCCACGGCCGTAAATGCCGCGAACCGTATTGAACGCCGTGTAGGCCGCGCTGTTGCCGCCGCTTCGGTCGCTCTTATAGATTCCCACAATCCGGAATCCGAAAGCCCCCACGTCCACATATTGCCCTACCAAGCCGGCAATATCGCCGGTGGTGAGTTCCTTGGCCTGGTCTTCGTTGATGACCAATACCTTGCGCGACTGCTCGTTGTCAATTCGGTTGATGAAGCGGCCATGACACATTTCCAGCTTGTAGATGTCGGCTTCGTTGGGATAGACGCCGTTGAGTGACGTGCTCGTATAGTTTCCACGGTATGAAATCGTCACGCTGTTTTGCGATATGCTCGCTCCCATCTCGTCCACATTCGAGGCAAAGCGGGCCGTCGTCGTTTCAAAATCCTTGTCGTTCAACGTAATCCACCGCCCCTCTTTCAGTCCTTCGAAGGCTTTCGACGTCCTGCCGCCATACACCGACATGGAGTTAGCCATGAAGCGGTCGCTGTTCTGCATGGTGGCGTTGATGAGTCCGTTGCCGGCACCCAACAGGAATATCAGCATGAAAATACCCCATGCCACGGCAAAGCCGGTGAGTGCCGTGCGCAACTTGTTGCGCTTGGCCGTTGACCATATTTCCGCTATCACATCTCTCATACGTTCTTTTTGCTTTGCTTTCTTCCCGTTACTTCATCACGCCGTCCATGCCGAAGGGACCGGCATGATGGTCGAGATTTTCCTCTATGCGCCCTATCAGGCCGTCTTTGATATGTATAATCTTATCGGTTTCGTTGGCCACGCCGCTCTCGTGCGTCACCACGACAATGGTCTTGTGCTCCTCGGCATTGAGTTGCTTCAGCAGCCGCATCACTTCCATCGACGTCTTGCTGTCGAGCGCGCCCGTAGGTTCGTCGGCCAGGATGACGCGGGGCTGCGTGATGAGCGCGCGGGCGATGGCCACACGCTGCTTCTGTCCGCCGCTCATCTCGTTGGGATAGTGCTCGGCCCAGGGCAGAAGTTCTAACCGTTCGAGGTAGTCGAGAGCCATCCGGCGACGCTTGCGACGGCTGACGCCCTGATAAAAGAGCGGCAGTTCGACGTTCTCCACGGCCGTCTTGAAGCCGATGAGATTGAAACTCTGGAAGATGAAGCCTATCATGCGATTGCGGTATTCGGCCGCACGGCGTTCGCCGAGGTCCTTGATGAGCGTGTCGCCAAGGATGTATTCGCCGCTGTCGTAGTTGTCGAGAATACCCAATATATTTAATAAGGTGGACTTACCTGATCCCGACGCGCCCATGATAGAGACGAATTCGCCTTCCTCAATATCGAGATCAATGCCTTTGAGCACGTGCAAAGGCTGGGCGCCTTGATAAGTCTTGTTGATATCTTTTAGATGTATCATACACGTATTTATAAGTAACGCTAAAATATAGACGCCAACAATGGCGTGAAAAGTTGCATACAGAAAAACAATGGAAGGCAAACTTGTTGAAAAGAAAATAAAAACAGGAGAACTGTTTTTCTACTAAACATTGTCATTTTGTACGATTCGATTGTAAAATTAGTATTTATTTTAAATAATACCACCATAAAAATATGGAAATCATACAAAGAGATCATTTATTCGTTGTATTTGATAATCATATCTTATTATTATAAACCTATCTTTGCAATGTCAATACGGAAACAGAATCATTTCCGGAGGACAAGATTGCAAATAAAAATCAGGAAGATATGAAACAAAACATGCTGACCCTTGCTTTGATCGCGTTGGCAACAGTGGCAAAGGCACAGACTTTGGAAGAATGTCAGAAGGCTGCCGAGCGAAATTATCCGCTCATCAGGCAGTATGACCTCATTACCAAAACAACAGATTTGACTGTGAAGAACATTCAGAAAGGATGGCTGCCCCAAATCACGGTCTCCACACAGATTACCTACCAGAGTGATGTAATGTCATGGCCCGGAAACATGAAAGGTTTGTTCCAACAGATGGGGCTCGACATGAAGGGACTGACGAAAGATCAATACAAAGTGGGAATCGATCTGCAGCAAACGATCTATGACGGCGGAGCCATCGGCAGCCAAAACAAGATAGCACGTCAACAGGGAAAAGTGAAGGAAGCGCAACACGAAGTGACGCTTTATCAAATACGCAAGCGCGTCAACGAAATGTACTTCGCCCTATTGCTCCTTGATGAGCAAATCAAGCTCAACGATGATATAAAGGCGCTGTTGATGTCGAGCGAGAAGCGACTCTGCAACATGATGAAGAGCGGGACTGCGGCTATGAGCGACTTGGAGAATGTGAAGGCTGAGCGATTAAACGCTGAGCAACAAAACACAAGTATGAAATCGCAGCGCAATACATTACAGCGGCTGCTAAGCATTTTTTGCGGCATTGAGGTAAATAATGCCCAAAAGCCTGAAATCGTGAAAGAGCGCTCTTTAAGTATCAACCGGCCGGAGCTCAGGTTGTTTGACGCTCAACTTCAACTGACCGACGTACAGGGAAAAGCACTCAACGCGCAGCTGTTGCCCAAACTGGGACTTTTCGCGCAAGGCTATTATGGTTATCCGGGACTCAATATGTTTCAGGATATGATAAAACACAAGTGGGGACTCAATGGTATTGTGGGCGTGAAACTGTTCTGGAATATCGGCGCGCTCTATACTCGTAAGAACGACAAAGCAAAGCTGCTGTTGCAACGCGAAATCACCGAAAATTCCCGTGAGGTATTCCTCTTCAATACCAAGCTGGAGCAGACACAACAGAACGAAAATATCAGCCGTTATCTCAATATGATACAGAGCGACAATGAGATCATTGCATTAAGAACTCATGTGCGTAAAGCGGCAGAATCGAAACTTGCGCATGGCATCATCGATGTCAATAGCCTGCTGCGTGAGATCAACAGTGAGAACGCTGCCAAGATACAACAGGCTATACATGAAATAGACATGCTCAAAGAAATGTACAACCAAAAAAACACAAACAACGAATAAAACATCAATCGACATGAAAAAGATATTTTTATTGACAAGCATTGCTTTCGTCATGATAGCCTGCAGGAATAGCGGGAAAGAATATGACGCTACCGGTACCTTTGAGGCCACCGAGGTTATCGTTTCGGCCAAGGCTTCGGGAGAATTAAAGACTTTTACCGTCAACGAAGGAGAAAATGTAAAGAGAAACCGGATTGTGGGTTCCATCGACTCTTATCAGTTGCGGCAAAAGCAAGACGAGCTGACGGCGGCCGGACAACAGTTGGACGCCAACGCCGCGGCAACCGGCAGCCGTCAATTAGACTTGCGGAAGCAGTTGGCGTCAATAGCGCAGCAAATAGCCAATGCCCGGCACGAGCAGAAACGCTTTGCCGAACTCGTGAAAGACGGGGCCGTACCACATAAGCAACTTGACGACATCAACAATCAGCTCAAGGTGCTGCAGCGACAACTTGACGCCACCCGAGACCAGATACGCAGTAACAACCGCTCGCTTGATGAGCAAACTCGTGCCATCAAAGCCCAACGGCAAGGCGTTGAGGCGCAGAAGCGGCAACTCAATGACCAGATCAACAACACCAAGATTCTCTCGCCCATCACAGGCACTGTTTTGGAGAAGTATGTAGAACAAGGTGAGTTTGTGGTTGTGGGTAAGCCGCTCTTCAAGGTGGCGAATAGCAATCAAATGTATATTCGTGCCTATGTCACGTCCATACAACTGAAAAATATCAAGATCGGGCAGAAGGTAAAGGTGATGGCCGATTATGGTGATAACCGGAAAAAACAATACGACGGTACTGTCACTTGGATATCAAGCCGTTCGGAGTTCACGCCCAAAACCATTCTTACCAACGATGAGCGAGCCGACTTGGTATATGCGGTCAAGGTTCAATTTAAGAATGATGACTATGTAAAGATCGGTATGTACGGAGAAGTGAAGTTTTAGTTGACGGTCGAAAGTTGATGGTCATGAATGCTATTGAAATAAATAACCTATCCAAGAATTACGGCAAGGTGCGGGCATTACACAATGTCAGCTTCTCGGTGGGTCAGGGCGAGTTGTTTGGCCTCATAGGTCCCGACGGAGCCGGCAAGACATCGATATATCGCATTTTATGTTCCTTGCTCCTCCCTGACAAAGGCACAGCTTCGGTAGACGGCTTTGACGTTGTGAGCCAACTGACGGAGATACGCAAGCGAGTGGGCTATATGCCCGGTAAGTTTTCGCTGTACCAGGATCTGACGGTAGAGGAAAATCTCAACTTCTTTGCCACACTCTTTGGCACTACCGTAGAGGAAAACTACGACTCTATTAAGGCTATCTACTCACAGATAGAACGATTCAAGAATCGCAGGGCGGGGGCACTCTCGGGTGGCATGAAGCAAAAGCTGGCACTCTGCTGTGCCTTGGTTCATCAACCCAGCGTGCTCTTCCTCGACGAGCCTACCACAGGCGTTGACCCTGTGAGCCGTAAAGAGTTCTGGGAAATGCTTGCCCAACTGAAAGAGCGTAAGATTACGATTGTTGCCTCTACACCTTATCTTGATGAGGTGAGATGTTGTGAGCGGGTGGCATTCCTCTCTGAGGGCAGTATACGGGGGCTCGGAACACCCGACAACATTCTCACCGAGTTTAGGGATATCTTTAATCCTCCCGGCATTGAACATGAGAAAGGCAAGGAGACCATCGGAGAGAACGCCATCGAGGTGGAACACCTGGTCAAGGTATTTGGTACATTCCATGCGATTGATGATATTTCTTTCACTGTAAAGAAGGGCGAAATATTTGGATTTCTTGGTGCCAACGGCGCAGGCAAGACCACAGCCATGCACATGCTCATAGGACTCAATCAGCCTACGAGCGGCACCGGACGCGTAGCGGGGTTCGACATCCGAACGGAATATGAACAGATAAAAAAGCATATCGGCTACATGAGTCAGAAATTCTCGCTCTACGAAGATCTCACGGTAGCCGAGAACATCCGTCTCTTTGCCGGAATCTATGGCATGAATGATAAAGAGATAGAACGCAAAACGGATGAGCTGTTGGAGCAGCTGAAGTTCTCAGAACATAAGAATACGTTGGTAGCGGGCCTACCATCAGGATGGAAACAGAAACTCGCTTTCTCCGTAAGTATCTTTCATGAGCCGGGCGTGGTATTCCTCGACGAGCCGACAGGAGGTGTGGATCCCGCCACTCGTCGCCAGTTTTGGGAACTCATCTACGACGCGGCCTCACACGGCATTACCGTCTTCGTGACCACTCACTACATGGATGAAGCCGAATATTGCGATCGTATTTCCATTATGGTCGATGGAAAAATCAAGGCCATAGGTACACCGGATGGCCTAAAGAAGGAATTCAAACAACCCGATATAGATCACGTATTCACTTACCTGGCTCGTCAAGCCACCCGTTCAAGCGATTAAAATGAAACAATTTATATCATTTGTCATCAAGGAAACCAAGCATATTGTTCGTGACAAGCGCACGATGTTAATATTGTTTGGTATGCCGATAGTCATGATGTTGCTCTTTGGTTTTGCCATTACCAACGACGTAAAAAACGTGCGCACGGTCATCGTGATGAGCAATGCCAACCATGCCACGCGGCAGGCAGTGGATCGTTTGAGCGTCTCCGAGTATTTTACAATTACTAAGGTTGTAGACACGCCTGCCGAAGCCGAACACATCATCCGCAATCAGAAAGCCGACATGGCTGTAGTATTTGCTCAAAACTTCACCGGCAAGCAGTCGGGATATCAGTTCATCGTGGATGGCACCGACCCTAATATGGCCCAGCAATGGTCGAACTATGCCGGTGCCGTGATTATGAATATAGACGGAGGGCTGATCAACTTTAAAATGCTCTACAATCCACAGCTGAGGTCGGCCTATAATTTTGTACCTGCCATTATGGGTATGTTGCTCATGCTCATCTGCGCCATGATGACTTCCATCTCTATTGTACGTGAGAAAGAGAGAGGCACCATGGAAGTATTGCTTGTTTCTCCTACCAAACCATTGATGATCATCTTCGCCAAGGCTGTGCCTTATCTGGCGCTTGCCTTCACCATCCTGATTGTCATTATTCTGATGGCCACCTTCGTGTTGGGGGTGCCGCTGCAAGGTTCACTGTTCTGGATATTCTTCGTCTCCACCATCTATATTTTACTGGCACTCTCCTTAGGTTTGCTCGTTTCCAATGTGGCAAAGACCCAACTCGTCGCTTTGTTGTTGTCTGCCATGGTGCTGCTCATGCCTATCGTGATGCTGTCGGGCATGGTGTTCCCTATAGAATCCATGCCACAGATATTGCGATGGGCATCGGCCATCATCCCCACACGCTACTACATCAGTGCCATGCGCAAACTGATGATTATGGGCGTGGGCGTAGATCAGGTGTTCGGCGAGCTGACGATTCTCGCAGGCATGCTCGTGGGATTACTCTCACTTTCTCTCGCTAAGTTTAACAAACGATTGGAATAGGAACTTATGACACTAAAATATCTTATACAGAAAGAGTTCACACAGATACGGCGTAACTCATTCCTACCCAGGCTTATCATCATCTTTCCCATCGTGATCATGTGCGTTTCGCCTTGGGTGATGAACATGGAAGTGAAAAATATCGTAATAGATGTAGTAGATAACGACCATTCCACCCGGTCGCAACAACTCGTCCACGACATTGAGGCCAATCGCTACTTTATCTTCCATGGTCAACAACCCACTTATAAGGCAGCCCTCGATAATATCGAGCATTCCAAGTCTGATATGGTCATCGTGATACCGCAAAATTATAGTAAAGACTTGACTATGGGCCGAGAGCCACAGATACTCATCGCTTCAAATGCCGTAAATGGCACCAAAGGGGCAATAGGTAGCATTTATCTTTCGCTGGTTGTCAGCTCCAATGCCATTCCTGTTGCGGCAACCATTCAGTCGAAGGTTTCTACGCTGTATCTATATAATAAGCATCTCAATTTCAAGCTCTTTATGATTCCGGCACTTTTTGCTATCGTGATGATGCTGATGACAGGATTCCTTCCCACCCTCAATATCGTGAGCGAGAAAGAGACGGGTACCATCGAGCAAATCAACGTGACACCAGTGAGCAAATGGACATTCATTTTGGCCAAGCTCATTCCCTATTGGCTCATTGCCGCTTTCATCATTACCGTATGTCTTGTATTGGCTTGGGCAGTCTATGGCATTACCTCAGTGGGCAGTCTTGCGCTCATCTATCTTCTCGCCATGCTGTTGGCGCTTTTTTTCTCATCATTCGGGCTCATTATCTCCAATTACTCCGACACCATGCAGCAAGCTATCTTCGTGATGTGGTTCTTCGTGGTGATTCTCCTGTTGCTTTCTGGTCTTTTTACTCCAACACGTTCCATGCCATCTTTGGCTTATCTCACCACATACATCAACCCTGTAAGCTACTTCATTGAAGCCATTCGCACCGTCTTCATCCGTGGCGGCGACTTCAGCAGCATTGCCCATCAGGTAGTGGCCCTCCTTTGCATAGGACTTTTCATGGGAGGATGGGCCGTGCAGAGTTATAAAAAGAATCGTTAATCGGAATAAAAGGGCGTTTTTCAAAAACGGGTGTCACGGCTCACTCGATCATTTGTGGGGACAAGTCTGCAAGCGATGAAGTTATTATAAAATCTGTCAATCGTTTATGGGAGCGGGAGAGACGCACCGATAATGAAGTCTCCGGCTTCATCACTTGTAAGCCCATCCAATTATATTGATTCAACGT
>NZ_JAERMS010000018.1 GCF_017426725.1 Prevotella illustrans | reverse complement strand
AGATAAGACTTTTTTGCCTTAGTGAAAACAACTTCCTTCACTTTTTTGAAAAATATTTAGGACACTATTGGGTAAAACGTGCTTTTAAACGCTAAATGCCACTTTTCAAAAGTGTTAAAATTCGGGATGGAATATTTACAAAAGCGCAACATTTTCAAGCATGGTTGTACCAGCCTTCTCTAAATGAACGAAGGTGGAAAAGCAGATTGTCGAGATAAAAATTAAGACTGTCTCACGACAGCCTTAATTCCAATTTTTTAACTAACTTATTATCAACTATTCATTACTATAGCATAATGGCGCAAAGTTACATCTTTTTATTGCAATTCGGAAAGAAAAAGCGTATAATGTACGCCGGTTCGGAATATGTTTTTTAAAATTCCGATTCTATATTCGTGTCCTGTCATAGCGTGGGATTTGTTTTCGTCTTTCAGGAGAGTAACCTTGCCGGAACTTGATACAGTGGGTAAGCTCGTCAACCATAGTGGTGGAAAAGCGCGGATACGCTATTGATGCGGCACAATCTGCGCAATCGTTTGCTTCAAGGAAAATGCTTTTATACGTTATTTTATGGCGCAGGATTTTCGGATTCGTCCTATCTTTGCGCCAGAATAAGGGAAGGCCTGTCGGGAAACAAGGCCTAAAGCATAGCAAAAAGATATTAGTTTTGGGTAAATGGATTGTTTTTAGAGACGCATAGAAATAAAGGATTTTAAATAGAAATAAAGGATTTAAAAAGGTTAGGCTACTTTGGTTGATTTTTGATAGATTGAAATTAAAAAGATCCTCGTCAAAGGATAAGATAAAGTTTTTGTTGATTTAGTGAAAATGCCGTTGCAGGGATGTAACGGCGTTTTTTATTTTGTCGGTTGTTTTTTCGTCGTTTATAAACAAAAAAAATCGGAGGGGATAACCCGCCCGACCATTAGGTTCGCACCTCACGGTGCTCCCCTTTATTTCATCTAATCGTTAACCTGAAAGTCTTTTTTACTTTACCTTAAAACTAATACTTAAACCTGAATAATCTTTAACCTAATAACTAAAAACCTAAAAAAATCTATTACTACTAACCTAAACAATCTATTAACCTTTTGATGACGCAAAGGTAGTGATTGTGCACGCGCACACCAAATGTCGGATGTTTATTTTTTCCGATTTGCATGAATTATTGATATGGGTCAAAAACATTGATCTTCATCAATGAGGAGGTTGGCTTCATTCAAGAATTGTTAATATCTTTATTTTTAGTGGCATTGTAGATGGTTAACTGCGAATAATCTATACCTTTGTAAATGGGTTGGATGGATGGGCTTAGGCAAGGCTATGGCGGCAGAAGGAGTATTCTCTGCGGTTGTGGAATAATAATGAAGATAAAATTATGCGGCAAATAATAACTCATTTTACAGACGATGATCTTTATAAGTTTTCGATGTGCTGTGCGGTAATTGACAATTATCCACGGGCGCATGTCAAATATTCTTTTGTGGATCGCGACAATACTGTTTATCCGGATGGCTTTGCCGAACGGCTGAGAGAGCAAGTCATGATGTTAGAAGAACTCGTGATCACGGAAGAAGAGATTGCTTTTATGCGGAATAAATGCTACTATATTCCTGATTGGTTTTATACTTATCTGAAAGGTTATCGATATAATCATGAATGGGTAGAGATTTGGCAGGACGCCGAGAATCATCTGCATATCGAGTTTGAGGGTAATTGGTCGGACACCATTTTGCTGGAAGTGAAGGTTCTGGCAATCGTTTCTGAGCTGTATTATATAATGACGGGACAGGTGGAGCGGCTTGATTATGAGCATTATTATGAGAAAACATACCGTAAGGCAGAGAAACTGCTGGAGGCAGGCTGTATTTACAGTGACTTTGGAACACGCCGCAGAGCCTCGCAGCAAGCTGAAGACATCGTGGTGAAGGCAATGAGTGACTGTTATCGTTCGAAGTCGTGGCCCGGGAAGTTTGTGGGTACAAGCAATGTTTACCTGGCCATGAAGTACGACGTGCTGCCTGTGGGAACGATGGCACATGAGTTTGTATGTGCCATCGGTGGTATGTATGGTCCGCAGATGGCTAATCATATAGCGATGAATAAATGGCGATACACGTTCAGAGGCGCTTTGGGAACTTATCTGTATGATAGTTTTGGCTGGAATATCTTCAGTAAGAACTTCTCAGAAGATTTTGCCAATTTGTTTAAAGGCCTTCGGGTAGATAGTGGAGACAACTATGACCAGTTGCAGAAGATTGCCGCCAAGTATCGCTCACTGGGCATTGACCCACGATCAAAACAGGTGATATTCAGCAACGCGCTCCATACCGATGACGCCATCGAAATACAAAAATACGCCCGAGAGCTTTGCCAGCCATCGTTTGGGATAGGAACGCACTTCACAAACGATTTTGATGGCGTGAAGCCGATGAATATTGTAATCAAGTTGGTGGGCGCCAAGATAACAGAGTCGTGGGATTTCTATAACGATACCTGTAAGTTATCGGAGGATAAGGGCAAGCATACGGGCAAGCCGGAAGTAATCAGGCGGTTTATGGAAAGTCTCCACTTTGAAGAATGAGCATCAGCCTTTATCTTGCGTTATGATATGAGACACCCGCCCGGTAAGCGGAAAGTTGGACGGTCGGGTGGATTTACCGATTTTGAAATCTGATTTTTACATGGTCATATCCCATAGACGTCAGTAGGTGATAAAATTGTCTGCCGGCGTTTTCTTGCGCGCTTTTAATATTTGAGGGTGTCATGCAGCGTCGCAGCATGGCATTGTATGCCTTTTGATAAAGCTGTTCACGGGCCTGCTCATTCCATGATCCGCTTTCGTAGAAAGACCGGGTCTTGGCTTCGTCGATGAAGTCTTTATCAAGCAGTTTGATGGGTGGGAGAGTAGCCACGATCGTGTCTTGACCGGCCCGTAT
Organism: Prevotella illustrans; assembly: GCF_017426725.1. Classification (GTDB taxonomy): domain Bacteria; phylum Bacteroidota; class Bacteroidia; order Bacteroidales; family Bacteroidaceae; genus Prevotella; species Prevotella illustrans. The sequence continues at coordinate 47,157 of NZ_JAERMS010000018.1, read as the reverse complement.
CCATCCCGGTTGAGCCTCTCGTAGATTGATTCCTAAGCGAAGGGTGCCGTAATAGATTCTCACGAGTTCACTGTCACCGAAGAAACCTTTGCGTAGCGTGTCTACCAGTTCTTCGTCCGAAATGGCAAGAAATTCCCATTCGCCAATGTCTTCGATGGAACGGATCTGCGTTGGCGTGATTTCGATATTTTTGTTTTGTGAGATGGTTATGGAATTATCCTTATTGAGCAGATATAAACTTATGATGAGAAGTATTGAGATCGTGAGAAGGGTCGTGGGCAAAAGCCAAAACGTCTTGGAGGAGTGGCTGAAAAAGTATTTGAGATAACGAAGTGTCTTATTTTCCATTTTCTATCGTCGTTTTATCAATGAGCTTTTCTATGTCATTCAGATTAAATTGTTTTCTGAATGTAATCGTGATGTCTTCTTCGGCATATCCCATTTGCTTGATAAATGGGATGAGTGTTTTGGCGGCATTCTCTTTCGCTATGCCGATCATGTCAAGCGAGGGAATATCTTTGATAATAGCTGTTCTGCCTTGATTTTCAAAAGAAGTAAGCTCTTCGTCCGTGAAGTTTGACCGGGTAATAGCTACATATTGTTTCACCTCTTGATGGTTAATTTTTGTGCTTGTAAGAACGATATGTGGGTCGGGAAGAATAATCTCGATCTTTTTTCCGGCTTTTTTGATATTCTTGGACGTGAAATTACTGAAATCGACATAGGCTTTCAGGGTAGCATCAAGTGGAATGGCAATTTTGCGTTTGCCGACAGGTAAGTCTATATGAAAGGATTGATTGAATATCTTCCCTGTTATTGACTTGACATCGTTATGCGTGATAATCTTATGCAGGTGGTATTCCGTGGTATAAAGTCTGGATGTTTTTTGTATTTGCAATACCATCATCGGGATCGTATCGAGCTGATAGGACTTGGCTGCTGTTTTCTCCTTGTCGCCGCATGACATTAAAAGTATGGCCAAGAAGATCATATAGGCGATATTCTTCATATTATGCTTATCTTATTATGCAAAGATAGTGCAAACCCATGATATTTTTATTAACTTTGCGGTATAAATTCTTTGTGACTATGAATAAGTTTTTGCGTTTTTCCGTGACCATCTTTTTTGTCGGATGTTTTTTGGCCTTTACGGGTTGTCATGAAAAGAAGAAGTCTGATATAATTATTACACACAAGTCGATAAAGAAAACTGAGCGCACGATATCCAAAGTGGGCGATTATAAGCAGGAGCGTGATGTGGAATGGTTGGGGACTAATTATAAGGTTATTGTCGAGCGTAAGGCAGACTCCGGTTTGCCGATTGTGGACGATGGTAATGGTTCTAAGTTTTACGATAACGTTATTACCGTGACGATTAAGCGCAAAGACGGAAGTCAATTCTTCAGCCGTACGTTTAAAAAAGCTGACTTTGAGGATAAGGTTGATGATATATACAAGAAGAACAGTGTGCTCTTGGGAATCGTGCTGGATATAGTTGAAGGCAACCGCCTTGTTTTTGCCGCGAGTGTAGGCTCGCCGGATAAGATGAGCGATGAGTATGTGCCGCTTGTTTTAAAAATCGATAATCTGGGTGGTGTCGCGATCTCGAAAGATTCACAGTTAGATACGGGGTCGGATCGTGTGGCTCCGACAAAGAAAAAGTCTGAAGCGGAACTCTCAGAAGAGGAAGGAATCTGATTTATATACACGAAAAAAGGCAGAGAAATTAAAATAATGTCTCTGCCTTTTTGTATTCTGTTGTTTTATTCTTTTATGGTTTTAAGAGCTCTTGGTGGGCCTTTTCGAATTCTTTAGGATAAGTTCCTAAAAAGCAGAGGTTCACCAAACAGTTGGCTAAGATGTCCGTGTCACTCAAGTCTACGCCTCTCTCACGCGTAACATCTTTACCTAAGCTCACCTCCCATGTCCCTCTGAAGTCTACATCATTGGCTCCCATGTATTGTTCGCCATTTCCTCCAGGCGCGTCCATGATTTTGTAATGAATCGATTTCTTTGACGCCACAGGCTTCAAGGTCGTCATGATGTCGTATGCTTTCTTGAGAGGTTCACGGTATTTCGATGTTCCGGGAAACATTTCGTTGATAATGGGCATGAGCTCATCAAAGTCGTAGGCAAAAAATAGTTGTTGGAGTTTCATGCTGTTGCGATTAGAATTTTGCCATTTTGATAGCGTCAACCGCGCATTCATCACCCTTGTTGCCTAATTTACCACCACTTCGGTCTTTCGCTTGTTGAAGATCATTTGTGGTAAGCAAGCCATATATTACCGGAATATCTTGTGAAGCGTTCAGCCGGGCTATGCCATAGGTGACTCCTTCGCAGATATAATCAAAGTGAGGAGTTTCGCCTCGGATGACGCTTCCCAGTATGATAATGGCATCATATCCTCCATTCAGAACCATCTGACGGGCTCCATAGATAAGCTCAAAGCTTCCCGGAACAGTCTTTACGTGAATGTTCTCAGGAATTGCTCCATGCTTTTCGAGTGTTTTGACAGCTCCGTCGAGCAACGCTCCGGTTATTTCCGGATTCCATTCTGCCACAACAATGCCAAAACACATGTTGCTTGCGTCCGGAATTTTAGAGAAATCGTAGTCTGAAAGGTTATGTAATGCGGTTGCCATTTATTTATTTGATGTACGTTCGATGTATTTGTCAATCTCCTGACTCTGTACCAACGCGCTGTTGACGTATTTCTTTTTGATGTCCTGATATATCTTCAGCGCTTCATCCGTCTTATTCTGGCTCTCAAGGATTTCGGCTGCCTGCAACATGAAAGTTGGAGAAATACTGTTGTTTACACCGTCTTTTGCTTCACCGTCGGCCATGCTTGCGGCCTTTTTTAAGTTGCTTACGGCTTTGTCAAGTTCATTTACGTGGGCATAAGCATTGCCTAATGCCGCTACAGCCGATGGGCTGACCATGGCGTCGCCGGATGGTGAATAGGCGTCAAGATACTTCACGGCATCGGCCCATTTGTTTAAGTTGGCATAACTCAGGCCTGCGTATAGATTGGCCAAATTGGCCGCGTCCGTACCGCTGAAGTCTGATGTGATCTTCACAAAACCTTCATATCCGGCACCATCTCCGTTAAGTGCTTTGTCAAACATCTCATTGTTAAAGTAGTCCTGTCCTTTGGCCAAAGCCGTGCTGGCCTTGTCTTCTCGCGGTCCTGAATAGTACGCTTTGAAGAGCACGCTTCCTACAATAATTACGATGAGAGCGCATACAACGCCAAGGATAGCTTTCTTATTCTTATTGAAGAAAGCTTCTGACTGGTTGAGAACTTCTTTTTCAACCATTTGATCTTTTTTATTTGCCATTTGATTTATGTTATTTGTTATAATTCAAACACATGCTGATTTAGTGCTAAATCATACTCTAAATCAGTGGGGCAAAATTACTGAATTAATCCCATATATTGAAATTTATTGATTACTTTTTTCGTTTTTCATTCCCAAATCGACTAACTTTGCAATGAATTATGATACTCGATAAGATTTCTGTAATCAATTACCGTAACATCAAGGCCGCATCCCTATCGATGTCGCCTAAAATTAATTGCTTTATTGGTAATAATGGTGAAGGAAAGACCAATATGCTTGACGCGATTTATTATTTGTCTTTTTGTCGGAGTGCCTTTAATCCTATAGATTCTCAAGTTCTTTCCCATGAGGCTCCTTTTATGACGATAGAAGGGGATTATCAGACAGATGACGGCGAAGCTGTTTCTGTTTATTGTGGCATGAAGCGCGGATTGAAGAAGCATGTCAAGCGAAATCAGAAAGAGTACAAGCGACTTTCACAGCATATCGGGTTTATTCCACTTGTTTTTATTTCGCCCGCCGACAATTCTTTGATTGATGGTGGAAGCGACGATCGGCGAAAGTTGGTGGATGTTGTCATCTCTCAGTATGACAATTCATACATGGATTATCTCAATACTTACAACAAAGCATTGCAGCAACGGAATGTCATGCTGAAGCAGGAACAGAACTCCGATATGTCATTAATAGAACTTTGGGAGGAGCAGATGGCCGAGGCTGGCGAAATCATCTGTCGTAAGCGAACAGATTTTATCGACCGGCTGATTCCGGTTTTTCAGAATATTTATCGTTTGATTTCGGGAGGACAGGAGGAAGTTTCACTTCGTTATGTCTCACACGGACAGCGTGGCCCTTTATTGGATGTCATTCAGCGCGATCGAACAAAGGATTTCGCCGTGGGCTACTCTTTGCATGGAATTCATCGCGACGATCTCGAAATGCTCATAGAAGGGTATTTGATGAGACGCGAAGGGAGCCAAGGGCAGAACAAAACCTTTGTCCTGGCTATGAAATTGGCACAGTTTGAGTTTCTACGCCGCACGGTGCCGCATAATGTTCCTTTACTTTTGTTGGACGATATCTTTGATAAGTTAGATGCCAACAGGGTAGAGCAGATTGTCAAACTTGTATCAGGAAGTCAGTTTGGACAAATCTTTATTACTGATACCAATCGCGATCATTTAGACCATATCTTGCGACACTCGTCCAAAGACTATGCGCTTTTTACGGTCCATAACGGCGAGTTCGTTCGTGAAAGTTAATTTTCTGATGTTTATATAATGTTTAAACGGGATGTAAAAACAATCAGCGAGCTCCTTCAGCAGGTTTTGCGGCATGAAGGATTGGAGACTCCACTTCTTCAGAAGCGGCTGATAGATTCATGGGAAATCGTTGTTGGGCAGACCGTTGCACGTTATACCGCAGAAAAATTTATCAAGAATCAGACTCTTTACGTGAAAATCACCAATCCGGCGTTGCGTCAGGACCTGTCCATGATGCGTGCCCAATTGGTCTTGCGACTCAACCAACAGGTAAGCAGCCAAATCATTACCGACATCAAATTGTTCTGATTATACCGTCTTTTCTTCTCCGTTGTCGATCACTTCATCCATGCGGATGTCGTTCTCATCTGTCGGCACTTCATTTACGCGCTGAAAATGAAAGCATACACCTATTTTATATATAGAAGATATTGCATTCAGGAATCGGTCGTAATATCCTCGTCCTCGTCCAAGTCTGTTGCCATGGTGATCAAAACTCATCCCCGGAACAATAATTACGTCTATCTGTTCCGGTTTCGTGTAGACCTCTCCCGTAGGTTCCTGTATATGAAATGTGCCGTCTTCTTTCAGGTTTTGCCTGCCCCGATATATCCTTGGTTCTATCGTTTGTCCATCCGTTATTTTAGGCAGTAGTACCGTTTTTCCCTCCTCTGCCAGTAAATCGATAACCTCATGGGTATATACTTCGTCCGGCATAGAGTAGTATAGCATGATGGTCTTTGCGTTGCTGACACGTGGATGCGCCAGCAACTTGTTGATGATAGGAAGCGACAACTCCCTCAATTGCTCTTCGGTAAATTGTCGCTTCCTGTTTCTGATCTCCTGCCTGAGTTCTCTTTTCTGCATATTCTGTGTCTTCTTCTATGATCGTTTTGCCACGTCTCTTTTCCACAAGGCCGTTTTCTCCTTTACGTCAGGCTTCTTGGGTTCGGGTGCTTTGGGGAATGCGGCTTTGTTACGGAATACGCTCAAGGTCGAAGCAATGACCGGATCGCCTTGGTTCAGATATTCATTCCAAGCCTCTTCATCCAGCATGTTATAGATAATCCGGCTGTTGATGTAGCGCTCCAGCAGCGGATAGCTCTTTTTGATCATTAGATTGCGGCGTTGCAAGCCATGACTATCTGCGTACGTGGCAAATTTTTCCACCATGTTTTGCTTTACAAGATAGTCACTCAGTTGCGTCATCTCCTTGAAGTTATTCAGTTTGATTCGATTGTCATCCGTGTAAGTAAAGGCAAACTGCAGAATCAACCCGCTCATACTGGCTTGTTTGTAATAGGATGTGACATTTGTCGTATCTTCCGGTACAAAGATGTCCGGCGTGATACCGCCACCGCCATATACCACTCGGCCATTGCTTGTGTGATATGCCGGTCCTTTATGCTTGATACTGTCCTGCGAGAAGAATTCGCCGTGTTGGTATCGGGTCAGCAGGTCCTGCATATAGCTCTGGTCCTCACCGCTTGTGTAAGGCTTCTGGATGCAACGTCCAGAAGGCGTATAATAGCGTGCCACCGTCAGCCTGATCATACTTCCGTCGGGGAAGCCGATCTGTTGCTGTACCAGTCCTTTACCGAAGGACCGGCGTCCGATGATTGTAGCTCGGTCGTTATCCTGCATTGCTCCCGCAAAAATCTCGGAAGAAGATGCCGAACCTTCGTTTATCAATACGACCATCGGAATGTTCTGGTAGCTGCCGTGCCCGTCCGACTTGTAATCCTGCCTTGGAGATTTGCGACCTTGCGTGTAGACAATCAGTCGGTTCTTCGGTAAGAATTCGTTTGCCATCTGTACAGCACTTTGCAGATAGCCGCCTGTATTGTCGCGTAGGTCTATCACCAGGTTTTCAAAACCTTCTTGCGATAATTTCGCCAGCGCAATCAATAGTTCCGGATAGGTCGTCTCGCCAAAGTTCTTGATGCGGATATAGCCTGTTGTCTTGTCAAGCATGTAAGTAGCGGAAATGCTCTTTTGTGGTATTTCACCACGTGTTACCGTGAAGAACTTGATTTTCTTTTCACCGTAACGAATCACGCCAATCTTCACTTTGGTATCTTTAGGGCCTTTCAATCGCCGCATCGCTTCATCGTTTGTTACGATTTTACCTACAAACGGTTTGTCATCCACACTCACGATCTTGTCGCCGGCCAACAGTCCGGCTCGTTCTGCCGGTCCGTTCTTGATGACGTTCTGTACGTGAATGGTGTCTTGCCGAATCGTAAACTCAATGCCCACACCCGAGAACGAACCTTTCAGGTCATCATTAGCCGACTGCACGTCCTTTGCGCTGATATAGACAGAGTGGGGGTCCAGTTCTGCCAATATCTTGGGGATGGCCTGATCCACCAATGAATCGATGTTTACCTTGTCCACATATTGGTCATCAATAATGTGCAACAGGTTGTTCAGCCTGTTACTTCCACTATTGATGATGTTCAGTCGGTTGCCGGAAAAGTGATTGGCAAAGAAGTTTCCAATCAATATTCCGATGACGACACATAGCGTCATCAGGATAGGCATGTATCTGTTATTCTTTTTCTGATCCATTATTCCTGTTTGTTTTCTTTCGTGTATTGAATATCTTTTTCCGTAGTTTCATCTTTCAGATTCATGTATTCCACCTCAATGCCTGCTTTTCTCAGCAGGTCTATACCGTCTTCCAATCGGTATTTCTCCGCATATACCACACGCTTGATTCCTGATTGTATAATCAGTTTCGCGCATTCAATGCAGGGCGAAGCCGTTACATATAGTGTACTGCCGTCACTGTTGTTGCTGCTTCTGGCCAGTTTGGTGATGGCGTTGGCTTCTGCGTGAAGCACATACGGAAACGTTGTATTATCGCTGTTTTCGCATATATTGGGAAAACCACTTGGTGTGCCGTTGTAGCCGTCGCTGATGATCATTTTGTCTTTTACCACCAGCGCCCCTACTTTTCTCCGTTGACAGTAGCTGTTCTCCGCCCAGATCAGTGCCATTCTCAGGTAGCGCAGGTCCAGTTTATGTTGTTTGTCTTTTGATTCCATTTCTTTCTAATAACGCGTCTATACTTGGTTCTTGTCCTCGGAATCGTTTGTAAAGAGTCATCGGGTGCTCTGTACCACCCTTTGACAAGATGTTGTCTCGGAAACTTTGTGCGGTTTCCCGGTTAAAGATTCCTTCCCTCTTGAATACGCTGAAAGCGTCGGCATCGAGAACTTCCGCCCACTTGTAGCTGTAATATCCGGCGGCGTAACCACCTGCCATGATGTGTGAGAATTGTACGGTCATACAGGTGTCGTGTCGTTGTTTTGTGACAATGGCTTCTTTCCAGGCCTCTTTTTCAAATGGAATGATGTCGACCTTGAATTCGTCTTTCTTCGTGTAGTAAGCCATGTCGAGCAGTCCGAAACTCACTTGGCGCATGCAGGCATAAGCCGCCATGAAGTTGCGGCTCTTGACGATGCGTTCTATTAGTTCGTCGGGCAGAGGCTCCCCCGTTTGGTAATGGAACGCAAATGTACGCAGAAACTCTTTCTCGATGGCGTAATTCTCCATGAATTGCGACGGCAGTTCCACGAAGTCCCACCATACGTTAGTTCCACTCAGACTGCCAAAACGAGTGTTGGCAAACATGCCGTGCAGCGAATGTCCGAATTCATGCAGGAAAGTTTCTACTTCTCCCAATGTCAGCAGCGCCGGCTTCTCATCGGTTGGCTTCGTCAGATTCATCACGACGCTTACGTGTGGGCGCACATTATTACCTTTATGGTCAATCCATTGTCCCTGAAATTCAGTCATCCATGCACCGCCCTGCTTTCCTTTCCTTGGATGGAAGTCGGCATAGAACACGGCTAAGTAGCTGCCGTCCTTATCAAAAACTTCGTAAGCTTTCACGTCGGGGTGGTAAACGGGAATCTCTTTGTTTTCCTCGAAAGTAATGCCATATAGCTTATTGGCCAGTCCGAAAACTCCTGCTATCACCTTGTCCAACCGGAAATAAGGGCGTAGCATTTCAGCGTCTAAGTTATATTTTTCCATTTGCAGCTTGTGCGAGAAGTAGCTGAAATCCCAAGGCTCCAGTTCAAAATCGGCTCCTTCCAGCGATTTGGCCAGCTGTTCTATTTCCTCCACTTCCTTTTGGGCTGTGGGCTTGTAGGCGTCGATCAGGTCATTGAGCAGCTTATATACATTATTTATATTCGTGGCCATCCGGTGCTTCAGCACGTAGTCGGCATAGGTCTCAAATCCAAGCAGTTGGGCCATCTCCCGTCGCAGGTTCACCAATCGTTTGCAGATTTCCAAGTTGTTTTCGCCATTGTCGTGAATACATTCCATATTCTTGGCCATATATAGTTCTTTACGCAGCGTTCTGTCCTTAGCATAGGTCATGAAAGGTGAGTAGCTCGGAAAGTCGAGCGTGAATATCCAACCTTCCTTCTCCTTTTCCTTGGCAGCCAATCGTGCGGCTTCACGTGCGGTGTCGGGCAGCCCTTCCAATTGGGCCTCGTCTGTTATATGTAGTTCGTAGGCCTTATTTTCTTTCAATAGATTTTGTGAGAACTGCAATGCCAGCATACTTGTTTCTTCCGTGAGCTGTCTCAGTTTCTCCTTGCCGGCTTCATCCAGCAGCGCACCGCTTCTGACAAAGCCGTCGTAGCTTGTTTCGAGCAACATCTGTTCTTCGGGCGTCAATTCCCGATGATGTTCATATACATATTTAATACGTTGAAAGAGTTTCTCGTTCAGGCTGACGTCGTTGGCGTGTTTCGTAAGGATGGGACTCATCTTCTGGGCCAATGCGTCCAGTTCGTCATTCGTTTCCGCGCTCATCATACACGAGAATACGTTCGACACACGGTCCAAGAGGTCATAATAGTGCTCTCCTTTCGACGTGTCTACCCTGATGATCGTGTTTTCGAATGTCGGTGTTTCGGGATCATTGATAATTTTTTCAATTTCTTCGTCATCACGCCTGATACCTTCCATGAAAGCTTCTTCGTAGTCTTCAGTCCGTATCTTTTGAAAAGGCACGGTGTTATGTGGTGTCCCGTAAGGTTCAAAAAAAGGATTAACTCGTTCTGTCTTCTCTACGCTTATTTCATTCATACTAATTATTACTCCTTTATCCTTGCAAATTTATAGAAAAAATGGCAGACCTGATGTGGGACCCGAACGGAATTATCAAATATTAATTAATTTCTTCTTCTTTAGAAGAGCTTTTCCAATTGCGGTATTTCTATGTGCCCGCGTGACAGCGTGACCAGCCCCTGATCTTGCAGGGTGTTGAGCGCTTTCGACACATTGAGTCTGCTGTCGTTGATTTCTTTTCCCAATTGGCTCATTTTGATCTTTACGCCTACGCGTCCGGCCGGCCGCAGGCAGCGGTCGGCTATGAATCTTACGATTCGCTCCGTCAGCTCCGTAGGCGACTGTCGATAGTTGCGTTGCTGCTGTTTTTGAATCTGCGCGGAGAGGATATTCAGCAGATTGATTTTGAATATATTGTAGGAATCGGCCAGTCTCAGAATCTCACCCTTGTCTATCATGATGAAATTACATTGCTCCAGTGCCTTGAAAGTCTTGGTATAGCGCTGGTTCAGCCCGAAAAGATTCTCGGGTTGCAGGATGTTGGGGGCTGTCATCAGCTCCTCTATTTCATAGGAATGATCATGGCTGACGGTCGTCACTCCCAGTCGCCCGGCTTGCAGCAGATAGGCGCCCGTGCAGGCATCACCCTCCCGGATGACCGTCTGGTCTTTATGAAACTTCTGAAAACCTAATCTGGTGTGCGCCACGATTTCTTGCAGGTCGTCGGCGTTAAGCCCAAGAAACAACGGCAATTCCAATAAAGTCTTGTATCGTCCGATTTCTTCCATATTCCTACTCTTTACTTCTATGGTTGCTATTCTCTTTTCCGTGCGTCTATCAGTCCCTCCGAATACCACGTGGAATAGTTTCCCTTGTGGTCGGAGTAGATGAGATATGCTTTCAGTTCAGGGTGCTTCTTCAGCACTTTCTTGGCCTTGTCTATCCCCATTACCATAAAAGAAGTGGCATAGGCGTCGGCTTGGGCGCAGCGGTCGGCGATGACTGTGGCCGACAACAGATTGTGCTGCACCGGGTAGCCTGTCTTCGGATCGATCGTGTGAGCGTATTTTTTGCCACCTTTATAGTAGAAGTTACGATAGTTGCCACTCGTGGCCATGGCCTTGTTTGTCACGTTGAGCACCGTCTGCAGTTCATCGTTGGTGTTGAGTGAGTCGTCGCCGGGTTTCGCTACGCCGATCTTCCAAGGCAGCCGTTTCTCGCTGACTCCGTTCGCTACGACCTCACCGCCTATCTCTATCATGAAATTCTTGATGTCGTGATGGCGCAGCAACCGTGCCACGCGGTCACTGCCGTAGCCCTTGGCGATGGCACTGAAGTCAAGCATGACGGCTTGGTCTTTTTTCCGCAGCTCCTTAGCGGCCTTATACCCGTTTGTGACAACGGTCAGCTTGTCCATTCCCACGTGTCGCAGCATGTCTTTCACGTCTTGTGACGTGGGCATTTGCTGATTCTTGAATCCGAATCCCCAGGCGTTGACCAATGGAGCCACCGTGATGTCGAAAGAGCCGTTGGTCTCGCGGTTGATGTCTGCCGCCATCTGATAGACTTCTTCAAACATCGGACTCATTGTCAGTCGTCCCTTTTGGTTGAAAGCTGTCACGCTCGATTGTTTGTTGAACATGGAAAACTCGTCATCCACCTTTTTCAGTTCTGCCTCAATCTCACTTTTCAGATTATCGTCACTTTGGTAGGTCACGTGGTAAACTGTGCCGAAGACAAAGCCTTCGTCGTGCTGGTAGGGCATGTTTTTCTGTTGCAGAATGACTAGTATCGTGCCCACAATGAGCAGTATCAAAAAAGGAAGCTGCCAGATGGCCTTTTTCTTGCGTGCGTTATGAATTGTCATGTGTCTAAATTTCTATGCTTACGTTGAATGTCCCGCCCAAGCGGGTATTGCCTCCGCGCCCGAATCCCGGCACATACCAGGCTTCGCCTATATCGCCATGCTTATGAAAGAGTCGTCGTTTGTATCTCACGCTCCAGCCCATTCTGACAGGTCCCCATATCTTGGCGTCGATACTGAGCACGCCTTCCAGCCAATGATAGCTGCCATCCACGTCCGTAGCGCCGAACGGAACTTTCTCGCGCCATACGGGATCAGTGATGCCTTGGCTTAACACGTCGTAGCTGAACTTACTGAAAGCGTATCGGAAGCCGCCATAGAGACGGTAGATATCGTGCTTGTTTTTCATCAGGTTATAGTCTACGCCGATTCTGCCATACGGCGCGCTGGTCTTATAACCTAAGGTCGTCGATGGGTCGGTGGCGTCGCATTTGCCCAGTCCTAATTCAACGACGGGGAAATACTTGTCTTTGAGGTTCACTTTCAACGCGGCTTCATACTGTCCGTAATCACTGACCGCCATCTGGATGAGTCCCACCATGTCGGCCGATATCTGTATGCCACGCAGCAAGGGAATCGTATCGGGGGCTATGGCAATCACTTTTCTGGGCTGTTGGGCCGGGGCAGTCAGTTGCTGAATGAGCAGCAGACTAATGAATATCGCTCTTGAGATAGAGGAAGAAGTTACTCTTGGAAGGTCCATTGGTCACATGTTTGTTGTTGACGACAATCGAGTCGATGAAATGGCGCGTGTGTCTCACGCCCTTGATTTCATGAAAAAAGATAGGGTTGCAGTCTACAGCCTCAAAATGCGGTATGTCTTCTTTCGTGATGACAACCGTATCGGTCGGCGCGTTTGCCGTCGTGTCCGATTTGAAATAAAAAGTGTCTTCGTGATGGTTGTAGCTCATGGGCAACTGAAAACTGTCGGCATCAGCCAACTTGTTGAGAATTACGCTGTCGTTGCCATCGCCCAAATAGGCCGTTACCGTCAGCGGAGTGGCCAGTTTCTTGACGTCGCCGGCCAGCTTATAGGTGGCGGCTACTCGCGAGTTGAGCGAGCAGTCTATTGTAGAGCAGGCTGCCACGAGTATCGCCATGGCGGCTAAAAGCCAGAACATTTTGCGCATATCAGATTTCTTTTTCTATTTGGTAGTCGTTACGGTTGGGGTTTTGGCGGGCCATCAAGTCGCCCAAGAAACCGGCTAAGAAGAACTGGCTGCCCAGCAGCATTGTCGTCAAGGCAATGAAGAAGTAGGGCGAATCGGTGATGAGACGTTGTGGAATGCCGTTGGTCAGGGCGTAGAGCTTGTCTACTCCGATACATACGACGGCAATAAAACCGATCAGAAACATGATACTGCCTAAAAAGCCGAATACGTGCATCGGCTTCTTGCCGAAGTTATTGAGGAACCACAGCGTCAGCAGATCGAGATAGCCGTTGATAAAGCGGTTCAGTCCGAACTTGCTTTGTCCATATTTGCGGGCCTGATGGCGCACGACTTTCTCGCCTATTTTGTCGAAACCGGCGTTCTTGGCCAGGTAAGGTATGTAGCGGTGCATCTCACCATACACTTCGATATTCTTCACTACGTCATGGCGATAGGCTTTCAGTCCGCAGTTGAAGTCGTGCAGATTGTGGATGCCGCTTATTTTGCGGGCCGTGGCGTTGAATAGCTTAGTGGGTATGGTTTTCGACAGTGGGTCGTAGCGTTTCTGTTTGTAGCCCGATACGAGTTCATACCCCTCTTCCACGATCATCTTGTAGAGTGCCGGTATCTCGTCGGGTGAGTCCTGCAGATCGGCGTCCATCGTGATGACCACGTCGCCCTCGGCAGCCTTGAAACCACAGTAGAGAGCCGGGCTCTTGCCGTAGTTGCGACGAAATTTAATGCCTTTTACACAGGCGTCTTTCTGCCGCAATTCTTCTATCACCTCCCAAGAGCGGTCGGTACTGCCATCGTTTACGAAGATGATTTCGTAAGAATATTGGTTGGCGTTCATCACGCGCCGTATCCAAGCGTGCAATTCGGGTAAAGACTCATCCTCATTGTATAGAGGAATAATCACTGATATATCCATATCTGCTGTTTATGTTTATTTTATTTCTGTTTTGTTGTTATGAGGGTGTTTTGCGTCCTTGCGCCTGCAGAGCAGGGCTATCACTACGGCAAGCGGAGCGCAGATCATGAGGTAGTACATCATGAAGATGAAAGAAATCTGCAGGGCCGACAGATGGCTGATGGTGTCGATGGCGTCGTACACCTCCTTGGGGTTGCTGCCCATGGCCTGGTAGATGGCGGCACCGTCTTTGATACCCTGAAACAGGGTGGCAAAGAACTGCCCCTTGTCAAACATGAAAAGGTAGATAAAAAGCCCGAAGGCAAAAAGAAAGGAACCGTTGAAGAATGTATAGGCGCTGTAGGCCAGTCCCCGTCTGAACGAAATCCTACCGTCCAGTGCCTCGTCCCTGAATCTGCGCAGCAGCCAACCCGCGAAGAGAGGCGTGCAGAGAATCATGACACTGCCGAAAGCCAAGTCGGGAAAATAGAGTGTCAGCAAGAAACTTACAATCCAGTAGGCACCCAGAAACGCGCCGTCTTGCCGTGCGTATGCTTTTAATTGTCTGATCGTTTGGAAGTCAACCACTTGTTATATCCTAATTTTATAACTATTATTAAACTGCAAAAATAGCTAATTTCAGCCATATAATAGGTGTGAGGCTTTGAAAATAGTGTTAAATTAATGCTTGATTGCCAATGTGGAACGTGACGTTAAAATTCAGAATAATCTTTACAAAACGCTGAAAGATTTTGAATTGAGAAAAAGTTGGACGGATTTATGCCCGTTATTCGTGACTTTTAGTAATGTTTGTAGATGTTTGATAATTAGCTACTTGTGATTTTTGACGAGTTGGTTGTGGCCATTTCGGCCGCTAAAAGGGCTGCTTTTGGCTTGTAATAGCAGCCCTTTGAGCGTGTAAAAGCATAGCTTTGGGCGGCTGAAAGCAGGCATATTGCATGGCGAAAGCTATGCTTTTACGTCTTTGAAACGAATAACCGGCCCCAAAAACGACTTATTTTCGCTCTGTTCTTTGCTGGATTGAACATTTTGAAAGGCCGTTTTTCTGACTTTTTATTTATAATTTTCGAGAAATCAGGGCAGCACACTTTGTCCCGAAATGAGGCTCACTGATAGATCATGGAGGCGTTGGGATGGGAAAGAAAGCAAATTTCTTATCCCGAACCGGCGTATAGTTGTTTACGTTTAAACAGACACCTCTTTGTTGCGTATAGCGCTTTGTCCCGAGGCCATTATCGGTTACCACGCTTAGAATATCATGCTTTGCTATAACTACAAATCGATCATGTTTTTGGAAGATATATCAGTCAGGAAAGTACTCGGCCTAAAAAAATACGGAATTAATTTCATTTTTTTGCTTCATTTCTTTGTTTGTAATCTATCTTTTACTATTTTTGTCAGCAGAAACAGTTTTTACCTTAGATAACCAGAAACAGACAGTGAACCTCAATGACAGTGAACCTCAATTTTTTTGTTAATACGAATAATCTAATCAATTATATTTTAGCTTATGGGAAAATATTGTTTATCCTTCTGCCTATTATTACTACCATTTGTTTCTGTTGCACAGAATAAGATTGGGTATGGTTACGATGCGGCCGGCAACCGTGTAAAACGTGAGATAGTCATGGTTTCCCCTAAAGGAATAGTGTGAAAAATCGGGGGATAGTCAATAAAATTCATTTTGACTATCAATCGATAGGGACAAATTCACGGCCGTTTACGATAGAAGACCAGCAGGGACATATGAATGTATGCCTGTCATCCATCACGAGTTCATGCAACAATTCTGTCTATCGAAAGTATACGTTAGAATATGATGGTCGTTTTTCTAAAAAAATAGAGGAATGGGCCCGCCTTGTAAAGGTGGTGGAAGAGAATGGTAAAGGAGAAGCTTTGCCTCCAGTCATATTGAATTGGAACATTCCTACAGACTCGTACATTCGAACCTCCAAGATTAATGTGTCAACGTCCGATTCCAGAAGTTATATAGAAGAGGGTGAAAAGTCGTTTCTTGCCGTGGATTTAACGGGAGATGGTATTAGTGATATTGTCAGAATGAGCCCGGTAAAGGTCGTGGAAGCTGTTTGGAACGGTGGAAAGAAAT
The DNA here is from genome assembly GCF_017426725.1 of Prevotella illustrans. Classification (GTDB taxonomy): domain Bacteria; phylum Bacteroidota; class Bacteroidia; order Bacteroidales; family Bacteroidaceae; genus Prevotella; species Prevotella illustrans. The sequence goes on along the minus strand of NZ_JAERMS010000018.1, from coordinate 31,401 downwards.
GGCATAATGAAACATGTGTATATATTAGCAGAAGCAGAGTCGGTCCGGCAGGAAATGTAACCTATGAAAATCCTATAGTCTTTTCATTACCTGCTTCTTTCTCAATGGGAGATTTGGATATGGTGATAGGTGGAACATCTGCAATGGATTTTGACGGAGACGGCTATAATGACTTGGTAATGCCATATCATAATCAAGCTGATGGTCACTGGAATGAAGAGGATTTCTATATTATTTTAGGAGCTGATGTCGTCGCAGGTCGGGCTGGGAGAGTAAAAGTATTCCCCATACAACTCCAAACTTCCGATGACAAGCCCCTATTTACCATTTTGGATACGGATGGGAATGGAAAAGATGATGTCATTTGTGTGGAGCGAGACAAAAAAGACGGTTTTTATCCTGCCACGATTGTAAAACTTAAAGATGGGACCCAACTGGATAGGACTGAATTTAAAATAACTCTTCCAGATGATCCCAAAAGAATGTTCGTCGGAGATTATAACAACGACGGTCTGTCGGATTTAATATTCTTATATGATGACGGTTATAAAATCTATTATAATAATGGAGGAACTCCTACCGCTGTAAAGTTTGCGGAAACAAGCACGAAATCAGGGACGGACTTTTGTGACCATTGGAGGGTGTTGCAGGGAGACTTTGATGGTGACGGATTGATAGATTTTGTTTATAATGTATCTGGCGAATCCTACCTGTGGATTGCTCACAACAATGGTGATGGAACGTTTACATCTTCAAAGACAGTGAATATTGGCGTTGTAGAAGGATTCAGTGGAAAGGATGACGACAGATTCTCTATATCCGTATGTGATATAAATCACGATGGACGATCAGATGTAATGGTCGCAAAGTCACAATATAAGAAAGGTTCGTTTCCTGGCTATAAGACAAAATATGTCAATACACCTGTCAAATGGCTGGTCTCTACAGGTAGAGCTTTGGAGTTGATCCATAGCTATATAAAAGACCGGGAGGAAGATGCACGGGAGATCACGATCTTTATGGGGGATTTTGATGGTGATGGATATATGGAACTTGCCAATTATGGGAGCAAGCTGAATAGTACGGATGATACGTTTGACGAGAAAATTAACGTATATAAAATCGGGGATGGCATGTCTTCGTTCGGGAAGATAGTAAGCATAATGGACGGAATGGACAATACCAGCAGAATTCAATATGCCTACACTACTAATCCGCTTGTCTACAAACGGACGCTTCCGCAACAATATCCGGTCAATACTTATACGCTTCCTCTGTCTGTTGTGGCAATGGTGACAGTTGACGATGGAGCCGTAGGAAGCCGGACAACAAAGTATTTTTACGAAGACCTGCGCATTCATATTGCCGGTCGTGGAATGCTTGGTTTCAATACGGTCATTAAGGAAAATACAACATTGGGAACCAGAGAGGTGACTGATATTACCCGTTGGGATGAAAAACATTGGGTTCCAACAGAGGTGAAGATTACGAATACAATAGGTGGCAGTTCGTCTGTAGTTATCACGAAATCTACCATTGCGGAGCAGGGCAAAAGAAACTATTTTGCGTATGTGGCTCAAAAGGACGTTACCGACTTGGATGGCAATACCGCTACCACGATTACACATTACGATGTGGAAAAGGGTGTCGTTACGGACGAGACTGTCAAAAATGGTGGAGAGGACATGTATAAGAAAGTCTCCTATTCAGGGTTCCAGAATAAGGCCGGTGCTTGGCTTCCAACCACATTAACGATGATACAGAAGCACAAGGATGATTCGAGTCCTTTTACAACGGTTACGACCTATGGCTATGACGACAAGGGTAATACTTTAACTACTACTATCAACAGCGGAACAGGATTGGCTCTGAAAACCACTTCGACTTACGATGTATATGGCAACGTGTTGTCATCCGTGGCTACGGGCAGTGGCGTGAAGGCCGTGACAAAATGCAACGATTATGACCCATCCGGGCGTTTCATCGTGAAAACCTATACTTATCCGGCTTCCGCCGTCAATACTTTCACATACGACATTTGGGGTAACTTGTTGACAGAGAGCGACGTCACCGATCCTTCTAATCCGCTCACGGCGAAACATACTTATGATGGATGGGGACGGAAGTTGAGCTTACTGGCCCCTGACGGTACATTGACGGCTTATGAAACAGGATGGGGAACCGCTGACGCAAAGAAATATTATGTGAAGGAAGCGACAATAGGAAAGCCTGCTGTTACGACTTGGTACGACAAAGGCGGGCATGAGGTTCTACGGGAATCGACAGGCATACGGGGAGTCCCTGTGGTTAAGACCACGGCCTATAACCATAGAGGCGAGGTTACGCGCATATCGAACAAGACCGGGCTGTTGGTGATTACGCAGACTCTTGCGTACGACGAGCGGGGTAGAGTGGTTTCGGAAGAATCGAGCTCGGGAAAATCAACTTCTTATACCTACGGAAATCGTACCGTCACGTCGACGACCGCGGGGCATAGCTACACCAAGACTACCGATGCGTGGGGAAATGTCATCAAGGCTACTGATCCTGTCGGAGAAGTGACGTACACTTATTTCTCCAATGGTAAGCCGAGTCGTGTCAAGACGAATGGCTCTACAGTGACGATGGATTATGACGCGGCTGGCAATCAGACGAAGCTCACGGATCCCGATGCAGGAACTACGACCTATACATACGCGGCAGACGGAGCCTTGCTCACGCAGATCGACGGCAGGGGCATCAAGACGTCGAATACCTATGATGATTTGGGACGTTTGTCTTCTGCCCGATTGGGACAGCATACCGTGACCTATGTCTATGGAACTTCCGGAAATGAAAAACTCAGGCTCGTTAGCAAAGCCATGGGAGGCAATGCCGTAGAATACACCCACGACCGCTTCGGGCGTGTAATAGCCGAAAAACGGAGCATAAGCGGAAATGGAACCTTTGTCTTCTCATACGAATACAACAGCAAGAATCAACTTGCGAAAACCCGTTACCCCGGTGGCTTGGAAGTAACCTACTCTTATGATGATAACGGCTTTAAAACAGAGACTGCCGCAAATGGCAGCACGATTAACAAGCAGGAATCGTATAATGGCTTGGTTACTGCGAACTTGTTTAAAAAAGCGTTGAGGGCAGTCCGTAGACTGGATGGAAGAGGGTTTGAATGTAATGCCATGCTCATCAATGGAGCTACCCAGATCGAGTGTCTGACTACTGAATATGAAGGCACTACCGGCAATCTGCTGTCTCGGAAACGTAATCAAGGGCTTGTGGAATCATTTGAATATGACAATCTCGATCGGTTGACAGGCGTCAAGGAAGGAAATACTGAGCGTATGAGGATTTCCTACGCTCCCAATGGGAATATCCTGTCCAAGACCGGTGTGGGGAATTATAGCTATGAAGAGACCAATTATCCACATGCCGTTGCCGAGGTGGATAATACGGACGGCAAGATTCCCAGTGACGTCCTGACCACCTCATTCAACGACTTCGGCAAGATTCAACTGATTGCAGATGAAGGCAAGAAACTCCGCATGGATTTTGTTTATGGTCCGGACCGGGAACGATGGATATCAGAATTGTCAAAGGATGGTGCCGACATTCGGACGACCATCTATGCAGGCAATTATGAAAAGGTTACGGAAAAAGGAATAACGCACGAATTTTATTACCTCGATGGCAATACGATACTTATCAAAGAAAACGGTGCATTTAAATCCTATCTTGCCTTTACGGACAATTTAGGTAGTATTATATCCGTTATCGATGAGAACGGGGCAAAAGTTTTTGAAGCCTCATACGACGCGTGGGGCAGACAAACCGTAACGCTCAATTCCATCGGCTTGCACCGTGGCTACACGAGACACGAAATGCTGAATGAGTTTGACATCATCAATATGAACGGTCGTCTGTATGATCCTGTTCTCGGTCGCTTCTTCAGTCCCGACAACTACGTGCAGCTGCCCGACAACAGCCAGAGTTTCAATCGCTATAGCTATTGTCTGAACAATCCGCTGAAATATACAGATCACAGTGGGGAACTGTTTGGTATTGACGACGCCGTTTTCGCTTTTGCCTTGTTTGGCGTAGCCAACAGCATGATGCAGGCAGCCTATAATGGCAAGAACGTTTTGTCGGCGGGTTTATTGAGTCTGGCCTATTCGGCAGCCACCTATGGAATAGGCTCTCTTTTGGGCAATGTCGGCGGTCTAGGACGCGAATTGTTGCGTGCCGGCATGCATGGACTTGCCGGTGGGCTTTATGGATTAGCGAATAACGAGAAATTCGGCAGTAGCTTCCTCTCAGGTGCCCTTTCTTCCGGCATAGGTTCTTTTGCTCAAGGTGTACATATAAATGGGGGCTTAATGCTAGCCTCAACAACGACGATGGGCGGATTGGCTGCGTGGGTTACGGGCGGCGACTTCCTGCAAGGAGCGATACAAGGAATGATGATAGGAGCATTGAATCATGCGCAGCATGACCAGTATGACCCCATGAATAACCCGGAAGCAGCGAAAGTAAGATCAAGAAATCGAATAAAAAAAGATCCTAAATATAAGCAAAAAATCATATCAGAAATTCAGAAAGATGGAAAGCTATCTTTTGAAGAGGCATTCTACTGGTATGGATATGGTGATGGCAGCGATATTTATGTTGATGCTTCAAAATTAGATTTAGAAAAGATTGACATTACTAACAGAAAAGTTGGTGAGCATTGGTCAATACAAACCTTGACTTCGTCTGGAAACTATAGTGTAGGGCTCGTGTATGGAAGAATTACAGTAGAGTATCAGGGGAATAATTCATTTCGTATATTGCCTGATACGTATGATTTTGATATACATACCGACAATTTTTTCAACTGGCATACGATAAAGCGCAACATCGAAACCATAGGTGCCGGTATCCTGCATGGTACGGGAACTCCATTTAAAATAATTTTTAACGGGTTATACCATAACAAATAATGTGTAGAAGAATATTAAATATCGTTGTCCTGCTCTTCTGTAGCCTCCTGACTTCGTGTCTTGGTGTGTTCTATATAGACTTAGGCAATCATTATGCATGGTTGGAGGACAGAATAATAGTTAAGATAAAAGAAGAAACGGAAAACAGCCTTTTCTATGATCTTCTTATCCGCCCACAGGTCTTGAATTATGGCTATGACAATAAATTCATTATAGCCTATCAGCTTTACGATGGCAGTGAATGGTATGATTCCAATCAAATTGCGGAAGAAAAAGACAGTTTGTTAATCCAATTCGCAAAACTGAAAGAAATGAAACATTGCTATTGGATTATAGATAAAGAGACAGGTCAGGTCATAGGTCCTATGAGGAAGCTCGAATTTGACAGAAAATGTGAGGCACTTCATGTGAAGGCAAAAATGCGCCATTTCCATGAAAAGAAATTCTGGGAAGGCATGAGCATGGAAGATATTGATCCGGACAGCACTCAGAGGAAGATAATGGACGCGGCCATGGATACGGTGACGAAAGGGAGCTCTGCGCAATGAATATAATTCTCTCAGCTCTTGGCTTGACCTATAAACCAACCAAAGTGGCTATCGGTGACTAACGGGTTGCCAAGCAGAGATTACTACCTTGAAGAGTGAGAAATTCGGCAGTGCCTTCCTCTCAGGTGCCTTTTCTTCCGGCATAGGTTCTTTTGCTCAAGGGGTACATATAAATGGGGGCTTAATGATAGCCTCGACAACGACGATGGGCGGATTGGCTGCGTGGATTACAGGCGACGACTTCCTGCAAGGAGCTATGCAAGGAATGATGATAGGTACACTCAACCATAGTCTACATGATGAGAGAGAGGGCAGTACACCCTTGAAAGTTTCCGTCACGACAAACAAAGCTGGAATGTATGAGTTTACCGTGATAGGGGCAAGAAAAGGTGGAAAAGGAGATGTCTTGTCTATCGCTGCAGGAATAAGCACTTTTGCAAATTGCATTGGAATGTCTTTAAAGAGAAACAGTGGAAACTCTACAATTAGCAGCAATGGAAAATTCTATTGGCATGTTGCAGGCGAGCGTGGATTCTATGGAAACCAATATGTTAATACAACAAAACTGACGACAGTAGGTAAACGAATTACTAAAGTTACTGGTCCTGTAAATATTGCAATGTCAGGTTATGATTTGTATGAAGGGTATCAATTAGATGGAGGACAGATTAAAACTGTTGGTTATAACACAGCCCGAGCTACAGCTGATGTTGCTGGTGGCTGGGCAGGTGTTGCTGCAGGTCTAAAGATAGGAACGTCTATTGGGAGTATGTTTGGCGGTGTAGGCGCAATCCCAGGAGCAATAATTGGCGGAGCTGTAGGTGGTATAATTGGAACATATGGTGGTAGTTGGATTGCAACAAGTTCTGTTGATATGATATATGGAAGATAATTTTATAATTATGAATAAAAATTATGAATATTTTTTGAATGCGGTGCATTATTGTATATATAGGAGAAAAATGGTCAATGAAAAAAGTCGATAATGGTATGTTGCGTATAATGTACTATTTAGCTGTTCTTTTTTCTTTTGAAAACTTCTACAATAAGAAAGTGGATGAGAGAAAGAGGGATAAAGCATTGTGGAATTATATGTATGGGAAGAACGTAGGGGTATCTATAGGTTTAGCTCACCATTGGTTTGGTTATTTCTATTCTTGTTATCCTGGCTTTTTCTCTTGGCTCTTGCTTGGCATTGCAAGTAGAGTTTATGGGGATGAAGTAAAAGGCATGGTCGTACTGCTTATATTTTCCTTTCCCGTAGCTCTTGGTTACATCCATGCATATAGAGCTGTTTTTTCAAAAGACCGTTATCTGAAATACTTTAAGCAATTTGAGAAAGAGGATGAGCAATGGCGTAAAAAGTGGAAAAGGATAACATGGGCGTTTTGTATTGGAGCTATAATAACCATGGCAATAGGATTCTTTTGTATGGCAATCATTACAAGTGTATAAACTGAAAATGCAAAAAACTTTCTATAAGAAGTTATACAAGAAATGAAAATAGATCTATTTATGCTGATTATCAGAATAATGGCTATACAGACGGCTACAATACATTTAGAACAACAGTTTCGGAACTGGAGTTTATACGGTTTATGGAAGTAAATAGAAAGAAAAGATGGAAAGAAATAAGTTTGAGTATTTTTTGAATGCGGTGCATTATTGTGTCTATTTGGAGGAGATATGGTCAAATAAAAAATAGAACATTTTTCAGCAACCATTGTTTAAGCAAATTCGCAACATTCTGAACGAATATGGCTATGACGTGTATGATATTTCAAAGAATGATTTCTATCCTCTAACTGCACGCGATATAAGAATCTATCACACTCTGCCGGATTCGTTATCGCTAAACAGCGTGGCTATAAATGGAATCATTTTCCTAAAATGCAAGAACGTAAATATACGGAAAGGGGCTCGGAATGTTGATTCATGCTCATAATAGCATTCGTAGCCGTTAATAACATGTTGAATGTTTAGTATATGATAAATTTAGATTTCATCTCGTGTTCTTTGCTCTATACCAAGCTAAAAGCTGTTGCGTACATAATAATTAAAAGAAAAAGCAAATCTTGGATGGAGCTGTGCTTCTGCAAGAACAAACTAATCCAAAAGAGATTGCCCATTATACCATAATAAATACGCCAGTTCGGGATAAGCCTTTGCTTAGAACTGCTCTAACTGTCTGCTGTTTTCAATGTGTACAGGCCATGCCTCGGGCTTGTTTTCGAAGAAGCAATACGCTGCCAATGCCGCACATAGGTTCATGATGAAGTTATGAATGGAGCGGTGCCTTGAATGGACGAGGTTAGCCTTGTTCTTGAGCAATTCGTTGATGCATTCTATAATGTAGCGTTTGCGCAGCATCATCTTGTCCCACAAGGGCATGAGCTTGTTCTTCATGTTCGACTTGAGGCCATGAACCAGGTGGATGCCTTGGTTGAACAGGCTCTCGAAGAGTTCTTGTTTGATGTATCCCCTGTCCGCAAAGACCTTGCCATAAAGCACTTTTGTAAAAACTTTCCACACTTTGGGGTCCCTGTCGTCGACGTTGGCCGGCGTCAGACAGAAGGTGATGACATCGCCCGTATCGTTGCATAACAGGTGCAGCTTGAAGCCGTGACACCAGCCCATCGTTCCCTTGCCATCCTTGGCTATCCCGGGCGTTGGGACGGGAAAAAAAGCAAAAAAAAGACAATCGGCGAAATGTCGATTGTCTTTGAGCCTCTTGTCGGATTCGAACCAACGACCCCGAGATTACAAATCACGTGCTCTGGCCAACTGAGCTAAAGAGGCGGGGTGGGCAAGCGATTCATATCGCGCCGCTACAACCAAGTACCCTTGCTATGTTCCCATCCTGGGGGATTCCGAGGGAGCTGGCCGTATGAGACTTGCCCATTTGTGACGGTCTTTCATTTCTGAAAGCGGGTGCAAAGGTAGCAAAAAGTTTGGATTTATAGCTTGTTACATATGCTTTTGCTTTGTTTTTAATATATTTTTAGAATTAAACTTCTTTGATTCTGGCGCTTCTCCATAACTTTGTCATCATGATTTTGAATTTATTGATTATCGTAGTCAGTATAGTAGCCGTTGTTTACGGTGCTGATAAGCTGACTGAAGGTTCGGTGGGCATAGCCGAACGATTAGGGTTATCCCAAATCGTGATAGGCCTGACCATTGTCGCCATGGGTACGTCGATGCCTGAGTTCTGCGTTTCACTGGTGTCGGCACTTAAAGGAACATCCGACCTGGCGGTAGGTAATGTTGTCGGTTCGAATATCTTCAACGCGATGCTCATTGTGGGATGTGCGGCGCTGGTGGCGCCAATGACAATCTTATCTGTAACCGTGCGCAAAGATATTCCTTTTGCGTTGGTAGCGTCTGTGATGTTGTTGCTCATGAGCATGGATGGCGACGTGTCGCGGTTGGACGCCATGTTGTTGGTGGTGATGTTCGTTCTGTTTATGTATTTCACGTTGCGCGGTGCTCATGAGGGTAAGGCTGAGCCTACGGCATCGTGTGATGACGGAAAGAAATTGCTGCCGATATGGAAAGCGACGGGCTTCGTGCTGTTTGGTTTGGCGGCTTTGATATTCGGTTCAAACTTCTTTGTAGATAGTGCCACGGAAGTGGCCAGGGGCTTAGGCGTGAGCGACGCGATCATCGGACTGACCATTGTGGCCGGTGGAACGTCAATGCCCGAGTTGGCAACCAGTATTGTGGCTGCCCGTAAGGGAAACAGCGGTATTGCCATTGGTAACGTGTTAGGGTCGAATGTGTTTAATATTCTCTTTATTTTAGGCGCCACGGGGCTGATAACTCCGTTGCGATTAAAGGGAATTACTTCGGTAGACATGACCATGCTGATTGTCTCGATGATATTGCTATGGCTGTTCTCTTTCACCAAATACACCATTCAGCGGTGGGAGGGAGCCGTGCTGGTTGTTGTTTTCACGGCTTATATCTCTTATCTGGTATCGATGGCGTGAACAGTAATCGGAAGAAATATTTGTAGGTGCGGAATTGTTTTTGTAATTTTGTGCCCGCAAATTAAACATACAGAGTGCTTGATACCTCTTAAAAAAACAAGGCAGAGTTCTTGAAACCTCTTTAAAAACAAGAGAAAGAGTGCTTGGTAAACCTCTTTAAAAACAAGGAAATGAAACAAAAAACTCAATCGGTGAGTGTACTGTTTATGCTTTTCAGTATACTCTTCTGTGTTTGTCTCATCGCGGCAAACTTATTGGAAACAAAGCAAATCGCTGCCGGCCCGATTAGCTTGACGGGTGGCTTGATCGTTTTTCCCGTCTCTTACATTATTAATGATTGCGTGTGCGAAGTATGGGGCTATCGCAAAGCCAGGCTGTTGATTTGGACAGGCTTTGCCATGAACTTCTTCTTCGTCATTGTAGGTGCCATCTGTGACGTGATTCCCGGCGCGCCTTATTGGACCAATGAAGCCGGCTTTCATGCCATCTTTGGCTTGGCTCCCCGCATTGCCGCTGCGTCGTTTATCGCGTTTCTCTTCGGTAGTTTCATTAACGCGTACGTGATGAGCAAGATGAAGTTGCGTGACGGGAAGCGGAGATTCTCGGCACGTGCCGTGCTCAGTACGGTCTTTGGAGAGAGTGCCGACAGCATTATCTTCTTCCCATTGGCTTTGGGAGGCGTCGTGCCAATAGAGGCTTTGCCGGGCATGATGATAGGACAGGTGGTGCTGAAGACGCTGTATGAGGTGATAGCGTTGCCGGTGACGATTCGTGTAGTAAAGGCTTTGAAGCGACATGAGGGCGAAGACGTCTATGATGAGGGAATCAGTTATAACGTATTGAAGGTGTTTCAAATATAATCCGATATGGCAGAAAACAGAAAAGATGAAGGTCTTCAGGCGCTGGGAGCAAAGACTCGCTATCGTATGGATTATGCTCCCGAAGTGTTGGAGACATTTAACAATAAGCATCCGGAGAATGATTATTGGGTGCGGTTTAACTGTCCGGAGTTCACGTCATTATGTCCCATAACGGGACAACCCGATTTTGCGGAGATACGGATTAGTTATATTCCGGCCGAGAAGATGGTGGAGAGCAAGAGTCTGAAGCTTTATCTGTTCAGTTTTCGTAATCATGGCGATTTTCACGAGGATTGTGTGAACACGATTATGAAGGACTTGATAAAGTTGATGGAGCCTAAATACATAGAGGTGACCGGCTATTTCACGCCTCGTGGCGGAATCAGCATTTATCCCTATGCCAATTATGGTAAGCCGAAAACGAAGTTCGAACAATTGGCCGAACATCGGTTTATGAATCATAACATGGATCGTGGCTGAGAGGTAGCCCTGCGTTTACGCTTACTCTTTTGTGGTTTGCCTGAACGCTTTGGTCTTTAATTCCGCGGCAATCTGCTTAGCCTTGACGTTGACATCATTGATATCGTTCTTGCGGTAATAGCTGCGTGTTCCCCAACTGTCGCTTAACACCAACGAGTCAGGCCCGAGATAATCGATGTTGCATGTGTCGTATTGCAGGTTGGTAATGGTAAGTTTGTTATCGGTTTTAGATAGATTAGGAGTCCCGTTGGTAACAATAAGCTTGCCGTTCCAAATACGCCATTCGGTGAAGTAGCCGAGTTGTGGATAAACGACGGGACTTTCGGCTTCGAGTGAACTGGCTTCACTGACATAGCCTACACTCTGGCATTCCCAGTTGCGTTTCATCCAAAAACCATATTCACGTGGAATCATATAGGTGGCTTTTACCGAATCGGGCATGTTGCGCTCAATGCGTCGCTGCAGGCTTTTGCTCATGTGTTCCCAGTCACGCATTTTGGGCATCACTACATAGCACCAAATGCCTTTGAGCTCATCGATATTGATCACGAGATCTACTTTCTTTTTGTCATGCTTATTGATCATGACGCCGATCCGGTCGCCTATGGCGGGCTTCCCGATGATCTTGTTATTCTGTGAAGCTTCATAGCAATTATAGCGTATAGGATCGCTTCCGTCGGTAGGTAGCAGGATGACGACAGAATCGTTGCATCCTTCGCATGCTATTCCATATACGGTGCTGTCCCCTTTCAAGCGTTGTTCTTCCACGCTTTTGCCTTTTTTTCTTAAATTGTCAAGTTTGTTTTGAGCTTGGTTGCATGCGGTAAAAAATATCACAACCAAAGCGATTGCGGCTGTCCACTTTGTTTTCATCTTTGAGTAAACGTATTTTTAGACCTTGCAAATGTAGTAAATATTCATTAGTCGGCCAAATACCACCTTACTTTATATTAATCAAAAAACACTAAAAAATAGGAGGTGGGGGATGTTATTCGATTTTTTTGTATAAATTTGCAGTCCGATTATTACTGATGACAGAGTAATAGATTTTCTTTAGATCATTAATTTCTTGAATAATATGAAGAAAAAGATTCAGTTCAGTCTCGTTTATCGAGATATGTGGCAGAGTTCCGGTAAATTTCAACCGCGTAAGGATCAGTTGGAGCGTATAGCTCCCGTCTTTGTGGAAATGGGCTGTTTTGCTCGCGTTGAAACTAACGGAGGAGCCTTTGAGCAGGTAAACCTCCTGGCCGGTGAGAATCCTAATCAAGCAGTTCGTGCTTTCTGCAAGCCTCTTCATGAAGCCGGTATAAAGACACACATGCTTGACCGTGGCCTGAACGCGCTCCGTATGTATCCTGTTCCTGATGATGTTCGTCAGTTGATGTACAAGGTAAAGCACGCACAGGGCACTGATATTACACGTATTTTTGACGGTTTGAACGATGTCCGCAATATCATACCTTCTATCAAATGGGCAAAGGAGGCCGGAATGACGGCACAGGGCACACTGTGCATCACGACTTCGCCCGTTCATACTTTGGAGTATTATACCAAGATAGCCGACGAATTGATAGAGGCCGGCGCGGAGGAAATCTGCCTGAAGGATATGGCCGGTATCGGCCAGCCCGCGCTCTTGGGTCAGCTGACCAAGGCTATCAAGGATAAACACCCTGAAATTTTGATAGAATATCATGGCCATTCGGGTCCGGGATTGTCGATGGCTTCCATCCTTGAAGTCTGCAACAACGGGGCCGATATTATCGATACGGCCATCGAACCCTTGTCTTGGGGAAAGGTTCATCCGGATATCATCTCCGTATTGAGCATGTTGAAGAATGAAGGCTTTGATGTTCCGGAAATCAACATGAGTGCTTACATGAAAGCCCGTGCCCTTACCCAGGAGTTTATCGATGAGTGGTTGGGTTACTTCATCAATCCTGCCAACAAGATTATGTCGTCTTTGTTGTTGGGCTGTGGCCTGCCGGGCGGCATGATGGGCAGTATGATGGCCGACCTGGGCGGTATTCGTCAGACGATTAACAACTTGCGAAAGAAGAAAGGCGAAGAAGAATTGTCGATGGACGACATGCTTGTGGAACTTTTCAATGAGGTTGAATATGTATGGCCGCGTGTAGGTTATCCTCCATTGGTAACACCTTTCAGCCAGTATGTAAAGAATATCGCTTTGATGAATCTCCTTACGATGGAGCAAGGCAAAGGCCGTTTCGTCATGATGGATGAGTCTATGTGGGGTATGATACTTGGTAAGAGTGGTAAGATTCCCGGCACGATCGATTCCGAATTGATAGAATTAGCCAAGAAGCAAGGCCGTGAATTTACGGATGCGGATCCCCATACGTTGCTTGCCAATGCACTTGATGACTTTAGAAAAGAGATGGATGAGAATGGCTGGGAGTATGGACAGGATGACGAAGAGCTCTTTGAATTGGCCATGCACCCTGAGCAGTATCGTAATTACAGAAGCGGCCAAGCCAAGAAAAACTTCTTGGCAGATTTGCAGAACGCTAAGGACGCGAAGTTAGGCACACAGGTAAGTCCGGAGCAGGCAGCCGCTTTCAAGCATGCCAAGGCCGACGCTATCGTGGCACCTGTTAAGGGACAGATATTCTGGGAGTTCCAGGGCGACGGCGAGGCAGTGGCTGCCGTAGAGCCATTTATCGGTAAAGAATATAATGAAGGCGATGCTTTCTGCTACATCTGCACACCTTGGGGCGAGTTTGAAATGATTCCAGCTGCGCTCGGCGGACAGCTTGTAGAGATCAATGCCAAGCAAGGCAGTAAGGTCAACAGAGGCGATGTAATTGCCTATATTCAAAGAAATGAAGAGTAGTCTTGAAACTGACATTTCCTTCATGTTGTGGAAGGATGTGTTCAGGCATTGCTATCCGGAGGATAACGATTTGCGTCGTCTCCTCTTGCAACATAGTCAATCTGTAGCGATCAAATCGCTACAGATTGTTTCTTTACATCCGGAACTGAACGCAAACCGTGATCTTATTATCAACGCGTCCATGCTCCATGACATCGGTATTAAAGAATGCGATGCGCCGGGAATCTATTGTCATGGAACAAATCCTTATATTCAACATGGAATATTGGGAGCGCGAATCTTGCGTGCGCAAGGTGTTGAAGAGTGTTATGCCCGTATATGCGAACGCCATACAGGCACCGGAATCACCCGTGAGGATATCGTGAGCCGGCACTTGCCTTTGCCATTGGAGGATTTATTGCCCGAAACGATAGAAGAACAGATTATTTGTTATGCCGATAAATTCTACAGCAAGAGTCATCCCGAGCGTACAAAGACGATTGAGCAGGCCCGAAACAGTATTTTAAAGTTCAGTGATGAGGGACTGAGGCGCTTTGACAGATGGATTGAAATGTTTGAATAGAAAAGTTAAAAATACATTGAATTGAGCTAAATCTTATAGAAAGAAGACATACGTGTGTCTTCTTTTTATTAATTTTGTAACTCACATGAGAAGGAAAACGTTTATTGTTCTGCTTTTCCTGGTTGTTGTTTACGTAATGGCCAGTACGAATATGCCTCTTTTCAAGTCGTTGAGAAAGAAGCCTATCACTGACTCTTTGGCAATGAATGATTCCTTGAAGCACGATTCTTTAGGCACAAATGCGGTGGACACGACAAAGATGGACTCATTGCAATTGGCCATTTACCGTTATAATAAGCAAATAGATGATTCTATTCGATTGGATTCCCTGAACCGGAAAAGATCGACAGGCATTGAGGCGCCCGTCGTGTTTTCGGCGAACGACTCTATGATCTATAATGCGCAGAGCAAAACGGCCCATCTTTACGGTTCGTCTAACGTAAAGTACACGACCATGGATCTCAAGAGCGAGAAGATCTATATGAGTCTGGATAGCAATATTGTTCATGCCACAGGTGTTTACGAAGACTCGACGAAAAAGAAACTTACGGGAACACCGGTTTTCCAGATGGGATCTGATTCTTATGAAAGCGACACGATGGCTTTCAATTTTAAGACTAAGAAGGGACTTATTCAAAATGTGTATACGCAGCAGGAAGAAGGCTTCTTGCGTAGTGAGCTATCGAAGCGAAATGATAACGGAGACGTTTATCTGCAACATGGGCGATACACTACGTGTGACGCGTCGTGTCCCGACTTTTATATTTCTCTTTCCAGAGCGAAGGTGCGACCGGGCAAGGATGTTGTTTTCGGACCGGCCTATTTGGTTGTTGCCGACGTACCGTTGCCGTTAGCCATTCCTTATGGCTTCTTTCCTTTCACCAAGAGCTATTCAAGTGGCTTTATTATGCCAACCTATGGTGATGAGAACGACCGAGGTTTCTATCTAAGAGACGGCGGTTATTATTTTGCCATGAGTGATAAATGGGACTTGAAACTATTGGGCGAGATATATACCAAAGGTTCATGGGGACTCAGCGCGGCTTCCAATTATCGAAAGCGTTATCGTTATAATGGCAGCTTCTATGTGAGCTATCAGGACACTCGTACGGGCGACAAGGGCTTGCCGGACTATGTCAAGCAACAGAGTTTTAAAATACAATGGAGCCATCGACAAGACGCGAAAGCCAATCCATACAGCTCTCTGTCGGCCAGTGTCAACTTCGCTTCGTCCAGTTATGAACGAAATAATCTGACCAGTCTTTACAATCCGCAGACTTTAACCCAATCAACAAGAACTTCTTCTATCAACTGGAGCACGACATTCTCAAGCATAGGAATGACTCTTAGCTCTACCGCCAACCTGTCGCAGAACATGCGCGACTCGAGCATTGCGATGACATTGCCCGATTTGAATATTTCGATATCACGTTTCTATCCATTCAAACGGAAGAACGGAGCGGGCGAACAAAAGTGGTATGAGAAAATTTCGATGAGTTATACCGGGCAGTTGAGCAACTCAATTTCGACAAAAGAGAATAAGCTGCTCCATTCCAATCTCATTAAAGACTGGCGCAATGGCATGCAGCATCAGATACCTGTCAGTGGAAGTTTCACCCTGTTGAATTATATCAACGTGAATCCTTCGTTCAATTTTACTGATCGAATGTACACCAATAAGGTGAAACGACATTGGAATGAAGTGACCCAACGCGAGGAGGCTGATACGACTTATGGATTCCACAATGTCTATAACTGGAATCTAAGTCTGAGTGCCAGTTCTAAGGTCTACATGTTCTATACCCCTATCCGCAAACTTTTTGGTGATAAAATCCAGACGATTCGTCACGTCATTACGCCGACAGTCTCCTTCTCCTATGCGCCGGATTTCGGCATGTCTCGTTACGGTTATTATGATTCCTACCAGAAAACAAACGCCGATGGTACAGTGGAATTGGTAGAATACTCACCTTTTCAAAATGCTCTTTATGGCGTTCCCGGTAAAGGAAAGACAGGAAGTATCAGCTTCGGATTCAACAATAATATTGAAATGAAAGTGAAATCCGATGATGATTCTACAGGTTATAAGAAGCTATCTATCATCGATGAACTCGGCTTTAACATGTCTTACAACATGGCTGCAAAGGTAAAACCTTGGAGTGATCTGTCGGTCAACCTTCGATTAAAATGGTGGAAAAACTATACTTTCAATTTAAATGCGGTCTTTGCCAGCTATGCTTACGAGCTGGATCAGGACGGTAGGCCCTATGTTGGCAATCATACCTATTGGGGAATGGGCAAATGGGGCCGGTTCCAAGGTATGTCTCAGAATATCTCTTACACGTTGACGCCCGAGAAAATACGTAAGTTGTTCGGTGGCGGAGACGACATAGAGAAGAAAGGAAGTAAGAGAGAGAAGGATGATGAGGGCATCGATACCGATATTGAGAGTAATGTTGATGAGGATATGGTCGACGCGCAACATGCCGCGAAGCAAAAGAGAAGTAGTGGAAAAGCGGAAACCGACGAAGACGGTTATATGAAATTCTCTATGCCTTGGTCGATAACTTTCGGTTATGGTATCACTATGCGCGAAAATACCGACATCAAAAAGTTCAATACCAAGACGATGCGTTATCCTTATAAGTTTACTCAGACATTGAATATGAGCGGTAACATTCGTATTAGCGAGGGTTGGAATATCAGTTTCTCCTCCGGATATGACTTTGAAAATCATTCGATGAGCATGACAACCGCCAGTCTGCAACGCGACCTGCACTGCTTCAATATGAGTTGTTCGGTGGTTTTAGCACCTTACACAAGCTATAATTTCACTTTCCGTTGCAACGCCAGTACGCTTACCGACGCCCTGAAGTATGACAAGAAGAGTGGCTACAGTAATGCCGTCCAATGGTATTGACAGTCCGTCGTCATCCCAATATTTACTTTTGAAACATCTTTTATTTGCGTATCGTAAAGGCGCATCGGTTTAAAAATACACTTTTCTTTTTGGTCAATCTATTATTTTGTTGTACATTTGCACGTGTAAAAGGTCCCGTAGCTTAGCTGAATAGAGCGTCAGATTCCGGTTCTGAAGGTCTTGGGTTTGAATCCCAACGGGATCACAACATGAAAAAGCGGAAATTCCATCGACAGGAATTTCCGCTTTTTGTATTTCCCATATAGCTTATTCGGCTACATCTTTTCCACCAAATGTATTGTACGAGATATTTGCAGGCTTCCATTTGTCTTTGGGCCGAGGTGCTTCTTTGGGATAGCCGATGACAACCGTGGTCAGCGGAACGATTGTTTCCGGCAGTTTCAATAGCTCTCGAATGGCCTTCACCTTGTCCTTGATGGGATAAACACCTGTCCAAACGGCACCTAAACCAAGCGCGTGGGCCTCCAGCAGCAGGTTTTCCGTGGCAGCCGACACGTCCTGCACCCAAAAGTCTCTGCCTTCACCGTCCAGCGCTTTCTTCATGTCGCCACAGACAACAATGGCCAATGGCGCCCCGGCTGCCATGCCTGTGTTAGGTGTCAGCCGAGCGATCTGCCCGAGCGTGTTCTTGTTGTTGATTACGACAAAGTGCCAAGGCTGTTTGTTCACGGCAGACGGGGCGGCCATGGCGGCCCGCAGCATTTTTTCTACTTTGGCTTTTTCTACCGCTTGCTCCGTATAGGCTCTGACGCTGGTGCGCGAGAGGATGGCTTGATACACGGCGGCGTCATCGGCTGTCTGCTGTCGGGAGTCGCTCTTGGCGCTTGTTAACTGAATACTGACTGCCAGCAGCGCAATGGCCAGGGCAGCCATCAATAATTTTGATTTCATAGATACGTGTTATTTAAGTTGACTTACTTTGAACAATGTTCCCGTAGGACATACAAAGCGGCAATAGGGCCGCATGACGACGGTCGAAAGGAGGGTGAACGCCACGGCAATGCCTATGACAACCCACGATACCGACCGGAAGATGAAGGCCGAGAAGGGTTCGTAGTCCACCCAGCCCGCCCAAGCACCGGTCCATAGGCAAACCATGAGCACGGCCCAAAGCGTTTGTCGGAACGTGTCGAGCCGCTTGACGGTCTTCGAACTCAGCTTCAGGTTCTTCTTTACGCCTTTTCCGGCCAGTTCCTGCAAGCTGCCCAGCGGACAAACGTTGGTGCAGTAATAGTTTTTCTTGCCGAACAGCGGGTAGACAAACGCCATGACGAGCATGAGCGTCGGCGTGAGCAATGCCACGACATTCAGGCCGTTTGACATGAAGCCGATGATGGCGGAGTAGGAGAGAAACGTACCGCACCAGAAACCCAGCACCACGATGTTCAATAGTTGCTGGACCATACGGTAACGCTTGTTCTTATAGACCAGCGGAACGATGGCCGCCATCAGCGCCACCAGCAGGCCGGCCAGTGTCTTCAGGCTCATATCGGCCTTTTCCCACCAGCTCTTCTCCGCGGTCGCTTTGCCGGCGTATTGCAGTCCGCGCTCCATATTGCCGATGATAGCCTTCGATGAGAACGTCGCTCCCGATACGGCGTCCACCTTCATGATCGCCGCCTCTTCTACGGTCTTGCCGTTCCATCGTGTCAGCAGTTGTCGAGCTTGGTCGAAGAAGTCGGGCGTCTCGGCGTTGCCGAGGGCTTTCACGCTCTTGATTTTCCCGTTCTTGACGGTTATTTCCAACGGCACCGGGCCGCCATAGCCGATAATATCCTTGCCCAGCTGGGTTGTATTGATGATGTAAGCGCCGTCAGCCGTCATCCTGATAGTGTCGTTTGCTTGTGATTTGACCGCGGCGGCGGTTTTCTTCCCCATCTCCTGCCCCAGAAGTTTGCCGTCTCTTCGGATAGAAACCACGGCAACGAGCATGACGCAGACAATAAGGCTCAGTAATTGGGAGAGCTTGTCATTCCATTTCTTCATCTTGTCGATTCTCTATAAAATGTAAAAAAAGTCTTATCTGTTTCTAATGACGAATCCGACGGGCGCGGGTTTACGGCTGCCGGAATCTTTTAACAAACTTTGTCAGGCATGTTTATGTTCCTCCGGGGCTTCTATGAGCAAGGCTCCCCATCGCGCCAGGGATATAGGCCGCTCTCTATTTCCGCAAGTTCTTCTATGGCGGCATCATACCCTTGGTCTGCGGCAAGCCTGAACCAGTACACGGCCTTTTCCATATCCTTGGGAACACTTTCGCCGTTGTAATAGCATACGCCAAGGTTGTATTGTCCGCAATCGTTCCCTTGCAGGGCGGAAAGGCGATAGCATTCGAAAGCTTTCTCTAAGTTCTTCCCGACGCCGTTGCCGTTGATGTAGCACGTGCCCAGCGCGGCCAAGGCATCCGCGTCGCCTTGTTCCGCGGCCAACCTGTAGTATTTGATAGCTTCCGCAACATCCTTTTCCACGCCCGTTCCGGTCTCATAGCAAAGGGCGAGGTTGAACTGGGCGTCAACGTGTCCCTGGTTGGCGGCTTTCTTATAATATTTGGCCGCAAGCCTGTAGTTCTGTTTGATGTTGAGTCCCTCTTCATAGCATACGCCCAGATCAAACTGAGCGTCGGCGTTGCCTGCGTCGGCAGCCTTTCGCAATGTTTGACTGTACATAAGTTCGTCGTTGTCGGTCATCGGTGCATGTCTGTTTGTAAGTTATTGCAAAAATACGGAATTTACATCAGTCGTCAAAATTTTATTAACCTACCCCGGCCCTCCCTGGGAGGGCCGGGGTAGGTTACCATTTGTCAATATTCGCTCACGAAAAACAGACTCTGATTTTTCTTCATCCGGCATCGGAATGCGCATCTTTTGCCTCTTTTCCGTTCTTTTTTCGTTTCCGTCATGCCCGTTTTCCTGTATTTTCATCTCCAAAGCAGTGCTTTTACCGACCAAAATCAGCACTTTCACCCGTTAAAAGGGCAGCTTTTGGCCGCCAATAGCTATGCTTTTGCCGTCTCAAAGCATAGCTATTGCAAAGTATGCGGCCTTGATTATCTCGTTAAATCGCGTTAACTTCTTGATAATCAGCTCATAATCCAAAGCTCATTTTCCTGCCGTTTTTTTCGTCCACTTCCTTTTCTTTTCTGAAAACACGCACTTTTTTCGACCTGTTTGTCAATAAAATTCATGGTTATTTTCTTTTAGCAGTCTAATCAGATATAAGGATAAAGAGGCGGAACGTGATGAATCACGTCCTCGAATATCGCCCTGTCGTCTTCATATACTCAAAAATAAGGGTAATTTATAAACTTTTACGCACCGAAAAATGTCGCACTTACTAATTGAATCTAACCTTGGGTTCATCTTTTTTTATTTTTTATTTGGAACTTATTTCTTCTTTTCTTATATTTACAGCGTGAAATGGAAGCGTCCGTATCACAACTGATATCATGTGTCATTAAAACCTATTCTTATGAGAGCAATCTATACTTTTCTATTTTTTCTTTGCACGTTTCTTTGTGCATATAGCCAACAGCATGTCTCCTATGCCTACGACGCAGCCGGTAACAGGAGCAGCCGTTCATGGATATCCTTTGAATCCAAAAGTTGACTATGATAAGACAATAGTTAAAGGGGTAAGAAAGATAATCACCACAACACACGATAAATGGAGTATTGTTTGTTATTTCGACAGACAGGGCTATCTTATGCGTGAGCAGATTTTTTACAAAGGAAAATTGAAGTCTGATAATGCGTATGATTACATGATTACGGATAGTGTCGTGGTGACAAGAATAACTGATATAAGTGGCCCGTATCCCAAATTGGTGAAGAAATGCGAAGAATTCTTTTCTCCTTTTGGAAAATGTTATAAGCGTAGGGTCTATATGAATGGTTCGGATACCGCAACATTATACATTGACAACTTCATATATGATGGCGATTTGCTGATCAGTAATGAAGAGGCAACTGCTTGGCAAAAGAAAAATGAAGCATTTAGCAAAGTAAACTATTATTATAATGAAAAGAAGCAGAAAATTCTCGAAACCAAGTATTTCAATGGATCAGACAGTATATTCTATTCTTATGATAAAATGGGGCGGTTAACTGATGAGGTAAAAAAAGCTGATAATACATCAGTTCTGAGTGGTATAGTTCCCTATGCTCGCAACGAATTGAATAAATTACATATTATATATTCTAATTATGATCATGAAGGAAATTGGACAAAGAGTTATTTTGCTACTCAAAAAGGAAAGAAAACTCGCTCCAAAAGAAAAATAGAATATTGGTGACGCTATGCAAAGAGTATCACCTTTATAGAATGGCAATCTCGATTTGAAAATACTGTCCTGGGTATGACCTAAATGATTTCAGCATCATTTCTTTCTTTGCATCATTGTTTAAAAGAAAAAAACTGGGCATAAGTGACAAATATTTATAAATTCATCAAGGACTATGACTTCAAAGGACCGTTGATGGAGTTTTATACATCAAACCCCGAACTATATGATTGTACAGTGAAGCTGGTCTTATTATTAAATGTAGAAGCTAAAATGCTATATATTTTCTTCGATTGTATACGCATTAGAAAGAATGAATGATATACTTATTTCCGTCAGATTCTTTCCAAGATTATAGGGCGGATGGAAGGAAAAGAGGAAGTAAGAATATACGATAATGGACGATTTATTATTAATGTAATGAATTCAGGAGGGTCAACTACAAGGTTTACAAATGTCAAAAGTTTCCACTTGATTTTCGGAGTATATTAGTATGAAAGCATTTTTTTTAAGTTTAATCCTGATGGCTTGCAGCAATTTGCTGATGGCACAACAAGATAAAATATACTTTTACTATGACAAGTACGGATATGAAGATGTTGCCCAAGGGCGATTTATGGATTTATATTCAAAAGAAAAAAGTAGTAAAGTTCCTGTTTTTTCAACAACTATGGTATCAGATAAATACAAAGAAGAAGAGTTGGATCTCATATCAATACCCATTTTGGAGTGGAACCACCAATCATATAGGTGTGGAGATAATCTTGAATCTTTGGTAGCATTTAAGCAAAATTTCTTATTCCAGAAGGTATTTATTGTAATGAAAGAAGGTCATTTAAAGGTTGGGACTTTTGAGATTTTTGATTCTTACGATGAAGAAAACCGAAGGAAAGACAGTATAAATCACGTGGAGTATTCGTTGCATGGAAGGCCTGTCATGGCAGATAACAAAAAAATGGAAAAGAAAATCTATAAATATTGTTGTGAAAATCCCAATGTTTTCGTTTTTATGATTCGAGGTTTGCATGGCTATTGGGGTGTCATCGATGGAAAACTTGTAAAATTAATCGTGAAAGGTAGTGAAATCATCGGAGAGGCTGGCAGTGAATTTGTTTGTAAAAACTATGGAGAACAATTCATTAATGATGCTATTGCGGATTGTTTTAAGACAGGTTATGGATACGCAGTATGTCCCGATTGCAAAGTAAATAGCCCCATAAATATTGACATTAAGATTGCGAGTTCGTGTAAAAAGCTATATAAAGCGGAGAGAAGATTAAATGAAAATCTTGATGTTACAAAATGATATGATTTTCTTTTCGGAATGAAATATTAATTGTATTTTTGCAGTGTTGACAAAGAAAACCAATTAAAAACATTATAAAATGAAAACACGATCGATTCTTGTCGTTTTAGGTTTAGTCCTTTCATCGGTTTTGTCTGCGCAGATAAAGTGGTTCAGTCCGATGAGTGGCAGCGTTCCCGCGGTGTTTGGGCGGGCGTGGAACGCGGAAATTGGAAACTGTTATGACCGACTGCCCGAGCGATTGCGGGCGAGTGTGCCCAAAGCAGTTTGGGAGCTTTCGCATCACGGCAGCGGACTTTCTGTCAGGTTTGTCACCGACGCAAGGAATATATATATAAGGTATGGATTGGCGGATGCGCGAACCTTGCACAACATGTCGGACATCAATTCGTCGGGCGTTGACCTATATGCTCGAACCGGCCACGGCCGTTACCATTGGGTGGGTAACCACATGAACTATTCTTTTGGGAAGACAGAGAAAGACACGCTGGAGACAGTTTATAAGGACTTGAGCGTGAAAGGAAGCACGGAATATGAACTCTATCTGCCGAACTACAACAGCGTGAAATGGCTTGAAGTGGGCGTGGACGAAGGCTGTAACGTGGAGTTTAAGTCGCCTGCAGAAACCATGGAGAAGCCTATTGTGGTTTATGGCAGCAGCATTATTCAAGGCGCTTCGCCGTCGCGTCCCGGGCTGTCTATCACCAATATCGTGTCACGAATCCTTCATAAGCCTTTTGTCAACCTGGGTTTTTCAGGTAGTTGCTATAT
Organism: Prevotella illustrans; assembly: GCF_017426725.1. GTDB lineage: Bacteria > Bacteroidota > Bacteroidia > Bacteroidales > Bacteroidaceae > Prevotella > Prevotella illustrans. The sequence goes on along the minus strand of NZ_JAERMS010000018.1, from coordinate 7,832 downwards.
GGAACCCGAAATGTTTAAGGCGCTTGCCGAGATCGACGCGCAGGCCTATGTGGTGGATCCGATTCCGAACTCCTGGAGACTTGACGCCGCAACCGTCAAAAGCAGAGTTGCGGAAGGCGTAAAACTGTTGCGTCAGAAGAGTAACGCGCCCATTTTGTTGGTGGAAAACCACGAACTGAGCGACAGCGTGATGCACGCCAAAGCCTACAAGCTCTATCGGCGGGGCAACGAAGCGCTTTGCGAAGCCTACAAGGAATTGAAAAAGGAGGGCGTTGACAATCTATACTTGTTGCCGCATGACCGGCTCGACCTGACTGAGGATGGTATGATAGAAGGCGTTCACCCCAATGATATCGGTTCGATGATTTACGCTCAGGCATACGCCAATGCGTTGAAAGCCATCGTCGGCCCGAAGATAATCGCCCATCGTGGCTATTGGGACACCGAGGGGAGCGCGCAGAACTCGATTGCTTCGTTGATGAAAGCCGATAGTATTCATTGTTATGGTTCAGAGTTTGACATTCATGTGACGGCTGATGGTAGACTGGTAATCAATCACGATGACACCATTGACGGTATCGTGATAGAAGACGCCAAATGGAAAGACATCATTGACCGCAAGCTGGTTAATGGCGAACGACGTCCGTTGTTGCACGAATATCTGGCTGCCGGCAAGAATTGCACGACGCGTCTGGTTTTGGAAATCAAGGCGCATAAGTCGGAAAAGAAAGAAAATCTGTGTGTGGACGAAGCAGTGAAAGCCGTGAAGGTTTCGGGAATTGCCGACCGTGTAGACTACATCTCTTTTAGCAAGAACGTCTGCCGGCGGTTGGCCAAGAAGCTGAAGGGAGCCAACATCGCCTATCTGAACGGAGACGCGACGCCCGATGAGGTGAGGTCGTGGGGATGCAACGGCATTGACTATCATTATAAAGTGCTGAAGAAGCACCCCGAATGGATTCGCCGGAGTCATGAATTGGGTATGACCGTCAACGTGTGGACGGTGAACAAGCCCAAGGATATCAAGTATTTCATCGAGGCCGGTGTGGATTTTATCACTACCAATAACCCGGTGGAAGGACTTCAACAGATCGGCAAGATGGATGAACCGAAATAGAACGGCATGATTTGCCGTGGCAATCAAAGGCAATGGGGCAACGCTCCGTTGCTTTTTTGTTAAACAAGGTTTGCGGATTTTGTTCGGATTGTTTTTTTATGTACATTTGCAATTACAACTATTTTATCGATTTTATATATGGATCTTACGGAAAGGTTTATCAATTACACCAAATTTGACACGCAATCGAGCGAAGACTCGGAGAGCGTGCCCAGTACAGCCAAGCAGTTGGAATTTGCCAAGTATCTTACCAAGGAACTTCAAGACGAAGGCTTGTCCGACGTAGAGATGAACGAGATGGGGTATATCTACGCCACCTTAAAGTCAAATACGAAAAAGAAAACACCGACCATAGGCTTTATTTCGCATTACGATACCAGTCCTGACGCCAGTGGGAAGGATGTTAAAGCTCGTATAATCCGCAATTATGACGGAAAGGATATCGTATTGAGCGACGGAATCGTATCTTCTGTGGAGAAGTTTCCCGAGCTGAAGGAGCATGTGGGCGAGGATTTAATCGTGACCGATGGTACCACATTGCTGGGTGCCGACGACAAGGCCGGCATTGCCGAAATCGTTCAGGCCATGTGTTATCTGCGTGATCATGACGAGATAAAGCACGGAGATATTCGCGTGGGGTTCAATCCGGATGAGGAAATCGGGATGGGTGCCCATCACTTTGATGTGGAAAAGTTTGGCTGCGATTGGGCCTATACCATAGATGGAGGTGATGAAGGAGATTTGGAATATGAGAATTTCAATGCCGCCGGCGCTAAAATCCATATCAGGGGCGTGAGCGTGCATACAGGCTACGCCAAGGATAAGATGGTGAACGCCAACAGGCTGGCCTGCGAGTTCAACGCCATGATACCCGAAACGGATATACCCGAAGCCACAGAGGGATACGAAGGTTTCTACCATCTGCTCAATATCGACAGCCGGACGGAAGAAGCCAAACTCAGCTATATCATCCGCGACCATGACCGCGCTAAGTTTGAAGAACGAAAAGACTTCATGCAGGATTGCGTGAACAAGATGAATGCCAAGTATGGCGAGGGAACGGTGACGATAGACATGAAGGATCAGTATTATAATATGAAAGAGAAAATTGATCCCAACATGCACGTCATCGACATCGTGTTGAGAGCCATGCAGGAGAGTGGCGTGGCGCCCAAGGTAGAGCCGATACGTGGCGGAACGGACGGTGCCCAATTGAGTTTCAAGGGACTGCCGTGCCCGAACATCTTTGCGGGAGGAGTCAATTTCCATGGTCCACATGAGTTCGTAAGCATTCAGGTGATGGAGAAAGCCGTCAGCGTGATTACGAAAATATGTGAGATTACCGGAAATTTTGAAGATTAATGATAAGAGACCTTGCGTTGATTCTGATTGTAGCGGGTATCACTACAATCGTTTTCAAGAAACTGCGTCAACCTTTAGTGTTAGGCTATCTTGTGGCGGGATTTTTGGTCTCGCCACACATGCCTTATACGATGTCTGTCGTTGATGAGGCTAATATTCATTCCTGGGCTGAAATCGGCGTGATGTTTACGTTGTTCAGCTTGGGATTGGATTTTTCTTTTAAGAAGATACTGAAGATGGGAGCGTCGCCCATCATTTCCACCGTTATCATTATATTCTGCATGATGGCGTTGGGCATAAGCGTAGGCCATATTTTTGGCTGGGCTAAGATGGACTGCATTTTTCTGGGCGGAATGCTGGCCATGAGTTCTACGACGATTATCTACAAGGCTTTCGATGATTTGGGCGTTCGGCAGCAGCAGTTTGCCGGAAAGGTGATGAGCGTGCTTATCCTGGAAGATGTTTTGGCCATTATCATGATGGTAATGCTGAGTGCCTTAGCGACGGGGCATGCGAATGGCGGCACGATGCTGACATCGGCTTTGAAAATCGTATTCTTCTTGGTATTGTGGCTCGTAGTTGGTATTTATGCCATTCCGATGTTTCTGCGATCCGTTCGCAAATTAGTCAATAATGAGACTATGCTCATCGTGGCTTTGGGTTTATGTTGCGCGATGGCTGTATTCTCAACCGAGGTTGGATTCAGTGAGGCTTTCGGCGCTTTTATCATGGGCAGTATCTTGGCCGAGACGATAGAGGCCGATCGTATCATAAAATTGGTGGAGCCGGTCAAGAATTTGTTTGGCGCTATATTTTTCGTGTCGGTAGGTATGCTGGTTGATCCACAGGTTATAGTGCAGTATGCTTTACCTATATTTATATTAGTGTTGACGATTGTGTTAGGGCAGGCTATATTTGGAACGCTGGCTTTCATGTTAGCCGGTGAGTCGCTGCGGTCTGCCATGAAGTGTGGTTTTTCCATGTCGCAGATCGGTGAGTTCAGCTTTATCATAGCTTCCATGGGCTTGTCGCTGGGTGTTATCGGTAGATTTCTTTACCCGGTTGTTGTGGCGGTAAGTGTCATTACAACATTCCTTACTCCTTATATGATTAAGTTGGCAAATCCTGCTTATGGTCGGCTGGAAAGGCATTTGCCCGGTAAGTTGATACATTGGCTCAACAGCATGCAGATGAGTCGCCCCAACACGATACAGCAAAACAAGTGGAAGCGTCTGCTTAGTCAGATGTTGCTTAATACAGTGGTATATGGTATTCTTTCGGCCGCCGTGATTGCCATTATGTTTACCTTTGCGTTGCCGATCGTTCGTCGCCTTTTGCCGGGGTGGGAGCTTCATTGGTATGCCAATGCGATAACGGGAATCGTCACCATCATTTTAATAGCTCCTTTTCTTCGGGCGATGGTCATGAAGAAAAATCATAGCGATGAGTTCAAACGCCTTTGGCTCGAAAGTAATTTAAACCGGCCTCTGTTGGTATTTACCATTATTGTACGATTCATGATAGCCTTGGCTTTTATTTTCTATATTATTAATTTCCTTACTCGTTTTACCAACGCGCTGATGATTTGCATTGGTGCCGTTGTGGTCGGTTTGATCATGCTTTCGCGTGTAACAAAAACACGAAGTATCAAAATGGAGCGGCAGTTCATGTTGAATCTGCGCTCAAGAGACATTCAGGCTCAGGTGCAAGGACGGAAAAAGCCACTCTACGAGGGGCACTTGTTGGACCGTGATATTCATATCGGGAATTTTGAGCTTCCGGAGAATTCTTCGTGGTCGGGACGGAAATTGGCTGATCTGCAGATGAGAAATCGTTTTGGCGTTCATTTGAGCAGTATCTTACGGGGAGCACAGCGCATAAATATTCCAAATGGAGAGACAATCCTTTTTCCCGGCGATCATTTGCAGGTAATCGGCAATGATGATCAATTGAAGAGATTTGGTGATAGTATCGAAACGGAATTGATACCGGCTGATACCGAAATAGAGAAGCGGGAGATGAAACTATGGCAGATGATTATTACGAGTAAAAGCGGCTTTGTTGGCAAAACATTGGAGGAAAGCGGAATCCGAGATGTTTATGATTGTATGGTGGTAGGAGTAGAAGAGGGACAGGAAAACCTAACGATGATTGACCCTATGCGCAGATTTGAGAAAGGCGATATCATTTGGGTGGTCGGCGAGCTTGATTCGTTAAAACGATTATCTTTGGTAAATACGGTAATCTCTTCATAATACTTTGTCGGAATATACTATTGACAGTAAATAGTTGCTTTTTGCGACGATGTGTAAAAATAGTCAATAAGATGTATATCGTTTTGCTATAAATGCGGTATTTTTGTAGCGTCGTAATAAAGAAATAATTTTATAAATCATATTTTATACAATTACATGAGTGAATTGATAAAGCCTACAGGTTACCGGGCATTGCTTGATATGCGCCAGACCGAACAAGGGATAAAACTTATCAAGGAGTTCTTTCAGCAAAATCTGTCAACCGAATTGCGTTTGCGTCGGGTGACAGCTCCTCTGTTTGTTTTGAAAGGCTTGGGAATCAATGATGATCTGAATGGGATAGAACGTCCAGTAACATTTCCGATAAAAGATTTGAATGACGCAGAAGCAGAAGTTGTACATTCTTTGGCTAAGTGGAAGAGATTGACCTTGGCGGAATACCAAATAGAACCCGGTTATGGTGTGTATACGGATATGAATGCTATTCGTGCAGATGAGGAGCTTGATAATTTGCATTCTTTGTATGTGGACCAGTGGGACTGGGAAGCTGTAATTACCAAGGAACAACGCAGTCTTGTTTTTCTTCATGACATTGTTCGGCGCATTTATTCGGCCATTCGTCGTACGGAATACCTTACTTGTGAGACCTATCCTCAGTTGAAGCCTTTCTTGCCCGAGGAAATTTTCTGTGTGCATAGTGAGGATTTGCTTCAGATGTATCCGGGAATGACGGCTAAGGAGCGTGAGGACGCTATTTGTAAGAAATATGGAGCCGTCTTTATAGAGGGTATCGGCAGTAAATTAAGCAATGGCGAGAAGCACGACGGTCGTGCTCCGGACTATGACGACTGGAGTACGGTGGCAGAGAATGGTAAAGTAGGGCTGAATGGTGATATCTTAATATGGTATCCCGTGTTAGGAAGGTCGTTTGAACTAAGCTCTATGGGAATTCGTGTTGATTCGGAAAGTTTGCTTCGACAATTAAAAATAGAAGGCAAGGAAGATAGGAAAAAGTTATTCTTCCATCAGCAACTTTTGCTAGGAAAACTCCCATTGAGTATTGGTGGCGGTATAGGTCAGAGCAGATTGTGCATGATATTGCTTCATAAAGCGCACATTGGAGAGATTCAAGCCAGTATTTGGCCTGATGCCATGCGTATGGAGTGTGAGGCCGCAGGCATGCCACTTATTTAAGCCAACTCTAAATCCAGCAATGAGCGAAGCCTTTCTATTGCCGGATTTTGTGTTCTTATCTCTTCAAAAACTTCGCGTTTGCTTAGTATCTTCTTGATTTCTTCACCTTGTGCCAGTCTGAAATCAAGTGTCAAAGCTGCATTATGTAGTGCATTGGCCAATGTCACCCGAATGCGGCCTTTGATTTTTTCAACTTGATTGAGTAAAATGTTATTGTCGAAAACGACTTCGATAGCCGGATATTCCGTTATTTTGGGAATCGCGTTTTTTAAGCGCGAAGCCATTCCGACCATTTGTTGCGGCATGCGGTTGCACATTGACATCCATTGTAGCTCCAGCTCTTCTTGTGAAAATTTGTTGGTCGCCTTTTGGTCTTTTACTTCCGGCTCTTTCTGGTAGGTTGGCTTTTCCGGGCCTTTTCTTATATCATTAAAGGTAAAGCCGATATTACCCAGTTTATATTTAGGGTCGGCAGAACTATTTGGTTCAGACTTTATATTCGTAGAGTTGCCTGTAAGCGTCTGAACTTTCTGTTGGCTTGGATTCTCCGTAACAAGTGGATTCTCCGTAACAACAGGTTGGGGTGAAGGCATCGTCTCAACCTCGGCCACCTGCTCTGCCTGTTGCGGTTGAGATTTAATAATTTTGTGGAACAGGGATTTTAATCTTTTAGGGCTACGCCCCGCGACAGGCACATCTTTGTCTTCTGCCTGTGTTATTTGTGCGATTTGGATAAGTGTCAGTTCGACCAACAGTCGCTTGTTACCGCTCTGCTTGTAATTGACATCGCACTGATTCATTAATTTCAATGCTTGGTAAAGAAACTTGGTGGGACACTTTTGAGCCTGTGCGTGATAGTGTTGTGCCTGTTGTTCGCTGCATTCCAGCAAAGGGAGTGTAACGGCGTCTTTGCTCATCAGTAAGTTGCGGACATGCATTGACAGGCCGTTTATTAGGTTGGCTCCATCAAAACCTTTGGCCAAAATACTATTCAAAAGCAACATGATGTCGCTTACTTCATTGGCCAGGGCATAGTCTATAATCTTGAAATAATTCTCTACGTCAAGGACATTCAAATCCTCAATTATCTTTTGATAAGTGATACTGCCTTGACAAAAGCTGGCGGCTTGATCAAAAATTGACAATGCGTCGCGCATACCACCATCCGCTTTCTCCGCAATCAATTCCAACGCTTGTTCTTCATAAGTAATCCCCTCTTTTTCCGCAACTTTCTTCAGATGGGTAACGGTATTGGCAACGGTCATCCTCTCGAAGTCATAAATTTGGCATCGTGACAGAATCGTTGGCAATATCTTATGCTTCTCGGTGGTGGCTAAAATAAAGATTACGTGAGCGGGCGGTTCTTCTAAAGTTTTAAGAAACGCGTTGAAAGCTGCCGTTGATAGCATGTGAACCTCATCTATAATGAAAACTTTGTAGCGTCCTACCTGTGGCGGTATGCGCGTTTGCTCCATCAATGTTTTGATGTTTTCGACAGAGTTATTGCTGGCTGCATCGAGTTCGAAGATGTTGAGCGAGCGTTGTTCGTTAAACGACTTGCAACTTTCGCAGGAGTTACATGCCTCGCCGTCCTGTGTAGGGTTTTGGCAGTTGATGGCTTTAGCAAAAATGCGGGCACATGTGGTCTTGCCTACACCGCGAGGTCCGCAAAAAAGATATGCGTGTGCTAATTTACCGCTTTTAACGGCATTTTTAAGAGTAGTGGTGAGTGATGATTGTCCTACGACAGAGTCAAAAGTCATAGGACGATATTTGCGTGCAGATACAATATATTCCATTTCTATTATATAGTAGCTTATTGCAAAGTTACTGTAATTAAGTGAATAATAGCAATAGTGTCCTAAATAATTTTTGTGAAAACGCATACAAAGTTGCATCAAATA
>NZ_JAERMS010000017.1 GCF_017426725.1 Prevotella illustrans | reverse complement strand
TGCTACTATTTAACGATATGTAAAACTTAAATGCGATTTTATCGCATCAGTACTAATAGACAAATATACGATTTGTTTTGAAATTTACAAAAATAAGTAAGAAATTTATAAATACGCACTTCGTAGAAATCCATATCTTTGCGGATATATAACAATCCGGAACTAACGAAACAATTACACCTGTATGGCAACTACCTTAGTATTACTACAATTGTTCATCGTACTGACCCTCATCTTCATTGGTGCCCGAGTGGGCGGCATAGGATTGGGTATCTATGGCATGGTCGGCGTTTTTATCCTCATCTTTGTTTTTGGTCTCCAACCGGGCAAGCTGCCTATCGACGTCATGCTCATCATCGTGTCGGTTATCACGGCGGCGGCAGCTTTACAGGCGTCCGGAGGCCTTGATTATCTCGTAGGACTGGCAGCGAAGTTTCTTCGGAAACATCCTGAACACATCACTTTCTACGGTCCGCTGACCACATGGCTTTTCTGTCTCGTTGCCGGAACGGCCCATACCTCCTACTCCCTGTTACCTATCATTTCCGAAATTGCCACCAACAGCAAGATCCGCCCCGAACGGCCGATGAGTGTTGCCACGATAGCGGCGTCGCTTGGAATCACGGGAAGCCCGGTTTCGGCTGCCACGGCAGCCGCCATCAGTACGGATCTGTTAGGCGGTCTGGGTATTGAACTCAAAGATATCCTCATCATCTGCATTCCTGCTTCGCTCATCGCTATCCTTGTAGCCTCATTCGTCCAGAACTTTATCGGCAAGGACTTGGAGAAAGATCCTGAATATATACGCCGCGTCAAAGAAGGAATCATCAATCCCGAAGAAGACGCCCGACTCATGGAACAGATGGAACAGAACCCCGACAAGCATGCCAAATATTCCGTCATAGCCTTTCTTTTCGGCGTATTCCTCGTTGTATTGTTCGGCTCGGTTCCCTCTCTTCGTCCCTCATTCATGATCGATGGCAAACTGACACGTCTTGGTATGCCCGAAACCATTGAAATCATCATGATGTCAATAGCCGCCATCATTCTGCTGGTGGGCAAAGCCGATGTCAGAAAAGCCGTACAAGGCAACGTGTTCGCGGCCGGAATGAACGCTATGGTCAGCATTTTCGGTATCGCCTGGATGGGCGACACCTTCTTCAACGGTAATCTGGCATTCTTCAAAAGCCACATCGCCGATATCGTTTCGCAATATCCTTTTCTCTTCTCTGTGGCTCTTTTCATCATGTCGATCATGCTGTTTTCTCAGGCGGCCACTGTTCGCACGCTCTATCCGCTCGGCATTGGACTGGGCATAGCGCCACTGGCACTCATTGCCATGTTTCCGGCCGTCAACGGATATTTCTTCTTTCCCAATTATCCTACCGAAGTAGCGGCCATTAATTTCGACCGAACAGGCACCACCCGCATCGGTAAGTATGTGCTAAACCACAGTTTCCAGGTAGCCGGTTTCATCACGACCTTTGTATCTATCGGCGTCGGCTACCTAATCATCACTTTCCTTTACTAAAATCATCACCCACTATCTATAACTAAAAACGATAAGATTATGAGAAACTTAAGATTCACCATGTTAGTGTTCGTTGCGTTAGTCATCAGCATTACGCTCTGCGCCAAGCCCAAAATCCGCATTATCGCTACGGGCGGAACCATTGCCGGTGTAGCCGCGTCGTCCTCTTCATCAGCCTATACGGCCGGACAGGTGGGCATTCAGACCCTCATCGACGCCGTCCCACAGGTAAAAGATTTAGCCGAAGTGAGCGGCGAGCAGCTTGTTAACATCGGTTCACAGGACATGAACGACCAGGTTTGGCTCAAACTGGCCAAGCGCGTCAATCAGCTTCTCAATGCCGAAGGCTACGACGGTGTACTCATTACCCACGGCACCGACACAATGGAAGAGACCGCCTACTTCCTCAGTCTGACCGTACACAGCGACAAACCTGTCATCCTCGTAGGCTCCATGCGTCCCTCGACGGCCATCAGCGCCGACGGACCGGCCAACCTCTACAACGGCGTGGCAGCGCTCTGCGATCCCACTTCCAAAGGGCATGGCGTGATGGCCTGCATGAACAACATGCTTATCGACGCCAAGAGCCTCTACAAGAGCCACACCACCGACTGCGCCACCTTTAAGGGTACATACGGACAGATAGGCTATGTCTACAACGGAAAGGCCTATTACACCTCCGAACCCACCTACCGCCACACCACTCGCAGCGAGTTCAACGTGGATAATCTCGACAAGTTGCCCCAGGTAGGTATCGTCTATGGCTATGCCAACGCTTCAGCCCTGCCGATGCAGGCCTTCGTGAATGCCAAGTTCGACGGTATCGTTCTGGCCGGCGTAGGCGACGGCAACTTCTACAAGGACGTGTTCGACGTGGCGCTGAAAGCCCGAAACAGCGGCATTCAGATCGTTCGCTCCAGCCGTGTTCCCACAGGACCGACCTGTCTCAACGGTGAAGTTGACGACAGCAAGTACCACTTCGTGGCCGCGCTCAACCTGAATCCGCAGAAAGCCCGCGTGCTGTTGCAGCTGGCACTGACCAAGACACACGACTGGCAGCAGATTCAGAAATACTTCCAGGAATATTGACCAAACCCTCAAAGCTTATGAAGATGAAAAAGACAATGCTGTCCGTCGCCCTTCTGGCGGCGGCAACGACCGCGAACGCGCAAGGCGGCAACACCGGCATGGGCGGTCATGACGGCGACTACAAGTCACTGGCCGAAAAGGTAGCCAAGCTCGAAAAGAAGACCGAAGCTTTCAACCTGTACTTCAATTACGCGGCCAGCTACCGATTGGAAAAGAACAGTCTGAACGACGACGCTACGTCGGGCTTTGCCAACAAGCAGCTGCGCATCGAGATGAAAGGTAACCTCGGCGATCACCTTTTCTATCGGATCCGCCACCGTCTCAACAAAGCCGATCAGGCACGAACCGAGGACAACTTCGCGAAAGCCACCGACATCATGATGGTCGGTTGGAAATTCAACGACAAGATGACAATCCAGGCCGGTAAGTTATGCCAGATATGGGGTGGATTCGAGTTTGATGAGAACCCGATGTATATCTATCAGTACAGCGACATGGTGGACAACATGGACAACTTCATGGCCGGTATCGTGGCGTCGTACAAGCCTGTTCCCACACAGGAACTGGCCGTCGAGATTTCCGATGCCAATACGGATAAGCTGAGCGACGTCTACGGCAGTCCCGCTTACTCGGTGGAAAGCGATGGAAGCGGAAAGCGCTTACTGAAGCAGGCTAACCATCCACTCACCTACATCGTCAACTGGAACGGTAGCTTTTTAGGCGGAAAGCTGAACACGCGCTGGTCTTGGGGCATTCAGACGCAGGCCGAACACAAGTACAGTCGCATGCTCGTTCTCGGCCAACAGCTCAACCTACCCCGCTTCCAGTGGTATCTGGATTATATGGGAGCCTTCGACGGACTCGACCGGTTGGGCATTGCCACCGCCGAACTGAAGCCGACATTCGGCGATAATGTGCCTACCTACTTCAGCGACGTCCACTACAACAGTTTCATTACCAAAGCCAACTGGCAGTTCGCGCCACAGTGGAACCTCATGGTCAAGGGCATGTACGAGACTGCCAGCGTCACGAAGATTGAAGCCTGCAAGGACTATCGCAAGAGCTACGGCTACATGGGCAGTTTGGAATACTATCCCGTGAAAGACCAAGACTTCCGTATCTTCCTGGCCTACGTGGGCCGCAAGTTCAACTTCAGCGACGAGTGCAAGCTGAAAGACTATAACACCAACCGTGTGGAGTTGGGCTTCATGTATAGAATCAAAGCATTTTAAACTCATAAACTCAAAAAGTATAATATTATGTCAGAACAAAAATTCAGAATCGAATCAGACCTTTTAGGCGAATTGAAAGTACCGGAGGAAGCATACTACGGCGTACAGACACAGCGCGGTATCGACAACTACCACATTTCACGCAAAAAAATGCGCGACTACCCCGACTATGTAATCGCCATTGCTTATGTGAAACTGGCTGCCGTGCAGACCAATCACGCCTTAGGTGTCATCAACGACGAGATTGCAAGTGCCATGGCACAGGCCTGCCGCGAACTCATCGACGGCAAAATGCACGACAACTTCCCCATCGACATGATGCAGGGCGGCGCCGGCACGTCGGTCAACATGAACGCCAACGAGGTCATCGCCAACCGCGCGCTCGAAATCATGGGCCACAAGAAGGGCGAATACCAGTATTGCTCGCCCAACGACCACTGCAACTGCGGCCAGTCCACCAACGACGTCTACCCCACCACGATACGCTATGCCATCATCCGCATGAACAAGACCCTCGTGGCCTCGCTCACCGGACTCATCAGCGCGCTGCGCTACAAGGCCGAAGAGTTCCAGGACGTGCTGAAGATGGGGCGCACGCAGCTGCAGGACGCCGTCCCGATGACCTTCGGACAGGAGTTCAACGCCTACGCCAACAACCTGGAAGAAGAGATACTCAACCTCGACCGCAACGTGAAACTGCTGCATGAAATCAACATGGGCGGCACGGCCATCGGCACGGGGCTGAACGCCGTGCCCGGCTTCACGAAGCTCTGCGCGGCCAACTTGAGCAAACTGACGGGCGAACCGTTCGTCGCCGCCACCGACCTGGTGGAGGCTACGCCCGACACCGGCGCGTATGTCAGCTACTCCGGTGCCCTGAAACGCCTGGCCATCAAGCTGTCGAAGATCTGCAACGACTTCCGTCTCATGGCCTCGGGGCCCCGCTGCGGCCTGCACGAAGTGAACCTCCCGCCGATGGCGCCGGGCTCTTCCATCATGCCGGGCAAGGTCAATCCCGTCATTCCCGAGGTGACCAACCAGGTTTGTTTCAAGGTGATCGGCAACGACACGACCGTCAGCTTCGCCGCCGAAGCAGGCCAGTTGGAGCTGAACGTGATGGAGCCGGTCATCACGGAGTGCCTCATCGAAAGCCTCATCTGGCTCCACAACGCGCTCGACACCTTCACCGAGAAGTGCGTACTGGGCATTACCGTCAACAAGGAACGTTGTCTCGAAATGGTCAAGAACTCCATCGGTATCGTGACGGCCCTCAACCCTTACATCGGCTACAAGAACAGTACGAAGGTTGCCAAGGAAGCGCTCGAAACCAACCGCTCGGTCTACGACATCGTGCTCGAAAAGGGACTGATGACCCAGGACAAGCTCGACGAAGCCCTCGACCCGAAGAACATGCTCGTTTCGCATAAGTTCTAACAGCGCTGACACACGCCAATTTCTCATACCCTCGATAGCTCTTCACACCGGCTATCGAGGGTTTTATAATGCACTTTGTAAGAAAAGAAGATGCTTTTTTAACACTTCCGGCACGACTCATCCAGTAGTTCCAAGAGACCGCCGGCACCTTTTTTCACGCAAAAAAATACAATCAGCGAGCAATTACATGCGCGATGAGGAGATAAAAGCATTGCTTTTAACTGCTCAAAGCAATGCTTTGACCGTGCAAAAAGGCCACAAAAAGCCACCAAAACACCCGTAATCGCAAGCCCAAAGCGGCACTTTGGCCAAGCAAAAAGCGCAACATACTGATTATCAACAATATATAAAAGCGGCTTAAAATCAAGAATTTGCGACCGAGCGCCTGCCGTTTTAAAATATCGCAAGCATTTGAGGGGTTCGTGTAAAGATTTTTCCGAAGGCTCTACCGGTATGCACGGTCCTTGTTTTTCCGCCTCGATAACCCCACGATCAAACTGTTCCTTCGAGACGCCCAAGCGACCGAAACGGCATGAAACATTAGAAAACCTTAACCATAAGCCAAAAAATTTGCATTTCAAAAAATATATAGTATCTTTGCACAGGTTAGATTGTGCCTACCGGCAAGGCCTTTTTGCCGACAGCTACACGATCTTTCCACGAAGATATTTCGAATAACAGATACAACAATGAAACAGTACAGATTGGTAGACAATATGATGGGCTGGCTGGCTTTCTTAATTGCCGCGTTCGTATATTGCTCTACGATTGAACCGACAGCCAGCTTCTGGGACTGTCCGGAGTTTATCACTACAGGTTACAAGCTCGAAATCGGTCACCCGCCCGGAGCGCCATTCTTCATGCTTACGGCCAATCTCTTTTCTCATTTCGCGAGCGACGCCTCTCAGGTGGCCCGCTGGGTCAACACGATGAGTGCCTTGTTGAGCGCCACCACAATTCTCTTTCTGTTCTGGAGCATCACACACCTCACCCGCAAGCTCATCCTGAAAGACTGGAGCGAGCTGAATTTGAGTAAATTGATAGCCATTGAGGCTTCCGGATTGGTGGGCGCGCTGATCTACACATTCAGCGATACGTTCTGGTTCTCGGCCGTCGAGGGTGAAGTTTATGCCTATTCATCGGCCTTCACGGCCATTGTATTCTGGCTCATCCTGAAATGGGAAGATCATGCCGATGAACCTCACAGCGACCGCTGGCTCATTCTGATCTGCTACATGACGGGCTTGAGCATCGGCGTTCACCTGCTCAACCTGCTCTGTATTCCGGCTATCGTACTGGTATTCTGCTATCGTAAGTTCCCCGACATCGAAGTGAAAGGCTCCTTGTTGGCCCTGCTCGTGTCGTTCTTCATTGTTGCCTGTGTACTCTACGGCATTGTTCCGGGTATCATTACCGTGGGCGGATGGTTCGAACTGCTGTTCGTCAACATACTGGGTTGCCCATTCAACACCGGTGAAATCATCTATATCATCCTGCTGGTAGCTACCGTCATCTGGGCGATATACGAGAGTTACAACCACCGCAACGAGAAACGGGAGAACATTTCCTTTGTTTTGAGCGTCGCGCTCTTAGGTATTCCCTTTTACGGCTATGGTTGGAGCGCCGCCGTCATTGGCGTCATCGTCTTAGCTATACTGTGGTTTGTGCTCAACTATAAGAAAGTTGTCGATAAACAGAAAGTTTCGCTGGTTTCATCACGTATTAAAAACACAACTTTGCTGGGATTCCTGATGATTATGATCGGCTACTCAAGCTACGCGCTCATCGTCATCCGCTCATCGGCCAACCCACCGATGGACCAGAACTCACCCGAAGATATCTTCACCTTGGGCAGCTATCTGAGCCGTGATCAATACGGCGATCGTCCGCTTCTCTACGGTCAACCGTATACCGGACAGGTGAAACTGACGCAGGAGGGCAATATGTGCAGGCCCGTCAGCGATGAAGGAGCTCCGATCTACGCCCGTAAGGAAAAGAAATCGGCCAACGAGAAAGATTCCTATTTCATCGTGTCTCACAAGAACCGCTACGTATATGCCCAGAACATGCTCTTCCCACGCATGTACAGCAGTGCTCATTCCCAGGCTTACGAAGACTGGATGGGCGGCGTAGACGGTAACAACGTACCTTACGACCGTTGTGGAGAGCCGATGACCGTCAAGGTTCCGACACAGCTGGAAAACATACGCTTCTTCCTCTCCTACCAATGCAACTTCATGTATTGGCGCTATTTCATGTGGAATTTCGCGGGGCGTCAGAACGATATTCAAGGCAGTGGTGAACTCGAACACGGCAACTGGCTAACCGGTTTCTCCCTGCTCGACGACGCACGCTTGGGCGACCAGAGCAAGCTGCCCGACGACTTGAAAGCCAACAAGGGGCATAACGTGTTCTATTGCCTGCCGTTGCTGTTGGGTATCATCGGACTTTTCTGGCAGGCGTGGCGTGGTAAGCGAGGCATTCGTCAGTTCTGGGTGGTATTCTTCCTGTTCTTCATGACCGGATTGGCCATCGTCATCTATCTGAACCAGACGCCTATGCAGCCACGTGAGCGCGACTATGCCTACGCGGGATCATTCTACGCGTTCGCTATCTGGTGTGGTATCGGCGTGGCAGCGCTCATCGACCTGGCCAAGAAATATATAAAAATCAATGACGTAGCGCTGGCCTCCGTGCTGGGTGTCCTGTGCCTGCTCGTCCCTATTCAGATGGCCAGCCAGACTTGGGACGACCACGATCGCTCGGGCCGTTATACCTGCCGTGACTTCGGACAGAATTATCTGATGACGCTACAGGATAAAGGTAACCCTATCATTTTCACCAATGGCGACAATGATACCTTCCCCCTATGGTACAATCAAGACGTAGAAGGGGTGCGCCAGGACACACGTGTGTGCAACCTGAGCTACCTGCAGACCGACTGGTACATCGATCAGATGAAGCGTCCGGCCTATACCTCACCCTCCGTTCCTATCTCCTGGTCGCGTCTGGAATACTGTTCGGGCACCAATGATTACATAACAATCCAGCCGGAGCTGAAAAGTCAAGTGCTGCAATTCTACAAAGAAAACCCCGAACAGGCCAAACAGCAGTTCGGCGACCAGCCTTTCGAGTTGAAAAACATCCTGAAATACTGGGTTCGCAACGGCAAGAACGAGTTACATGTCATCCCCACCGACACGGTATATGTGACGATCGACAAGGCGGCCGTGAAGCGTAGTGGCATGATGATGGCCGGCGATTCCATCCCGGACCGCATGGTTATCTCATTGGCTAAGAAGAACGCGCTTTACAAGGGCGATCTGATGATGCTCGAAATAATCGCCAATGCCAACTGGATAAGACCGCTCTATGTAGCTCTGACCGTAGGTGAAGACAACTATATGAACTTAGGCGACAACTTCGTCAAGGAAGGCTTGGCCAACCGTATCACGCCTTTCACCACGACACCGCAGAGCGGTAATAAGAGCTATGACACCGAGAAGGTTTATAACAACTTGATGAACCGATACAAATACGGTAATCTGCAGCAGCGCGGACTCTATCTCGACGAGACGGTTCTGCGCCTTGTCTACACTCATCGGCGCCTGTTTGCGGAACTGGCCATACATCTGATACAGGAAGGCAAGCTGGACAAGGCCCGGAAAGTGTTGGCCAAATGCGAGGCCGAGATACCTACCTACAACGTTCCCTACAGCTTCCTGAGCGGTGGAACCGACATGGCTCAAGCCTATGCGCTGTTGGGCAACAAGGCCAAGGCACGGGAAGCCGTCAATGCCGTTTGGCGGGAAGCCACGCAGTATATCAACTGGTATCTGCTCCTCACGGGCGACAAGTTCAACCTCTCCATGTCGTCTTGCCTCCGGCAAATGAATATCATGCAGAATATCATACAGACGACGCAACTTGTCGACGCCGGTCTGGCAGTGAAACAAGGCGAGCAGTTTGAGCACTTCTACAAGCTCTATGTGGGCAAGGGCGGTGTTCTGCCCAAAGAATAACCCGCCGGCAGACCGACTATGATAATCGAACAGCCGGCCAAATGGCTACGATGGATCTATCCCCACGCGCTCTGGCGAATGGACAAGAACGACCATTCTGTCTACTTAACGTTTGACGATGGGCCCATACCTGAGTCAACGCCTTTCATTCTGGAAGCATTAGCCCGATATAATGTCAAGGCCACATTCTTCATGGTGGGCGAAAACGTACTCCGCTATCACGACCTCTACAACGATATCGTGAACGCCGGCCATCAGGTAGGCAACCACACATTCAACCACATGGGCTCGTTCAAGCATTGGACATTAAGCTATGCGATGAATACCAGCAAGGCCCACGAACTGATTCACTCCAATCTGTTTCGTCCGCCTCATGGTTGGATGCGTCCAAGTGTATATTGGTGGCTCTCCCGGCAGTACAAGATTGTGATGTGGGACTTGGTTACACGCGACTATTCCAAGTGGCTGACGGGCGAAGATGTCTTCAATAACGTGAAGCGATATGCCCGCAACGGTAGTATTATCACGTTTCACGATTCGCTTAAAAGCATTGACAAGCTCAGATACGCACTGCCCAAATCTATCGAATGGCTGAAGGAGCAAGGATATGAATTCAAGACTTTTGACTGATAAAATCAAAGCCGAGGCTACCCGTCTCGGCTTTTTTGCATGCGGAATAGCCAAGGCCGGCCCCGTCAACGACAAGATGGCACAGCAGTTGAGGGCTTGGTTGGAAAGCGGCGGCTATGCCGGTATGGAATATATGGCCAACCATACCGACAAGCGGCTTGACCCGCGACTGCTCATGCCCGGTCTTAAAAGTATCGTCTGCGTGGCTCTGAACTACGCGCCACGGCAAAATCCGGACGAGCATGAATATCAATTGGCCGCCTACGCATTGGGTAAGGACTATCATGACATTGTAAAGGCAAAGCTGCGACAGCTTGCCAACAGTATAGGAGCAGTGGATTGTCTCCATGAACAGACGGAAAATGATTCGCAAACCACAGACAACAAGCTCATCCGATGCCGCGTCTTCGTCGATTCCGGACCTGTTTTGGAACGCTATTGGGCAGAACAAGCGGGCTTGGGATGGATCGGCAAAAACCATCAACTCATCATTCCGTTCGCCGGAAGCATGTTCTTCCTCGGCGAGCTTTTCCTTTCAGTAGAGCTGGAATACGACAGTCCCACGCCAAACCGTTGTGGCAACTGCCATAAATGTATTGACGCGTGTCCGACGGGAGCCATCCAAGACTTTCCTTCCACCTTTGATACAGAGCGATGCCTAAGCTATCAGCTGATAGAAAACCGTGGAGCGCTGTCGAAAGAAGCGCGACAGGCCATGGACAACACGATCTATGGATGCGACCGCTGCCAAAAGGCATGTCCGTGGAATCGCTTTGCCACACCCAATACGACGCCCGAGCTACAGCCAAGCACCGAGTTGTTGGCCATGAAACGTGCCAACTGGCAACAACTGACTGAAGAACAATACCGCAAACTCTTCAAGGGAAGTGCCGTGAAGCGGGCCAAATATGCCGGACTAAAGCGCAATATCGACGCGGCCGCGCAAGCGGAAGCAGCAAGAGAACAAGTTATTGACAAGCCCGACACGGCTCAAACAGCCGATAAACAATAAAAGATATGAATGAATTAGAACAAGAAATACAAGCGTTTTTCAGGTCGTTCGCATTGCAAGTCATCAACGACGCGAAGGCCGACGCAACCGACCCACGGGCCATAAAACAGGCTATGCTGGAGCATTACGAAGACATCTATCCCGCATTTGCCCGTACCCAGACTTTCAAGGCATGTCCCGAAGGTTCTGAACGTTACAAGATGATGGTAGAGGCGTACAGACACAACTTTACGATTTTGCTTGAAGGACGACTTCCTTAGCGCGTCGTCAGCGGCTGACTACACGGCAACAAAAGACCGGAGAACATTCTGTTGAATCGATCCGACAGACACCTAACGCCGCAAACCGGCTGCTACGGCGACATTTGTTTTCCACCGGAAAATGTTAACAGCATGGCAAATATAGTTAATTTAGATTTATTTTCCATAGGAAAATTTGCGAGTTTGATTCCCTTCCGTTACCTTTGCATCGTTTTCCTATGGAAAATAAAAAGAACGAATAGATATAAACCATCAACATCTATCAACGCATGAAGAAAGCGACTTTCGTCTTACTGGTGACGACAACCCTGACATTGACCGCCTGCTCACCGCAAAACAAAAAGAATCATCAAACAACAAACAACGTAAATAAAGAATTAAAAGTAAAGGAGAAAAAAAATATGACTGTAACAGAATTGACAACCAGCGAGTTCAAGAAAAAAGTAATGGATTTCGACAAGCACCCGCAGGAGTGGGTTTTCGAAGGCGACAAACCTGCCATCATCGATTTCTACGCCACATGGTGCGGTCCCTGCAAGGCCACAGCCCCCATTTTAGAGGAATTGGCCAACGACTATGCCGGCAAGTTAGATATTTATAAGGTGGACGTTGACCAGCAACAGGAGCTGGCCGCTCTGTTTGGCGTGCGCTCCATCCCGTCTTTGCTCTTCATTCCAAAGCAAGGTAATCCCCAGATGCAGGTAGGCGCCATGAACAAACAGCAGTTTGAGGCCGCGATCAAGTCGACCCTGTTAAAGTAATGGCAGACTGATGAACCAGGAATGTATTTGCCGCATCAGAAACATCTACCGCGCTATCGCGCAGTTTGAGGCCTCGCTCCAACAGGAGTTGGGCCTCAATATCAACGAAGCCATGCTGCTGTGCCTCGTTGCCGACAAGGCTCATATCTCATCGGGTGAGATAGCGAGCGAGATGAATCTCACGCCATCGAACGCTTCGAAAGTCATCGCCGCGCTCGAAAAAGGTCGTCTCATCCGCCGAAAAGCCTGTAAGGAGGACAAGCGTTGCATGAAGTTCTGCGTCACGAAGAAAGGTGAAGAACTGCTTCACCGGCTTACCTGCGATTCATTACAACTGCCTCACAGCCTGCAAAAGTTGTCAGACCAGGTTGAGCCACAAGAACACGATCGCTCATTTTAAGAAATAAGTAAAAGTAATAAAGCAAATAAGGTGTCATCAGGAAGCCGATTCCGTGATGACACCTTGATTATATAATACGGCCAAACACCTCTTACCGTAAGGTATAATTCAGGCCGATGGTTCCATAGAGCGGATAAAGCGTCTGCTCGATGGTTTTAAAGTGCGAATGATGAATGCCGCTCAGGCCCCAGTTCAGTTCGACGAACGTGCCCAGACGGTCGTAAAATTTCCAGTCTGCCCCCAGTGAAAGTCCCCACTGCAGCCGACGCATGTCACTCGAAAAGTCGTAGTCGCCACGCTGTCCGGGCCCATTGCCAATATCTACTTTAGCACCCGTTGGAGAACCTACACGCAGATAGCCGTCGTGGGCATAGCCCGAAAAATCGCGCGAAAACACGTATGACACATAGGGACCGAAACGCAGACGCCATGCTTCGGCAGGATGCCAGGTGGCTTGGAGGGGCACCGTCAGCATCCATTCCGTCACTTTAGTCTTCACGTCGCCTGTGAACTGTCCTTCCATTTGCTGTTGTCCCTTGCTGATTTTCATGTGATAGTTCTTCACACGAGCGTCAACATTCATCCCTTTATTCTCGAAGCGCATGCCCAGAAGTACGCCAAAACGTCCACACTTTGACATTTCGGCGTCGAGACCAAACAAGAAACTGGGTGTCAGTTCATAGCTTTTCAGTTCGCGGATAGAAGCGGGCAGCCCCACGGGCGACGTTCCGCCAAGGTTATAACCCAGCCGAGCGTCGATTTTCACATCGCGCAGACTGCATTGCTGCGCATGACCTGCTAACGAAAACATGACCGTGCATGCCATTAAAAATATCTTTTTCATTTTTTCACATCCTCCTTTTCACAAATAATTCTTACTTTATCAATCAGTAAACGCGAACCTACGGCACCGATGAAGCCATCGCCCTTCTTGCTCGAAGAGAACACCAGCGCCAAGCTGTAGCCTCGGTTCGAAAGCAAATCGAGGTCGAGATCAGCCGTATAGTTGAACTCTACGTCGAACGCCGTCCAACTATCCGTGGGGGGCACATAGCCAAGATCAGCCATGGCCACGATCTGTTTACTGGTCTTCACGTTGGTACCATCCAGCACAAACGCCTTGCCTTGGGCATCGTGGTTGCGATAGAACACGGCGTAAACCGAGGCACTGTCGGTCTGGTTGTCCAGCACGCTCCCGGTGCGGTCGGTCACTTTATCGCCGGGTTTATACTGATAGTAGCCCGTGAAATGAATAGGCTTGCGGTCGAAAGGCTTGCCAAACTGCGTGGCATGCAACGGATCCATAGCGGCTTTCTGCAGGTCGAAGAAGCCATAGAAGAGATTTCCGGCCGCAATCGGCATTTTCATTATGGTACCGAGCGCGCCCGTCGAACGGGTTGTGAGCTGTACGGCCTTGCCATCCATGCCATTGTCGATTGACACCGAGGGGAAGTCGGCCGTGGTTTTGTCCCAAGCCGTGAGGGCAAACCCACCGTTACCCGTCCCCCAATCGGTAGAGAGGGTGCCGTCGACATGCTGCTCCTGCCACTCATGATAGGGCACACCGTTACCGATATCCGACAAAATGGTATGCTCGAAATCAAACATCACCGTATCGTTCACCATTTGGGCTACGGGTTTCACGGCCAATTGGTAGACACGCCGATAGGCGCCGTCTTGCGAAGTGACGGTGTAGGTGACCGGTCCCTGGCTGAAATCGTGCACAGAACCACTGGCAGGACTGACCACCGCGCCCTCCGTAAGTTTGAAAACGGGAGCCAACGCCGTGATATCGGCCTTGCGACGCACATTGATTATAATTTCAGAAACGGTTGATGATACGCTTTGCAGGGTGTCGGTCGCGCTGTAGAACACATCGTCAGGTTGACTTAAATGAAACGAAACCGTCTCAATGTCACACTCGGCATTAAGTGGTTCGTCTTTCACACATGATGATATAAGGACACATAAAACCAACGCCCATATCATCTTTAATAACATTTTAATCATAATACCTATTTAAAATATAGATGCAAAGGTACAAAAATGATGGTAAACAACATCAAAAGAGAACTATTAAAAAGCTCTTACCAGAGCTGTATCAGTGCTAATCAGTAACTAATCGGCGGCCGTTATTTTATCCAAAAGATAAAGGTGAGCCTTTGTCATGATAATTAAAACATGTATCTTTGCATTCCGAAGCAAAGAAAAACAATGATAGTTTGCATAGCTGAGAAACCCAGCGTGGGCCGAGACATCGCACGAATCATCGGTGCCACAACCGACAAAAAGACCTATATGGAAGGCAATGGCTACCAGGTGACGTGGACTTTCGGTCATCTATGTTGTCTGAAAGAACCCAACGACTATTCTGAAAACTGGAAACATTGGAGCTTAGCCGCCCTGCCTATGATTCCCCCACGGTTTGGTATCAAGCTCATCGACGACCAAGGTATCAAGAACCAGTTTGCCACGATTGAGAAACTGATGCAGGCTGCCGATGGTATCATCAACTGTGGTGACGCCGGACAGGAAGGAGAACTCATCCAACGGTGGGTGATGCAGAAAGCGCAGGCCAAGTGTCCCGTCAAAAGACTATGGATAAGCTCGATGACCGACGAAGCTATTCGTGAGGGGTTTCAGAATCTGAAAGACCAAAGCAACTATCAACCGCTTTATCTGGCCGGCTTGTCGCGCGCTATTGGCGACTGGATTCTGGGCATGAACGCCACACGGCTCTACACTCTAAAATACGGACAAAACCGCCAGGTGCTGAGTATCGGCCGTGTCCAGACCCCTACACTGGCCCTCATTGTCAACCGACAGAAAGAGATTGACAATTTCAAGCCCGAGCCTTACTGGATTCTGGCTACGATTTATCGCGACACGCAATTCACTGCCACGAAAGGAAAATTCACGAGTAAGGAGGAAGGAGAGCAAGCGTTTGCCACGATTGAGGGCAAGCCTTTCACCATTACAAGCGTCAGCAAGAAGAAAGGCGTAGAGAATCCGCCCCACCTTTACGATCTTACCTCATTGCAGGTGGACTGCAACAAGAAGTTCGGATACTCGGCAGAGACCACACTCAACTTGATACAGAGTCTTTACGAGAAGAAGATTACGACCTATCCACGTGTCGATACGCAATATTTAAGCGACGACATTTATCCTAAATGTCCCCAAATCATGAACGGTATCTTCCAAACTAAATTCGGAGGATCGGCTCCTTATGCCGATCTGGTGAGGCCATTGGGAGGCAAGTCTTTGACGAAGAGCAAGAAAGTGTTCGACTCGAGCAAGGTGACTGACCATCACGCCATCATCCCTACCGGCGTTGTGCCCCAGGGATTGAGCGATATGGAACGCCAGGTTTTCGACCTGATCACCCGCCGTTTCATCAGTGTGTTCTATCCTGACTGCAAGTTTTCGACGACCACTGTTTTGGGAGAAATCGACGAAATTGGCTTTAAAGCCACGGGAAAAGAAATTCTTGATCCGGGATGGCACATCGTTTACGGCCCCCAAAAGGAAGAACAGGAAATTCAGGACGACACCAAGCCTACTGACGAGGAGCGTACGCTGCCTACGTTTGTCAAAGGGGAGAGTGGTCCTCACCGGCCGACACTGACAGAAAAACAGACTACACCGCCTAAATATTATACGGAAGCCACGCTGCTCAGAGCCATGGAAACGGCCGGAAAGTTTGTGGAAGACGAAGAACTGCGGGCCGCTTTGAAAGAAAATGGTATAGGCAGGCCTTCCAGCCGAGCCGGTATCATCGAGACCTTGTTCAAACGCCACTACATCAAAAGGCAACGTAAGAACCTAATGGCTACCCCAACAGGTATCGAACTGATTGACACGATTCATGAAGAACTGCTCAAAAGCTGTGAACTGACGGGCATTTGGGAAAAGAAATTACGGGATATCGAACACAAGAAATATGATCCAGCCCAGTTTATCAATGAGCTGAAAGCCCAGATAACGGAAATCGTGAACGATGTCTTGAGCGATAATAGCAATCGCCGTATCACCATGATAAAAGAGGGGGAAAAAGACAATAGAAAGTAAGCCGATACGTTATTATCACGATGAAGATCCGCTACTTTAAAATAGGGTTGGCGCTTTTCCTGTTCATTCTGACAGGTTGTGGCGCCGAACAGAATCTCAAAAAAGGTGAAGAACACCTGGCCTTGGGTGAGTATTTTGACGCGGGCACTCAATTTAAGCAGGCCTATCAGAAAACTCCTGCCAAGAAACGGGAACAACGAGGCATGATCGCAGAGCGGATGGCCTTGTGCTATGAAAAAATCAATCTGACGCAGAAAGCGATCGCAGCCTACCATAATGCCGGACGATATCGTAAATTGACGGGCGACGAACAGCTGCGTTTGGGTCGTTTATTACTCAAAAACGGTCAATACAAGGAGGCAGAAAAGCTTTTTATTGCTTTACAAACAGAACATAACAACGACTCTCTGCTCATTGCCAACGGTCTCATATCGGCTCGAATGGCACCCCAATGGAAGAAGGCCGGCAGCCGTTATGAAGTAAAAAAAATGGCTCTTTTCAATTCGAAAAGGGCAGAATATTGTCCCATGCTCATGGGAGACCAATCGGAATATCTTTATTTCACCTCCACACGAGATGACGCCCAAGGAGCTAACAACAATGGTATCACGGGAACAAAATCGGGCGATATCTTCAGAAGTGAGAAAGACAGCAAAGGTTATTGGAAGAAACCCGTGGCGGTAGAAGGCGAATTGAACACGGCATTCGATGAAGGAGCGTGTGTCTTTTCTCCTGATCAGCGAACGATGTATCTTACACAATGCGCCGTCGATCCTACTTATCCGCGCTCCGCGCAACTCATGACAGCCACCCGGCAGGACGCCCAATGGAGTAAAGCTACAAAATTAGAAATCAGCCATGACACCCTTTCGTCTTTCGCCCACCCTGCCATTTCGCCCGATGGAAAATGGCTTTACTTCACGAGCGACATGCCCGGAGGCATGGGAGGGCTGGATATCTGGCGCGTCAGAATAACCGAAAGTGGACTGGGAGGCATGGAAAATCCAGGCCCTCCGATCAATACGCCAGGCAACGAAGCGTTCCCGACATTTCGACCTAACGGTGATCTGTATTTTTCAAGTGACGGCCATCCCGGCATGGGAGGACTGGACATATTCATTGCCCGATACGACAACACGCGTCGACACTACAAAATCATCCATCCGGGGTACCCCCTCAACAGTATGGCAGATGATTTCGGAATGACATTCGAAGGCTTTAAGAATAAAGGATTTTTTGCTTCCAACAGAAACGACAGCCATGGATGGGACCATCTTTACGCTTTTGAGAACCCGGAAATCATCCAAACAGTCAAAGGTTGGGTATATGAAATGGACGGCTATGAACTGCCACAGGCACAGGTCTACTTGGTCGGCAATGATGGAACCAATGTGAAAGTGGGTGTCAAAGGTGACGGTTCGTTTACGCAGGAGGTTCAACCGGGAGTTGACTATGTTATGTTGGCTACTTGTAAAGGTTATCTCAATCACAAGGAAGAGATACATATCGAGAGGAGCAAGGAAAGCGAGGAGCACGTATTGCAGTTCCCTTTGGCTTCGATCACGGCTCCGGTGCTCATCGACAATATCTTCTATGATCTCAACAAAGCGACACTAAGGCCCGAATCATCGCAGGCTCTCGACAAACTTGTACAACTTCTTAACGACAATCCACACGTGGTCATAGAATTGGGAGCCCATTGCGACTATCGGGGAACAGCCGAATATAATCTGCATCTCTCTCAACGCAGAGCAGAATCCGTCATCAATTATCTTATAGAAAAAGGTATTGAAAAACAGCGTCTCGTAGCTAAAGGTTACGGAAAGAGCATTCCCAAAAGCGTAAACCGCAAACTTTCAGAGAAATATCAATGGCTCAAAACCGGCGACACGCTGACAGAAAGCTTTATAGAAAAGCAACAAAAAGACAATCAAGAGATATGTAACCAACTGAATCGGCGCACGGAATTCAGGGTAATCAAGACCACTTACGGTCTGTTAGACAAAGATGGGAAACTGCTTGACAAGCCTCAGCGTCCCTCCAAAAAGCAGAATGAAGATTCCGATGACGACTATATTCTGGTTCAATAAGTCCCCATGACGTTGCAAAGATTAGTTTGAATTCTCAATGACATTGTAAGCAATGACGGCCGTCGTGGACAAAATGCCTAAGTAGATAATGAAAGGAGAAAAGCTGTCAAACTGGAAAGAAGCCAACATTCCCAATAAATCTCCGGTCACATGTATAAAAGCTGCCTTGACGGAGTTGATGCCATCCAACAGGAAAAACAGAAGAATGGCAGCAGCCCAACATCCTGCTGTCCACAGTTTGTTCCACCGCAAAGCGGATTGAGGCAACCGTTTCATCACTTTTTTCGTAAAACCGTTGTCCGCAATCTCCACAATATGCTCAGCAAAGAACTGCTCTACCAATTGTTCATCATTTAGTTTCATATCCATTCTGCTTTAAATAGATTGCAAGTTTTTGTTTACCGCGCGACAAATGCGACTTCACCGTACCCTGCGGGAAATGCGTGATGTCGGCAATTTTATCAATAGGCTGCCCTTCCATCAATTGTAATGTGATACAAGTACGCTCTGTTTCGGAAAGAATCTCAAGCGCTCCGTAAATATCTATCCGCTCTCCTATTACCGACTGTCCCGCGTTCATTCGTCTCACTTCGACCGTATCGATGTCAGAAGTCAGCTTATTTCGCCTCACATGGTCATAATACACATTGTAGGCGATACGGTACAGCCAAGTGGAAAAGCCCGACAAGCCCTTGAATTGCGTAATATTTACATAAGCCTTGATAAAACATTCTTGGGCCAAATCATCACTCAACGGCCCATCTCCCAAAGTTTGGTTGAGGAAGAAGCGCCGTATAGGTGACTGATATTTCATAACCAGCTTGTCAAAAGCCTTGCGGTTATGAAACACAGCCACCTGCGTAACGAGAGAGATATCGTCCAATTCTTTCAACTTTTATCAGAATTCAGGAGTTTGACCTTCGTCTGTTTTCGTCTTATCATGACGCGATGATTTCTTGGCAATATAGATTTGACCGGCTCCCAAGCACGCTACTAAAAAGCCGATGCCAACCAAAGGCGAAGCGCCAAGGAAAGAGAAGAACGCGGCCAAGCCCACACCCAGCGACACATTCTTCACGCCTTTCTGCCAAAGAAACGAATCGGTATGCTTATCCACCGGCTTTACGGCTTCAGGAACAGGCTGTCCTGACGCCATGGCTTGCTGCGCAATGGTCACCCGGTCATTATGCTTTTTCAGCATAAAACGAATAATCAGCGCCAATATAACGAAGGGGGAAAGTAGTAACAGAAAAACAAATACGATCATCAACAGGGCCAGCCATACACCACCGGCATTTACCACACCGGTAAAGAGATTTCTCAGAAACCGCGCATCCGATGTGTCCTCCCAATCGGATTCGAAATCTCCATCTACAACGGCCGTATCTTCTCCGGCAGCGACGCTCGAAGTGTCAGAATAGGCCTCTATGCCATTGTTTAAGGAGTCAGCCACGGCCGTGGCAACAGGGTGATGACGGTGCTTAGGAGCTGCGTTGACCGCAACTGTTCCCAGCATAAAACTCAAAATCAGGGTTACAAAATATTTTTTCATTTCTATTGATTTTATCAAATGATTTATTGTTTAGACGCAAAGCAAAGGACTCTGGTTGCAAAGTAACCACATTTTTTCTAAAATATGGAAGTCCGGATGGCTACATACTATATTATTTTCTTATTTTTGCAAGCAATATGAAGTTTCCCGAAGCATTTGTTACATATACACGCGGACTGATGGGCAATGAACTCTATTCATGCCTTGAGCAAGCGCTTGCGTCGTCTCCACCGATCAGCATCCGTCTGAATCCTTTCAAAACGGCCTGCTTTGACATGGATATTGACTATGAACCGGTAGGCTGGTGCGACCAGGGTGTCTATCTGAAAGACCGCCCCAACTTCACGTTCGACCCGCTCTTGCACTGCGGAGCCTATTATGTGCAGGAAGCTTCATCCATGTTTGTTGCCCATGTTATCAGGCAACTGGTCCGTTCTCCCGTCCACATGCTCGACCTTTGTGCCGCTCCGGGTGGCAAATCAACGTGTGCCATGTCGGCGCTTCCTCCGGGAAGTGTGCTCTTCAGCAACGAGCCCATGCAGGTTAGGGCCCGGATTCTCACTGAAAACATTCAGAAATTCGGTCATCCCGACATATACGTAACGAACAACTACGCCCGTGACTATCAGAAAACAAGGCTCAAGTTCGACGTTATTCTCGCCGATGTGCCCTGCTCCGGCGAGGGAATGTTCCGCAAAGACGAAAACGCGATTGAGGAATGGAGCCCCGCCAATGTAGAGAAATGTGCCCGATTACAGCGCGAAATCGTCAGCGACATCTGGCCATGTCTCAACGACGGCGGCTATCTCATCTACTCCACGTGTACCTTCAACGCGCACGAAAACGAGGAAAACGTCAACCGGATAGCCCAAAAACTGGGTGCCGACTTTGTTTCCATCCCCACCAAGCCCGAATGGAACATCACGGGAAGTCTGACAGACAATCATCCGATGTACCGTTTCATTCCCGGAAAGACCCGTGGCGAAGGCCTCTTTCTGGCCGTTTTGAGAAAACGGGGAACCGCGGAAGAAGTCTTTCCCACGCCTGACAAGCCACTGAGCGCTTGGAAAGAGAAAGACCTGGAAGGACTCCGCGTCCTGACCCATGGCATCAACGCGCCGCAGCAGAAAGGCAAAGACTTAATGCCCGATATATCAATGGCGCTCTCTATCCTACCCGACAAAGACCGCTACACCGCTGTCGACATCGACTACCCCACAGCCATTGCCTATCTGCGTCGCGAAGCGATCACCCTTTCCCCGCAAGCTCCCCGCGGAATCATTCTAATCACCTATCAAGGACAGCCACTCGGCTTCGCAAAGAACATCGGCAACAGGGCCAATAATCTCTTTCCACAGGAGTGGAAAATCAAAAGCAGTCACTTACAACCACTTATTCCTATATTGAAAATAAAATCATAAAGCAATGAAACAATATTTAGAATTACTTGACCGCATACTGACGGAGGGTCACCAAAAAGGCGACCGCACCGGCACCGGCACCCTGTCGGTATTCGGTCATCAAATGAGATTCAACTTAGAAGATGGTTTTCCCTTGCTCACCACCAAGAAACTACACTTGAAGAGCATTATCTACGAACTGCTGTGGTTTCTAAAAGGCGACACCAACGTGAAATATCTGCAGGAACACGGTGTAAGAATCTGGAATGAATGGGCCGACGAAAACGGCGAGCTAGGCCCCGTCTATGGCCACCAATGGCGGTCGTGGCCCGACTACCAGGGGAGCGCCATCGACCAGATCCAGAACGTTCTGGACCAGATCAGACACACGCCCGACTCCCGCCGCATGATTGTTTCGGCCTGGAATCCTGCCGAAGTCGACCAAATGGCACTGCCACCGTGCCACTGCCTCTTCCAATTCTACGTGGCCGACGGCAAACTTAGCCTGCAACTCTACCAGCGCAGTGCCGACACGTTCTTAGGCGTGCCTTTCAATATAGCCAGCTACGCGCTGTTGCTCATGATGATGGCGCAGGTAACGGGACTCAAACCGGGCGAGTTCGTCCATACGACGGGCGACACCCACCTATATCTGAACCATCTGGAGCAGGCCCGGCTGCAACTGACCCGCACGCCGCGGGCGCTGCCTGTCATGAAACTGAATTCCGACGTGAAAGACCTTTTCGCCTTCCGCTACGAGGACTTTGAACTGACCGACTATCAACCATGGCCCCATATCCCGGCCCAAGTATCCGTATAAGTAACATGCACATCAACATGATAGCTGCCGTGGCCCGCAACAGAGCCATCGGCTTCGAGAATAAACTTCTGTATTGGTTGCCAAACGATCTGAAAAGATTCAAGCAACTCACCACCGGCCACACCATCATCATGGGCCGCCGCACCTTCGAATCATTACCCAAGGGCGCCTTGCCCAACCGTCGCAACATCGTACTGAGTCGCGCCCCACGGCAGTTTGCGGGCTGCGAATGCTTCCTGTCGCTGGAGGAAGCGCTCAGACACTGCCGCCCTGATGAAGACATTTACATCATCGGCGGCGCCACTCTTTATGCCCAAGCCATCAAACTGGCCGATCGTCTCTACCTGACGGAGATTGACGACACGCCCCAAAAGGCCGACGCTTTCTTTCCGCCCTATGACGACTGGACACCGAGAACCCGAGAACATCACGACAAAGACGAGAAACACGCTTATGACTACGACTTCGCAGACTACGAAAGAACATGCGCCCACGGCTCGGAATAAGTTTTTTCTAAAGCCAACAGCGTTTAATGCTTAATTACCAAGGCGGAACGTCCCGACAAATGACGGCGGTCTTGCCGAAGTTCGGCAAACATCACGGCATATGACGGGAGATTTGCCGGGGTTCGGAAAACGTCAAAGCAAAACAGATGTTAAATGCCGAGGTTCGGCAAACGCCAAGGTATAACAGGTGTTAAATGTCGGAGTTCGGCAAACGTCAAAGTAAAACAGATGTTAAATGCCGGGGTTCGGAAAAACGTCCCGGCAAATGACGGCAGCCTTGCCCAACCCGGGCAAACGTCACGGCTTGATTGCCCGGGCGGAACATGATGAATCACGTTCCTACGGCTCACGCCACGCCGGTTTCCGGTAGACGCGAATCGCTCTTTAGAGAAAAACTTATTCCGAACCGCTTATGAAACCACACTTCGGCAACGACCGAAAGATAAATAAAAAAGAAATCCTGCAACCGGCGCAAATACGGGTTGCAGGATTTCTTCGTTTTCCCACAGGAGGATTAATCCTTTATCATCTCACCGTCATCTTCGGTTTCTTCCTTGGCCAATCTTTCTTCGATAGATGAGATGGGCAACTGACGGTCGAACGAAGTACTGAAAGAGATAATCGTTTCGCTGCGCGACAGGCCCAGTGGCTGCAGCTCGTCATGAATCATTTCCATCAAGTGATGGTTGTTACGGGCATACAGCTTGATAAATAAGTCCATACCACCGGTTGTCATGTGGCACTCTGTCACTTCGGGAACCTTCTTCAACGCCTTGATTACCCGATCATGATCCGAAGGATCTTTCAGGTATAAAGCAATATAAGCGCAGGTCTCATAGCCAATCTTCTCCGGATCGATAATAAATTGAGACCCCTTGATTATACCGAGGTTTGATAATTTCTGCATACGCTGATGAATGGCGGCGCCACTCACATTGCATGCACGCGCAACTTCCAAGAACGGAATCCGTGCATCCTCCGACACAAGTCTGAGGATCTTTCTGTCTAAAGAATCTAAATTGTGATGTCCCATTTGTTTTATATATTTGGGTGCAAAGTTACAATAATTATTTTGGTTTTCTACCCATTTGCTTTAACTTTGCAATTAAACTTGTAAAAATCATTATGAAAAAACAGGAAAAACAATCAATCCAATTGCCTGAAAATGCCTTTCGGGAGTTGAAAAGTGGTGAGCAGTATGAACCCGTCATGTCGCCTCGGCAGGTTTATCCGGAGGTTAACTTGTGGTCGGTATCGTGGGGAATTGTCATGGCCGTGTTGTTTTCCGCGGCCGCGGCCTATCTGGGCTTGAAGGTGGGGCAAGTCTTCGAGGCCGCCATCCCCATCGCCATCATCGCCGTCGGCGCGTCTACGACCGCCAAGCGCTCCAAGGCTTTGGGCGAAAACGTCATCATTCAGAGTATCGGCGCCTGCTCGGGAGCCGTAGTGGCCGGTGCCATCTTCACGCTTCCCGCCATCTATATCCTGCAGGCGAAGTACCCCGACATGACCGCCTCATTCTTTAAAATCTTTCTTAGTTCGGCCCTCGGCGGCATTATCGGCATTCTTTTCCTGATTCCATTCCGCAAGTATTTCGTCAGCGACATGCACGGCAAATACCCCTTCCCCGAAGCGACGGCCACGACGCAGGTGCTCGTCTCGGGCGCCAAGGGCGGCAACCAGGCCAGGCCTTTGCTCATTTCGGGCCTTGTGGGCGGTCTTTACGATTTCGCCGTTGCCACCTTCGGATGGTGGAACGAGAACTTCACGACGCGTGTCGTGGGCTTCGGACAGCAGTTGGCCGACCATGCCAAACTGGTGTTTAAGGTCAATACGGGTGCCGCCGTGCTGGGCTTGGGCTATATCATCGGCCTGAAATACGCCTTCATCATCTGCATGGGCTCGGTTGCCGTGTGGTGGCTCATCGTGCCCGGCATGGCTTTACTCTTCCCCGACACCATTCTGAATATCGGGGGAACGACCGTGACGACGGCTGTCGGCGCCATGACACCCGAACAAATCTTCTCTACTTACGGCAAGAGTATTGGCATAGGCGGCATCGCCATGGCCGGTATCATCGGTATCATCAAGAGCTGGGGCATTATTCGGAGTGCCGTCGGACTGGCCGCGAAAGAAATGGGTGGAAAGAGTAATGGCAGCGAGGAAGTGATTCGCACACAACGCGACATTTCGTTTAAGATTATAGCCATCGGTTCATTGGCGGCCATCGCCGTCACTTTCGTCTTCTTCTGGCTGGGCGTGATGCACAACCTGCTTTATGCCATCGTGGCTATCCTGCTGGTAGCGCTCATCGCTTTCCTTTTCACGACCGTGGCTGCCAATGCCATTGCCATCGTGGGCAGCAATCCCGTGTCGGGTATGACGCTGATGACGCTCATCCTGACCAGTGTCGTCATGGTGGCCGTAGGGCTCAATGGAGCCGGAGGCATGGTGGCCGCGCTGATTATGGGTGGCGTCGTCTGCACCGCGTTGAGCATGGCCGGCAGTTTTGTCACCGACCTGAAGATAGGCTACTGGCTCGGCACCACGCCCAAAAAGCAAGAGACCTGGAAGTTTCTGGGCACGTTGGTCAGTGCCGCTACAGTAGGCGGAGTGATGATGTTGCTCAACGACACCTACGGTTTCGACCCCAATCAGACCGGCCATCTTGTCGCGCCGCAGGCCAACGCCATGGCGGCCGTTATCGAACCGATGATGAATGGGGCCGGCGCCCCCTGGGTGTTGTATGGCATTGGCGCGCTCATTGCCATCATTCTCACGTTCTGCAAGATTCCCGCGCTGGCCTTCGCCTTGGGTATGTTCATTCCGTTGGAACTCAACGTGCCCATTCTCGTGGGCGGAGCCGTCAACTGGTTTGTGACGACACGCAGCAAGAATGAGGCTCTGAATCAGGCCCGTGGCGAGAAGGGGACTCTCATTGCCAGCGGTTTCATTGCCGGCGGCGCCCTCATGGGCGTGGTCAGTGCCTTGTTGCGCTTCGGAGGCTTCAATCCCGTCAGTGAGAGTTGGTTGGCCAATCCGCTGTCAGAAATCTGCTCACTCGTCGCCTATGTCTGCCTCATCCTTTTCTTCATTCGGCAAACCAAGAAGACCGAAGCATAGCAATCGGGCTTATCCCTTATCAAACAAAAATCCCTCCATGGCTTCAAAACCGTGGAGGGACTATTTTTTTACCAAATTATTTTCTAATCGATCGGTATGCTCATTAAGCGATACCCTTGCTGGCGAGAATAGCTTCACCGTATAGCGTCATTGCCTTTACGTAAGAAGCGGCAAATTTTCTCAATCCATTCTTTACATTTTGTGTTAATCTTTCCATTTTCTTAATCTCCTATCGGCACTGTCCGGCAGCGCCCTTTAATTGTTATCCTAAATCCAGACCCACTCTTCGGGTCTGATTATCCTGACGGTCTCTCTCGAAACCGTGGGCAAAGTTAAGAAGAAGAAACCTGATTCTCAAAATCCCAACGCATGATATTCGTGAAAGCGTGATATTTCTTGACGGATGTCAAGCTCTTTCAATTCGAAAGTTATTGCGACTTTTCTCTTTCCAATACGTTTGATAATCCCCTTTCAACCCGTTCTTCATGCCGGCTGATTGACCGTTATTGACACAGGTGGCTAATCAGAACCTTGAAGCCGATGACCACGAGGATGAGGCCGCCGATAAGCTCGGGCCTGACACGTCGGCAGATGCGCTTGCCAAACCGTATGCCCAGCAGGTTGCCCATGATACTGAAAAGCAGCGAGGTGAAGCCGATGACGGCCAGTGGGAGCGTGAGATCGGTGAGTGTATGATAGCCCGTGAAGGCGAAGGTGATACCGATGGCTAAGGCGTCGATGCTGGTAGCCACGGCCAGGAAGAGTTGCGATTTGAGCCCTACGGGGTCGAAAGTCTTCGACGCTTCGGGCAAGAACGAGTCGCGAATCATGCGCCCGCCCAGAAACGCCAGCAGGCCGAAGGCTATCCAATGGTCGTAAGCCTCAATGTAGCGGCTGAAGCGGGTGGTGCCCAACCAGCCCAACAGCGGCATGAGCGCTTGGAAAAAGCCAAACAGGAATGACATGCGGAGAATGGCGGGCCACAGCCTGCGGCGCAGGGTGACGCCGCTGATGATGGATATCGTGAAGCAGTCCATACTTAGGGCAACGGCCAGCAAGATCAAATCTATGAAGTGCATCATGACTGCAAAGATAATCTTTTGAATTGAAAAAAGGCTGTTTGGAGCGTATAAAAAAAGATGTGCCAAAATGACACATCCTTCTGTATATATAAGAGAATCAAAGCCTTAGTTTCTGAAAACGAGACCTTCGCCGAAGGAATCGATGAGAATAGGTTTCTCACGCGTAACTTCCTCGCTTAGAATCTTGCGGCTCAGTTCGTTGAGCACCATGTCTTGAATGGCGCGCTTCACAGGACGGGCGCCGAACTGCGGGTCGTAGCCTGCCTCGGCCAGCGTTTCAATGGCTTGGGGCGTCCATTGCAGGTTGTAGCCTTGCGGCTCAAGCATGGTCTTCACACGGTTCATCTGCATTTCCACCACGCGGGCAATCTCCTCCTTGGTCAAAGGCTTGAAGGTGATGATGTCGTCGATACGGTTGAGGAATTCCGGACGCATCAACTGGCGAAGCTGTTCACGCGTGGCGTTGCTCGTCATGATGATGATGGTGTTCTTGAAGTTCACCACTCGCCCCTTGTTGTCGGTCAGCCGTCCGTCATCGAGTACCTGCAACAGCGTATTGAACACGTCGGGATGGGCTTTTTCAATCTCGTCGAAGAGCACGACGCTGTACGGTTTGCGCCGAACGGCCTCCGTCAGCTGGCCGCCTTCGTCGTAACCGACATATCCGGGAGGCGCTCCGATGAGGCGGGTGACACTGAATTTCTCCTGATACTCGCTCATGTCGATGCGCGTCATCATGTTTTCATCGTTGAAAAGGTATTCGGCCAGCGCCTTAGCCAGCTCTGTCTTGCCGACACCGGTCGTTCCGAGGAAGATGAAAGAGGCAATCGGGCGCTTCGGATCCTGCAGTCCGGCACGGCTGCGTCTTACCGCGTCGCTCACGGCCGTGATGGCTTCCTGTTGTCCGACGACCCGTTTGTGGAGTTCATCCTCTAAATGGAGCAACTTCTCCCGTTCGCTTTGCAGCATTCGGTTGACCGGTATACCCGTCCAACGGCTGACCACTTCGGCGATGTCATCGGCCGTTACTTCCTCCCGTACCATCTGTTCGCCCTGCTGGGTTGAAGCCAGTTGGGCCTGAATGGCTTTGATATCATCGGCCAATCGGGTCAGTTCGCCATACCGAATCTCCGCAACGCGTTGGTAGTTACCCTCCCGTTCGGCCCGTTCAGCCTCAAACTTGAGGTTCTCTATCTGTTGTTTATCCTGCTGAATCCGGTTGACGAGCGTCTTTTCGCTTTCCCATTTAGCCTTGAAAGCGTTGGCTTTCTCTTTCAGTTCGGCTATCTCACGATCCAAAAGGGCCAGTTTGTCGGTGTCGTTTTCCCGCTTGATGGCCTCGCGTTCAATCTCTTTCTGCTTCAGTTGACGTTCTAAGTCGTCTAATTCCTCGGGCACGGAGTCGTGTTCCATGCGCAGTTTGGCCGCCGCTTCGTCCATCAGGTCGATGGCTTTGTCGGGCAGGAAGCGGTCGGAAATATAGCGTTCGCTCAATTTGACGGCGGCGATGCAGGCGTCATCCTGTATTCTTACCTTGTGGTGGTTCTCGTATCGTTCTTTCAGACCACGGAGAATGCTGATGGCGTCAAGCTCATCGGGCTCATTAACCATCACCGTCTGGAAGCGACGCTCAAGCGCTTTGTCCTTCTCAAAGTACTTTTGATACTCATTCAGGGTCGTAGCGCCGATGGCCCGCAGCTCTCCCCGGGCCAAAGCAGGCTTCAATATGTTGGCCGCATCCATTGCTCCTTCGCCTCCTCCGGCACCTACGAGCGTGTGAATCTCGTCTATGAAGAGGATGATATTGCCCTCGGCGTGGGTCACTTCTTTGATAACGCCCTTGAGCCGCTCCTCAAATTCGCCCTTATACTTGGCTCCTGCCACGAGCGCGCCCATATCGAGCGAGTAGAGTTGCTTGTTTTTCAGGTTCTCCGGCACGTCGCCACGGACGATTCGCTGGGCCAATCCTTCTACGATAGCCGTCTTTCCGGTTCCCGGTTCACCTATTAATATAGGGTTGTTCTTGGTGCGTCGGCTCAGAATCTGCAACACACGGCGAATCTCATCGTCACGTCCGATTACCGGATCGAGCTTCCCCTGTCGGGCCCGTTCTATCAGATTGATGGCGTATTTCTGCAAAGCCTGATAGTTCTCGTCGCCACTTTGGCTTTGTACTTTCTGTCCCTGACGCAGTTCTTGGATGGCCTTCATGGCCTCTTTCTCGGTCATGCCCGCGTCTTTCAGTATCCGTCCGGCGGCGCTATTGCTGTTCAGAATAGCCAAAAGCATCGGTTCGATGCTCACAAACTCATCGCCTAACTTCTGGGAATAATCCATTGCGTGTTGCAGAATGGTATTCGCGTCGTTGCTGAAGTAGGGCTGTCCTCCTTGCACTTTCGGTAAATGGGCAATCTCTTGCTGTACGGCGGTTTCGATAGCATGGCTGTTGATGCCAAGCTTTTGAAACATAAAGTTGGTAAGATCTTTCCCTTTATTGATTACTCCGGCAAGCAAATGAATAGACTCTATGCTTTGCTGGCCGGCTTGTTGCGCAATATTCACCGCTTCTTGTATGGCTTCTTGCGCTTTAATTGTAAACTTGTCGAATGTCATATTTAATCTCCTTTCTTAATGATATATGTCTTATTGATAGATTTGTATAATTCTTTGCGAACTACACTCTCAAGTTATCAAAGGTTATTCCTATACTAAATTGTATGCCAAAATGGCGGCTTTAAATGTCAATTTGGCGCAAAAAGAAAATCTGTAATCACGAAACAGCCGATTATTTCTGGGGAATTCATCACGTTCCGACTATGTTTTTCGCGCGCAATCAGGCCCCGTTAAATATCGCCCTTTTGCCTTCATGCACTCAAAAGATAGGGATTTGTCTATTTTTATTCACTCAGCAACAGCAGTTGTTATAAAAAGCGTGAAGATAATTTTATGCTCTCTGTGGGGCTGAAATAAATTTACAAAAGGCTGAAAAAAGTGGCATTATTTCAAAATAATCAGACTTTGGCCGGAAATACGCGATTCTACGGCAGTTTTAGTATTGGTTTGATAATCAGTCGTTTATCTAAATTGCCCCTGCGATTTGCCCCTTCCGGCCTCGTCAAAGCATAGCTTTTACCCGCTCATAGTGGCCCTTTTACCTTGCGAAAGCATAACTTTGACGCGCTAAAAGCATAGCTTTGGGGTGATAAAAGCATAACAATGACCCATTAAAACATAAAAATCATGCCATCATAGGGGCGTTTTCAGCCCCAAATAGTGAAAAAGGCGGCGATGATTACGCTATTTGCATCATTTTTTTTGCGACGAAAACATGATAAAAGATTGACAAAATAGATCATGTATCGGTACTTTCAAAGAGAGAATGAATAACCTTGAATCACAATTTGCGGTATTAATATTAGCACAATCTGCTTGAAGTAATGAGTCATAGTGGATATATTGTCTGTGCTCGATAATAGCAACATATTTTATAATCAGTTCTTTCAGAGCGTCATATCTTCTATAAACGATCTTTTAAGAAAGCTTCTTATACCTTTATATTTGGCTTTTTTGGCGTTATTTTGGTAATTTCTGCTATATTTTTTTTATTTTTGGGAGAATATAATGTTTAATTTTGCCTTATGAAAAGGATTGTTTTTGCAAGGTGCGGATAAGATCTAAACCTAAAAATATATTCCTTTTAAAAGGCTGATCTCAAACTTGTTAAATACTAATATGATAATAATGAAAAGAAGACTACTATGTTTGTCGGCTCTGATATGGTTGTGCGCACAGGTAACTTTCGCACAGTTGAAGGTCGTGGGCCAGGTTTTGGACGAAAGTTCCGAACCACTTGTCGGGGCTTCCGTGCGAGTGAAAGGCACGTCAGCCGGTACTCCAACCGACGTTGACGGCAATTTCGCACTGACCGTAGAGCAAGGCGCAACGTTGGAGGTGTCGTATCTTGGATACAATACCCGCGAAGTGAAGGCCATCACCCAAAGAAAAATGCGAATTATCCTGAAGAGCGATGACAATCAACTTGACGGTGTGGTCGTGGTGGGTGTGCTTATGAAGAAAAGCGATCTTACGGGTGCAGTGTCTCATGTCGATGCCAACGTACTTGCCGAGAAGCCTGTCACCAATATCAGCGAAGCACTGCAAGGCCGTGTGGCAGGTCTTTATGTCACTAAGGGTGTCACGCCGAGCGACGACGGCTCGCTGAAGATTCGCGGAACCAACACCATCAATTCCGGATCGTCACCCATTTATGTTGTTGACGGTCTGGTTATGGACAATCAGTTTGGCTTTTATAATGCCATCAACGTAAACGATGTTGAGTCGATAGAGGTGCTCAAGGACGCTTCGGCCACGGCTCTCTATGGTTCGCGAGGCGCCAATGGTGTGATTGTTGTCACGACGAAGAAAGCCAAGAGAGGGACGGGGCAGGTTGCGTACGACGGCTGGGTGTCGTTCTCGACAATGGGACACCGCCCCAAAACGATGACCGCGCAACAGACTTTCGACCTGCGTGCCGAAGCCTACATGAACGGTTATGCCTATAACCACCCGAAAGCATCGGCTGAACAACTGAAAGACTACTGGGATAAGACAATTATGGGTTCCAAAACGATCTTCTCTGAAGAGGAGATGGCTACCTATCGCAGCGGAAAGAGCTACGACTGGCTGAAGCAGGTGACGAAGACCGGCATGGAGCACAACCATAGTATGAGCTTCTCCAAGGCTTCCGATAGTAGCAGCTTGTATGTCAGTCTCGGCTATAGTGGTCTTGACGGCGTGGTAAAGGGTACAGAGCAAGACAAGTATTATGGTCGTGTCAATGCCGAAAGTTCTATCAAACCGTGGCTCAAGATTGGTACGAACACGTCATATACATATATGAAAGACAAGATACCCAGTGGCGCGGTGTATAACCATGCACTGCAAAAGTCGAATCCTCTCATCGATTATGCGCCTTACATGAGCGATGCCACGCGCTACAAACCTTATTATCTCTTTACTTATTGGCGCGTACACGACAGTGGCGACAATAACAACAATTTCAATCCATTTAATTCAATGGACATACAGACCGACCGCGAGCGTTACCACTTCACGTCGTCTAGCTATGTTAATATTAATCCGCTCAAGGGGCTGAACCTGCGCTCTACATTGGCTGTCAACCGTGCGGAGCAGAGCTGGAATCAGTTTATTCCTAACACCATACAGGAAGCTGCACGTTATTATGGTGGTGATAATTATGCTACTCAACAGCGTTTTGCAGAGACACAGTGGCAGTGGGACAACACCCTGAGTTATGATACGCAGATAAAAGAGAGGCACAACCTTAATGCCTTCGTTGGTACGTCATCATCGCGCTACGCTTACCGCGTGCTCAAAGGCAGCGGCCGTCGCTTTGCAGGCAACGAACTGGGTTACAACGTGCTTCAGGCTTCGGCCGATACTAAAACACGTGGAATAGAATCTGATTACGAAACCAGTTCCCTCATGTCGTTTGTAGGGAGGGTCAACTACAACTATGATTATCGCTATTTCCTGACTTTAACAGGTCGTTATGATGGTTCGTCAAAGTTTGCCGTGGGCCATCGCTGGGGCTTCATGCCATCGTTCTCCCTGGCATGGGACGTTACCAATGAGAAGTACTTCCCACAGCAGGACGTACTCTCGCGCCTCAAGGTTCGTACCGGCTATGGTGTTGTTGGTAATCAAGATATCGATAACTATCTGTATGCCACACTCTATTTGCCTCAACAATCGAACGGCGAAGCTTATTATGGCACAGATGGTCGGCGCGGAACGCCCAACCTCACATGGGAAAAACAGAAGCAAACCAATGTGGGTTTGGATGTCGGATTCTTCAAAAATCGCGTCAGTCTGTCCCTTGATTACTATTACATCAAGAACTCCAACCTTCTCATGAGTCACTCGCTGGCCACAACTTCCGGTTATACGTACACTACCGAGAACATCGGTGAGCTGACCAACAAGGGATTTGAGGCCACGCTTCGGGCCGCAGTGATCAGTACGGAGGAATTTCAGTGGAATATCAGCGCGAATATTTCGCTCGACCGCAATAAGGTGACAAAGCTTTATGGCGGCGTAGATCACATTCTGAATGGTACCAACCGCCAGGGTAATATCTTCATCGGTGAGTCGCTGAGCAACGTCTACGCCTATAAATCAGGAGGAATTGCCAACGAAAACAACCGCGAGCTGTGGGAAAACAAGAACTTTAACGGCCGTACAGTGGGACTGGGAGACCTCTTCGTGCTTGACATTAGTGGCCCTAACGGCAAGCCCGATGGTGTGATAGACGCCTACGACCGATACATATATGGCAATACTGATCCAAAAGCTTATGGTGGATTCTCTACTGATTTCAGTTGGAAGGGACTTACGGTCAATGCCGTGTTCAACTATTCGCTCGGGGGACACCGCATCAGTTCCTACTATGAGGGCCTTGTCAGTTCAGTGGGTGAGAGCTATGCTTCACCCGATTTGCTCGATCGATGGAGCACTACCAACACCAACGCACGCTTCCCGCGCGTGATGGCAGGCACAGAGGGCTATTCAAAGTTTCAGGCTGGAGAGACCGATCACTACATTCAAAGTTCTTCCTACCTGCGACTGGGAACTCTCACGTTGGCCTACAATATGCCGCAACATTGGCTTAAGAGTGTAAACATGAAGTCGGTACGACTCTATTTTACAGCAAGTAATCTGTTTACTATCACGGGTTACAAGGGCTTTGACCCAGAACAGGGCGACTACAACTACCCGCCCACAAGGTCATATACTATTGGTTTAAACTTCAGTTTCTAAATATTAAACGAATCAGGTGGCCATAACAATGGCTACCGCAACAAAAAATAAGCAATGAAACTACAAAATATATTGATAGCCGTTTTTGTCATAGCCTTATCATCATGTGGAGACTTCCTTGATGAAAGGCCGAAGACGTCGCTTACAGAAGCCGATGTTTATTCTGACACGACAAAGGTTGAGTCGACACTGAAAAAACTCTACTCCAACTGGGAGGGTGTGTTCAAGGATCGTCATCTGTGGGAGTGTATGGTCGGGACAGATGAGATTCAGTCCGGAGCCTATCAGGCACTCATGGAGGACAACAACCGCCGTGGCGCACTTGACATGTATAACGCTCTGCTCACCGCCGAGTTGTCTTACATTACCGAGCCTTGGGAAAAGCGTTGGCCTTCAGTGGGAGAAGCTGCAAAGATTATCAATGCTCTCAAAGATGCCAACCTATCTCAGAATGCAGACATAGCAAGGATGTATGGTGAGGCCTGCTTCATTAGAGGCTGCCTTAACATGGAGCTTACGATGCTCTATGGACGTATTCCTATTATTGATGTCGCCCGTGCCGGTGAGCTGGGATATGGGCGCAAGCCGCTCAAGGATGTGTGGCAGTTTATCATTTCTGACTTGGAACATGCCGCACAATACTGTCCGGAAAAGAACGAACCGCAGCGGGCCACGCGCTATGCAGCCAGTATGATGCTTGGGTATGCCCACATGTCGGCCCCCGAAGATACCGGACTACGCAACTTTGCCAAGGCTGCGGACGCATTGAAAGTTGTTGTTGATGGGCCGTTTCAGCTCGTAGCTTATGCCGACCTGTTTGATTATGAGAAACCCAATACCAAAGAATCAATATTCGAATGGCAGTTTGATCCACAGACAAACCCCAATCAATTGCAATTTCAGCTTGGTTCGCGTGCTGCTCAAAATTCGTTTGGAGGCGATGGCTGTTATTTTGCAGGCTATGATCATGCCGTTCCTACTGAGTGGGCTTATAGCGGGGTTGCTGACGGTGGCATTTGGGAAGATGGCGACTTGCGCAAGAACATCTCCATACGCTACGATTATACCTACATGGGCATAGCGGCCACACTCAACGGTTGCTTATGGGAGAACATCGGTGAAGATCACGATGAGTTGAAGCCACACATCAAAAAGTATGAAGATTATCGTACTGATCAGTTCTCAAGCTTTGGTATAAATAATATGTGGCACTCAGGCAAGAATATCCCTTATCTGCGCTATGCCAATGCTATGCTGCTCTACGCAGAGTGTCTGAATGAACAGGGACAGACAGCTGCAGCAGTGAATGTTGTGAACAAAGT
The DNA here is from genome assembly GCF_017426725.1 of Prevotella illustrans. Lineage (GTDB taxonomy): Bacteria > Bacteroidota > Bacteroidia > Bacteroidales > Bacteroidaceae > Prevotella > Prevotella illustrans. The sequence continues at coordinate 17,302 of NZ_JAERMS010000017.1, read as the reverse complement.
GCGCTCACGTGCTTGGGGAAACAGTCTTCCTGCCGATAAGGCCTGGAGCGAAAGCATGAGTCAGAGCCAGTTCCGCACTGACGTCATGACCGAGCGTGTGCGCGAACTCTTTGGTGAACGTTGGCGCAAGTTCGACCTTGTGCGTACAGGCAAACTTGTTGAGGCTGCTCAAGCCCACAACAAATGGACAAAGCGCAGTGGCACCATACAGGCGTTCAATGCCCTATGGCCTATACCGCAAACGGAGATCAACCAGAATGCGGATATCTCGCAGAAAGACCAGAACGAAGGGTATAGATAAAAGAAAAATCTATATAATCAATGTCTACCATTTAAACCAAGAAACCAATGAAACCAAAATCGTTACTTCTTTTAACCATGCTTGCCTCTGTAGCTTTAACAGCAGGAGCACAAAGTACCGTTCCGACATTTAGCAAAGTCGTGTTGCCCAACGGTATAAGTGAAGGCTTCTTCCGTGGAAGCGCAGTGTTTGCCGACATCAACAATGATGGCTATATGGATCTTATTATCAAAGGACGCGACCTTGACGGCGGATGGGCGCCTAAAGTGCAGATTGCCATGGGCAGTGCCTCTGGCTTTTCCAAGGGTAGCACGCTGCTTGAGAATATGGATATTTACGAGAGCAACCTTAATGTGTTTGACTATAATAACGATGGTAATCTCGATATTCTACTGAGTTGCTATGGTACACCGTTGCTTTATAGGGGTGGTGGCACGTTTACAAAGGTAGAAAACTTCACGCTTGAAGACCATTTCAGTCTTAATGACGATGAAAATGCCGGTGAGAAGACCACGGAACGTTACTATACAGGACTGACCCTTACAGCTGATTTTGATCTTGATGGCTTACAGGACATTCTGTCCAAAGACAGTGGAGGCAACCCTGTGCTTTACAGGAACAACGGTGATGGAACGTTCACGAAAATGAGTAACTCAAACCTTGCGAAAGTACGCGGCGGTACGATGGCTGTTGGCGATTTCAATAATGACGGCTATCCCGATGTAGCTGTGAGCGGATGGTCTGATGAAATTAGCAACGACGTGTGCGTGATTAATAAGAACAATGGGGATGGAACTTTCTCGACAGTAGTTTCTGAGAATATTGTTGGAGTGGAGAAAGGTGGTATTATGTTGGCCGATCTCGACAACGATGGTTATCTTGATCTCTTTGTCACGGGAGAGTCATGCCCCGAGAAATGGGCTAAGGTGGCGTATGTGTTTAAAAATAATGGTGACGGAACCTTCCAAACCAAGACAGCTGTCAATCCCAACGGTGCTTGCAAGGGTGGTGTTGATTGGGCCGATGTGAATGGTGACGGCCTGATTGACATTATCTATACAGGCGAAAGCAATACAAGCAATATGGTTGTGGCTATCAACAACGGCGGTCTTTCTTTCTCTTCACATGAACTCCCGGAGAATAAAGTTGCGCGAGGCGGTGCCGCCGTTTCGGCTTTCGACTATAACGGCGATGGCATCATTGACCTTGCTGTGATGGGTTACAACGACAAGAGTTTCCTGACGAAGCACTTTTCTGTATGGAATGGTGCGGGCGTTAAAGCCAATACAGCACCTGCTGCTCCTACAGGTTTGAAGATGTTGCCGGGCGACGGTAATGTGACTTTCTCATGGAACGCAGCTTCTGATAGTGAGAGTCCCACAGCTTCCTTGCGCTATAACTTGTATGTGAAGCTCAAGAATGGAAAGATTATCACCCATGTACCTGCCGATCTTGCAACTGGCAAACTACATTTAGGCCATGTAGACGCTGCGCTCACTACCACAAGTTATAAGCTTAAAATTAATGCAGCTGATATAGAAGAATGGGGCGTACAGACCATTGATGGTTGCAAGCTTTCAAGCCTCTTTGCAAAAGCTGACCAGAATACGGGTATCGATGATATGACCAATGCCGGAGAGTCTCTGTTCATCAGTGTTAAGGAAGGAGTGATAACGGTGAGTGCCGATGCCCATGTCGTTATTACTGACCTTGCCGGTACAAATATTATGAAGGCTCGCGTAAAGGCGGGAGCTTCGGTAGGGACGGGGCTTAAGACAGGAGTCTATGTAGTGAAAGCTGTTTCGGGAAAAGTTATTGATGTGAAGAAGGTGATTATAAAATAAAGAAATAGCCTTTTCCAAGCGTATTAAATATTTATATTGAATGAAAGTAATAGAATTAATGCTATTGACCATCGCTCTTCTTGCCTTCCCTGCTATGGTGTGGGCACAGCATGACATCAGCGATGGTCCGTGGAAAATAACATTCGATGAACAAAGTAAGACGCTCTCTTATGCGCAGCATGGAACGGAGATTGTCAAAGGGGCGTATGTAGAGATACACAAATCGACTAAGATACATGATAGTGAGCCTGAAACACTGCTATCGACAAGCTATCCGATCGTGACCCTTGCCCAGACAGCCGTGAGCGATGTGTTTGGAACTGGAACCAAGTATACTTATACTTACTCAGGTCTTGTTGGTAAAGACAATATTGAGCAGTCGTTCTACATCTATCACGATAGGAAATACATGGTCGTCGAAGCAGCTTTGGTGGCAGTGAGTGGTACGACGATGGCCAATTATATAGCTCCTATCGTATCGAAAACGCCAACGACGTTCTTGCCCGCAGGTAGTACCAACTATATATATGACATGCCTCATGACAATGACAACTGGGCGGGTTATGCGGCAATTCCCTTTAACGGGAACCATGCCGGTCGAAATCCATCGTGTGAGGTGTCGGGAGCATACAATGCCGACAGCCGATTGGGGCTCGTAGTGGGTTCCATCGAACATGATACATGGAAGAGTGGTATTACCATTACTCCTTGTTCTGTCAACGGAGTGGGACAGTTGGTCGTAGCTGCAGGCGTTGTGAACGACCGTACCAACGACGTACAGTTTAAGAACGGCTATGTGGTGATGACCCATGGTTCTGTTTCGGGTGAGCGGGTGCGCTCTCCACGATATTTCTTCGGCTTATATACAGACTGGCGCACAGGTTTTGAAGACCTTGGAGAAGCCATGGCCGCTTTGACTCCTAAGTTGCAGTGGAATGGTGGTACCATTTTTGCATGGCAAAGCTGGGGCGGTATGGCTGAGAATGTGAATTATGAGGGTGCGGTTGACGTAGCTGACTTTTTCAAAAACCAGTTGATGCCACGCAACTTTGTAAACGAGAAAGGGGTATGCTACATCGTGCTCGATTCCTATTGGGACAATATGACTGACTTCCAGCTACGCATCTTCGTCCAGCGGTGTAAGGCCAATGGGCAGAAGGCTGGTATCTATCATACACCTTTCTCCTGCTGGCTTGACGAGGAACAACTCGGTGTTCACACACCTTATGACGGAAGTCCCTACAAGTGGAGCGACATAGTGCTTACAGCCAATGGCAAGAAACGTAAAATAGCATCGTTTGCGCTTGATCCCACACATCCCGCAACTAAGGAGTATAATCGTAGGCGGTTTGAGAAATTCAAAAGTCTTGGGTTCGAATATATCAAGCTCGACTTTATCAACAACGGCACACTTGAAGCTGATAGCTATCATGATTCCAATGTCACCACCGGTATGCAGGCATACTCCTACGGCATGGATTATGTGTTACGCTTAGCTCAGGAGGCGGGCATGTTTGTAGATCTTTCGATATCCCCCGTCTTTCCGGCCAAGGGACATGCCCGCCGTATATCGTGCGATAGCTGGGGAGAGCTTGATAACAGCATGTACACACTCAACAGTCTGAATCTTGGATGGTGGCTTGATAGGGTGTATTGCTATAACGATCCGGATCATCTGGTACTCTCACGGGCCGAGAGCGAGGGTGCGGCCCGCATACGCTACACCATGGGTGCCATGACGGGCACCGTGCTGTTGGGAGACAATTACAGTCTGAAGGGATCTTTCCCCGGCAGCCAAGCAGAACGCGATCTTGCCTTACGCATTGCTACCAACGCTGCCATCAACGATGTTGCTCGTATAGGCCGTTCGTTTCGTCCGGTCGAAGGGAAACTTGATGTGCGGTTTAAACGCTACCAATACAGCTATGGTGCTGACCGCGAATTTACGCTGGACACCAAAGAAGCACTCTATTACGTAGTATTCAACTACGATCGGATGGGCAGCTATAGTAAAACGGTCGACTTTGCCCGTATTGGTATAGACCCCTCGAACGTGAGAAGCATCAAGGAGCTGTGGACTGGTCAGCGCATAGACTTTTCAGGTAGCGGCTTCAATCTGACCGTGCCTAAGGCGGATGTGCGTCTGTATCGTATCGACAAAACCACTCCAACAGGCCTTACAACTATTCATGCCGACGACAACGGGGTTGCCGTCGGCTATAATCTCGGAACCCTTACTGCCAAGGCTTCGGAGACTATAGCATCCATTTTTATGTATGATCTTCAAGGCCGGCTTGTATGCGGCAAGCCTTTCGTGGGCCGTGCCGCCATATCGCTCACTGTAAGTTGCGTCCCCGGCGTGTATATGGTGAAGATAAAGCTGGGGTCGGGCGGCACGATAGTGAAGAAAATACTTGTCAGCAGAAACTTGTCATGCTAATGTTTGAGTTCTTGTAACGTATAAGAAATACCTTTTCCGAACTTGATGGAAATGAAAACGAAATGCGTCTTTTCATATCGGATGGTGGTTATCATTATCGCCATGTTCGCTTTTCTATTGTCCACCATCCCGTCATGGGGAGGCGGACACTATTCGTTCATGCATGCCAATTACAATGTGGGCTTGTCATCGAGCAATGTCAAGAGTATCGTCGAAGACAGCTATGGCTTTGTGTGGCTCGGCACGAAGAATGGTCTGCACCGCTACGACGGCATCGGTACGCGTCGGCTCAAGTGTTATGACCGGCTTAAAAAGCAGGGCAACGACAATATTGATGCTCTCTACGAAGACGAACGGAAGAAGTTGTGGGTGGGCACAGACCGAGGCGTGTATATCTACGACCCCATAACCGATCAGTTCACCTTCATGGATATAAAGGATAAGGTCACTGGCAAGTATCCTAACAATTGGGTGCAGACCATCGCCGGCGACGGCAGAGGTTCCGTGTGGGTACTGTTGCCCGATCTTGGGGTGTTCCGCTATCAGGGACAGAAGGTCGATTATTATCAGGTGCTACCCGCCAAAGGGCATTTCAAAGAAAAGTATCCTTCCAACCTTTGCGTAGACCGGAACGGAGACGTATGGGTTATTACTACGGGGTTAGGCGTCTATAGGTTTGACAAGCGAGGCAATCGTTTCGATAAGGTGGTGGCTGACGACGGGCAGACACTCGATGGTCTTTATCTGTCGTTCATCGGCGAAGACACTGATGGTTCACTCGTTATCTCATCGGCTAGTGGCAGCCTGTTTCGCTACAGGCAGGCCCACAAGCAGTTTGTCAAGATCCCTTTCTCTGGAGAAGGTCGTGTATACCTACGTTGTCTACAGTGCTTCGACAATGAAATGTGGGTGGGAACGCAGCATGGACTGTATGTTATCGACAAACAGGATGGGTCCGAGACGCAGCTTCGTACAGACCCGCTCAATAGCTTCAGTCTTTCAGACAATGTGATTTACTGTTTGTATAGAGGGCGCAGCGGTGATGCCTGGGTGGGCACACTCCACGGCGGAGCAAGTTATATGACGCGTAACAAGTTTAGCTTTCAGGCCTACGGCCGCTGGTCAGGACTTGGCGGTCGTGTGGTTAGCAGCTTGGCTCAGGCCCGCGACAACAGTGTCTGGATAGGAACAGAAGACAACGGATTGTTCATGCTCAACCCGCAAACACAGTCTATCAGACCCGTGGCGGCTTCACCACTACTTCGCCACACCACGCTCATGCTCACAGCTTACACGGGCAGCATCTACGCCGGTTTTTCACGCGGAGGACTCGTGAAGATTAATGGTGCGGGTGGCACAAGCTCCGTGCTCGATATTGCAGAGACCGACAACAGTGTATATGCTTACCTCAAAGACAGTCGTGGCAACGAATGGGTAGGTCTGGGTTATGCCTTCTATCGCCGCGATGCCGGCACCGAACGGTTTGTGCGAGTGAATGACACGGGGTTCAACTGGATATTTTCTCTTTTCGAAGCCCATGACGGCATGGTGTGGATTGCTACCATGGGCAATGGTATATGGCGCTACACGCCGGCCACGGGCAAGTTCAAAAGCTACGTCTACAGTGAAGGCTCTGTCAACGGGTTACGCTCTAACAGCATCAGCGCATTTATGGAGGACAGCCGCGGAAATATATGGGTGTCTACAGATCGTGGCGGCATCAGTCGCTATGATAAAACCAGAGATTGCTTCACCACGTTCGGAATAGCCGAAGGCCTGCCCGATGATGTAGCCTATAACATACTCGAGGACAAGAAGGGTAACCTATGGTTCGGAACGAATAAAGGGCTTGTTAGGTTCAATCCTGACACCCGAGCCGTAAAGGTATTCACCGTCAAGGACGGTCTACCCGGCAACCAGTTCAACTATAACTCGGCCATTAGGTTAAATGATGGAACATTCTGTTTCGGTTGCATTGGCGGAGTCGTCACGTTCGACCCTGAACTCGAAGACTCCTATGTGCCCGAACCCTCTGTCTACTTTACACAACTGCGTGTCTACAACCGCGAGATAACTCCGGGAACAGAGGATTCGCCGCTGCAACAGAATATTATGTTCACTCGCAAACTGGTGCTGCCCTACGACATGGCAACGTTCTCGCTCGACGTCGTATCACCCGACTTTGGCGCCGGTGGCAGCGGAAATTACAGCTATAGTCTTGAGCCGGGCAATGGAGAGTGGGTGCGCATGAGCGACAACCGCGTGTCATTTGCCAACCTTCAGCCGGGTTCCTACAAGCTTTGTGTGCGTGCCGAGAACCACGGTCAGCAGGCACAGCAGGAACTTTCCATCGTTATCAGTCCACCTTTTTGGCGTTCCGATTGGGCGTATATGGTCTATTTGCTACTCGTTTGCGCCATCATCGCCGGCTGGTTCTGGTGGTATCGCAACCACAAAGAGGCACAATGGCGCGAACGACAACGCTTATTTACCGTTAGCAAAGAGAAAGAACTCTATCAGAATAAGGTAAACTTCTTTGCCGAGGTGGCTCATGAGATACGCACTCCGCTTGCGCTCATCGACGCTCCCCTTGAGGCTATCGAGGAAATAGGCACAACAAATCCGAAGATTGCACATTATCTAAAGGTCACGAGACAGAATACGCGTCGGTTGCTCAACCTCACCGGACAACTGCTCGACTTTCAGAAAATAGGAGAAAAGCGCCTAACACTGAAATTCGAAAATGTAAACATTGCGGCATTGGTTAACGAGACTGCCGATCGTTTTGAGCCCACCATCATGCTACGCGGCAAGTTGCTGTCGCGTGATGTGAGGTTCACTGAGCCGCTGGTGGCATCAATTGACAAGGAGGCTGTTACCAAGATTCTCAGCAATCTGCTTAACAACGCCATGAAATATGCGCGGCGCACTATCGCGGTGAAGCTTGATGCCGACGACACTTGCTTTACGGTGAGCGTAGTGAGCGACGGCGAAAAGATAAAACCAGAGGAACGAAAGAAAATTTTCGAACCATTCTATCAGGTCGACAAGTCGGTATGCGGTGAGAATGGCGTGGGCATCGGTCTCTCATTGGCACTTTCACTGGCCAGACTTCTTGGAGGAACCATAATCCTTGATGACGGCGACCTTGTCAGCAACACATTCACCCTAACTCTTCCGCTGAATAAGGATGGCATTCGTCAAAACAACCTTCAGGCGATAGGTACGTCCGACTATCTGCTCGACGACAACTCTAATCAGGTTCGTGAGGAAGGCGGAGGCTACACCGTGCTCATTGTAGAAGACAATGACAGTATGCGGAATTTCCTGGCCGAACAAATTAACATGTCGTTCACTACAGAGACAGCACACAATGGGCTTGAGGCGCTTAGGCGATTGGCTGACAGTCGGATCGACATCATTGTCTCCGACGTGATGATGCCTGAGATGGATGGATTCGAACTGTGCACAGCCGTAAAGACAGATCTGGATCTTTCGCATATTCCTATTGTGTTCATCACTGCCAAGAACGATATGGAGAGCAAGATCAAGGGGCTGAAGCTCGGAGCAGAGGCTTACATCGAGAAACCCTTCTCCATCAAATATCTCAGACAGCTTATCTGCTCGTTGCTCGAGAACAGACAACGCGAGCGCGAGTCGTTTTCGAAGAAGCCATTCTTCACGGTCGACAACATGCACATGCCTAAGGCCGATGAAGAGTTTATGAAGAAGGTGACTAAAATCATAGAAGAACATATAGGTGAGGAAAACTTTAATGTAGAGACCATGGCCGGCCTGCTGTGTATGAGCCACTCCAGTCTGCTTCGTAAGATAAAACTGGTGTTCAACATGTCGCCCATAGAACTCATACGTACCGTGAAACTGAAAAAAGCAGCAGAGCTGATACAAGAGGGAAGATACCTCATCGGCGACATCTGTTACATGGTAGGAATATCGTCGCCGTCTTATTTCAGCAAGATATTCTTTACGCAGTTCGGTATCAGTCCCAAGGATTTTGAACGACAGAATCGCGAAAGGCGAACATAACTCTCTCCAATATAGACCAAAACATAATTTATATATTGACATGCGAATGATTACAAAACTATTAAGCGTGCTCGCAATGCTCTCGGCAACCTGTGCAACGTATGCAAAAGAGCAGGTTGTAGTAGCGACACAAAACACCAGTATCGTGTTCACCATCGGTGACAACGGACGGTTGTATCAAAGTTATTTCGGAAAAAAGCTGGACAATGCTGCCGATTACGCCCTTCTGCCTCTCGGCAAGGAGGCTTATCTCACCCATGGTATGGAGGATTATTTTGAACCGGCACTGCACATCAATCACAGTGATGGCAACACGTCAACGCTACTGAAATATAAGTCGCACGCAACCACGCGTCACGAAGGATACACTGAGACGATAATCCGGCTTGCCGATCCTGTGTACGGCGATGAAGTGGCCATGCACTATGTGGCCTATGAGAAAGAAAATGTGTACAAGACTTGGACGGAGATTAGCAATAAAAACAAGGTGACGCTTGAAAAGTTTGCCTCGTCGATGCTTCATTTTTATTCAAAGAAATATTTCCTAACCCAATACGATGGTGACTGGGCGAGCGAAGTGCATCGGCACACGCAGGAGCTACTCTTCGGCAAGAAGGTTGTTGATTCCAAGCTGGGGGCACGGGCCGATATGTTTACGTCCCCATTCTTTCAGCTCTCGTTTGACAGGGAAGCGACCGAGAACGCGGGAAAGGTACTTGTGGGGACACTGGCATGGAGCGGAAATTTCAGGTTTACGTTTGAAGTTGATAATATCGGAGGACTGAGAGTCATCAGCGGCATCAACCCTTACGCCTCGCAATACGCCCTTGCCCGGGGCGAAACGTTCCGAACCCCCGACTTCATCTTCACGCTCAGCCTGAATGGTACGGGCACGGCCAGCCGCAGTCTGCACGATTGGGCCCGCCGTTATCAGGTGAAGGACGGTCTGGGCGACCGCATGACATTACTTAATAACTGGGAGGCAACCTATTTCGATTTTGACCAACCGAAGCTACTTTCGCTCATCGGCGATGCCAAAAAGCTTGGTGTAGACCTGTTTTTGCTCGACGACGGATGGTTTGGTAACAAGTATAAGCGATATAATGACACGCAGGCACTCGGCGACTGGGTAGTTACAGCCGACAAGTTGCCTGATGGTATCGGGGGACTTACCGAAGAAGCCCGGCGGCAGGGTGTGAAGTTTGGCCTCTGGATTGAGCCTGAAATGGTGAGTCCCAAATCAGAACTCTACGAGAAGCACCGCAATTGGGTGATCAGATATGATAACCGCGAGGAGTATTATTTCCGTAACCAGCTTGTGCTCGACCTCGGTAATCCGGAAGTACAGGACTATGTTTATGGCGTGGTCGATGGTTTGATGACCCGCTATCCCGACATTGCTTATTTCAAATGGGACTGCAATAGCCCCATCACCAACATTTATTCATCTTACCAGAAAGCCTCTCAGAGCAATCTCTACATAGATTATGTGAAGGGATTGTATCGTGTGCTCAAACGCGTTAAGGCCAAATATCCCAACCTGCCCATGATGCTATGCTCGGGCGGAGGGGGGCGCACCGACTATGAAGCATTGAAGTATTTTGTAGAAATGTGGCCCAGCGACAACACCGACCCTGTGGAACGGCTGTTCATACAATGGGGTTATTCGCAGGTATTCCCTGCTAAGGTGCAGTGTGCGCATGTTACTTCGTGGAACAAAGATGCCAGTTTAAAGTTCAGAGTGAACGTAGCCATGATGGGCAAACTTGGTTTTGATATCAACTTACATGAGATGTCGGCGCATGACCTGGCTTACTGTAAGCAGTCGGTGACCGATTTCAACAGACTCAAGCCTCTCGTACTCGAAGGCGACCAGTACCGGCTTATTTCGCCCTACGAAGGCAATCATGCCTCTACCATGTATGTTTCAAAGGATCGTCTACGGGCTGTGGTCTTCGCTTTCGACGTCTACCCCCGCTACAGTGAGAAGTTATATCCTGTCGTTATGGAGGGACTCGACCCGGCCGCCACGTATCATGTAAAAGAAATCAATCGGGCCGACGGATCACAAGGCAGCGTAACGGCCTATTCGGGCAATTATCTGATGACAGTTGGCCTGCCGCTTTTTACCGGCAACAAACTTTGCAGTCGTGTATATGAACTCACGGCAAGATAAAGGCTCCGTGGTCGATGGTTATTCCTTTTCAACTGCTTCTGCATAAGCTGCATGTCGATTATGAGAACAGAAACGTCCGGAACGCTTTTCTATAAGCTGTTCCGGACGCTCATAAGCTCATCCGACAAGTTCCGGAACGAATTACGTTCTTTAATTCTTCTTCTTTTCTCAAGTTTTACTTTTTTGCTAATACAGTCGTAAGAAATAAACAGCCTTTGTTATTATAAAAAATGGGAAGATAGTTTTGTGCTCTCTGCGGGGCTGAAATAAATTTACAAAAGGCTGAAAAAAGTGGCATTATTTCAAAATAATCAGACTTTGGCCGGAAATACGCGATTCTACGGCGGTTTTAGTATTGGTTTGATAATCAGTCGTTTATCTAAATTGCTCCTGCGATTTACCCCTTCCGGCCCCGTCAAAGCATAGCTTTTACCCGCTCATAGTGGCCCTTTTACCTTGCGAAAGCATAACTTTGACGCGCTAAAAGCATAGCTTTGGGGTGATAAAAGCATAGCAATGACCCATTAAAACATAAAAATCATGCCATCATGGGGGCGTCTTCAGCCCCAAATAGCGAAAAAGGCGGCGATGATTACGCTATTTGCGCCATTTTTTTGAACGCTTTTGAGGTAATATTTTTATACAAAAACGAAGAGAATGGATAAGGTTTTTGTTCACAAAAACTATCGTAAGCATCTGTTGAAGGAGGATAAAAAAAGCAGTGGCACTAAACAATCGTTTAATGCCACTGCCTTAAATGGTGGGTGAAACGCAAATCAATGTTTTTGTAAAGACTTGCTTTCGCTGCGGAAAGAGGGGGATTCGAACCCCCGAATCGCTTTTGACGATTACACGCTTTCCAGGCGTGCCTCTTCAGCCACTCGAGCACCTTTCCTAAATCGATGTGCAAAAGTAGAGCTTTTCTTGCAAAAACTCATTAGCCAATGGGCTTATTTAAAATTCTTTAATAAATTCTCCAAATACAGTTTTGACATTATCTGTTGTGATAGTGGCAATCTGCTCTTCCGAAACACCATAACTCGTGGCGAGCGTTTTCTGAACTTCGGTTATGAACGTGCTCTCATTGCGTTTGCCACGATAAGGAACCGGGGCCATATAGGGGCTGTCGGTTTCCAGAACAATTCGGCTTAAAGGTACTGCGGCCGGCAAATCTTCGCGCAGATGGCTGCTTTTGAAGGTCGAAACTCCGCCGATGCCGAGCATGAAACGGGGCATGCTCAGGAAGTCCTGAGCCTCTTTTTGATTTCCCGTAAAGCAATGGAAGACACCGCCGGGCAGGTCGTTTTTGTATTTGCGGAGGATAGACAGCAATTCGTTTTGGGCTTTACGGCAGTGAATCATCAACGGAAGACGCGTTTCGACAGACCATTCAACCTGCTGTTCGAATGCCGCTAACTGCTCTTTTTCAAACTCCCGACTCCAGTAAAAATCAAGACCGCATTCACCGATGGCGATGAATTGCGGATGACTGTCGGCCCGATCGGCATCGAGCAATTGCTTCATGGTCTGCAAAACCTCTTTCCAGTCGGCTCTGACCTCTTCGGGTTGCAAGCCAATCATGGGGTAAACGTAGTTGGGATATTGACGGCATATAGCCAATAGGGCAGAGACAGAGGGCAGGTCAACGGCCGGAATGAATATCTTACCCACGCCCGCGGCTTGCGCCCGACTGATGACTTGTGGCAGATCGTCCGTGAAATCGGCTACGTCGAGGTGGCTATGTGTATCTATAATCATGTCAGTATAAATGTTCTTCGTTCTTGCGATAGTAATAAATCACGCCCAGTTTGCGGCACGCAGCGTATCTGATTTCGGGCGGTTCTTGAGCAAAGTGTGCCTCAATCTGATTCCAGAGCTCGAGAAGAATGCTGTCAACTTCCGGGCGTTGTTGAACCAAATCGTCTAAGTCTTGCCTTGTGCGCCGCGAAAGGCGTTGCTGTTGATTATAAAAATCTCGGAAAATGTCCAGGTGAGTTGCCACAATACCGATGGGCGGATTGTAAATGGGGCGTCCGCCCGCTTTGATTCGTGCTTTCTCTCCCTGTATGGCTTTTTGGCCATAATCAAGCAGTCCTGCGATGGTTTTGATATTCGGGATGCACGTTGCGTCCGTTTCCAGCCCATAAAGCGATAGCTGGCTTCGTTTGATTTCGCCTCGTTCGGTGCACATCAGCAGCACTTGCAGGAAATGACTGACATACATGGTCGCGTTTCGCTGAAGCTTTTCGATTTTGCTGTTATGCCTCGTTTGCGTCTGAAAGCTGATCTGGTATTGTTCAACAGCTGTCTGTAGACGTTCAAAAGCCGTTTTCGCACGGTTCAGAATCTTCCAATCTATAAACCGGTTTCTGACCGTATAGATATCATCGCTGTCGAGTAAGGTCTTCAGTGCTTTGAGACGAGCCGCGTCTGTTTTGGGTAATCTTCTGTAAGGCACGTATGAAAGAAGTTTATAGTTGTTATTTAATAGTTTCGGTTCATCATTTGCATGACGTAGCTTGCAAGTTCCTGCTTGCGTTCTTCCGCTACCTGTATAGCGTCGAGATACCTTTTGCTTTCATTAAAATAATATTCTATTTTCTCTTGGGCAAGCCTGTCTATATGCAATTGGTTATAAATGGCTGTTATGGCGGCAACCTTTTCGTCGCGGTTAAATGTCTTGGCATTCAACCACAGATTGAGTTCGGTTTTCTGATTGCCGGTTGCTCTGTTCACGGCCTGTATCAGCATGAATGTCTTTTTGTTGGAAACGATATCGCCGCCAATCTGTTTTCCAAATACGGCAGAATCGCCATAGACGTCGAGATAGTCGTCTTGTAACTGGAAAGCCAGCCCTATCTGTTCGCCGAATTTGTATAAATTGTCAATGTCCTTTTGAGGAGCGTCGGCTAAAATGGCGCCTATCTTGAGCGCACAGGCCAAGAGTACGCTGGTCTTGAGGCGAATCATTTCGATGTATTCCTGCTCGGTGACGTCGTCTCTGTGCTCAAAATCCATATCTAATTGTTGCCCCTCGCCAATCTCAAGCGCGGTTTGGGTAAACGTATCAAGCACTTCCTTGAGGAATTTTGTGTTGCATTGAGACATGTATTGATAGGCCAGCACAAGCATGGAGTCGCCCGAGAGAATGGCGGTGTTGGCATTCCACTTCTTATGTACGGTGGCTTTGCCGCGGCGCATGTCGGCTTGATCCATTAAATCATCATGTAAAAGCGTGTAATTATGGTATGTTTCCAATGCGATGGCAGAAGGGAGCACCTCTTCTATATGATCTTTGTAAAGATTATAGGCCAGCATCATCAGGATAGGACGGGTTCGTTTGCCGCCCATACTGAGCACATAGCGTATCGGTTCATAGAGTCCGGTAGGCTTTTTGTCACAAGCCAGCAGGTCAATACTTTCGTTTAGGCTGGCTAAGATTTCTTCAACGGTCATAATTTTCTGTTGTTTTTTACAATTTAAAATTGATTGGTATTGCAAACATTGTACGGCAAGGCTTGTTGTTTTGCATGCCGGGTTTCCATTTAGGCATGATTCTGATAAGTCTCATGGCCTCTTTATCGAGTAGAGGATGTGCCGATTTGGCTATTTTAGAATCTACGATTGTGCCGTCTTTATTGATGATAAATGAGATGACGACTTTGCCTTCTATGTTTTGTCTTTGTGCAATGACAGGGTAATTGAGGTTTTGGGTGAGCCATTGCACAAAGGCAACCATCCCTCCCGGAAACTCTGGGAGTTGTTCAACGATTCTGAAATTAAGTGGATTATCGTCGTTGTCTACCGCAACTTGTGACACGGCTTGCTCGTCTGTTTGTTCGTTATCGGTTGTCGAAGGGGCAGAACCTTGGCTGTCCGTAAGCCTATCAAGGGCGGACGCAATGATTTTAGGAGATAATTTAGTGGGAGAGTCAACGGGTTTTACCTTTTGGCTTATTGAAGGAATAAGCGAAGGAGCAGTCGCAATCATGTCTTTCGTGTCGATGGCAGGCAGCATTTCGATGTCTTCGCTCATATCATCAAAGACCTCTTCATTCATTGCCCGGTTATTGTTGTGGCTCGTATATTCCAGCGCGGTGAGGAATAACATGAGAACAAGAATGGTTCCCAACAGATAATATGTTATTCGCTTTCGCTCCAGATCTGCCTTTCTTGATTTCTTAATATCCACGATAAACCATCTGTTGCGCCTTTATTTCAGCGTAAATAATAATACAAAGTTAAGCTATATAATTGAAAAATACATTATCTTTGCCAAATATTTAGGGAAAATAGATGAAAAAGATAGGATTGTCACTTTTATTATGCTTTGCCTTTATACAAGCAACAGCGCAGGAAAGCCAGACAGGATATAATTTTCTAAGGTTGCCCGTAAGTGCCCATGCCGGTGCTTTGGGAGGTGATAATATATCGTTGGTTGATAATGACGCATCTCTTATTTTCCATAATCCGGCTCTTCTTTCCGCTGTAGACGACAAGAATGTCTCTTTCAGTTATATGCGTTATATGCATGATGCTAACGCTGCCGCCGCTGCTTTTAATCGGAATATTACCGAACGAGCCAGTTGGGCCGTCTCTGGGCAGTACCTTCATTATGGTACGATGAAGCAAACGGATGAGCAAGGCGTGATAACAGGCAGTTTTACAGCCAAGGATATTGCCTTGACAGGTTATTTTTCTTATTTGCTTACTGATTATTTGGCAGGCGGTGTTGCCGTCAAATGGATATTCTCTTCATTAGGATCTTATCACGCGGTGGCAACCGGAGTTGATCTGGGACTTAATTATTATCTCCCGGACAATGAACTGTCGTTCTCGCTGGTGGCCAAAAATCTCGGAGGTCAGTTGAAAGCTTTTAATGAAGACTTTGAGCGTATGCCGGTTGATATTCAGTTCGGCGTATCCAAGCATTTGGTGAATACTCCTTTCAGAGTTCATGCTACGTTGGTAGATTTGAATCATTGGAACTATAAATTCATTGACCATTGCAAAGCCGGACTTGACGTATTGTTGTCTCCTTCCGTTTGGATTGGGGCCGGTTATAACTTTAGAAGGGCACACGAGATGAGGATTTCGTCGGCCGAAGACACGAGCGTGACGAATGGTGCCGGCCTTTCTTTTGGCGCGGGGCTCAACCTTGAGCGCTTTAAATTGAATCTGGCCTATGGGAAATATCATATTGATAGCAGTTCGTTAATCTTTAATGTTGCTTTCTCGCTTTAAAACAAACAGTATTATATATGAAGAAAATTACGATAGCGATAGATGGCTACTCGTCGTGTGGTAAAAGTACAATGGCTAAGGACTTGGCTAAGGAGATAGGTTATGTGTATGTTGATACAGGTGCCATGTATCGTTCGGTCACATTATACGCTTTGCGCCACAATATGTTCATGAGCGATGGTTCTATTGACGAAACCCGACTGCAAAAGCAGATGAACCAAATCCAGATTACATTTCGTTTTAATCCGACAACGGGTAGACCGGACACATATCTTAACGGTGAACTTGTTGAAAAGGAAATCCGTGGACTTGAAGTAAGCGCTCATGTCAGTCCGATTGCCGCGTTGCCTTTTGTTCGCGAGGCTATGGTTTGTCAGCAGCAGCAGATGGGGCGCGAGAAGGGGATTGTGATGGATGGCCGTGATATCGGTACGACTGTTTTCCCCGACGCGGAGTTGAAGATATTTGTCACAGCCAGTCCTGAAGTCAGAGCGCAACGTAGGTTTGCGGAGTTGCGTGAAAAGGGAATGGAAGCCAACTACGACGATATTCTCAAGAATGTAGAGGAACGCGACTATATCGATTCGCACCGCGAGGTCTCACCGCTTCGTAAGGCTGATGACGCAATAGAGTTGGATAATAGTAATCTTACGATCGAGGAACAGAGAGCATGGCTCTTTAATCAGTATAAAAAAGCAGCAAAAATGTAATTTTATGACAGGATAATGCTGTTTTGATTAATTATTTAATGGATTAGTGATAAAAAATAATAATTTTTCGTGCTACGCTTATAATTTGTTTGAAAAATATTTGGAATGAGACAAATGTTTTATTATCTTTGCAGCAGTAAAAGTTAATAAGCAATGTCTTTCTTACAAAATAATTGATATTTGTTTTATCCTTTTGCTCTCCCTTTAGCTTTTAAAAAAGCAAAAGAGGTGGAAATGGCAAATACGGATTTATGAATTTAAAGAATAATATCAGAAAGGTAAATAGAAATTAGATTATAAATTTTGAGTTAATTACTGTTTTTTTTGAGAGGATTACTTCGTGAGAAGTGATCCTTTTTCGTATATCTTTATTGAAGACTTACGGTGAGCAGCAGAGTTTTTGTGGAGCAGTAGAAAATTAGTGGGGACAGGGTTTACAAGTATCGATGATATCTACCGCACCCTGAATTATCTTTACATATACTATCAAAAAAGTGGCATTATTTTGAAAAAGAAAAGAGAAGGACGAAAATAAGCGAT
>NZ_JAERMS010000016.1 GCF_017426725.1 Prevotella illustrans | reverse complement strand
TTAGGAATAAATCTTACAAATCGGACAAATCATAACAAATCATTATTTTCAAACTTCAAATTTCAAAACGCAATCATTTAATTTTTCAATTTCAATTTAATATGAAGACAAAAGACATCATCCAGAGGCTCAGCCTCTTCCTGTTTATCCTCGTGCCGGCCATACCGGCATGGGCACAGGGCAGCAACGACATCAGCATCGGCTCGAAGGCCGACTGGCAGGCATTCTGCAACCGCGTGAACAACGGAGAAACCGGGCTCAACGCCATCATGACCGCCGACGTCGACCTCGGCACGGACATCGTGATGTTGGGAACAGACAAATCTTATTCCGGTACGTTCGACGGGCAGGGATATACGCTCTCTTTCAATTGGACTAACACAGGCGAAAGAACAGCCCCTTTCAAGTATGTGAATGGCGCCACCATCAAGAACCTGCGCACCCAAGGAAAAATCGCATCGAACAATTTTGCGTTGTCCGGATTGATTTATTGCGTGGCCGGCACAACCACAGTCTCGGGCTGCGTCAGCGACGTGGATCTCATGTGCAACAATCCATATGTCACAAACCAATTAGGGGGCATGCTTAGCTCTAGATACTACGGTTCCGTCGTTACCTTTACCGACTGCGTCGTCAAGGGCAATATTACCGCCATGACCGACAAAGGCAAGAAAGGTATGGGAGGATTTATAAATAATGATTGGGCACTCAACGCCACCATGACCCTGAACAACTGTCTCTACCTCGGCACGAACAACGCCGGCGACGAGAGCTACACCTTCGCCCCCGCTGACGCCACCATCAACAACTGCTACTACCTCAACACCTGCGGCGAGGCGAGGGCACACAGGTGACCGAGGCGCAGCTGAAGAGCGGCGAGATAACGAAACGCCTGCAAGGCGACCGCACCAACGCTTGCTATTGGGCACAGCAGCTGGGCGAAATGCCTGATCTCTACAGCGAGGGCGACAAGAGCAAGACCAACTACGTCTACTACGACACGCCGAACGCCAAGTGGGTGTGCGAAGACTTCGTGCTCACCGACGGCACGCCGCTGCCCATCGGCATTGACTTCACCGCCGCCACCGTAACGAACACGCGCACGCTCGCCGTAGACAAGGCCACCCTTTGCCTGCCTTACGAGTTGCCCATCAGCGGCTTCAAGGCCTACACCCTCTCGGGCACGCAAGGCTATGCCGGAGCGGTACGCTTCACGCCTGTAACCGACAAGCTCGAGGCCTACAAGCCTTACCTGCTCACGGCTGACGGCACGCCACAGCTCGGCGGCAATGACATAGAGGTGAAAGCCTTCAATGCCGCCGCTTTGACGACCACCGCCGGCAAGTACAGCTTCGTGGGCACGATAGACGGCGTGGACAACGCTGCCGCCGCCAACGCCTACATCCTGCAGAGCAACGGCAAATTCCACAAGGTAACGACCGACAACCTCGCCGCCACGGTTCCTCCCTACCGTGCCTATATTGTCCGCAACGGCAGTCAAGGCGCCAAGGAGTTCTCCATCATCCTCGACGACGAGACCACCGGCATCGATGGCGTGACGGACGACGCGACGGGATTTAGCGGTCCGGTGTACGACTTGCAAGGTCGGCGCGTGGCCGATCGCCTCGCCGACGCCGCACGCCGCCAACTGTCCGCAGGCGCCTACATCGTCGGCGGCCGCAAGGTAATCATCAAATAAAACTCTATTTTCATCGGAGGGGGCGGCACGCCATATATTTCGCATCCTCCCGATGATTTCATCCGGCAGGCGTAGGGGCGTGATTCATCACGTTCCGCTCTCACAAAGGGCTTATCCGATAATTTGTGGGGACAAGCCTACAAGTGATTTTGTCAGAAAAAATCGCATTATTTTAACACTTACGTAACGCTTCATCTAAGTGCCGGCACGCTGAAAAATCCCTTCGGTTTGCCGATTTTGATATCCTTTTATGCCCAAAGCTATGCTTTTATCGACTCAAAGCATAGCGATGACGCCGCTAAAGCATAACTTTCAGCCGATGAAAGGGCCGCAATGACAGGCTAAAAACATAGCTAATAAGGGTAAAAAAGTGAAAGGAAAACGCCTTAAAAAGCACAACGTATTGATAACCAGCGATTTATAAACTGGCTCTACAATCGTTTATTTTCGTCCAAGTCTTTTCTTTTCCGGAATAATGCCACTTTTTGGAGGGTGGATGTAAAGATTATTCAGAGTAAAGACAGAAGGACATGTTTTCCTCATGTTGTTTTTAAGGACATAAGGACATGTTTTTCACATGATGTTTTTTGACATAAAGACATAAGGACATATTTTTTGTTCATGTTGTTTTTTTGACATAAAGACATAAAAACATATTTTTCAGATTGTCGGAACAGGACATAAGGGCCGCAAGCGGCCAAGAAAGACATAAAGCTAAGTGGGAAATGATAAATGAGAAGTGGGAAATATAAAATGTGGAGTGTGAAAAGATAAGCTGTCTACATTTCACACTCCACACTCTTCAGTTAGTTCTCCCTCCCTTTGGGAGGGCCGAGGTAGGTCCATGGCTCGTCGGGCCATGGACAGGGCTGTCCGGTCGCTTTAAACGACGGGCGCTGACCGCCATTCTTTCTAAGATAATCGCCCAACTCACGGGAGAGCGACTTGACGATTGCGGATAACGGGCCGCCAGGTCGTTCTTCTCACCGATATCCCGCGGGATGTTATACAGCTCCTTCTTCCCCGTCTTGTAACTGTAAATGAGTTTCCAGTCGCCCTTTCTGATGGCACAGTTCAGGCTGATGGCCGGTCCCGTGTTGCCCCATACGTTCGGATAGTTCCACACCAAGCTGCGGCCGCGCGACGGATCGCCCGTACCGGTCAGCAGCGGCACGAAGCTCCTGCCGTCTATCGTCTGCGGCACCCGGTATTTCCCGATTCCCGCCATCTCCAGAATGGTAGGGTAGAAGTCCTCTATCATGATGTAACGGTCGCACCGACTGCCCGCCACCACCCGTTTGGGCCACCTCACGATCATCGGTTCGCGAATGCCTCCTTCGTGGAGCGACCCCTTTCCGCAGTTCAACGGCGCGTTTTGCGTAAACAGCGGTTCGTCGCGCCATTGGCTGCCCGTGGCATAACCGCCGTTGTCGCTCATGAAAATGACGATGGTGCGCTCGGCCTCACCGTTCTTCTCGAGCCAGTCGAGAATCTCGCCTAAGCTATGATCCATTCCTTCCACTAATGAGGCGTAGGCGGCTTCCTTGTCGGAGAGTCCCTTCCTTATGTATTTAGAGAAATAACGCTCGTCGCGATCTATCGGCACATGCACCGCGTAATGCGACATATACAGGTAGAACGGCTGTCCGTAGGCCTTCGCCTGTCCCAGAGCCCGCAGCGCCTCGCGCGTCAACGCTTCGGTGAGAAACGTTCCTGTGCCCCAGTATTTATCGAGTCCCGGCACGGAGAAGCGGGAAGTGGGCGTGCCGTCCTTCCTGTGTCCGTAATTATCTTCACTGAGATAGGTGGCTGGCGCGCCGGCGGCATGTCCCGATATGTTCACCTCGAATCCGAAATGCGTCGGATTCTCGCCCGGCGTATCGATGGCGCCCCAGTGAGCTTTGCCGCAGTGGATGGTGTGATAGCCGCCACGGCGAAGCAGTTCGACGAACGACACGGCCGGATAGGTATGGTCGACGTCCTCGGTCTGGCAGATACCATTGTAGTTCCAGTCGGGCACGGCCACACGATCGTCATCGTCATCGGTCACGATATTCTTCTCAAGCGTCCAGTTCGTCACGCGATGGCGCACGGCGTTCGACCCCGTCATCAGGCTGCACCGGCTCGGCGAACTGATGGGACAGGCGTAGGCCTGCGTAAACAGCATTCCCTCGGCCGCCAGCCGTTCCATGTTGGGCGTCTCGTAGGTTCGGTTCAGCCGCGTCGGCTGCGTCCAGAACGGTACCGATGTATCCTGCCACCCCATGTCATCCACCATGAAGAGGATGATGTTGGGCCGCGTCGGCTCCCCCGTGGCGGCCATGGGCGTGGCCGACGACGCGGAAGCTAAAAGGAAAGAATAAAATCTGAGATCTTTCATTATGCTTAAAAAGTCAAACGTTGAATCTATTTTTTGTGACTCTCATAACCCGGATTCTGCTCAAGACGGTCGTTTGCCTCCATCTGTCGCAGAGGGATGGGGTAGAGTGTCTGGTAATCCTTGGCGTCTTTGCCCCTTGCCCGTGCGTCGGAAATAAGTTTTCCGTGGCGGATGAGGTCTTCCCTGCGCAAGCCTTCCGTATAGAATTCCCTGCCGCGTTCGGCCAGGATGAAGTCTCTGAACCGCTCTTTGGTGGGATAATCGGATAGCGATATGAGTGTCGTCTTGGCTCGTTTACGAACCATATTGACCAGACTGACACTCTCCTCATTCGGTCCGTTGAGTTCGTTCAAGGCCTCCGCCTTGCAGAGCAGGATGTCGGCGTACCTCACGTACACGATATCGTTTCCCATGTGCTCGCCTACGGCATTGGGATCGGGCCAATACTTGAAGCTGCGCACGTTGTTCAGCGGGTTGCCCTTGGCGTCTCTGAGCAATTCCACCTCGTGTCCCGACTGGTTGGTGTAACGCGTAATGAGGAGTTTCCTCCTTGTGTCATCGTCGCCGAACGTGTCATAGAAAGCGGTATAGGTGCGAAACTGCGCTCCGAAGTTGGCCCAGTGCTCTGAACGGGATAGTTGGGTGGAAAGGCGTGGGCCATGTAGTTGTTGGCATAGCCGCTTTGCGCGATGCAAGGTGCCCTGTAAATGAATTCCCGATTGCTTTCGTCCTCTACCGTAAAGAGTTTGGTGTAATCGTCGTAGAGCGAGTAATAGCCCAGGTCGATGATCTTTTGGGCCGTGGCCACCACCTTCGACCAGTCCTTCTCGTGCATGTACAGCTTCGTGAGAACGGCCAGCGCGGCCCCTTTCGTGGCATGGCCGATCGGTTCCTCTTTCACCGGCAGATGTTCCGCCGCGAAAGTCAGGTCTTCTTCCATGTATCTGACCATCTGCTCGTGCGTCGCACGGGGCGTAGACCGGCCTATTTCCTCTATCTTTTCGGGCGAGGCGCCGTCGGGAATCTCGATGATGGGCACGGTTCCGAAGAGATTATACAGGAAATAGTAGGAAGAAGAGCGGATAAAGCAAGCCTCACCGCGTATGGAATTGACTTTTTCCTCCGATATTCCCGACAGTCCCGACGTGACGTCGAGCACGGCGTTGGCGCTCGATACGGCCGTGTACATCTTCGTCCAGAAACTGTTGAGCAGCTGATCGTCCACGGACCACGCGTAATTGATGAACGGCGCCGCGTTACGCTCCAGTCCTCCGCCCGTCTCGAAGGCGATATCGGTGGGAAACTCGTTGAAGAGGTACATATAGTTGCGGCTTTCATACTGCACGATTCTCGACCTCGAATAGGCGCCGGCCAGCAAGGCGTCGACGCCGTTTCGCTCTTTCAGAAGCGCGGAAGGGTCGTATTCCGTATATACTTTCTCATCTAAGAAGTCCTTGCATCCGGACAGCGTCACGCAGAAAAGCGCGGCGGAAAGGGCTAATGATAATTTCGAATGTTTCATTGTCGGTACACGTTAAAAGGTCAGGTTTACTCCAAAGCGAATCGTTCTGGAGAGAGGATAACTGTTATAATTGACTTTGGAGACGCTGGACGAGCCGGTAACGCTGGCGTCGGGGTCGAATCCGTCGTAGCTTGTAAAGGTACACAGGTTGTCCACCGAGGCGTAAACCTGCGCCGTCTGGAGTATTCTGTGGCTCTTCAGAGGGATGTCGTAGGTGAGGCTGACATTCTTCACACGGAGGAACGACGCGTCTACGACTGTCAGAGAATTGACAACATACTGTCCGCCGTAATTCGTGGGATTCACGCCACTGGGATAACGGTTGGTGGGATTGGATGGAGTCCAGCGGTTCTTGTAGTATTTGGCCAGACGGTTACGGTATTCGTTGGTAGGGTAGAGCGACTCCAGCACATTGACATCCAAGGTGCTGATACCGTAAACGCCCTGCAGGAACACGCCCAAGGTGAAGTTCTTGTACTTGAAGGTGTTGGTGATGCCGAAGGTGACGTCGGGAAACGGCTTGCCCAGGATGGTGCGGTCCTCCGACGTGATGCGGTCGTCGTTATCATAGTTGTGGAATTTCAGGTCGCCGGGACGGGCATTGGGCTGGGCGGAATGGGCGATGTCGTCGCCCTGCTGGAAGATACCGTCCACCTTGAAGCCGTAGAAAGCGTAGATGGGGTCGCCCACCCGCGTGATGTTGAATCCCGATACGAACGACGCGATGTCGCCGGTAATCAGCCGCGGCATGTAGTCGGGCAGGCTCTTCACCTCATTCTTGAGCAACGACAGGTTGACCGACGTTTCCCAACTCAGTCTCTTGGACCGGACGTTCACGGTATTGAGGACGAGATCCAGACCCGAGTTTCGCACGTTGCCTGCGTTGACTTTTACCGAAGAGAAGCCGATGGCCGACGGCAAGAGCTTGTCGAACAGCTGGTCTTTGGTGTTTCTGACGAAGAGGTCGACGCTGCCCGAGATCCGATTATCGAAGAAACCGAAGTCCACGCCTACGTTATATTCCTCCGTCGTCTCCCACCGCAGGTTGGGATTGGGCAGTCGCGCCAACACCAATCCCTGCGAAAGCGAATTGCCGAAGACAACCGAACCGCCCGCTACCAGCGTGCGGAGGGTCGCGTAATTGTTGATTCCCTGGTTGCCGAGCCTACCGTATCCTACGCGCAGCTTCAGGTAACTCAGCTGCTTCAGCCGTTTCATGAACGATTCTTCCGACATTCTCCACGCGAGGGCCATGGACGGGAAGAAGGCGTATTTGTGGTTCTCGGAGAAGCGCGACGTGCCGTCGTAACGAAAAGACGCCGTAAGCAGATACTTGTCGCGCAGGTTGTAGTTGAACCGGCCGAGAAGTCCGTGCAGCCTGTTGCGGCTCTTGAACGAGTACACGTCGTCGCCGTTGAGCGTATCGCCACCGTGCATGTTGTTGTAGCTCAACACGTCCGACAGGAATCCTGTGGCGTTGCCCGTGACGTATTCCGACAGGAACTGCTCGTAGGTGGTACCGAACATGACGGAAAGGTCGTGGATTTCATGAAACGTCTTACTGTAGTTCAGCAGGAACTCAGCAAGCCACTGCGTGCTTTCGCCGCTCCTTTTGTTGGCCGAGCCGCCCGAAGCCAGGCCGGTTATGGTCTCGCGTGTGCGGTAGAAATTATTCATATACGAATTGACCGTCGCGCCCACCCTCGCCGTCAGAATCAGGTTCTTCAACGGTTCCAGCTCCACGGCCAACGTGCCGTAGGCGTTGTTGGAATGGCGGTCGGTATCGATGCCTTTCAGAAGAGCCAGCGGATTGTCGAGCGAGATATAGTCGTTCGTGTAATAGCGGCCCGTTTCCGGATTCTTTCCGGCTGGAAGGGTAGGGTCGAACTGGATGGCGGAATTGATAACGCCGGCACCTTCGTTGACGCCCGTTCCCTCGAAGATGGAGGTTCCGTCGTCACGCGTATAGTTCATGTTGAACTTGAAACGCAGAAAGTCGGTCGGCGTCAGGTTGACGTTGGCCCTCACGTTGTATTTAGTCAGCTTAGACCGATCGACCAGTCCCTGCTGATCCATGACGCCTAATCCCAGATAGAACGTGTGCTTCTCGCCGCCGCCCGAGAACCCGAGTCTGTAGTTCTGAACGGGCGCACCGTTACGGAAAATCTCGTCCTGCCAGTCGGTTCCGCGACCTACGGAATTGATTTGATCCTGCGTATAGATGGCGCCGTCGGGATGATTCGACTCCGATCGCAGCGCGTTCAACGTCTCCATATAGTCGCGGCCGTTCAACACTTTCATCCGCTTGGCAACCGACTGGAATCCCAGTTCCGCGCCAAACTTCACCCGCAACGAGGCTTTCGCCCCCGACTTCGTGGTGATCAGAATCACGCCGTTGGCCGCCCGCGTTCCGTAGATGGCCGCCGCCGAGGCGTCTTTCAGCACTTCGATGGACTTCACGTCATCGGCATTGACAGACGACGGGTCGACGCCGGGCATGCCGTCCACCACGACAAGGGCGTCGTTGCTGCTGTTGATCGAACCGGCACCGCGAATCTGTATCTTGGTAGAGGCACCGGGCGCTGAACTCGTCTGGCTGACGTTCACGCCCGCCGCCTTGCCGTTGATCATCTGGAAGGCGTTGGTGGTGATACCCTCCGTAAACTTTCCTTCGCCCACGGACACCACCGAGCCGGTCAGGTCGCTCTTCTTCACGGTGCCGTAGCCGATGACGACCACCTCGTTGAGTGATTCCGTGTCCTCACTCAACCTGATAAGCGAACTTTCGGAGAGCTTCACCGTCCGGGGACGATAACCCACGTAACTGACGTACAGCTTGGCGTTGGCGTCCGTTACGTAGAAGGTGTAATTGCCGTCTATGTCCGTCACGGTGGCGTTTCCGGTACCCTCTTCTTTCACGGTGGCCCCGATAACGGGTTCACCGGCCGGGTCTACGATTTTGCCGCTTACCTTCCGCTTGGCTTCCGTGGAAGCGTTGGCTACGGGGGTGCGGACGCCGCGCGCCTTGTTGACGACGATGTTCTTTCCCTTGATTTCGTAATTCACGTTCTGATGAGCCAGAATCTGACCGACAATCCGTGTCAGGTCGGCGTTGTCGGCCTTCACACTGACAATCTTGTCTACGTCGATGTCTTCGGCGTAGAACACGAAGGAATAACCGGTCTGTTTCTTTAATTGCGACATAGCCTGCTTCACCGTGACGTTGCTCACGTTGAACGTCAGTTTCTGAGCCGACGCCGCGATGACCGCAAGACAGGCGATACAGGCCATCAGGAGAAATCTCTTGCCGAGACGGCACATGTTTTTTCTTTTCATGGGCTGCTGTGTTTTGATGGTTGCTTGATATGTACTAATATAAAATGTATTTTTCTTTTTCTCTCTTATAGCGTATCTGCCAGGTGTCCGACATCACGGCCAACACCTGTTCCAAGGTGTTCTCCTTGCGATTGAACGAACCGTAGAATCGTCGGCCGGCCACTCCGGCAGCCACTTCTACGCGTGCGCCGTAACTTCGCGACAGTTCGCGGGCTATCTCGGCCACCGTGGCGTTGTCGAAGGTCAGTTCGGTCATCTCGCGGGCCGTACGCGCGTCTTTTTCCAAAGAGGTCTTGACGATTCGGCCGGTGCGCTTGTTCATCACGACGCGCTCGCCGGGCAGCATTTCATGGCCCGCGGTATGCGCTACCTCGTTGTCGAGACTGACCTTTCCCTCGAAGAGATTCACCCGGGCGTAATCGTCCTGACGATAACTCCTGAAGCTGAATTCGGTGCCGAGGTCGTGGAGAACGAGCTCACGGGTGCTTACTTTGAAAGGCAGCCGGTCGTCGTGTTTGACGGTGAAGTAGCCTTCCCCGTCAATAATCACCTCACGGTCGGTAATACCGAAGCCCTGCGAATAGGTCAATGTCGACCCCGAGTTGAGCTTCACCGTGGTACCGTCGGGCAGTTTCAGGTTCAGCTGCGACCCTTCGGGAACTTCCGTCACCACACTCGAGAAGTCGCTCTTGACGGCATTGGTTCCCAAGCGGTAGCCTATCCACGGCAACACGACGAGAAGGACCACCGCTGCGGCGGCCACCCGGCGCAACCAAACCCGCTTTATGCCACTGCCTGTACGCTCGCGACCGACACGGGCGTGGAAACGGGCGATGGCGGCCTCGGTGTCGAAAGAGGATTCGCCACTCGCCGTGCGGGCTGCCACCAGTGTCTGGAGACAACGGCGCACGTATGCCGCATGGTCGTCCGACTCCCAGGTCCACGCTTTCAGCGTCAGGAAGTCCTCACGACTGATGGTTCCATCAATAAAGGAACCTATCAGCAGGTCGATATCGGGGTTTGATTCTTTCATTTTTCTTCATCTTTCAATAAAGTATGACCAAAAAAGATGAAGAAAGGGTAGCGAGAAAAAGAAAAAAAGATTTTTTTTATTTGATAAGAAGCAACAGCAGAAGGCACCGCCCCATCGCGTCGGACAACAGGCGTATGGTCTTCTTCATGTGATATTTCACCGTGTTGACCGAGATACCCAGCTCCATGGCTATCTCGGCGTAGGTCTTTCCCTCCGTCCGCTGCATCATGAAGACCCTTCGGTCCTCTTCGGGCAGGCTGTCGACGATTTGGCTGAGCCGTTCCTCGGCCTCTCTGACCAGCAACTGTTCCAAGGGATGGGCATCGTCGAACAGCGATGAGATGAAATCCAGCCGGTCGCCCATGTCGATTCGACCGGTCATCTGCCGCTGCCGATGACCAAGTGAGTTCAGTTCGTTCAGACTCTTGTTGCGCACGGCTTTCAGCAGGTAGGCCTTCAGCGACTGTATGTCTATCTCGGAACGCCGTTCCCATAGCGCGAAAAACACGTCGTCGACCACCTCCTCTACCAGTTCGGCGTTATGGAGAAGCTGCATGCCAAACCGGCACAACAATGGATAGTATTCGCGATAGACAGCCTCAAACGCCTTTTCGTCGCCCTGTCTGATTCGCCTGATTATAATTTCATTCATCGCGTGAATCCGTTATTTCCCACTCCCCATTCCCCACTCCTCATTTCACATTTCCCATTCCACATTTCCCATTATATCCTCAGCATCCGTTCGATGGGTTTCACGGCGTCGGCAGCGATGGCGGGGTCCACCTCCACCGTGGGCCATCCGTATTTCAGGGTCAGATAGACCTTGCGGAGCGTGTTCTTCTTCATATATTCGCACTCGTTGCAGGCGCATCCCGGTCCGCCTTCACTCACCTCGGGCGGCACAGGATAGAACGTGGCGGCAGGATGGGCGCGCTCCAGCTCGTGCAGAATGCCGGCCTCCGTAGCTACGATATACTCCGTGGTCTCGGGATGAGCCCGGACGTAGGCGAGCATGGCGGCCGTGGAGCCTTTTACATCGGCCAGAGCCAGGACGGGCGCCTTACATTCCAAATGAGCCATGACGACGGCTTGGGGATGCAGCCGACGGAGTTTCATGATGACGTCGACGCCAAACTTCTCATGTACGTGGCAACCGCCGTTCCAAAGGAGCATGTCGCGGCCCGTGACGCTGTTGAGATAGTCGCCTAAGTTACGGTCGGGTCCGAAGATTATCTTGGCGTCGGGCGGAAAACTGTCGATCACCCGTTTGGCATTGCCGCTCGTCACTACGCAGTCGGTCAGGGCCTTTACGGCCGCCGTGGTGTTGACATAGCTCACCACCTGATAGCCCGGATGCTGTTCCTTGAATCGGCGAAGGTCGTCGGCCCGACAGCTGTCGGCCAGTGAACAGCCCGCCGTGAGGTCGGGACAGAGCACCGTCTTCGTGGGCGAGAGCAGCTTGCACGTTTCGGCCATGAAGTGCACGCCGCACATCACCATTACACGGGCGTCGGTATCGGCGGCCTCGCGGGCCAGCGCCAACGAGTCGCCCACGAAGTCGGCCACGTCCTGTATGTCGCCCACCGTATAATAATGTGCCAGGACCACAGCGTCCTTCTCACGGCAGAGCCGGCGAATCTCCGCCTTCAAGTCCAATGACGCGTCGACCGCCTCGTCGACATAGCCTTTCTCCTTCCAATCTTGCTTGATTTCCATATCTTTAACTGTATTATTCATTTTTCGTCGGAATTAAAATCAAGTGGTAATATATTTCCTTTATCAAAGCGGTCAAAATCTGATTTAAAAAGTTTATCTTGAATAACTCTGTATTTCTCAAATTCTGTTTCAGCATACTCTTTCGCATATTCAGCCGATACTTTCCCACTGTCGGGCAACACGGGACGATCTGTAACGTCCAGAAACTTGTCTATACGTTTTGCCCAATCCTCCATGGTCATGGGAATATGACGTTTCGCCATATCTTCAGCAACATCAAGGAAAGAATTGACAATTCTCCCCATTGCTTCCAATTCATTTTCTTTTAAATAATTCTTTGCGACGGAAACATCCGTTTTCACAATCTTTCCGTTAGGTACTTTTTCCCATGAAGTTAACCCCATGTGTTCATGCTCTGCATTAGCCCTATCTACAATTAACTCTGCGGCAGTATGCCCATGCACAGCGTAGTGCATCTTATTCTGCACTTTTTTGAAAAAGATACGAGTGGTAGGTGCATTAAGATTGTAATCAATACTCGTTGTATATATGTCAGTAAGTTTCTGATAAAATCGACGTTCACTCAGTCTAATCTCCCTTATTTCGGCAAGCAGATGTTCGAAATAGTCTTCCCCAATAAATGAGCCGTTTTCCATTCGTTTTCTGTCTATGACATACCCACGAATAGCAAACTGACGAAGTACATAAGTACACCATTGGCGGAATTGAGTTGCACGAACAGAATTGACACGATAGCCGACGGAAATAATGGCATCAAGATTGTAAAACTCAACCTCTTCTTTCGATTCTCCACGAAAACCTCTTTTTACGACTGTTTCTATTTTGGAAATAGTCGTTGTTTTATCAAGTTCTCCGCTTTCAAAAATATTCTTTAGATGTTTACTGATTGCAGAAACTCCTACGTTAAACAATGTTGCCATTGCTTTTTGTGTCGCCCATATAGTTTCTTTTTTATACACGACTTGTATGCCATCTTCTTTTCCTTCAATCATAAAGGTAAGGAATTCAGCTGTACTATTTCTTATTTCAAATTGTTTCACCATATATAGTCATATATAATTCTACTATCCAAAATTCTTTCAGATAACCTTCAATCGCTATCGCAGAATATACAGACACAAAGGTACGTTTTTAAAGACGTTGTTCCAAAATAACTTGGAATTTATTGTTATCAAGAATTAAAGCATTGTATTTCAAGACACAAGGACATAATTCCTATATGCCGTTTTTCTGACATAAAGACACATGTTGAGTTTTTTGACATAAAGACAAAAGGACATGTTTTTCTTATGTTGTTTTAAAGACATAAAGACATAAGAACATATTTTTCTGTCGGCGGAGAACAAAGACATAAGGGCCGCAAGCGGCCAAGAAAGACAGAAAGCTAAGTGGGAAATGGGAAGCGGGAAATGTAAAATATAAAGTGTGAAGTGCGAAAAGGTAAGCTATCTACATTTCACACTTCACACTCTTCAGTTAGTTCTCCCTCCCTTTGGGAACCGAAGGTCGCTGTTCGCGGAGCGAGGTAATTGCAAATCGCTGGCCGAAGGGAAAAGCAAAGCAATGGCCGGGGTAGGTTTTCTTACAAAGACATAAGGGCCGCAAGCGGCCAGCTTGAAATTGCGGAAAGTTCCAAAATGATAGCATAACAGATTACCAACTTTTACACCTCTTTTCTTAAACCGAACTGGCGTATATATTAAGGTATATTTCCCAATAGTTATGCTTTCAGGGTGTAAAAGCTATGCTTTTGGCTCCTGATAGCAGCCCTTTTACACGCTAAAAGTTATGCTTTTAACTACTAATAGTTATGCTTTTAATTCCAATAGTTATACTTTGACAAAAACAATGGATTACTTCTCATTTCCTCGTTTTTATTTTTTCTTTTCTTAATATAGAAGCCATGCAGAGGCGGAACGTGATAAATCAGGCCCCTACGGCTCACGCCATTTACAAAATCCGGAAATTATTCCTTTTTTCCACACTTCATTATTATTTTTTATTTCTTCTCTTTTTTAAAAGAAAAGGAAAAGAGTAAGATGATATCGTGTGGATATGTTTATAACTTCAGGACGATTTGTTTGGTAGTTTCAATATTAACATTTCAGGGATTGTTACCCACGGCTGCTTGAAATATCTTCAGGATGATACTCAATGGTTTGTGCGTGTTTTCCACAAAAGGGTATCACTACGTGCGGTGTTGATAAGTTTATATCTTTTCTGATGGAAAAATCGTTGAAAACTTTTTGAAAATGCTTGGATAAGTATGTGGATATCCACAGTGGACAAGTCACCGGAACCAAGGTTGTGGATATTCACAAAGTTATGAACAGAGTTATCCACAGGTTTGGTTGTGGGGTTGTTAATTTGGTTGTCATGGTGTTGGGTTGTTGGGATGAATAGTTTGTTCTGTGGGGACGTTCGTTGAGCCAAAGTTCGCTTTGTTAAGGTGTGAAGGATGAATAGTTTGTTTAAATATAGACAGAGTAACTATTCATCCCAACAACCCAACACCATAACAACTAAATATTCATCCCAACACCATAACAACCCAACAACCAAATTATTTGGAAATATAAAATATAATCTTTACATTTGCAGCATTATTAAAAAACCAAAGACATGACATTTACAGAAACGTGCAACGAGATTTTCAACAAGGCGATTGTTGATTATCATGTGAAGGACAACATCGAAACACCTATTAATAATCCTTACGAACGCGATTCGATTGAAAACAGGCTTTATCTGAAGTGTTGGATCGACACCGTACAGTGGCATTTCGAAGATATCATCCGCGATCCGCATATCGATCCCGTGGAGGCATTAGGTTTGAAGCGTCGTATCGACCGCAGCAATCAGGACCGCACCGATTTGGTGGAGCAGATAGACAGCTATTTCCGTCAGAAATACAGTGACGTGGAGGTGTTGCCCGATGCCCGCATCAATACGGAGAGTCCGGCTTGGGCCGTAGACCGACTGAGCATTCTGGCTCTTAAAATCTATCACATGCGTGAGCAGGCCGAGCGTGAGGACGCCACGCCCGAACATCGGGAGAAGTGTCGGGCTAAACTCAACGTGCTGCTCGAACAGCAGGTTGACCTGAGCACGGCCATCGACCAGCTGCTCGACGACATCGAGGCCGGCCGCAAGTATATGAAGGTGTATCGACAGATGAAAATGTATAACGATCCTGCCACCAATCCGGTGTTGTATAAGAAATAAGTTGTTGTTAAGTTGTCGGGGTGTGGAGGTGTCGGGATGAATAGTTTGTTTAAATATAGACAGAGTAACTATTCATCCCAACACCATAACAACCAAACAACCAAACATCCAACAATGAAAGATCATTTACTGATTATTCGTTTCTCAGCACTTGGCGATGTCGCCATGGCAGTACCCGTTGTGGCTTCATTGGCACGGCAATATCCCGATTTGCGCGTCACGGTGTTGAGCAAGCCCTTTGCCCGTGTGTTGTTCGAAGGATTGGCGCCCAATGTGGGTTTTATGGCGGCCGACGTCAAGAAAGAGTATGCCGGACTGCGAGGGATGAACGCGCTTTACCGCCGGTTGGTAGCCAAGAATATCACGGCCGTAGCCGATTTTCATAACATCCTGCGGTCCAATTATCTGCGTCTGCGTTTCAACTTAGGCCGTTTCCGTGTGGCGCATATCGACAAACATCGCCGTGGCAAACAGCTTCTGACACGCTGCAACGACAAGGTGATGGTGCAGCAACCCACCGCTTTCAAGAATTATCTCGATGTGTTGGCCCGTTTGGGTTACACCGTGGAGCCTACTTTCATCAGCGTTTTTCCACCCGAAGGAGGCAATCTCCGACTGCTACCTAATATAATAGGTGAAAAAAAGAAGTTTCAACAGTGGATAGGCATAGCGCCCTTTGCGGCTCATAAGGGTAAGATTTATCCTGTGGAGAACATGGAAAAGGTGATCGCGCAACTCATTCAGCGCCATCCCTCGTGTCGTATTTTCCTCTTCGGCGGGGGCGGTAAGGAGAAAACAGTGCTCGATGGCTGGGTCCGGAAATATTCTAACTGCCTCAATGCGTCGGCCGTGCTGGGCAGTCTGAAGAAAGAACTCATTCTGATGAGCCACCTCAACGTGATGATCAGCATGGACAGCGGCAATATGCACCTGGCTTCGCTCACCGCTACGCCCGTCGTCAGCGTCTGGGGCGCCACCCATCCCTTTGCCGGTTTCATGGGTTGGCGCCAGAATCCCGACAACGCCATCGGTCTCAACCTGCCTTGTCGTCCCTGTTCGGTCTACGGCAATAAGCCCTGTCTGCGTGGCGACTATGCCTGTCTGAAAAATATTTCACCTGAAATGATATTGGAGAAAGTAATGAAAGTGATAGGCTGATCATTTTAATATTGCCAAATAAAGGCGTAATTTTATGCACAATAGGGGGGTACCTGTGCAAAAATGGTACTAATTTTAATTGATTTATTTGGAACATTGAAGAAAAATTTGTTTCTTTGCACCCGATTTTTAATCTGAATATTATTTATAAACCAATTTAAAAGTTACAATTATGTCAGAAATTGAAAGCAAAGTAAAGGCTATTATCGTGGACAAACTCGGTGTTGACGAAGCAGAAGTTAAGCCAGAAGCAAGTTTCACAAACGATCTTGGTGCTGACTCGCTTGATACTGTAGAATTGATCATGGAATTCGAGAAGGAATTCGGTATCTCTATTCCGGATGACAAGGCAGAGACTATCCAGACCGTAGGCGACGCTATCAAGTATATCGAAGAGAACGCTAAGTAATTTAGCTACAGCTTTATTTTTATACGATTAGGGATTAGTGATTAAGGATTGGACCGGTGCATCCGTTGTTTTTCGATGCGTGGCTCTGATCACTAATCCCTAATTCCTAATTAACTTTTTTATTTAGATGGAATTAAAGAGAGTAGTAGTAACAGGTCTTGGATCTGTTACTCCTGTAGGCAATACTCCTGAAGAGACTTGGGCCAACCTTTTGGCTGGCAAAAGCGGCGCAGCACCTATTACGCAATTCGACGCAACCAATTTCAAAACACAGTTTGCCTGTGAAGTAAAGAACCTCAATGTGACCGATTATATCGACCGCAAGGAAGTTCGCAAGATGGACCGCTATTGTCAGCTGGCCATGATCAGTGCCATGCAGGGCGTGAAAGATGCCGGGCTCGACCTTGAGAAAGAGGACAAGAACCGTATCGGCGTGGTTTACGGTGTAGGAATCGGCGGTATTAAGACATTCCAGGACGAAGTAACCTACTACGGACAGCACATGGCTGACGGTCCTAAGTTCAACCCCTTCTTCATTCCCAAGATGATTGCCGACATCGCTTCGGGCCAGATCAGTATTCATTTTGGGTTCCATGGACCTAACTATACCACCACCAGCGCGTGCGCCTCATCGAGCAACGCGTTGGCCGACGCGTTCAACCTGATTCGTCTGGGCAAGGCCAACATCATCGTGAGCGGTGGTGCCGAGGCCGCCATCTGTGAATGTGGAGTAGGCGGATTCAACGCTATGCACGCCCTGTCTACCCGCAACGACGACCCCGAGCACGCCAGCCGTCCATTCAGTGCCAGCCGCGACGGGTTCATCATGGGCGAGGGCGCGGGTTGTCTGATTCTGGAAGAACTTGAACATGCCAAGGCTCGTGGCGTGAAGATCTACGCCGAGATGGTAGGCGAGGGAGCAAGTGCCGACGCTCACCACATCACGGCTTCTCATCCCGAAGGTCTGGGTGCCAAACTCGTCATGCTTAATGCTCTCGAAGACGCGGGCATGAAGCCAGAGGATATCGACTATATCAATGTTCACGGCACGTCGACACCCGTCGGCGACGTATCGGAGGCCAAGGCCATCAAGGATGTTTTTGGCGACCATGCCTATAAACTCAACATCAGTTCTACGAAGAGCATGACGGGCCACCTGCTGGGTGCTGCCGGTGCTGTTGAGGCCATGGTATGCGTGCTGTCTGTTCAGAACGATATCGTGCCGCCGACCATCAACCACGAGGAAGGCGACAACGACGAACAGCTCGATTATCGTATGAATTTCACTTTCAATGAGGCACAGAAGCGCCCGGTGAACGCTGCTTTGAGCAATACTTTCGGATTTGGCGGACACAACTGCTGCGTAGTATTCAAGAAGTATGCTGAATAATATCATCGATAGAATAAGGCTCCCTTTCCGTCAGGAGAAGGAGCTTTATTTGTCTCTCTACCGTATCATCGGCGTTTTTCCACACGATATCAGTTACTATAAACTGGCCTTGATGCACAAAAGCGTCATGCGGCGCAACGCCAAGGGCAAACCTGTCAACAACGAACGATTGGAGTTTCTCGGCGACGCCATCCTCGACGCCATCGTGGGCGATATCGTTTACCGTCATTTCCCGGGCAAACGCGAAGGCTTTCTCACCAATACCCGCTCTAAATTAGTGCAGCGCGACACGCTCAACCGGTTGGCTAAGGAAATGGGAATCAGCAGGTTGATACTCAGCAGCGGCCGCAGTTCGTCGCACAACAACTACATGGGTGGCAATGCCTTCGAGGCTCTTGTGGGCGCCCTCTACTTAGATCGCGGCTACAACGCCTGCATGCGCTTCATGGAAGATCGCGTGCTGGCCCAGATGATCAATATTGACAAGGTAGCTTACAAAGAGGTGAACTTCAAGAGCAAGCTCATCGAGTGGAGCCAGAAGAACCGTGTGAAGATGGACTTCGAAATCGTGGATGAGAAAAGCGATGAGAACGGCAGTCCCATGTTCAACTATCGAGTCATGCTCGAAGGCGTGGAAGGATGCAACGGTACGGGTTACAGCAAGAAGGAGAGCCAGCAGAAGGCCGCGAAGCTCACGCTGGAACGGCTGCGCAGGGAACCACAGTTCATCGACAGCGTGTTCGCCGCCAAGGGTAATCGTACGAAGATGGAGGAAGAACCTGTAGAGAACGTGCCCAACACGGATACGAAAGACGACTTCATTATCACGCGGCAACCCGACGAGACGGCCGAAGAGAAGCATCCTACGGCTTTCCGTGAGAAAGTTTACAAAGATAATTCGCGTCGGCAACGCCGTTCCCCGATGTATCGGTCGGACAATGAGGTGGGCGAGGAGACACCCGGCACGGCTCAACACGCTGCCGCCGCGTCCGCTACGGTAGACAATGCCACTGCCAATGACTTGGATCTCAATGGCGAAGAGTTTGACTTGAGCCACATCAGCGCTCAGCGCATGAGCCGTGAAGATATCATCGCGCAGGCTGAAGCCGAAGCGTTTGGAGAATAAAATTCAACCGCGCGTCTTCGTCGTGTATCGAATTATTAATAATGTGTGCTCTTGTTATACGATGAGCATACCAAAGGTCAGATATTATGTCATACTCAAAGATTGAAAAAATCACGACTCGTCTCTGGGATAAGTACGATGTACACATTACGGCTAACGAAGACGTTAATATCATCGTAGGTATCAATGGCAGTGGAAAGACCACTCTACTGGGTGAAATCAATAAGATTGCCCTTGAAAATATCGATGACAAAGACCAAGTTGTATATGTACCTTCCATCGATAATATTGCCATGCGAGACAAGCGCAAGGTCTCTAATGCCTTGACCCAGGATCTGGAATTCTATATGTTTGACATGAAGACGGGACCTTCAATGATGTACCAACGAATGGCGATGATCGATGCTTCCGCAGAAAAACAGACAGAGATGAAAGTTCGTATTGAAAATTTCTGCTCTGCTATCAACGGTCTTTTTAAGACCACAGGGAAGTATATTGAAATTGAAGGGAATAAGTTCAATGTTATCTCCGATGGACAGGTAATACCACTTGATGCTTTGTCTTCCGGAGAAAAGCAAATCCTTCTGATTTTACTTCGTGTGTTCCTTTTGAAGGGGAAAGAAGCATTTGTGTTACTTGATGAGCCGGAGAATTCTCTTGACATAAGCTGGCAGTTTGAGTTGATCAATATCCTTGTTAAACTCAATCCTAATGCTCAGTACTTCATCACTACTCATTCTCCAAGTATCTTTGGTGATGGATGGGGTGACAAGATCATCTATATGGAAGATGTAACAACTCCGGTCAAGTAACAAAAAATGAATAGAATCGAAAATCAAGCACGATATTATAGTAATCTTCCATTGCGTGACAGGAATATCAAGGCAGTCGTGCATTTAGAAAATTCAGAGGACATTCTTTTCTGGAACTATCAGTTACAGAACGCCTATCCGGCAACATATCACTTTATTACATATTCCAAAAGTAACAATGGAATGGATACGCGAGGATGTGAGCAATGTCTTCGCTATAAGTCTTATCTGACTAAGCGCTTCTTTATTTGCATAGATAGCGACTTGCGTCAGTTAAGAGGAGAAGAAGAACTTACAGCGGATAACCGCATTGCTCAAACGTATACATACTCTTGGGAGAATCATTTCTGTGAAGCAGAGCGTCTTCAGAATAGATTTGCAGAATTGGTTCCTGACACGGAATTTGATTTTTGTAAATTTCTAAAGATTCTTTCTGCCGTTGTGTATAAACCACTTCTATACCTTGTGCATTATAGCCAAAGTTCTGCTTTGAATCAACAATGGAACATCACCAAGTTCAATGCGTGTCTGCCTCTGCAACCAAACCGAGAAGAACTTGCGGATAATGGAAGGGCTTATATCGAAAAGGTCGAAACATTGTTTGCCGGCGCACTCAAGAATTTGCGGCAACCTGCCAATATGACGAACGAGCATCTTCATGAAGAGAATGCTTATCTTCACATCCAAGGTCATCAGCTCTACAAGTTGATTCTCTATATCGGTACTCTATTATGCAGGAGGACAGGAGTAGCATTCAAGGCAGATATCCTCGACAAAATGCTCCATACCAATGGATATCCAGAGATAGACAATGTACAAACAGATATCAAACAAATAACTTCAGCAGAAGAATAGAATTAAAGTGGTATTGATTCATAAATAGAGAAAGGCCGGCTATTGGAATATGCCGGCCTTTCTCTATTTACTTTCTTAACTTCTGAAAAATAGAGTTATGAAAATTATAGGTTTACATTTCGATGATCAATTTTTTGCCTTTCATCAGTTCGTTGTGATTGACGCGATAGCTGTTGAGCGGTTTGCCTCCCAGTGTCATCTTTTTAATGGTTACTTGGTCGGGAGCCGAGCGACGAGTCTCGATCACGAGGTCGCCCTGCGGATAATAGCGCTTGTCGAGATGTAGCGTTATCCGGTCGAAGGTGGGCGTGGTCAGCGTGTAATGGGGCGAACCGGGGCAGTCGGGATAAAGACCCATCATCGAGAAGATGGCCCAGGCCGACATCGTGCCGCAGTCGTCGTTGCCCGGTATGCCGTCGGGCTTGTCGGTGAAGTATTTGGCCAAGAGGCGACTCACCTCCTTCTGCGTGCGCCATTCCTCCCCCTTGAAGTAGCTGAAGAGGTAGGGATAGGCGATATCGGGTTCGTTGGCCGGATCGTAGAGTCCTTTGTCGAACACCATCTGCAACTTGTTCACGAATTTGCGGTCGCCTCCCATCAGACGCGCCAATCTCTTCACGTCGTATGGTACGCAGAAAGTATAGTTCCACGCCGACCCCTCATGAAAGCCCGGCGCGTTGGAAAAGTCGGCCCCCGCTTCCGGATTGAACGGCGAAAGGAAGCTACCGTCCTTCATCAACGGGCGCAGCGTGCCCGATTCCTTGCTGTAATAATGCTTGTAACCTAACGAGCGGGCGTAGTATTTGCGGGCGTCGGCCTCTTTACCAAGAGCCTTGGCCAGACGCG
The DNA here is from genome assembly GCF_017426725.1 of Prevotella illustrans. Lineage (GTDB taxonomy): Bacteria > Bacteroidota > Bacteroidia > Bacteroidales > Bacteroidaceae > Prevotella > Prevotella illustrans. The sequence continues at coordinate 34,590 of NZ_JAERMS010000016.1, read as the reverse complement.
ACAGGGCATAGTCGGCGATGTAGTATTCCAGCGCGTGCGACACGCTGTTGTCGCCCGACTCGTCGGCCGCGTACACACCCATCGGCACATAGCCCTTGGAGAGATACGGGTCGATGTCGGGTCGCATCTTGTTGTCCTTGCCCGGCAGGTTGGCCGAACGGCTGAAAGCCTCGTAGGCGGCGGTGATGTCGAAGTCGCGCAGTCCTCTCAGATACGTGTCGGCGATGAACGGGATGGCCGGATCGCCCTCCATCGTCCAAGTCTCACGGCCGAAGAGTTCCCATTTAGGCATCCATCCCCACTCCTTGTACATCGCGATCATCGAGCGCACCATGTCGAGCTGGCGGTCGGGATAGAGCAGCGTTTCGAGTTGGGCGACGTTGCGATACGTGTCCCACAGCGAGAACACCGTGTAACGGTTGCCCGTGGTGTGGCCCGTGCGGCCGTTTTCCATTTCGGGATATTGTCCGTTCACGTCCTGCAGGATATTCGGATGCAGCTGGCTGTGGTACAATGCCGTGTAGAACACACGCTTCTGGGCTTCGGTACCACCCTCCACGGTGACACGGTTCAGCGTCTCCTCCCATGTTTGGCGAGCCTTTTGGCGGATGTCGGCAAAAGAAAGCCCCTGCTGTTCGGCGTCGAGATTCTCGCGGGCGTTGGCCGTCGACACGAACGATACGCCCATGCGCACCTCAATCTGTTCGCCCTCTTGACAGTCGTAGCTGAAGTAGTAGCCCACCTCGTTGCCCGCCATCTCACGGTTGTAGCTCTCGTAGAGCTTATAGCGTCCGTTGTCCTTGTCCCATTGCGCCTTCACACCCGTGAACTTAGGTTGCTTTTTCCAGTAGCCCGCGGTCTGCGGCCGCTTGTTCACGCGCATGACGAAGTAGATGGGGAATACCGCCTGGGCGTTGTAGCAGAACGTGCCGAGCAGTCGGAAGCCCTCTATCTCGGTGTCGCTGACACGCCTTACCATACCTCCCGACTCGTTGCTCAAGCCGTCGCCCACGTTGAGCAAGATATTCGCGCGGCCCTTCGGGAAGGTGTATCGCTCTATGGCCGAACGCAAGGTGGCCGATGTTTCGGCCCGCACGCCATATTTCTTCAGCGTCAGGGCATAGTAGCCGGGCGTGGCCTGCTCATCCCGATATTCCGATCCGTAGTTGCGGTAGTCCACATCGAGCCGACCTGTGGTGGGCATAGTGAGCAATGTGCCCAGCTCGGGACAGCCCACGCCGCTCATCGTGACATGGGCGAAGCCGGTGAAAAACTTGTTGTTATACTCGTAGGGCGCCGACCACCAGCGTCCGTCTTTGTCGTATTGGTTGAGGTCGGAGCCCATCACGTTGAACGGCACCACCGACATCAGGCCGTGGGGCAGCACCGCCCCGGGGTTGCACACGCTGAAATTGGTGGTGCCGATGAACGGATCCACATAATCGACAGGTTGCTGCGCCGAGGCCATAGAAGCCCGGAGGGTGAGTAGGAAAGAAAGAAAAATGTTGTTTAATTTCATGTTGAATCAATTCAATGATTTGATAACGTGGATGATAGATTGATAATCAAAATTAATAAAAAAATGCAATGATTGCAAAATTTTCATTCTTTTTTTAGACGAATGCGTGGTTAGGGAGGCTCTCGTTCTGTCAAATCAGTTTTTCTTTTTGCGGATGTAGTTTATTTAAAGTCGGTCATTGACGAAAGTCTTGTGGGTTTGTCACTGACAGCGCCCGATTTTGACTTTTTGTAAAGAAAGTGGTAAGAAAAACGGCCTCTGAAAAAGTTTCATTTAGATGGAAAAATAAGGTTGAAGGGGCCTTTTCAGCCCATGCGCCATGCCGTTTTTAGCTTATTTCAAGGTCAAAGCATAGCTTTTACACGCTAAAAGTTATGCTTTGACCTGCTTATCGCTATGCTTTTAGCGGCCAAAAAGCCTGCTTTTAGGCGGTTATTTTCGATGTTTCAGGTTGTTTTTTGAGAAGTACGAACTTATAAATTTTAACAAATCGCTGATAATCAGCGACTTGCTGATTTCGCGAAAACGCTCGAAATTTCGGGCTTTTGCTCACGAACTTCATTCCCGAAGCATATTTTGACACTGATTTGTATAAATTTTTACAGGGAAATTAAGAAGAAGTAAAAACCGTCCCCATGGTTCTCCGGTGAGTCGGATAGCCGCTTTTTTTCTTGTTGAATGGGCGGATAATCAGCCAATCCCCCTGTCCGCCACACAACTTAAATACTTGTTGATTACGTCCACGCTGAGCCGTTCGGGCGTCGTCAGCAGGCTGAGAATGCCGTTCTGTCGGAGCGTCGAGGCGATGAGTCGCTGCTCGCGGACGAACTTTTCGGCGATGACGTGCTGGTAATAGTCCTCCGTCGACGTCTTGGGCGAGCGGATGTAGTCGTCCGTCTCGCTGTCTTCGAAGTACACTACGAGCAGTCGGTGACGGCGACTGAGCAGCCGCAGGTAGGGCAACTGGCGGCGGAGGGCGCCCATGCCCGGGAAGTTGGTGTAGAGAATGAGCAGGCTGCGCCTGTCGAGCTGCTTGCGCACGCTGACGCAGAGACTGCTGAAGTCGGTCTCGCCGAAGGTCGTCCGCTGCGCGTAGAGCGCTTCTAAGAGTCGCTGCATCTGGCCCGACCGGCTCGACGGGGCCACGAACGAGTCGGGGCGGTCGGCGAAGGTGATGAGACCGGCCTTATCCTCGCGGCGCATGGCCACGTAGGAGATCACCAGCGCGGCGTTGATACTGTGGTCGAGCAGTGTCATTCCGTGGAACGATTGTTGCATGACACGCCCCTTATCGATGACCGATATCACCTGCTGCGACCGCTCGTCGCGATACGCGTTCACCATCAGCTGGTGGCGGCGGGCGCTGGCTTTCCAGTTGATGGCGCGGAACTCGTCGCCCTGCACATAGTCTTTAATCTGTTCAAACTCCGTATGGTGTCCCACGCGGCGTATGCGTTTGATTCCCATTTCGGTGAGCTGATGGCTCATGGCCAGCAGTTCGTAGCGGTTGAGCATGAGGTAGGAGGGATATACCTTCACCTCTTGCGGGCGGCCCAGCGTGTAGCGACGCTCGGCGAGGCCCACGGCGGTGCGGGCAAAGCAGCGCAGGCGACCGAAATCGTAGACCCCCCGCCGCGTCGGCGTGAGCGTATAGGCTACGCTCCGGCTTGCTCCGGCGGGGATACGGACCTTATAGGCGATGTCGCGTCGCTGGAAAACGGCCGGCGCCTCATCGACGACCGTCACGCCGACGCCGAACGGGTAGCGGCTCTCCAAGCTGATTTCCACGCGGTTGGGGTCGCCGTTGGAGAAGCGCTCGTCGCATCGTCGCTCGGCCGAGAGCCCCCGCCAAGTGTAGAGCAGTCCCACGTCGACGACCGTGGCCGCAAGCAGGAGGGCCGACAACACTTTGCCCCACGCGAACAGCGGGGCGAAGGCGTAGCCCAGTCCGGTAAGGAGCGTGGCGGCGGCGAGGAGCAGAAAGAATCGCTTGGTGAGATACATGGCGGTCGGTTTACTTGGGTACTTCCACCTTGTCGATGAGCCTGAAGGCCACTTTCAAGGCCGTGTAGCCCTGCATTTCGGCCTCGGCGGTGAGTTGCAGGCGGTGCTGGAGAACGCTCGGCGTGACGAACTTGATGTCCTCGGGCGTCACGAAATCGCGGCCGCTCAGCAGCGCGTAGGCCCTGGCGGCGTTGAGGATGGCCACCGATGCCCGCGGACTGGCCCCGAGATATACGATTTTCGACGTGCGGGTCTGCCGCACGATGGCGGCGATGTAGCGCAAGAGGCTGTCGTCGACAAACACCGGCTGCAGCCGGCGGCGCATCAGGAGCAGTTCGTCGACGGTCAGTACGGGCCTGACGGCTTCCAGTTTGACGAGCCGTGCCCGGGCCTGATGGCGACGCAGGATGTCCACTTCCTCGTCGAGCGATGGGTAGTCCATCGTTATCTTGAAGAGGAAACGGTCGAGCTGAGCCTCGGGCAACCGGTAGGTTCCTTCCTGTTCCACGGGATTCTGCGTGGCGATGATGGTGTAGAGATCGCCCATTCGATGAGTCGTTCCGTCGATGGTGACCTGCCGTTCTTCCATCACCTCGAAGAGGGCGGCCTGCGTCTTGGCCGGCGCACGGTTGATTTCGTCTACCAGTACCAGGTCGGCGAAGACCGGTCCTTCGTGGAAATCAAACTCCGACGTCTTCATGTTGAACACCGTCGTACCGAGTACGTCGCTCGGCATGAGGTCGGGGGTGAACTGCACGCGGCTAAAGCGGGCGTCGACGAGGCGCGACAGCAGTCGGGCCAACAACGTTTTGGCTACGCCCGGCACGCCTTCGATGAGCACGTGACCGTCGGCCAGGATGGCTGTCAGCAGTAGATCGACGGCCTCCTGTTGCCCTACGATGACCTTTCCGATTTCCTGTTTCAGTATCGCGACCTTCTCGCTGAAGGCCGTCAGGTCGGTTCTTTCAGCCGAAAGGGCTTCTTTGTTGTCTGTTGTCTGTTGTCTGTTCTTCCATAGCGGTTATAATTTACTTGATATTTCGTCTAATCGGTCGATGGCGCGGCGCAAGTCGGCGTCGGCGATTTTGGTTTGGTTCTCCATCATCCGCTCGATTTGGTCTACGACGGCCTGCACGGCGGCCTTTTCCAACCCGGTCTGACGGGCAATGGTCGTGATGTTTTCCGATCTTCGGGCGTGGTCTTCCAAGTCGATCAACAGCCGGGCGCGCAACGTGTCGGCGAAGAAGGCGTACTTCTTGCGGAGCAGGTCGCGGTTGTCGTGGCGTTGGTAATAGAGCGTTCCGATGAGGCGCACGAACTCCAGCGACTTGTTTTCGGGCGCTTTCACCATCGGAATGACCCGTTGTCGGCGGCGGGCGAAGAACACGCAGAAGAGCAACAGGCCCGCAAGCGACAGGTAGATGGCCCGACGGAGGGGCGGCTGTCGCGCTCGGTGTGGGGCGTGTAGGCCTCGGTGCGGACGACGGGAAGGCCCCGCGTCTGCGTCAGTATGCGGAAGAGGAGGGGATGGATCTGCGGGTCGAGCGCGCCGTAGTTGGTGAGCAGCAGTGGGGTAGAGCAGAAGTAAATCGTGCCTCGCCGCCACCGTTTGGCCACGAGAGCGGCCTTCCAGTAGCCCGTGCTCACGGTGTCGGTGTAGGTGGCTTGCCACGCTTGCAGGAGCGTGTCGCAGTCTTGGTGGTTGTCGAGCCATACGCCGCCGTCGACGAAGGCGCTGAAAACACGGTAGGAACGTTCGGGATAGGGTGGCTGCCGACGCCACCGGAGCGTGTCGTAGAGCAGCTCGATATTTTGGAAGGACTGCCTCACTTGCCATGGGATGACGGCCGTGGCGCCCCGGATGGTGACGCCGAAGAAGCTGCTGAGCGTGTCGTCGGACATTTCGCCCGTGGCAATCAGCACGTGATGGCCCGCCTCGAGCAGCCGACAGAGGGCTTTCAGGTCGGTGGGCGTGGTTTTCATGCAGGTGGTCTGTATGAGGATGGCGTGTGGTCGCCGCCAGCGTTCGCGTGCCAGCCGGGGCAATGTCTTGTCGGTCACGCGGTAGCCGGCCTTCAGCGAACGGCCCATCAGCGAGTCGAAGACTTGGCATCCCAAGGGTTGCGGGTCGTCGTGGGCGAACGTGGGTTGCCAGACGAAGCGGGCGGGAACGTTCCATTGCAGCAGGAAGACGAACACGAGAAAGACGCCGACGGCCATGAGAAACTTGCGGTTCATGCGCGTTCTCCTTCCTGCCGGATGGCGTTTTCGTATCGAAGGAGCGTTTCCACGAGCGTCGCGTCGGCCGGATAGTTGCCGTATCTGACGCGCGTGAAGCAGTGGGTCATCCGCCGGAAGTCGGCCACGGGATATTCGTGGGCATACCGGGTGGGCGTCTTATAGAGTTGCCAGTCGATTTTTTTCAAGTCGGCCAGATGGCGCAGCGTGCGAAGATAGACCATGCGCACGGCCCGGTAGTAATCTTTTCGTGCCATGGCACGAGCCAGTTCGCCGTCGAAGTCTACGCCGTAGATATTGTCCTCGTCCTCATCCGGCGTCACGATGGCGCCCGACCGGCTGAAGAGTCGGAGCTTGTGGCGCCAAAGCAGCCGGCCGATAAGTCCCACGAAGGCCAATGCCAGCGCGATATAGATGAAGACGCGGAGGTCTGTATCGCTCGAAATAGAGAACACGTCGTGCAGCCATCGGTCGAGCAGCCGCGTGAACCACTGCAACACGTTCTGGTCGGGCGCCTGCAGCTCACGGGCGTAGTTGTAGGCTTCATCGGTCCGAAAGCGGTGCAGCAGCAGGGTGTCGCACGTGAGGGTGTCGGTCAATGGCTGGAGCATGGGCGGGCGTCAGAGCTTGTCGAAGTCGTCGAAGTCGGCGTCGCGGTGGTCGTCGGCCAGCCGTTCGAAGCGTTCGATGTCGTTTTCTACCGACAGAGTGTCTTGTTTCTCGGCTACGCTGCCGTACTGATAGGCCAAGGCCACGACCGTAAGCGACATGGTAAGATAACTGCCGAAGGCTTGAATGACGCCCAGCAGATACTGAACAAAGGAGAAAACGGACAATCCGGCCGCGCTGCTGCCATTGTCCTCAACGGTCATCACGGTTCTCATCACTACCGCGAAGTACCAGGGTAGGGTGATGACGAGCTGAAGGATGTTGGCCAGGATAACGATGACGATGAGCAGTCCCAGAAGCGGCCAGAAAGCGCGCAGCCCCAGCCTGAAGGCTCTGGCGATGGCTTCGAAAACCGTCTGGCCGCTTTCAAACACGTAGACGGGCATGGTCAGTGACAACGGAATCATGAGGAAGCCAAACCCTAAGATAATCAGGAAAGCGAATAAGAAGCTGTGCATCGCGAGACTGAACATAGACAACACGATACCCAGTATGATACCGAGGAAGCCAAGTGTCAGGGCTACGATGAGCGTGCGCTTCACGTTGCACAGGATGAGAGGCTTCAGGTCGGTCATGGTGACGCCGCGCAGGCGGCTGTCGCTGTCCTGATAGCGCTGCATCAGGGCATAGCAAAGCGATGTCAGCAGCACCGTGCCGACCAATACGCACGCGATCAGGCCCAGATAGGAAGCGATGATTTTGGTATAGGGCGTGAAATCCATAGCCGGATTCAGCGTTGCCATCCGCTTGGCATTGCCCAGTACGACGTCCATCATCGTGTTGAGCGACAGCGACTGGATGAGGCTGAGGGGCAACAGCAGATAGACACAGGCGCGCAGCCATGGCTTGAAGTTCTCGCGCAGGAAGTCGAGCGTGGCGCTGAGGTTCTGACCGAAGCCACGTTGTTCGTAAAGATTAATCTTGGGGCTTTCTTGTTGCATGATGATTGCGTTTATAAGGTAAAACTATAAAATAATAAATGACGAAAAGAAGCGACGCGCCGATGACGGAGAGGCGCAGGAGATCGTTGAGTTCGGTGTGGCGGGTGACGAAACTCTCGATGAAGCCGGCCACGACGAAGAGCGGCACCGTGCCCACTACGATTTTCATGCCTCGCCGTGCGCCTCGCCGAAAGCTCTCTAAACGAGGATAGGTGCCCGGAAAGAGCCAACCGTTGCCCATGGCCAAGCCTGCCGCGCCCGCCACGATGATGGCCGATAGTTCGAGCGTACCGTGGAGCATGGTGGCCAGCAGGCTCTCGCCCAGCAGGCCCTGTCGGTAGAAAAACGTGTCGAAACAGCCCACCATCAAGCCGTTTTGAAACAGCTGGAAACCCGTAGCGAAGCTCGTCAGCAGGCCCGAGGCGAACATGCCGAACGACACCATGACGTTGTTGAGCGTGATACCGAGAAACATCATGCCCTCTTCTCCCTGTCCGTAGACGCCCATGGGCTTTCCCTTGTCGATATTATCGAGGGTCATATCCATATAGGCATCGCCCAGAACGAGGCGTGGAAAGTCGGCGTCGCCCAGCGTAGAGACCACGCCTACGAGCACGCTCGTCATGAAAATGAACAGCGAGACGAGCAGTAACCGCCGCTCGCGCCACATTACGTCGGGCACCTCCCGCATCCAGAAGGTCAGCAGACGGCTCCACTTCTCGCGCCGGTTGCCGTAGAGTTCGTTGTGCAGGGCCGACGCCAGGTTGTTCAGATAAAGGGTAATACGGGAGTGAGGGTAGTGGGTTTGGGCGAAAGCCAGGTCGGCCGTCAGTTCAGAATAGGCGTCGGCCAGCGTCTCGGTCGCTCTCCATCGTTCGAAATGAGTGCGTATAAACAGAACTTCCTTCATCCGACAGCCTTTTTAATACGTGCCACTACGGTATATAATTCTTCATGATGAGCACAAAAGTAAAGAAATTTCCTTACATTTGCAACAGAAACCAATCAATAAATGGCCGAATCCAATATTATTACCGGACAGTTTGTCCACATCAGCCAGTCGCCCGCCAGCTTTGGCGAGCGTCTGTTGGCCCAGCTGATCGATCTCTTTCTACTTTTTTGCTATGTCTCAGGTCTCACGTTGCTGATCGAAAGGGTGAGTTTTCCGGGTCTTGGCAGCGGTTATTTCCTCGTGCTGTGCGTCTATCTGCCGGCCCTGTTCTATCCGTTGCTCATGGAAGTGTTCAACCATGGGCAGAGCGTGGGCAAGCTGGTGATGCGCCTGCGGGTGGTGAAGAAAGACGGCACGATGGTTATCCGCTTAGGCAACTACCGTAAGGTCAAGGTATCGCTCGACGAGTTCGCCCATCTCGACCCTCATTATCAGCCTGTCTATCCGGAGGCCGAGAACCTCTCGCTCAACCAGTTGGACGTTATCCGGCGCACCCTCGACTCCGACGACGGACCCGACCGCGACCGCCGCATTGCCGCCTTGGCCCGTAAGGTGCGCGAGCTGCTGGAGATTCCGGCTACCGACGGAACGGCCGACGAGCAGTTGCTGCGTGTCGTCGAGCGCGACGGACGGGGATTAGGTCATCGCTTCATGCAGTAAATGCCCAAGAGGACGAAGGGAATGGAGAGCAGCTGACCCATGTTGAGGAACATGCCCTGCTCGAAGTCCACCTGCACGTCCTTGGTCCACTCGATGACGAAGCGGAAGGCGAAGATGAGCGTGATGCAGAGACCGAAATAGAAGCCTTGGCCCACAGGACGCTTCGCCCGACGGTAGAAGTACCAGCCCACGAAGAAGAAGCAGGCGTAGGCCAGAGCCTCGTAGAGTTGGCCGGGATGGCGTGGCTGTTGGTCGACACGTTCGAAGATGAAAGCCCAAGGTACATCGGTCACCTTGCCGATAATCTCGCTGTTCATGAGGTTTCCCAGACGGATAAAGCAGGCTGTAATGGGGGTGGCGATGGCGATGTTGTCGAGCACCGTCCATAGTTTGACACCCATCTGGCGGCTATAAAGCACGAGCGCCAGCATGAGACCGAGCGTTCCTCCGTGCGAAGCCAGCCCTTCGTAGCCCACAAATCGCCACGAACCGTTGGGCATGTGGTGGATGGGAAGAATCATTTCGATGGCGTGATCCCACGACGTGAGGAAGTAGTCGGGCTGATAGAACAGGCAGTGACCAAGGCGGGCGCCGATGAGTATGCCCAGAAAACAATACATAAAGAGCGGGTCGAAGACGTTTTCTTCTACCTTTTTACCGTTTTTCATGATGGTGCGCGTGGTTATCCGCTGGTCGCTGAATAGCCATTTCACCATGAAATACGCGCCCACCAAGCCGATGAGCCAGCATGTTGAATACCAACGTATGCCCCAAGATCCTATATGAAAGATGTAGGTATCGGGGTTCCAAAGGATGAAAAGTTGTTGTGGTGTCATGTTGTTGTGATGAATGGTTTCTATTTGTTATTTAATTTTGCGAGGGAAGAGTCTCCGTTCTTGATGATGGAGAAACGAAGCGCTGAAAGCATGCGTGCGATGATTTCTATTTGTTGCGTCAATTTGTTGAAACTATTTTCATGAAGATACTGTAGGTCTTTGGCAACATCAAGTTGGCATGAAACTTCCATCAATGATCCGTATGCAATCTCTATGAAATGTGCTTTCTCTTTAGAAGAAACTCTCCCAAAGCCCTCCGCTATATTTGAAGGAATGGAGATGACGGCTCGTCGTAGTTGGTCGCAAAGCGCAAACTTTTCTTCTTTAGGAAACAAAGAAAGCTGTTGGTACACTGCTGTTACCAATTCCTTGGAATATTGATAAACCTCAAGTTTCTTGTAATAAAAATAGTCCATTTGGGTTGTTGTGGTGTGGGGTTGTGATTTAGGTTGTGGTGGTGTTGGGTTGTGAGGATGAATAATTACTTACTCAAAACAAAATATTCATCCTCACAACCCAACACCACCACAACCCAAATCACACATTAAACCTGAAGTGCATGATGTCGCCGTCCTGCACGACATATTCCTTGCCCTCGATACCGAGCTTGCCGGCTTCGCGCACGGCTGCTTCCGAACCATATTGGATGTAATCGGCGTACTTGATGACTTCGGCACGGATGAAACCTTTCTCGAAATCGGTGTGGATGACGCCGGCACACTGCGGAGCTTTCCAGCCTTTATGATAGGTCCAGGCCTTCACTTCCATCTCGCCGGCAGTGATAAAGGTCTCCAGATTGAGCAGAGCGTAGGCCTTTTTGATGAGGCGATTGACGCCACTCTCCGTTAGTCCCAGCTCTTCGAGGAACATTTGCTTGTCCTCGTAGGTCTCGAGCGAGGCAATATCTTCCTCGGTTTTGGCGGCAATCGTCATGGCCTCGGCGCCTTCGCGGGCAGCAATTTCTTCTACTTTACGGCTGTATTCATTACCCGATTTGGCACTGGTTTCGTCGACATTGCAGACGTAGAGCACGGGTTTGGTGGTGAGAAGGAACAGGTCGTGAGCCGCCTGTTGCTCCTCTTTGCTTTCAAAAGTTACCTCGCGGGCATTGCGTCCCTGCTCCAATACCTCTTTATAAGCCTCGAGTACCGTCACCATTAGTTTGGCATCCTTGTTGCCGGCGGCCGCTGCCTTCTGCTGTTTGGCCAGTTGCGCGTCGATGGTTTCGAGGTCTTTGAGCTGCAGTTCGGTGTCGATGATTTCCTTATCGGCCACCGGATCTACGGCCATGCCGCCCTCGCGCACGATATTATCATCGTCGAAGCAGCGGATGACATGGATAATGGCGTCGCACTCACGGATGTTTCCTAGGAATTTATTGCCCAAACCTTCGCCCTTGCTCGCACCTTTCACGAGGCCGGCGATGTCGACAATCTCGCAGGTGGCAGGCACGATGCGACCCGGATGCACGATTTCGGCCAACTTATTGAGACGCTCGTCGGGCACGCTGATGACGCCCAGATTGGGTTCTATCGTACAAAAAGGGAAGTTGGCCGACTGCGCTTTGGCACTCGACAAACAGTTGAATAATGTAGACTTGCCCACGTTGGGGAGTCCCACAATACCACATTTTAAAGCCATAATCTTGTTGAAATGTTTATAAGAAACTGTCCTTGCCGGACAGTAAATGATTGATATTCTTTAAATAATGCTGCAAAAGTACACAAAAAACATGAATAGGCCTATCTTTTAAGGGAAAGACTCGTCGGCCGGACTGCCCTGATCGTGCCATCCGAACCCATCAGAATCAATCAGATAGCCTTTTCTACAAACTCTTTTACGCGCCTGCTGTATTCCTTTTTGTGGTCTCGATAGCTGCGGGCGTGCTTCGAACCGGGTGCTATCCACAATTGTTTCGGTGCCGGTTTGGCCCGGTAGAGGTCGTAAACCATGTGGGTGGGCACGAAGGTATCGTTGCTGCCGTGGATGAAGAGCATGGGTTTGCGACACCGGCGCACGGCGTCGATGGCCGCAAAGTCGCGGAAGTCCCAGCCGTTGCGCCATTCGCAGAGCATAGATGTGGTGTAGAGTAGGGGAAAAGCGGGCAGTGAGAATTGTTCCTTGAGCTGTCCTTCAAACTCGTTGAAGGTGCTGCTATAACCGCAGTCCTCCACGTAGGCGGCCACATAGCGCAGCGGCGCGTCGATAGAATCCTTGTTGCGACCGTCCAAATTCTGCTCGGGGAAGCCGCCGCTGAGCGTCATCACCGTGGCCGCACCCATCGAAACACCGTGCAGTATCTGGCGAGTGGCCGGCGAGGAACCTATCCACAGGCTGTCGGCATAGGCCATCCATCGCCGAACGAGCAACTGATCGTCGCCCGCTCCCATGTGCATGAAGTTGCGGGGGCTGCGTCCGCAGTCGTTAAGGTCGGGCAGAAGCAGGTTGAAACCCATGTCGGCATAGATTTTTCCAATCATAAGCATGGAGAGATGGCTATCGGTATAGCCGTGAACAAGGATGGCAACGCGGTTCGTCGGGTGTGGCGCGTTGACGCGAAGGGCATGATATCGTCCGCCCGGTCGCGTGAGCCACACGTCCTTCCAGCCGCCATTGCGTCGCAAACTGTCGAGCCACGGCTTCATCTCGGGGTAGCGTTGGCGCATGGCGTGATAGCTGTAGTTCATGCGGCGGCCCTTGTTGTTGGCAGGTTGCAGCGAATAGGCCAGCATGTAATGGCTGGCCGCCACGAGCAGACCGCCCAGACAAAGGAGGATGATCGACAGAATAAGGATGATTTTCTTCATGCGAAGTAAATTTTAGAAGGCCAATAGGCCCAGCCCAATGGACATGGCAGGTATCATTAGGCTCACCATCTGGCTTGCGCCAGTATCAATCCGGCAGGCACTCCCCTCCTTGGGAGGGGCGGGGGAGGCATTCAATGCGCCTCCAGCCAGTTCTTTCCCCAACCCGCGTCGGCCGTCAGCGGCACCCGCAGCTTGTAAGCTCCCTGCATCTCCTCCATGACGATGCGCTCGACGCGCTCCTTTTCCTCGGGCACGACGCTGAAGTTGAGTTCGTCATGCACCTGCAATATCATCTTGGAACGTATGCCTTCGGCCTTGAACCGCTGCCAGATGCGCACCATCGCCAGCTTGATGATGTCGGCCTCGCTGCCCTGGATGGGCGCGTTGATGGCGTTGCGCTCGGCAAAACCACGCACCGTGGCGTTGCGGCTGTTGATGTCGGGCAGGTAGCGGCGTCGGTGGAAAATCGTTTCGGCATATCCCTGGCGGCGCGCCTGCTCCTTGGCCTCCTCCATGTAGGCCCGCACCTTGGGGAAGGTGGCGAAGTAACCGTCTATCAACGCTCGGGCCTCGCCGTTCGGGATGTCCATGCGTTGCGCCAGCCCGAAGGTCGTTATGCCGTAGATAATGCCGAAGTTGGCCTGCTTGGCCTTCTTCCTTTCCTCGGAAGTGACGTCTCCGATGGCCTTGTGCCATATCTTGGCGGCTGTCGCGGCGTGGATGTCGAAGCCCTCGCGGAAGGCCTCTATCATCGCTTCGTCGCCCGAAAGGTGGGCCATGATGCGCAGTTCTATCTGACTGTAGTCGGCCGAGAAGAAGAGACAACCCGGCTCGGGGATGAAACATTTGCGTATTTCCTTGCCGTCGTCGTCGCGCACGGGGATGTTCTGCAGGTTGGGATCGCTCGACGAAAGGCGTCCCGTGGCTGTAACAGCCTGGTTGAACGACGTGTGGATATGGCCCGTGCGGGCGTTGATGAGCTTGGGAAGCGCGTCGACATAGGTACCGAGCAACTTCTTCAGTCCGCGATAGTCGAGGATGGCGGCGATGATGGGACTCTTCGCGCGCAGCTGTTGCAGCACCTCTTCCGACGTGACATACTGCCCAGTCTTCGTCTTCTTGGGCTTCTCCACAATCCGCATCTTGCCGAAGAGGATGTCGCCCACCTGCTTCGGACTGGAGATGTTAAACGATTCGCCGGCCAGTTCATAGATGCGTTGTTCGAGCTCCAGCAAGCGGTTGTTGAACGTTTCTGCAGTTTCGGCCAGTGCTTTCGTGTCGAGTACCACGCCCGAAAGTTCCATATCAGCCAGCACTTGGATGAGCGGCATCTCGATATTGTGGAACAATTCTTCCACGCCAAGCTCCTTCAGCTTAGGCTCCAGAATGTTCTTTAGCTTCAAAGTCACGTCGGCATCCTCAGCCGCGTATTCATAAATGTCGGTCGGAGCAAGGTCGCGCATCGACTTTTGACCACGTCCTTTGGGGCCGATCAGCTCTTCTATGTGGATCGTTTGGTAGTTCAGATAAATCTCTGCCAGGTAATCCATGTTGTGATGGAGCTCGGGTTGGATGAGATAATGAGCAATCATCGTATCGAAAAGCGGACCTCTGACTTCAACGTCGTAACGTCGTAGCACCTCGATGTCGTACTTGATGTTTTGCCCTACTTTCATGATTTCGGCGTTTTCGTAGAGCGGTTTGAATATATTGACGGTTTTTAAGGCTTCTTCACGATTAGCGGAAATGGGCACATAAATCGCCTTTCCTTCCTCCACACTGAAGCTCAAACCGACCAATTCTGCGTCGATTGCGTTCGTCGAAGTCGTTTCCGTGTCTAAACTGATAATTTCTTTTGTAAGAAAAAAGTCACAAAAACGACGCATTTCTTCCTCATTATCAACGAGTTGGTAGTCATGAGGGGTTGTTTTAAGGCTCAAATAGTCGGCTTTTTTTGCGACAACCGCCCCATCGTTCGTATTTTCCGCAAAGATATCAAGCTCTATATTTGCATTTTTTTGCTTTTGTTCGGGTTTGTTTAAGATTTTGTTTGTGAGCGTCTTAAACTCCAGTTCGGTGAAGATTTCGGCCAGTTTGTTCTCGTCGGGTGCTTCTACCTTCAAATCGTCGAACGTCACATCGAGTGGCACATCGGTTCGGATGGTCGCCAAGAATTTTGACATCTTGATGTCTTCGATGGCCCCTTCCACCTTCTCGCGCATTTTTCCTTTCAGTTGGTCGGTGTGGGCGAGGAGCTCTTCGGTAGAACCAAATTCATTGATGAGCTTCGCCGCTGTCTTTTCACCTACCCCCGGACAACCCGGAAAGTTATCGGCCGAGTCGCCCATGAGGGCCAACAGGTCGATGACCTGTGCCGGAGTGCTGATTCCATATTTCTCCTGAACCTCGTTCGGTCCTAACTTTTCGTAGCCGCCGCCATGTTGCGGACGATACATATATACGTTGTCGCGAATCAACTGGCCATAGTCCTTGTCGGGCGTGAGCATGTATGTCTCGATGCCTGCCTCACCGGCGCGCAGCGCCAGTGTGCCAATCACGTCGTCGGCTTCAAACCCATCGGCCTGTAGGATGGGGATGCGGAAGGCCCGCAGGATGTCTTTGATAATCGGAACGCTCAACTTGATGTCCTCGGGCGTTTCCTCGCGCTGTGCCTTGTAGGCCGGAAACGCTTCGTGGCGGAACGTCGAGCCGTGGTCAAAGGCCACGCCGATATGAGTGGGGTGCTCCTTGGTCATCACCTCGTGGAGCGTATTGACAAAGCCCATCACGGCCGAAGTGTTCAATCCTTTTGAATTGATGCGGGGTGATCGGATGAAAGCATAGTAGGAACGATAGATTAACGCATACGCGTCTAACAGGAATAATTTATCCATTCTGTTTTTTATTATTTGCCGTAAAATTAGTAAAAAACAATCACAATTACCGATTAATTCATTAATTTTGTGACAAATTACAAATTCGAATGGACTACCTTTCTCTTATTCAGCGGCCTATCCAAGCCGAATTGGCCGATTTCATCGCGTTGTTCCAAGCTTCATTAGACCATTCCGACGGTCTTCTGGCTCAGGCACTTGCGCACATCCGAGGCAAAGGTGGCAAGCGGATGCGCCCGATGCTGATTCTGTTGATGGCCCGCAACTTCGGTTCGGTGAGCAGTGTCACGCAGCATGCGGCCGTAGGTCTCGAGCTTTTGCACACCGCCAGCCTCGTACACGACGACGTGGTGGACGAGAGCAGTGAGCGACGGGGGCAGGCCAGTGTCAATGCCACGTATAATAATAAGGTTGCCGTGCTCGTTGGCGACTACATTCTCTCGACCGCTTTGCTCTATGTATCGCGTACCCATTCGGAAATTATCGTGCGTTATCTGGCCGAACTGGGTCGCACGCTGTCCGACGGTGAGATTCTGCAACTGTCGAACATTCAGAATCAGCAGATTTCAGAAGAAGCTTACTACGAAATTATCAAGCGCAAGACAGCCGCTTTATTTGAGTCGTGCGCGGCCATAGGCGCAGAGAGTGCCGGTGCCGAGCAGGAAGCGGTGGCCGCGGCAGCGCAGTTTGGCCAGAATTTGGGCATTATGTTCCAGATTCGCGACGATATTTTCGACTATTATGACGCCTCAGAAATCGGAAAACCCACAGGCAACGATATGACCGAAGGCAAACTGACGCTGCCCGTGATACATGCGCTCAACACCACCGGTGACGTCGACATGCTGGCGTTGGCCCGAAAGGTGAAGGCTCGCACGGTCAATCCCGATGAAATCGCCCGTCTTGTGGCTTTCACCAAGGCGCACGGCGGCATCGAATATGCCGAACAGCGTATGCGCGATTTCCACGCGGCCTGCATGCGTTTTGTCGATGAAAGAGTAGGGGATACGGCCATCAGAGAAGCGCTGACAGCCTATCTGGACTTCGTGATAGAGCGGAAGAGTTGAGCCTCCCGCCCCTCCCAAGGACTACTCTTTATACACATCTCGATTAACTTAAAATTTGTGATAAGAACTCTGTTGTTTGATGTTGAAATCATTGACTTTTCGAGATTATCTTACTTAAATTCTGTTTATAGCATACGCTATTTTTTAAAGAGTTTTTTGTTAAACAGAGATGTGTATAAAGAGTAGTCCCAAGGAGGGGAGTGCCTACGGACAGAAACGAATGACATTACCGATAGGAATCATCTGTTCCTTACTAAAAGACAACAGCGTGTCTGGGGATAGAAACTAACGACATTAATACAGATAAAACGAATGACATTAGCCACTCTCTTTGGCTAATGTCATTTCATTTAAGTCAATCTTTCAGGATATGATTTTTTGGAGAATGGTTTACAATTCATTGTAAACGTGGCTATATTTCCACATGCTTCTAACGATTGATTGGGTTTTATCAATCCCTCTTTCTAAGCCTTATATAAAACGAACAACGAACGGTTGGCGACAGTCATCGCTGACAACCTCAATCCAACATAAGGATGAAGTTTGTCAACCTCAAGCGTGTTTAAGAATAAAAGCTGTCAACTAATCCCGGTACACTACACCGTCTTTTTGTGTATACTAAGCGATGGTGGAATTACCACGCAGTGGTAATAATTTGGTAATTGCTCAAGCGTTACTGTTTTCATGATTTTTCATGCCCCGATAGGGGTTCAAACGGTAATCGCCACCAATCTCCTATTGAGAATTGGTGGCGATTTGTATTTGAAATACTATCCGTTTTTGTCCGTAGACACTCGCTCTCCTTGAAGCGTAGGGTGTTAGAAGCATTTCGTTTCTTTCCCCCTTGTATTTTCACAATTAGTTTCTGTCCGTAGGCCTCCCTCCTTTAGAGCTACTCTTTATACACATCTTTTAGGTTTGTATAGAAGGCTACTTGGTATTCAAATATCTGCAGTCCACTTTTTAGCGTAATATATCCGGGTCTGGTGTCCTTTCCCATATCACACCACCCTTGCAGTCTTGCAATGACCCATGCTGCCCATGGCAGAGATCCCTGTTTGAAGGGATTTCTGCCATCTTTTGCTTTCGGACTCTTGGCGTGTATCATCTTCATAAGCACATGCAGCACTGTTATCTGGACTTCAGTAAAGATGACTCCGGCCGGTACATCTTCCCTTTTCGTGTCATATGCCCTTTTGAGGGTCAGGCACTTAAGCGCCGCAAGAAAGGTCAGGGCGATTAGCTTCTTTGTGCTCCCGCCATCCTCCAACTGTACCTCCTCTATTCCAAAGCCCTTGGATTTTGTAACTCTGAAAAGCTCTTCGATAAGCCATCGGCATTTATACCATTCTATACATTGCACAGCCTGGGCGAGGTTGACGACTTCATGCGAGGTCAGCAAGCGCCATTCCACCGGTTCCTCGCCTGCCGGAACAGAGTCGGCACGCTCGATGACATGTACGCAGTAAACCTCCGGCTTTTCCCTGCCGTCAGCCCCTTCGCCCGAGGCATGGAGGGAAACGGGCAGGAAGCGCACCTCCATGACTGCCGTCCGGTTTTCGCGGCCTTTACGCCCGGGAAGGGAAAAGCGATATTCCCCCATCGGCTTGGACTTGCCCAAGAGTTCCGTAAGTCTGCCTGAGTACCCTGCCGCATCCGCCATGCGGTCATGGCAGAAACGTATAAGAAAATCGCATCCGGCTCCCAAAGCCTCTTCCATGAAAGCATAGACGTCATTCTCACGGTCGCCCACAACGGTCTTGCGGACATCGTCCGGGATACACGCCACGCTTTCCTTTGCCGCCAGCGCCCAGCGATAGGACTCCTTGTCCTTGTAAGGCAAGGCGGAACGCCTGTTGCTCTTTTTCCTGCCCTCTATACGTTCGCGGTTCCATATCCTCAGGGAAGAGAAACCTATGGGCAGGCAGGACGAGGCGTCAACGAGCAGAGTGGGATGGACGAAGACGGAGTATTTCATCAAGGACGTCGTACCGTCCCCGAAGTCGGGGTCATCATCCGACAGACGCCCACAGATGTGATCGTATGAGAGTTCGGTCGTGTCCTGGAGGCATAGCACATGCTCATGACCCGAGCAGGCCTTGCCGGAGTATTGCCTGATTCTGTCTATCAGTTCTTCCATATCCCATCTTTTATTATGCAGGACCCTATAGGCCCCGATTTTGTCCGTATGGAGTTTAAAGCACCGGTTGATCACCGCACTTTGTTTTTCTACCATCTTGTTGAACAAACCGGCAACGCGCCGACCGATTCGAAGGTCTCTGCCAAGAGACTCAAAAATTTCAATTGTACATATACAAAAATACAAAAAATCAGCGATATATGCAAATATATCACTGATTATCAATGCTTTATAATGTTAAAAAGAAGTGTATAAAGAGTAGCCTTTAGAGGGGTTGGGAGAGGCTTTCATTAGAAGAATTTTATCTCTTTTCCTTCGATTTCGCTCAGCAGCAAATTGGCCAATCGGCTGGTACCGAGGCGGAACCACTTATTGGTGAGCCATTTTTCGCCGAGCACTTCCTTCACGATGGTGTAGTAGGCGAGGGCGTCATCGACCGTATTGATGCCACCGGCAGGCTTGAAACCGACCTGACGCCCCGTCTGATCGTAATATTCTTTCATGGCTTTGCACATCACGTAGGCGGCCTCTGGCGTCGCGCTTACTTTCTCTTTACCGGTTGAAGTCTTGATATAGTCGGCACCGGCGTACATCGAGAGGATGGAAGCCTTCTTGATATCGGCCGTATTGCGCAGGCAACCTGTCTCTAAAATCACCTTCATGGCCACGTCCTCACCGCACGCTTCCTTTAGTTCGCTGATGTCGTCGCACACGCCTTCGTAGTCGCCACAGAGGAATTTGCCCACGGGCATGACGATATCAATCTCGTCTGCGCCGTCTTTCACGGCCAGTGCGGTCTCGGCAACCTTCACTTCGATGAGCGCCTGAGACGAAGGGAAAGAGCCCGAAACGCAGGCGATGTTCACGCCTTCTACGTCGAGCGTGTTCTTTACGGCCGCCGCAAAGCAGGGATACACGCAGATGGTGGCCACGTGGGGCAGTTCCGGATAGTCGTTGTCAAAGCGATTCACCTTCTCCGTGAATGCCATCACGCTCTCGTCGTTGTCGGTATTCTTGAGGGTAGTGAGTTCGATGCTGCCGAAGAGGAATTTTTTGACTTCCAAATTGTTGTTTTCGGCCATTTTCTCGTCGAGCAACTGCTTCACTTCCGCAGCCACCTGCTCGTCATTGAGCGCGCAGTCATACTTGCTGAGCGTTTCTTCATACTTGTTTTCGCCGGCTTTCCGGCTTTTGTTCATGTCGTTCATTACGGTTTCTTTTATTGTTCCCATATTGTTATTATTGATTAAGTTTCGGATTATTACGGTGACGCGTGACGTCCCTTTTTGTTTTCTTTTCTATACTTTTCTGCAGTTCAGCGGTCAGATCTACGCCAGTTTGGTTGGCCAGACACAGCAGTACCCAGAGCACATCGGCCATTTCTTCGCCCAGATTGGGCTTTTCGCCGGCTTTAAAGCTCTGGTCGCCATAGGTGCGGGCCATGACACGGGCCAGTTCGCCCACCTCTTCTGTGAGGCAGGCCATGTTGGTGAGTTCGCTGAAATAGCGCACGCCGTAGGTCTTAATCCAGTTGTCTACGGCCGTTTGGGCTTCTTTTATGGTCATAGGTGGTGCGGTGTAGTGGTGTCAGGATGAATGGTTTGTTGCGATGATAGCTAATCCTCCCCTTGAGATGGGCGGTGTGGAGATTTCATAGGATTATTCTTTTCGCTTACTGTCCATCAATATCGTCACGGGACCATCGTTGAGCAACTCTACTTTCATGTCCGCGCCAAACTCACCCGTGCCCACAGGCTTGCCGATACCTTCAGAGAGGCGGGCGCAGAAGGCCTCGTAGAGGGGGATAGATGTCTCGTGGCGGGCCGCACGCAGCCAACTGGGGCGGTTGCCTTTCTTGTAACTGGCGAAAAGCGTGAACTGCGATACGACCAGCATATCGCCTCCTGCATCGAGGATGGAGCGGTTCATGACGCCGTTTTCATCATCGAAGATGCGTAGATTGATGACTTTATGGGCCATCCACTCCACGTCTTCCGGTCCGTCGGCTTCCTCAATGCCCACAAGGAGCAGCAGTCCGGGGCCGATGGCCGACTTCACTTGGCTGTCGATAGTGACAGAAGCGTGGCTTACACGTTGAATGACGATTCTCATATTTTTATTTAATGAATTGATTATCAAATAGATATAGATATTATTCCGTTACTTCCGGGCTTGTCCAATGCGCCTTCAGCAAGCGCGCTTTGGCCGCGCCGACCACTTCGGCCAGCCGTGTTTCGTCGGCTTCTTTCATGCGCTTGATGCTCTTAAAGGCCGCCATGAGGGCCTCACGGGCCTTGGGGCCAATGCCTTTGATATCGTCTAACTCACTGTGAATCTGATGTTTAGAACGCTTGTTGCGATGAAAGGCGATGGCGTAGCGGTGCACTTCGTCCTGAATATGCGTAAGCACGTGGAAGAGTTCGCTCTTGATGTCGAGCGCCACTACCTGCGGCGGGAAGCCAAAAAGGAGTTCGTTGGTGCGGTGGCGGTCGTCTTTGGCCAGTCCCGCAATGGGAATCGGCAGGTTCAATTCGCCTTCCACCACCTCGCGCACTACGTTCATCTGCCCAATACCACCATCCGTGATGATGAGATCGGGCAGGGGTGTTTGTTCCTCTATCATGCGACTGTAACGGCGACGCACCACCTCCTGCATCGAAGCGTAGTCGTCCGGCCCCGTCACCGTGCGGATATTGTACTTCCGATAGTCCTTTTTCGAGGGTTTCATGCCCTTGAAAACCACGCATCCTGCCACGGCATCGCTGCCCGAAATATTGCTGTTGTCGAAGCATTCTATCTGGTAGGGCAGCTTCGGTAAGCGCAATTTCTGCTGCAATTCCTTCATCAGTCGCGTCTGTTTCTGCTCCGGATTCAGCTTTTCGGCTTGCTTCAGGCGGTCGAATTTATACTGTTTTCCGTTCATTTCACTGAGGTCGAGCAGGTGTTTTTTATCCCCTCGCTGCGGAATGAAAAACTCCGCGTCCTTCAGTTTCCACGACATCTCCATCGGAACGATAATCTCCTTGGCCTTGCTATGAAAGCGTTCGCGAATTTCGGGAATCGCCGTGATCAGCAGTTCCTCGGCTGTTTCGTCCAGTTTACGCTTGTATTCAAAGGTGAAACTCTGGTTTACAGTACCGTTCTTAACGTGTATATAGTTGATATAAGCGTTTTTACAGCTGTCATCATCCACAATCGTGAAGACGTCGACATCATCAATCGTGTAGCTGACCACCTCACTTTTCGACACAAATTCGTCGAGTAGTACGTACTTCCGCTTTAATTCCTCTGCCTTCTCAAATTGCAGTAGCTCCGCGTTTTTCATCATTAAGTCGTAGAGCCACTTGCTTATCTGCCGTGTATTGCCTTTCAGAATCTCTCGTGCTTGCCGCATATTCTCCTGATAATCCTCATAACTCTGCTTGTTGATGCAGGGCGCGCCACAGTTTTTGATGTGATATTCGAGGCACGGTTTGTACTTACCTGCCGCTACCCCCTCCTTTGTGATAGGCTGCCGGCACGTGCGCGGCTTGTAGATCTTCTTGATAAGATCCAATACCGCGTACATGCTGGCGACGTGGGGATAAGGCCCGAAGTACGTTCCGAAGCGTTTGTTGATGGTGCGTGTCTTGAAAATGCGGGGGAAATACTCGTTCGTCACGCAGATGCTGGGATAGGTTTTGCCATCCTTCAGCAGCACGTTGTAACGTGGATTATACTTCTTAATCAGGCTGTTTTCGAGGAGTAGGGCATCTTCTTCCGTATTCACGACGGTGTAACTGATGTCATGAATCTTCGACACCAGCACTTTTGTCTTGAATCGGTCTACCTCTTTGCGGAAGTATGACGCGACTCTTCGTTTTAGATTCTTGGCTTTTCCTACATATATAATCACGTGTTCGCTATCATAAAACTGATAGCTGCCCGGCTTTTCAGGCATATTCAACACGATTTTCTTGAGAAAAGCCAGTCTTTTTTCGTTTTCTTCTTTGGTCAAAATACAGAGATTAAGAAACGTTTCACGTGGAACGTTGGCACGGGTGGTAGGTGTTGGATTGTAGGTATAAAGGGCTGATATAGCCGTCTTTAGCTACCTGTTGTCCAACACCATGTTGTTTTAAAATTGCAATAGCGATGTGATTTCTACATCCTTATTAAATGATTCACGGCTATGCGGAAATTCGCTGTTGAGTTCTATGATAAAGTTGGCGTACACCTTTTGGGGAGAGAACTTATGTACGAGGTCGCATGCCGCCTTCATGGTGCCTCCGGTAGCCAACAGGTCGTCGTGGAGCAGCACTACATCGTCTGAAGAAATGGCGTCTTTATGTATTTCGATGGTGTCGATGCCATATTCCTTCGCGTAACTCTCCTGTACGGTTTCGCACGGTAGCTTTCCGGGTTTCCGGCATAGCACAATGCCCGCGCCTAAGCGCGCTGCTACGGCCGATGACATGACGAAGCCGCGACTCTCGATACCTACAATCTTCGTGATTCCTTTGTCTTTGTAGAGTTCATACATCTCTTCGATAATCTCTTTCAGAGCATCCGGATTCTTAAATAGGGTGGTGACATCGCGGAAATTTACACCCTTAATCGGCCAATCTGGTATGCAACGCAGATTGTCGAGTAATACTTGTTTGTTCATCTTGTTTGTATTATGATGTTGATAATAACTTTTTAAATATGTATTATATATTTCTTAAGAACTGATCGCGCAGTGCCCGTAAACAAAGGGCTTCCCGGGGGCGTTGCAAAAGCATAGCTTTTACCTTGTAAAAGCAGCCCTTTTAGGAGGTCAAAGCATAGCTTTTAGCGTGTAAAAGCTATGCTTTTGCAAAGCCAACTCTATGCTTTTGATATACGGGCTTTGAATTCCGGTGTGACAGATGTGTCACGGGGGCGAATGATATGTAACCTTCGCGTTTTCCTTTAACGTTTAATAGCTTGGAAATCAATGCTTTATCTCGTTTAAGTTTCACGTGAAACATAGCTGTGTCGCTGGTGCAACGTTTGCCGCGTTGGTATGTCTGCGGGTAAGATGGTGTCGCTTTGGTGTGTTGTCGTTTCGTTATCTTCCGAGCAATACCAGTATAACGTTGATGTCGCTTGGACTGACACCGGGGATGCGGCTGGCTTCTGCCAAAGTCTCCGGCTGGATGCGTTCGAGCTTTTGTCGCCCTTCTGTGCTGATTTCGTGCAGTTCGCTATAATTGAAACGCCCCTTAATCTTGATGTTTTCGAGGCGATGCATTTTGTCGGCAATCATTCTTTCGCGTTCAATATAGCCCTGATACTTCATCTTTATCTCGGCAGCTTCGGCTATTTCTTCCTTTCTGTTTACGGGAGAATCGAGCTTTTCTCGCAGTGCCGGAATACTTTCGGCTAACTGTTTAAGCTCTATGTGTGGGCGCGCGATGATGTCGCTGAGCTTGCAGCCGGCACGAAGTGGGGTAGAACCCATTGCTTCGAGCGTGCTGTTTATTTCTGCCGGTTTAATCGGAAGTTGTTCGCAAAAATGAATGAGTTCATCGACAGCTTGCTTTTTCTGTAGCCACCAGTCGTAACGATCGCGTCCGGCGACTCCTAATTGATATGCTTTCTCGGTGAGACGGGCGTCTGCGTCGTCTTGTCGGAGTAAGATGCGATATTCCGCACGTGAAGTAAACATGCGGTAAGGTTCGTCCACACCTTTCGTGGTAAGGTCGTCGATGAGTACGCCGATATAGCTTTCGTCACGGTGCATTACGAAAGGTTCGCCGCCACCGCAACGGATGGCCGCGTTGACACCGGCCACCCAGCCCTGTCCTCCGGCCTCTTCGTAACCCGTAGTGCCGTTCACCTGTCCGGCAAAGAATACTCCGGGCACGATCTTTGATTCCAAAGAGTGGCGCAATTGGGTAGGGTCGAAGTAGTCGTATTCAATGGCGTAGCCCGGTCGATAGGCCTTGGCGTCGCGCAAAGCCGGTATCTTGTGGAGTGCATTGAGCTGTACTTCCATCGGCATACTCGATGAAAAGCCGTTTAAATACATTTCGTTGGTGTCCTCTCCCTCGGGTTCGAGGAAGAGCGGATGTTGGTCTTTATCGGGAAAAGTGACCAGTTTTGTTTCGATGGAAGGGCAGTAGCGTGGGCCGGTGCTCTGTATCTGACCGTTAAAAAGCGGCGAGTCGGTCAGTCCCGAGCGTAGTGTTTCGTGTACTTCGGCGTTGGTGTAGCATGTCCAACAGGGCAGTTGCTCCAACACGCGGTGTGGCCCCATGTAACTGAATTGGTGGAAGTCGATCTCGCCGGGTTGAACTTCCATATCTTCAAAGTGCACGCTTCGTCGGTCGATGCGTACGGGTGTACCCGTCTTCATGCGTGCGGCGGTGATTCCGTGGCGTGTGATGCTTTCGGAAAAGTGGTGCACGGCCGGTTCGGCGCAGCGTCCGCCTTCTACCATTCGATGGCCTACGTGCATCAGTCCGTTGAGGAATGTGCCTGCCGTGATGACGATACTCTTGGCGCGGAACTCCACGCCCCAGATGGTTCGTACGCCTACTGCTTCGCCGTTTTCGACGATGAGTTCGTCGGCTTGGTCTTGCCAGATGTCGAGTTTGTCAATGCGATCGAGCGTTTCGCGCCATTTCCAAATGAATTTTCCACGGTCGCATTGAGCGCGAGGGCTCCAAACGGCGGGCCCTTTACCCCGATTGAGCATGCGAAACTGTATGGCTGTGGCGTCTGTAATGTGTCCCATCTCACCGCCTAAGGCGTCAATCTCGCGCACAATCTGGCCTTTGGCAATGCCGCCTATGGCCGGGTTACAACTCATTTGTCCGATTTTGTTCATGTCCATTGTTATCAGGCACGTCTTGACACCCATGCGGGCTGCCGCTGCCGCTGCCTCGCAACCCGCGTGGCCACCACCGATAACAAGCACATCGTAGGAATACGTCATGTTAGGGATACTACTATTTTTTCGCAAAAGTAAGAAATTAAATTGAATTTTTATAAAATAGCTTTGAATTATCGGTTTATTATACTAAATTTGCAGACGACTTACGCGGGCGAAATACCTACTTTAAGGTATTGTGAAATGGTTTGAATGTAGTACTTGCTCGTGATTGTTTTATTTATTCCTGTCAGATTAGAACTTTTAAATTTTATAAATAATTAAAAATCAATCATTTATGTGGTTAATCAATTCATCTGTCGGTAGAAAGGTCGTGATGTCCGTAACAGGTCTTGCGCTTATTCTATTCTTGACGTTCCACGGTTGTATGAACGTAGTAGCGCTTTTCTCCGGAGAGGCTTACAACACGATTTGTGAATTGCTTGGCGCTAATTGGTATGCAGTTCTTGCAACTGTAGGCCTGGGCGCGCTGGCAGTTTGTCACATCGTTTACGCGTTTATCCTGACCGCTCAGAACCGTCGCGCCCGTGGTAGCGAGCGCTATGCTGTAACAGCGACACCTAAAGAAGTAGAGTGGGCCAGCCAGAACATGCTTGTGCTGGGTATCATCATCCTCTTGGGTATGCTGCTCCATCTCTTCAATTTCTGGTATAACATGATGTTTGCGGAGCTCACCGGCATGACGGTAGCGCACAGTCCGTCGGATGGTTTTGCCTTCATGCAGGACACATTCGCTAATCCTGTTTATGTGGTGCTCTATGTTATCTGGCTCGTTGCCATCTGGTTCCACCTCACACATGGTTTCTGGAGTGCTATGCAGACCTTCGGTTGGAGCGGTAAGACATGGCTCGACCGCTGGAAGATGATCGGTATGGTTTATTCAACCCTTCTCATGCTGGCCTTCCTCGTTGTTGTGTTGGCTTTCGCTTTCGGTTGCGCTCCCAGCCTCTGCTGCGCAATGTAATCCTTTAACAACATTCCTGTTGCCGTCGGTGATAAGCCGTCGGCCGTTATTAAAAATCTTAAAATTATGACTAAGACATTAAATTCCAGAATACCTGAAGGACCGGTGGCTGAGAAGTGGACCAACTACAAGGCTCACCAACGCTTGGTTAACCCAAAGAATAAATTGAAACTGGACGTCATTGTTGTCGGTACGGGTCTGGCCGGTGCATCGGCTGCCTCCACACTCGGTGAGATGGGCTTCAACGTCTTCAACTTCTGCATCCAAGACTCTCCACGCCGTGCGCACTCTATCGCCGCACAGGGTGGTATTAACGCCGCAAAGAACTATCAGAACGACGGCGACTCCGTATATCGTCTTTTCTATGACACCGTGAAAGGTGGTGACTACCGTGCTCGTGAGGCCAACGTTTATCGTCTGGCTGAGGTGAGTAACGATATCATCGACCAGTGCGTGGCTCAGGGCGTGCCTTTCGCACGTGAATATGGTGGCATGTTGGCCAACCGTTCGTTCGGTGGCGCACAGGTGAGCCGTACTTTCTATGCCAAGGGACAGACCGGTCAGCAGTTGCTGCTCGGTGCTTATTCTTCGTTGAGCGCGCAGGTACAGACCGGTAAGGTGAAGCTTTACACCCGTTACGAAATGGAAGACGTTGTGATCGTTGATGGTCACGCTCGTGGTATTATTGCCAAGAACCTCGTTACAGGTGAGCTCGAACGCTTCACGGCTAATGCCGTTGTAATCGCTACGGGTGGCTATGGTAATGCCTATTTCCTCTCTACCAACGCTATGGGTTGCAACTGTACAGCTGCTATTCAGGTATATCGCAAGGGCGCGATGTTCGCTAATCCTTGCTACGTTCAGATTCACCCGACCTGTATTCCTGTGCATGGCGACAAGCAGAGTAAGCTGACGCTGATGTCGGAATCACTCCGTAACGACGGCCGTATCTGGGTTCCCAAGAAGCTGGAAGACGCTAAGAAGTTGCAGAGTGGTGAAATCAAGGGCTCTGATATTCCAGAGGAAGATCGCGATTATTACTTGGAGCGCCGTTATCCGGCCTTCGGTAACCTTGTTCCTCGTGACGTTGCGTCGCGTGCTGCCAAGGAGCGTTGCGACAAAGGCTTCGGCGTAAACAACACCGGTTTGGCCGTATTCCTCGACTTCTCTGAGTCAATCAACCGCCTCGGTATCGATCAGATACTTCAGCGTTACGGCAACCTCTTTGATATGTATGAGGAGATTACCGACGTTAATCCGGGCGAATTGGCCAAGGAAATCAATGGCGTGAAATACTATAATCCGATGATGATCTTCCCCGCTATTCACTATACGATGGGCGGAATTTGGGTAGACTACGAGTTGCAGACCACTGTTCCCGGTCTCTTCGCTATCGGTGAGTGCAACTTCTCTGACCATGGAGCCAACCGTCTTGGTGCTTCCGCGTTGATGCAGGGTTTGGCCGACGGTTACTTCGTGTTGCCTTACACCATTCAGAACTACTTGGCCGACCAGGCTTTGTGGCCGAAGGTGGAAACCGATCGTCCCGAATTTGCCGAGGCAGAAGCCGGTGTGCAGAAGGAAATCGACCGCTTGATGGGTATTCAAGGCAAGCGTTCTGTAGACTCTCTCCACAAGGAACTGGGCCATATCATGTGGGAACACGTGGGTATGGGCCGTACCAAGGAAGGTTTGGAAAAGGGTTTGAAGCTTTTGAAAGAGCTGCGTGAGGAGTTCAATACGAACCTCTTCATTCCCGGAAGCAAGGAAGGATTGAACGTAGAGCTCGACAAGGCTATCCACTTGCGCGACTTCATCCTCATGGGTGAGCTTGTTGCTTACGATGCTCTGCACCGTGAGGAGAGCTGCGGAGGTCACTTCCGCGAGGAGCATCAGACGGAAGAAGGCGAAGCTAAGCGCGATGACGCAGGCTTCTTCTACGTAGGTTGCTGGGAGTATCAAGGCGATGACGCCAAGGCTCCTGAACTGGTGAAGGAACCTCTTGAGTATGAGGCTATCAAGGTACAAACACGTAACTATAAGAATTAACACTATGGCAAGATCAATTTCATTCTCAATAAAATACTGGAAGCAGAACGGTCCGAAGGATCAGGGCCATTTCGATACACACGAAATGAAGAATATTCCTGACGATACGTCCTTCCTCGAAATGCTCGACATCCTTAATGAGGAACTCATCGAGGCCGGTCAGGAACCTTTTGTATTTGATCACGACTGCCGTGAAGGTATCTGCGGCATGTGCTCACTTTACATTAACGGTACGCCCCACGGCAAAACAGAGCGCGGTGCTACCACCTGTCAACTCTATATGCGTCGCTTTAACGACGGCGATGTGATCACCGTAGAACCTTGGCGTTCGGCCGGTTTCCCCGTTATTAAGGACTGTATGGTAGACCGCACGGCCTTTGATAAGATCATTCAGGCCGGTGGTTACACCACTATTCGTACAGGTCAGGCACAGGATGCCAACGCTATCCTCATCCCGAAGGATAATGCCGACGAGGCTATGGACTGCGCTACGTGCATCGGTTGTGGCGCTTGCGTCGCTGCTTGTAAGAATGGTTCGGCCATGCTCTTCGTTAGTTCTAAGGTAAGTCAGCTGGCTTTGTTGCCACAGGGACGTCCTGAGGCTGCCAAACGTGCCAAGGCTATGATTGCCAAGATGGACGAACTGGGCTTCGGTAACTGCACCAACACGCGTGCTTGTGAAGCTGTATGCCCCAAGAACGAGTCTATCGCCAACATCGCGCGCCTGAACCGCGAGTTCATTTGCGCTAAGTTGAACGACTAATCACAACATTTTGACTCCATATAAGGGGTTTGAATATATGTAAAAAGGAGGGAAGTCCGCTCGGATTTCCCTCCTTTTTTGTTTCCACATGATAGCTATACCAAACAATCGCTACCTTTTTTTGTTTTCACATGATAGCTATACTAAACAATCGTTGCTCTTTTTTATTTTTACATGATTGATATATCAAACAACCGCTGCTATGGGGGATTTGTCGCATGCTTCCGTCATAAGGGTAGTGATACGCAATGAGAAAACAATTATACAATATATGCAAACCAAGATGATCCTGTTTTTGTGCGGTCTTTTGCTCTTCACGGCCCCGTTGCGGGCCAATACGCCGGAGGGCAGCCTGCAGAAACAAATGGAGTGGATTCATACCACCCACCATGTTGATTTCGTTTACAATGCCGAAGTCGTTGTTAATCAGTCCTATCAAGGCCCAACGTTGCGGGGACTGACGCTCGAGAAAGCACTGGCGACGCTCTTTCAGGGCACCGGTATCAGTTGGAGCCGCGATGGGCGTTATGTGATTCTGAAGCAGAGCAAAGCCACGAAGCCGTCCAATAAGCCCATTGACGCGCCCGTTCGCCAACGGCGGTTCACCATAAGCGGCTATGTGAAAGACACCGGCGGTGAGTCGCTCATCAATGCCACCGTCTATGACCTGACCACACGGCAGGGAACCACCACCAACGAATACGGTTTCTATTCCATCACTCTGCCCGAAGGCCGCCATCGGTTGCGACTTTCCTATTTAGGTTTTGAGGAACACGAGGAAGCCATCCACCTTACCGCCGACCGCCGCATGGACATCTCTCTGCAGGAGCGCAACAATCTGGCCGAAGTCGTTGTCACGGGCGATATGAACTCGCCGTTGCTCAACACGCAGACAGGCAAGCGCACCTTCTCACAGAAGGACATTAAGACCGAGTTTTCGCTGCTCTCGTCGCCCGACGTGGTGAAAACCGTGCAGCGCACCAGCGGTGTGGCCGAGGGAGTAGAGCTTGCCAGCGGCCTGTATGTGCACGGTGGCAACAACGACGAGAATCTTTTCCTGCTCGACGGCACACCCCTCTACCAAATCAATCATTCGATGGGCCTCTTCTCCTCGTTCAATGCCGACGTCGTTAAGAACGTCGACTTCTATAAAAGCGGCTTCCCCGCCCGTTACGGCGGCCGTCTGTCGAGCGTGATGGATGTGCGCACGGCCGACGGCGACCTGCAACACTACCACGGCAGCTACCGCATCGGACTGCTCGACGGTAGCCTTCAACTCGAAGGCCCTATTCAACGGGGCAAGACCAGTTTCAATTTGGGCCTGCGTCGCTCGTGGCTCGACCTGATTACGACGCCCGTTTTCGCCATAATCAACCGCTCAAACAAGGAAGATAAAATCAATATCAACTACAATTTTCACGATCTCAACGCGAAGATAGTCCATCTGTTCAGCGATCGTTCACGCCTGTCGCTCAGCACCTATTGGGGCCGCGACCATCTTTTTACAAAAGGCGAGTCGCTGTGGGGCAGCAACACAGCCATTGATCGCGACGTGATTGAAAACCGTTTCAACTGGGGCAACTTCAATATGGCCCTCGATTGGAACTACGTTTTCTCACCAAAGCTCTTTGCCAACTTCACCGGCGTCTACACCTACAACCTCTCGCGCTTCAATACGCTCTACGATTACACCTACAAAAACGGCAAAGAATCTACCGTTTCGCACTCCGAGCACGGCTATCACTCCACCATCAACGACGTGGGTTATCGCATGGCCTTCGACTACCGACCCCTGCCGAGCCATCATCTGCGCTTCGGTCACGACCTCACCTACCACTGGTTTCGCCCCCAAACCTTCTCATCGCTTACCTATTTCGGTTCCGACACGAAGGCCGACACGCTGAAACTGCAGGGCAAGAACCACCATGGCACGCTCGAACTCAATGCCTATGTGGAGGACGAATGGACCTTAAACGACCACTGGAGCGTAGACTTCGGCGCCAATCTGTCGCTCTTCGACACCCGCCTCAAGCAGTTCTTCCGCGTCGATCCGCGCGTGGCCATGAAGTATCAGGCCGGTCAGCGTCTCTCGTTCAAGGCCAGTTACACCATGATGACGCAGTTTGTGCACAAGATTTCCAATTCTTATATCGACCTGCCCACCGACTACTGGGTGCCCACCACCGAACGACTCCATCCCATGCGCAGCGGTCAGCTGGCCGTGGGTGCCTACTATCAGCCCACCCGTCACTGGCTGTTGTCGCTCGAAGGGTATTACAAGGAGTCCAACCGTCTGTTGCAATACGCCAACTGGCTGGGCTTGGAGCCGCCCGCCGATGCCTGGGACACGAAGGTTTCCGAAGGTCGGGGCCGCTTCTATGGTGTCGAAGCCGACGCGCGTTACCAAGACAAGCGACTCAAGATAGACGCCGCCTACACGCTGTCGTGGAACCGCCGCCGTTTCGACGACTTCTTTCCCGAATGGTATTACGACAAGTTCGACAACCGACATAAGTTCAATATCACGATGCGTTGCCGTCTTTCAAAGGGCACCCACTTCTATGCGGGCTGGATTTATCGCACGGGCAACCGCATGACAGCGCCCACGCAGTATGCCGATATGCCCGACTTGGGCGAAGGTCGTTCGCAGGGCTTCGTCTACGAGCGGCCCAACAACATCGTCCTGCCTGCCTATCATCGCCTCGATTTGGGCTTCGACATCCATCACAAGACCAAGCGGGGCCGCGAGCGCGTATGGAACTGGAGTATTTACAATGCCTACTGCCACTTCAACACGCTGTTTGTCAATGTGAAATACGATGAAACGACGGGCCGCATCCGGGCCAAAGCCAAAGGCTATATCCCCATTATCCCCTCGTTCAGCTATACGATTAAGTTTTAAACGCAGCGCGTTTCCGCCCTTTTTATATAAGTGTCGCGCGTTCAAAGAATAAGAAAATGATGAAAAAGAAAAGAATATACGGGCTTGTGGCCTTCTTATCGGCCCTCCTTTTAACAGGTTGTCACGACCGTTTTGATATCGACCAACTGCGTTCTGCCGGCAAGTTAGTGGTCTATTGCATGCCGGCTGCCGGCGACACCACGCTCATCCGTGTGACAAGCAGCCTGCCCGTGGGCAGCAAGAAGAGCAGTCCGCCCGTCACCGACGCCACGATCGACTACCGTCTTAATGGCCAATCGCAGCAGGTAGAGAATCTGGGGGCGGGCAACTACCGTGTGATCGTGCGTCAGAAGGGCGGCGACGAGGTGAAACTCGGTGTCAGTGCCACCGGATTTGTCGGCGTATCGGCTGCCACCCACATTCCGTTACCCGTTGTGGTGGGCGACTTTAGCTGCGAGAAAATCCGCATCTACGACACGTATGACCAAGCCGTGCAGGACGAATTGCAGCTGCGCGTCACCTTCACCGACCCCGCCGAGACCCACGATTACTATGCCGTGCGCGCCATGCGCTTCTCTATGAGGAAGGAGAAAGTGTGGTATGGGGCCGACTGGGGCTTCTATACCACGCGGGAGGTGGCCGAATACAAATATGTTTCCATCCATAGCGACAGCGAACCCGTGCTAAAGAATCTCTCAAGTATCGACTATGACTATGGCTTCAGCGACACGCCCTATCAGCACATGTACCTCTTCGACGACCGCCTCATAAACGGACAGACCTACACATTGCGGCTCAACACTCCATATTACAGTCTTTCCGACTCCATGGCCGTCGAACTCTATCGGCTTACTCCCGAGTATTATCACTTCCTCAAGTCGATCAGCGACGCCGACAACAACGAGCTGGCCAAGGTAGGACTGGCTGTTATCGCGCCCACTTACAGCAACGTCAAGGGCGGCATCGGCTATGTAGGAGGCTATTATCGTCAACGAACCCCATGGATTAAACCCAATCAATAACAATGAAATTCGTACTACATCATTACCGGCCCGGTCGTTTCGACCCCCGCAAAGGCTACGAACGCTTTGCCCGTAGCCAGTCGTTACCCGTTCGTCGTCGGCTGTGGCCCGTCTGGGTTGCCGCCGCCATCGTCGCCTTAGTGGCCTTCGGTGCCTATGGGTGGTTCAAAACGCGACTCACCACCTTGTCGGCCGACACCGTGGCCCGCACCTATACGTTGGCCGACAGCACGCGTGTGGTGCTTGCCCCCGGTGCTTCCATCTCGTGGCGGGGCAGCTACGATCGCCAAGTCAGCATGACGGGCCGCGCCTATTTTGAAATACGCCACGACGACCGCCACCCGTTCACCGTCGTTGGCACGCATTTTCTCGTCTCCGACCTCGGCACCCGGTTTGAGATCGTCGACGGAGTGGGGCAGACGCGCGTGCTTGTTACCGAGGGCGCCGTGCGCTTTGCCGGTGCCCAGTCGCGTCAGAGCGTTGAGCTTCGGCAGGGAATGGAAGCCGTTTTGAAGCACAACGAGGCTTGTCCTCGCCTGTTGGCAACCCCCAATACGAACCATGCGGTCTGGGCCACCCATCGTTTCCACTTCGACCGCACGCCCCTTCGCCGTGTCCTTGACGACCTCGAAGCGTACTATGACGTGCGATTGCGCACGACCGCTCCCGACCAATTGCTCACCGGTGACTTCACGGCCGATTCGCTGCAAACGTTGATAAAGGTGATAGAGCAGGCCATGGACGTGGAAATAGAAGTCCACCCTTTATGAAATTTTCGTACAAACCGCTCGTTTATTTTGCGTCAGGATTTTTTTGGTCGCAAATAAGCCAAGCATTTGAGCAGTTGTTAAAATTCTGACAAACTACTGATAACCAATCATTTGCAAGAGAAGGCCCGCTTCTTGCACGTCAAAAACGGCCCAAAACACTGGAAAAATCACCTCAAAGCAGCCCTTTTATCCGCTCAAAGCATAACTTTGACATGCTAAAAGGGCTGCTTTGAGCATGTAAAAGCATAGCTTTTAGCGTGTAAAAGCAGCCCTTTTACCTCGAAAATGACATCGCATGGGGGGTGAAAACGCCTTTTCGTCCCTGTTTTTCTCTCTAATTGAAGATTTTTTATCGCCTGTTTTTATGATAAAAGAATTACATTTCTATCGCCAAGACATAGGGCGATTACCTCGATTCGGGACAAGGAAATTCTGATTTCACCCAATAGTGTCCTAAATATTTTTCAAAAAAGTGAAGGAAGTTGTTTTCACTAA
>NZ_JAERMS010000015.1 GCF_017426725.1 Prevotella illustrans | reverse complement strand
CCGTTTGGTGGATTCGCCAAAGCATTCTGCAAGCAATCGCCGAACAAAGCCGCATCGTCAGGCTGCCTCTGAATCAGGTTGGTTCGCTCAATAAAATCAATCGAGAAATCAATAAGTTCGAACAAGAGTTTCAACGCAAGCCCTCATTGACCGAACTTTCCAACGCGACGAACATTGAAGAAGAGAAAATAGATCAGAGTCTGATGGCCGACAGCCACCATGTCAGCATTGACGCGCCGTTTCAGGACGGTGAGGATAATAGCATGGTAGACATCATGGCTTCGGGGGATGACACGCGAACTGATAAACAGGTTGACCACGAATCAATGGCTTTGGAACTTGAAAGCGTATTAAAGAAAGTGCTGAAGGACCGTGAGATAACCATCATCCGTGAGTGCTTCGGTATTGGTTGTCACGAAAAAGGTCTCGAGGAAATAGGCGACCAATTAGGACTCACCCGCGAACGCGTGCGCCAGATTCGTGAGAAGAGCATTGCCAAGCTCCGCGACAGTGGCTACGCCCGTATCCTTATGAAATATTTAGGCTAAATAACCGCTTTTCAAAAGCAATCTTTTTGGCTCGTAAAGGCAGTCCTTTCGGCTGCTTGAAGGATTGCTTTTGAAAACACGTTGCTCCCTTACTAAAATCTCATCACCGAAACAACGCATACGAACAGTTGTTCGCATGTAGCGCAACCGCATCTTAACGGCTGATTAACAGGAACAAACATGCCCATGACAACTGCCTATCCAAGCGGCCGTCTTTAATCTTAAAAAACGTAAATAGACTGACATATTACGCTATTTTTCGTATTTTTGCAATCTCAACATATAACGGTACAGAATATGGCTGGAACAAAACAAATAAAGACCGCGCTTATCTCGGTCTTTCATAAAGACGGTTTGGACAAATTGCTCGCCAAACTTGATCAGGAAGGTGTCAAATTCTTAAGTACTGGAGGCACCCGGCAATTCATCGAATCTCTCGGCTATAAATGTCAGAAAGTGGAAGACGTAACGACTTACCCCTCTATTCTCGGCGGCCGTGTGAAGACCTTGCACCCCAAGATTTTCGGTGGAATTCTGGCCCGTCGCGACAATGAAGGCGACCAAGAACAGATGAAGCAATACGAGATTCCGGTCATCGACCTTGTTATCGTAGACCTCTACCCGTTTGAACAGACTGTGGCCGGTGGCGCTTCGGACGCCGACATCATCGAAAAAATCGACATCGGTGGTATTTCTCTCATCCGTGCCGGTGCCAAGAACTTCAAGGATGTGGTTATTATTCCCAGCAAGGCTGAATATGACGTGTTGCTCGACATCTTGAATAAGAAGGGTGCCAACACCGAGCTGGAGGAACGCAAGTTGTTTGCCGAGCGTGCTTTCGGCGTCAGCAGCCACTACGACACAGCCATCCACAACTGGTTTGCCAAATAAAAGCAAACCTTTTTAAAATTTAAATCGTATAAAACAAACTATAATAAATGGGATTTTTTTCGTTTATACAAGAAATAGCAATGGATCTTGGTACGGCCAACACCATCATTATAAGCAATGACAAGATCGTAGTGGACGAACCGTCTGTTGTTGCCCTCGACCGCCGCACTGACAAGATGATCGCGGTGGGACAGAAGGCTAAAATGATGTATGAGAAAACGCACGACAACATTCGTACGATCCGCCCGTTGCGTGACGGCGTGATTGCCGATTTCACTGCCTGTGAGCAGATGATGCGTGGCCTCATCAAAATGGTTCATACCGGAAGTCGTATCTATTCACCGTCATTGAGAATGGTGATCGGCGTACCGTCAGGCAGTACCGAAGTTGAGCTGCGTGCCGTTCGTGACAGCGCTGAGCATGCAGACGGACGCGATGTCTATCTGATTTTCGAGCCTATGGCAGCAGCCATCGGTATCGGTATTGACGTGGAGGCTCCCGAAGGCAACATGATTGTTGACATCGGTGGCGGCAGCACCGAAATTGCGGTTATCTCGCTGGGTGGCATTGTCAGCAATAATTCCATCCGCATAGCCGGCGATGACCTCACGGCCGACATTCAGGAATACATGAGTCGCCAGCACAACGTGAAAGTCAGTGAGCGTATGGCAGAGCGAATCAAGATTCACGTAGGTTCGGCACTGACCGACTTAGGCGAAGAAGGCCCCGAAGACTACATCGTTCACGGTCCTAACCGTATCACGGCACTGCCGATGGAGGTTCCGGTCTGCTATCAGGAGATAGCCCATTGTCTTGACAAGACCGTTGCGAAGATTGAGAACGCCGTTCTGAGCGCGCTGGAGAATACGCCCCCTGAACTTTATGCCGACATCGTAAAGAATGGCATTTATCTTTCGGGTGGCGGCGCATTGCTCCGCGGTCTCGACAAGCGTCTCACCGATAAGATCAATATTCCGTTCCACATTGCCGAAGACCCATTGCACAGCGTGGCTAAAGGTGCCGGCATCGCATTGAAGAACGTAGACCGTTTCTCTTTCTTGATGAGATAAACAGAATTCATGAAGAATCTTTTAGATTTCTTAGCAAGATACAACCACTGGTTGCTTTTTATTATACTGGAAGTTGCAAGCTTTGTCTTGCTCTTCCAGTTTAATAATTATCAGGGTAGTGTATGGTTTACATCGGCCAACGCTGTCTCGGGAAAGGTATTCGAGATAAGCTCACACATAGAGCAGTTCTTCGCGCTGACCAAAGTTAACCAAGAGCTGACGCAAAGAAATCTACAATTGGAACAACAGGTTCAGACACTTACTAATACGCTGCAACAACGCGCCAGCGACTCTATACTACTGAAAAGCCGACAGTTTCAACCGCTGGCCAATTACCGTTTGATTCCGGCCAAGGTCGTCAGCAACACCGTGAATCGACGTGATAATTTCATAACGATTGACAAGGGCGCCCAGGATGGTATTAAGAAAGATATGGGAGTTGTGAGCGGCAACGGTGTCGTGGGCATTGTCTATCTGGTCTCCGACCACTATTCCATCATTCTACCGGTACTGAATTCGCAGTCGAACATCAGTTGTACCATCAGGGGACGCGGCTATTTCGGCTACCTTCACTGGACAGGTGGCGCCATCCATCTGGCCTATGTCGACGACATTCCACGCCACGCGCATTTCAAACTTTACGACCAAGTAGTTACGAGCGGCTACTCATCGGTCTTTCCACCGGGTGTCATCGTCGGAAAGATTCTACACGTCTACAATTCAAGCGACGGTCTCTCCTACCGTCTTAATGTGAAACTCTCTACTGATTTTGCCAACTTGCGGGACGTCTGCGTTATCGACAACACGGCCATGGCCGAACGAATCCGAATCATGCAGGCCGCAACCGACTCCATCAAGGAAAGGGAAGAATAACAAATGAATAATACTGTTACAAGACGAATCTTACTGTTTGTACTTCTGATTCTCGTACAAGTACTGATCTTGAATCATATCCATCTCTTTGGCTATGCCACTCCCCTGCTGTATGTAGCGTTTGTTCTGAAAACCAGAAGAAACTTTCCGCGCTGGGCCATTTTGCTCATCAGTTTCACTTTGGGCGCTATCATCGACCTATTTTCCAACACAACGGGCGTTGCCATGGGTTCCCTCACGCTGATCGGTCTCATCCAACCGCCTCTGCTGGAGATATTTGTGCCCCGCGACAGCGCCGAAGACCTGGAGCCAAGCATGAAGACACTGGGTGTCAACAAGTTCATATTCTTCACTATACTGATTGTATTCATCTTTTGCCTGTGCTTCTTCACGCTCGAAACGTTCAACTTCTTCAATTGGATTAAGTGGCTCGAATGTGTCGGCGGCTCTACCGTGTTTACTGTAGTTCTTATTCTGGTGCTTGAGAATATGCGCAAAAGATGAAAGACTACAATCTCGAAAACAGGCGATTCATCATCGGTGGCATAGCGTTTACAATTGTAACTGTTTATATCATCCGCCTTTTCATGCTTCAGCTTCTGAGCGACGACTATAAGAAGAATGCCGACAGTAATGCTTTCCTGAAGAAAATAGAATACCCTTCAAGAGGTATCATCAATGATCGGAATGGAGAACTGCTGGTCTATAACCAGCCGGCCTACGACATTATGGTCGTGATGAACGAGGCGAAAGACAAAATCGACACAACAGAATTTTGCCAGGCACTGGGAATCACGAAAGAATTCTTCATCAAAAGAATAGAAACCATCAAGGACAGGAGTCTTAACCCGGGCTATTCCCGGTTTACGCAGCAACTGTTCATGAGCCAACTATCGGACAAAGAGTCCAGTGTGTTTCAGGAAAAGATATTCCGTTTTCCGGGATTCTATGTGCAGAAGCGCAGCATACGCCAGTATATGTACCCATACGCGGCACATGTTTTAGGCGACGTAGGTGAGGTCTCGCCCGGTGATATCGAGGAAGATACCTATTATCAACCTGGCGACTACATCGGAAAATTGGGTGTAGAGCGCTATTACGAAAAAGTATTACGCGGCGAGAAGGGTGTGCAGGTACTCTTGCGCGACGCCCACGGACGCATTCAGGGCAAATACCTGAACGGCCGTTACGACAAGCGCCCCAGCGCGGGAAAAGACCTTACGCTAAGTATCGATATCAAGCTGCAGGCCCTCGGTGAGCGACTGCTCGAAGGAAAGATTGGAAGCATCGTAGCAATAGAACCTTCCACGGGCGAAGTACTGTGCATGGTGTCGTCTCCCACCTATAATCCGCGCAAGTTGGTGGGCCGTAAACGTGGCAAAATGCACAAATATCTGGCCCGGAACGTATGGAAGCCACTACTGAACCGCAGCATTATGGGACAATATCCGCCGGGGTCCACCTTCAAGACTACGCAAGCGCTGACCTATATGACCGAAGGAATCATCACGCCACACACCATGTTTCAATGCCATCACGGCTTTTATTACCGTGGACTTCACGTGGGATGCCACGGCCACGTGTCACCTCTCAACTTGGTCGAAGCCATCAGCACGTCGTGCAACGCCTATTTCTGCTGGGGACTTTATTACATGATGGGCAACCGACGGAAATATCCTAACGTGGGGATAGCCATGGATACCTGGCGCGACTACATGGTAAGCATGGGCTTTGGGTACAAACTCGGTATTGATCTCTCTGGTGAAAAGAGGGGCCTTATACCTAACGCACAATTCTATAACAAGACCTACAAAGGTTCATGGAACGGCCTGACAGTCATCAGTATTTCCATCGGACAGGGTGAAGTCAACCTCACGCCGCTGCAAATCGCCAACCTCGGCGCGACCATAGCCAACCGCGGTTACTACTACGTGCCCCATGTGGTGAGGAAAGTACAGGCCGAACCGCTCGACACGACCTTCACCCGCCGGCACTATACCAAAGCCAATCGCCGTGCCTACGATTATGTGGTAGCCGGAATGCGGTCGTCTGTGCTGAAAGGCACCTGCAAACATCTCGGTCATCTGGACTTTCCCGTATGCGGAAAAACGGGAACCGCGCAGAACCGGGGGCAGGACCATTCCGTATTTATGGGCTTCGCGCCGATGGACAATCCCAAAATCGCCATCGCTGTCTACGTGGAAAACGGCGGATTCGGTGCCGATTTCGCCGTACCGATAGCCGGCGTACTCTTTGAACAGTATATAAAAGGTAAATTATCGCCTGCGGCCGCGAAGGAAGCCGAGGCCTTACAACACAGGAGAATAGCCTATGGCTCACACAACAGATAAACAACCCAGCGTTCTTCGCTCACTCGACTGGTGGACGATAGGGCTCTATTTGGCGCTGTTAGCCTTCGGATGGATCAGTGTCTGCGGTGCCAGCTACACCTATGGCGATACCGATATCTTCAGCTTCTCTACCCGATCGGGCATGCAGATCATCTGGATGGGAACGTCTATATGCCTTGGTTTCATTCTTCTGATGATGGACGACCGCTTCTATGACACGTTTGCCTATCTCATCTATGCGGCCTTGCTCCTACTGCTTTTCCTCACCATATTCAATCCCCACGAGATTAAAGGCTCACGATCGTGGCTGGTTTTAGGGCCGCTGCGCCTGCAACCGGCCGAGTTTGCCAAGTTTGCCACAGCGCTGGCCGTGGCTAAATTCATGAGCAGCTATGGTTTCAACATTCATTACTGGAAGCATTTTGCGGCCGCTACGGCCATCGTTGTTCTGCCCATGCTGTTCATCGTGGCGCAAAAAGAAACCGGATCGGCTTTGGTTTATCTGTCGTTCTTCCTCATGTTCTACCGCGAGGGAATGCCCGGCAGCGTCTTATTCACCGGCGTCGCAATGGTTTTCTATTTCGTTGTGGGCATACGGTTTGAAGATGTCATGCTGCTCGAAACACCAACATCTATCGGCAAGTTTGTCGTACTGCTGCTCGTACAGATCTTTTCGGGCATAATGGTCCATGTATATTGTGGCAGCAAGAAACAAACCCGTCTCATCCTTAGCGCCTGCTTGGGCGTGACAACCGTCTTCTTGCTGTTTTCCATCTATGTCATTCCATTTGACATCGTATGGATTCAGCTTATTCTCTGTGTACTGCTGATAGGCTATCTGCTCTATCATTGGCTGCGATCAAGCCTCACTCCCTACCTTTATATTCTGCTGTTCACGTTGGGTTCCATCGCGTTTTTCTACTCGGCCGACTACGTTCTCAACAATGTGATGGAACCGCATCAGCGCGTTCGCATCAACGTATTGCTGGGATTGGATGAAGACTTGTCAGGCGCGGGCTATAATGTGCACCAGAGTGAAATTGCCATCGGGTCGGGAGGATTGCGGGGCAAAGGCTTTCTGAATGGCACACAGACCAAATTGAAATTCGTACCCGAACAGGATACAGACTTCATTTTCTGTACAGTTGGCGAAGAAGAAGGCTTCTTAGGGTCGGCCGG
Organism: Prevotella illustrans; assembly: GCF_017426725.1. GTDB lineage: Bacteria > Bacteroidota > Bacteroidia > Bacteroidales > Bacteroidaceae > Prevotella > Prevotella illustrans. The sequence goes on along the minus strand of NZ_JAERMS010000015.1, from coordinate 49,262 downwards.
CGTGTTGATTTTATTTTTGCTATTAATACTTCGGCTCATTCATTTGGCTGAGCGACAACCATTCAAGTTTGGTCGGATTTATGGCTACTGTGTGCTGAGTATCTTCCTCTTTCATGTGTTTATCAACGTGGGGATGGTATTAGGATTAACGCCTGTCATCGGCATTCCGCTGCCATTTTTCAGCTATGGCGGCTCATCGCTGTGGGGTTTTACTTTCCTTTTGTTCATTTTCCTGCGCATAGACGCCGGCAGAAATCTTATCCGTAACTGATAAAGCACGGCAAAAGACGATAACCACATGCCCGTAAGAAGGCAAAAAGCCGACAAGTTCCCAATGAGAACCTATCGGCTTTTTACTTTATCTCCGAAGCGTATATTCAAAACGCACGAGCTTCTGTACAACAACGCTAATGCCTCCGCAACTGATATCCGATGTCACTGATACCCGGCAGAATCTCGCGTTTCATATCATGACGCACTTTTACGACAATACTGTCGGCTGCATGCAGTGAAAGCGTAGCTATCGGAAAGGCATACTGGTGATAGCTAAGCCCCACCCCTATACTGTTTCCCTTAACATCCATGAGCTTGCAATTAAGCGTATCGACATACTGTCGGTGAGAAGGATAGACCGTTTGTTCAACGATAAGGGTCAATCCCATAAACGGATAGTCGTTGGTGATACGCAATCCCAATTCAGAAGCGTATTCACCGGCAACTGCCATACGCTGAAGATTGAAGACGAGCGTATCATTCTTCTCCCATCCGTTTACCGGAGTGTGCGCATATCGGTCATATACCCTGTTATCAGTACATGCTATGGCAAAAGCCATCATCAAGATGGCAACCGAAGTGATGGCCAAACTTGACTTCATAGACTATCCCTCTACCTGCTGATTGCTACCTTCAGGCCTTTGACGGCGGCCGCCATTCCCCCCACGCGGATTGCCGTTGCGAGGCTTTCGATCCTTTCCTGCAGGCCGATTGGCAGCTTGTTTCCTTTTCTTTTTACTCTTATCGAATCTGCTGATATCCCCCTCCAGCAAGTCATTTGACTTATTTTCCTTACGCCGCGCACCATCTTCTTGCAAGCTGAGCGGCTTTTCTCCCTTCCGATTCATTTCAATAATCTCACGAGCACGCTTGGCAGAGACCGTCTCAAGATTGGCCGCCAGATTCTTATCAGTAGAATAAGTCACTTGTCCGGCTAAGATATCACCTTTGAAGAAGTAGTAATCATTGTCGAGAGTATGCAGTTGTATTTCCTTGCTTGGCATCTTACGACCTGCCTCCACATAAGAGTCAACCTCGTAATTCATACAGCATTTCAGCTTGGCACACATGCCGGCCAACTTCTGCGGATTAAGAGAGATGTCCTGAATACGAGCCGCATTCGTGCTGACACTCACAAAATTCTTCATCCAAGTGGCGCAACACAGTTCTCGCCCACACGGACCAGTGCCGCCGATGCGCCCCGCTTCCTGTCGCGCGCCTATCTGTTTCATCTCGATACGCACGTGGAAAGCGTCGGCCAGCACCTTAATAAGCTGACGAAAATCTACACGTTCGTCGGCAATATAATAGAAAATAGCTTTATTGCAGTCACCTTGGTACTCTACGTCACCGATTTTCATCTGCAGCCCCAGGTCTTTAGCAATTTGCCTACTCTTGATCATCGTGGCATGTTCTCTGCTTTTAGCTTCCTGATATTTCTCCATATCTACCGGTTTTGCGATCCGATAGATACGCCGGATATCATCGGGCGACTTGATATTAGCCTTCTTTACTTGCAGTTTTACCAACTGTCCTGTCAGCGTAACGAAACCTATATCATGCCCGGGACTTGCCTCAACGGCCACAATATCACCCTTATGCAGATCCAAATGATTCACATTGTGATAATACCCCTTGCGTGTATTCTTGAACTGCACTTCCACTAAATCAGTAGAAAGCGTATTTCCAGGCACATCGGCCAGCCAATCATAAGTATTCAACTGTCGATCCTGTCGCCCGCAACCTTTATAACTCAAGCCGCGGTCACAACCGGTGAATACCTGGAATTTCATGTCTTTATAATCCATGCTTATTTTGGTGATGGGCTAAAAGGACAGTCATATCGCCCTGACACGCCTTACGTGTCATACACTTCGACCGTCCGCTCACCCTGTTACATATCTAATATTATTCTATATTCATTTTTATTACTTTCGAATCAGTAAAACGATCATCTGCAATGCCAAATCAAAAAAAACGATTTTAGCATTCGCGTTCTGCCCAATATCCGCACGTGCCATATCCATCAGTTCAGCTATCTCTACGACATTGGCCTCATTGATAAAACGCGCGAAGTTCTTTGAGAAATCCTCTTCTTCGGCAGTCATGTAATTCAACTCAGGATTATGGAAATTATAGATGAAGTTTTCACGTACCATTACCATGAAGTATGTCAACATTCTACGTTGCTTCTCACGCCCATAGCCCGCAATCACCTCACTCCATTTCTTTAAATCCTTGATATTGCGCGTATAAGCCAAGCGCATCAACATGATAAACATATCCAGAAACGCTCTGTTTTCATTTGCGGCATCCAAAGTTTCCAATGCTTTCAGCCAGTTACCATCCGCTAACCGGGCCGTACGTTTCGCGTCGGCGTCTCCCAGTCCGCGCTGTTCGATAAGCGCCCGTCGGATTTCGTCTGTTGAGAGTCGGCCTACATCTATACGCTGCACCCTGCTTCGGATTGTTTCAAGAATATGTTCAGGCTCTTCGCAAACCATGATAAACATCGTTTGCCGCGAAGGTTCTTCCAAAAGTTTAAGCAGTTTATTGGCACATTCCTGATTCATACGCTCAGGAAGCCAGATGACACACACCTTGTAGCCTCCCTGATAGGATTTCAGCGACAACTTGCGAATCAGCTCGTCGCTCTCACCCGCGCCGATAATAGCCTGCTGATTGGCCGCAACCATTCGTCGCAACCATTCGTCCATCGAGAAGTATGGCCCGTCCTGAAGCAGCCCATGCCATTCTTTCATATAGTCATCGCTCACCATCTTGTGCTCACTCGAAGTGCCGGCAGGACGTATAACGGGAAAAGAAAAATGCAAATCGGGATGCTCCCAACGACGCAACATGGCTTCTGAGTTGCGCACTTTGGCCTCATCCGACAGAATAGAGTTCCCTTGTTCGTCGCGCTCGCCCAGCAAATAGGACGCGAAAGCCAGCGCCAACGCCATCTTGCCACAGCCCATGGGGCCACACAACATGATGGCATGAGGTAACCGATCTTCGGCTACCATCCGACACAAACGGTGTTTTGTTGGCTCCTGACCTATGACTGCACTGAACTTCATTCAAACAAATGTTAAACAATTTAACAAACGCTGTCTGCTACAGACACCGTATAGAAATAAATCGTGTCGCCTCCACGGCGATAGAATTTCCTCACACTGATACAGCACCCATTCCACACCCGGATATCAGACTTTCGTGGCCGGTTCTTCGGGCACAAACATCTTGTCATCCCTTACCTTCTCGCCACGTAACATCAATGGTGCTATATGGTTGCAAATTTACTAAAAAAACACGAACAGGCAAATATCAGTATCCAGAATATTCGAGAACTTTGCCCATTTCTCGTACCGACCAATACTCCATACCCTTTTCATCGACATGCTTGATTTGTGCAGAAACAGACTTTCGTGGATTTATCTGATGTTCATTTTGTTTATATTTTGCCGGCTGTAATCAATCTATAGGTACTCGAATTAACGGTAACACGAATGTATTCCACCTTATTTGGTAATATAATTCTTGCCTCTACGCACGATTTTTGTAGCCTGCGGATAAGCTGTTGTCAAAAAACATTACTAAAAAAACGTCTGAAAAAATTCTTCAAATAGCACGATTACCGACTTCTTTCTTACCGTTTTGGGCTGAAAATTCACCCATGAGGGCATGATTTTTATGTTTTGACGGGTCATTGCTATGCTTTTACTATCTCAAAGCAATGCTTTTAGCTCGCCAAAGCAGTGCTTTGACAAGGTAAAAGGGCCGCAATCAGCGGGTAAAAGCTATGCTTTGACAAGCCCGTATAGGGGCCGAAAAAGGGCGTTTTCATGTAATCGGCTGATTATAAGACAAATACAAAAGTCGTCGTAGAATCGCTTTTTTCCGACAATGTATAATTATTTTGAAATAACGCGGGATTTTTCAGCCTTTTGTAAAGTTATTTCCGTACTTACAAAAAGGTAGCAGAGTCAAGTACCAAGCGCGAAATTACCCTAAAATCGCTAAAAAACTTTGCTTAAAGGATATTTTCACAATTTCTTCTTATCGCCCGGATCATCAACCGTTCACGGTCGGTGTTCGGGCAGACTATCGGTGTCAACGTCGTCTCTGCTACGTACCACGCATCCCCCGGAATACAGGTATAACAGAGAAAAAACGGCCAAAACGTAAAAAATTCGTACTTTTTATGACATAACAAAAACATTTTATTACCTTTGCCCCATCATTATCATCTTTATTTTTAAAATCAATCAATTATGAAAAAACTTTGTTTCATGGCATGCTTGCTGATGGCAGCGGTCAGTTCTTTCGCGCAACACAAGGTAGGAGCGGTCACCATTCAGCCAAAGTTGGGTATCAACATGGCTAGCATGAGCAACTTTGAAGAATCCGATCCCAGATTTGGTCTGGTTGCCGGTGCCGAGTTTGAGTATCAAGCCTCCTCGATGGTGTCATTGACAGCCGCCGCGCTCTACTCACAGCAGGGTCTTAAAGCGTCGGACAATGGTCTTAATGGAACCATCAAGATGGATTACCTCAACATTCCCATCCTTGCCAACGTCTATGTAGTCAAGGGGTTGGCCGTTAAGCTCGGTTTGCAGCCGGGTATATTGGTTAACGACAAGGTCAAGGTATCAGCTAATGGAGTTTCTGCCGAAGTAGGTATCAAGAAAGCGCTCCAAAACGCAGGTGTAACCGACGCAAAGGTAAATAGTTTCGACCTGTCGCTACCGGTAGGCGTTTCGTACGAAACTAATAACATCGTTTTCGACGCACGCTACAACCTGGGACTCATCAACGCTATCAGCGGCGGCGGTGATTCCACCAAACATCAGGTATTCCAACTGACGGTGGGCTACAAGTTCGACTTGAAATAACAAGCGTTCAAACCTAAAACCGACAATAAGCGGAGGCCCCACGATGAAGTGTGAGGCCTCCGCTTTTTGTTTTCCATCCTATCGAAATGAGCTTCTCGCCTTTTCGCGAAGCTTTTCCATACAATTTGTTTTAGGGAATTTACCCACCGATATAGGGGTTTTCCTTTTCGCTTGTCGAAAAATCGTGCTAACTTAGCGGCATAAACTCAAAATAAAGACATTATGAAAAGAACACAATGGCAATTTATCCTGATTCTGACGGTCATGCTGACGGCTTTCAACATGAATATGATGGCAGACAAGCGGATCGTGGAACGGGGAATGAGCAAGCAGGAAGTGATCGCCATTTTAGGCAAACCTCAAAGCACGAGTTTCAATCAATATGGCGAACAATGGGAGTATATGAAAGTGGGAATCATCAACTACGATCATCGCATTATCATCCATTTCGACCGCAATAATAAAGTTATCAGCTATCGTGATATTGAATTGCGCCCCGGCAAAGCACCCGACCAGCAGGTCATACCGGTACCCGTGCCGCCCTACGACGGCTATCCGGACATGGGACGACCTTATCCGGGCTATCCCGACAGGGGCTACTACCTGTCGGAACATGACTTTTCAATTATCTATAAACGGGTGAAGGAAGCCAGCTTCGATGATAACAAGATGGCGCTGATAGAGGTGGCGTCGCTGGGTTGCTACTTCACGTGCGCTCAATGTGCCCAACTGATCAACATGTTTTCGTTTTCCGACAAGCAGCTGAAAGCGCTCCGAATGATGGCTCCCCGCATTGTCGACCCGCACAACGGCTATACAATCTATCAGGTTTTCAGGTTCAGCAGCGATAAAGACGAAGCCGCACGCATTCTGCAACGCAGCTACTATTAAGCCAACCGGCTCATCTGCCCTATTGATGGGGCAGATGGGCGTAGGCCTTTACTTCGTCGAGAAAGAACCACGCGGGATATCCCACACCGTAATGCCACGACGGACACATGCCTAAAGTAGTTACACGCACCTTAATATAACGGGCTTTCACCGGCTCATCCTCGGTCGCCGTGGCGTCGACGAACTTGATTTTAGGGTCTCGGTCTTCGCCGAAGACGATTGGTTTGCCGAACGCCTTGAAGATTTTACCATCCACAGAAACTTCGTATTTTACACTCTTGGGCAGCAAAACCCAAGCACCCAACTGGTGCAGATAGTCGCTGGTGATGGTCTGCAGGGGCGTCTCGCGCCCCAAGTCTAAGGTAAACTCGGCGTCCTTTCCTTCCCAACCGACCCAGCCTTCCACGTAACTGGTGCCGCCATAGAGACCGTCCGTCAGCGCCTTGGCTGCGATGGGCCGATAGCGTTCGGCCGGTGGCAACTTGTAGACAACGGTCGCGTTCTTGGCCAGATTGCCGTCGTCGTCCTTCGGAAGGAAACGTTGTTCATACAGGGCGCAGTATTCCGAAGGGCGGTTATTGCGCTCGTTGAGTGTCGGAATCTCATATTCGGCGCAGCGCCGACGGAACGTTTCCAACAATTTTCTTACTTTCTCCACATCGATCATGGGCTCCGTGCGGGCTATTTCCAAGGTCGCGTACTGCAAGGGTAGCCTGCTGATACGCACACGGTCGAGCTTCGGTCGGTCATTCCGCACAGATCGTTCGGCCTTGTCGAAGAGCTCGTCGTAGGCTTTGCGCAGATTGGCATTGAGCATACCGTTCTTATGCGTGATCGGAGAGTCATAAATCCACAGCGGTGTGTCCGAAGCCAGAAGCGCGCCCTGCATCAACTTCTGGTAATCATAGAGATATTTGCCTGCGGCTCCGTAGTAGTCGGTCATGAAACGCCGCATCAGACTGTCGGCGTCCTGGTCCGGATTCCACATCAGATTGGCTATCATATAAGCGCGGAGCTCGGAAAAGTCGGTGCCTTTCGTACCGTTCACCTGCTCGAAAAGCATGTTGGCGTGGTGCTTCTTGAAGAGTTGGATGTTCTTTTGCAGGATGTGCAGGTTCGGGAAAGGGGCCACCACATTGTCGAAATTGATTCCATAGTCCCAGATAAAGAGGTTATCGGAAATGCGACTCCAACCCTCCAGTGCCCGCATAAACTGTCGGCCGCTCTCGTTATCGGTCAGCGGCACCTCGCGCTTGCAGTCGATGTCGCACAGCATGATGTTGACATTGGGTAGCGGTTTCACGTGTTTGGGGGGCATCATGGTGAACAGATAGGCCAACGTAGAAAACTCCTTGTCGGGATAACGCTTGGCCAGCTTGTTCAGAAAACGAATGTAATTGCCCGACACGGCCCCCTCTTCGGCGTCCACGGCGGCGCATTTGTCGCAATGGCAGTTGGTGTTGTTGCCGTCGTTCTGGCTTATCGAAATCATTTTCAGCCCCGGATTGGCGGCAAAGATGGAATCGAGCCGGTGGCAAACCTGCTCAAACAAAGCCTCATTGGTCAGACACCACTGGCTGTGTTCGCCCGGTCTGCGCTTGCCGTTGATAAGCGAATACCACTCGGGATGACGCTTGCCATAGACCGACGCGGGCAATATCCGGTTGAACGTGTGTACCCACAAACCGCCGATAAACATCTGGCGCGGCTCTTCCAGCCCAAACCAGAGCCGGTACAACTCATCATCGTTGCCGTAGCTCTGCGTCTGCCGGTAGCGAAAGGCCGGTGTTTCCGTCCATCCGGCTATCCTCGGCACGATCATCGTGGCCTTTTGGGGGGCGCGCCAGACGTTTTGCGTGAAATAGTAGCAGCCGAAATAGCGACGCAACAGATGGGCGACGCCCAGCACGGCGCCCTTATCGCCACCACTCCTGATACGCAACGCGGTGGCGTCGCAGCTGATAGCGAAGCCGTCTTCACCCGCCTTGTCGGTCAGTCCGCCCAGAATCACGTCGCCACGACGGCGACGCGTGCCGGTCACCACGGGCAGGCGGTCGTTGCCCATGCGATGGATGAAGGTGTTGAGCAGACGAGCGGCCTGCCGGGTGGCCTGTGTGGTGTCGGCCAAAACGATTCGGGCTTTGGCCTTGTGTCGCACCGTGAGCGTCACCTGAGCCTGTCCGACGGTAACGAAGAAGCCTGATAAAAGTAGAATAGAAAACTTTTTGAATTTCATGATGGCGAAGTTCTAAAGGAAAAACGAATAAGTCAGTTCATTTGTTGATGAAACAAATATATATATTTTCTTAAATAACACACCGGCTTTAACCACCTTTAACGCCACAAACGAGACATAATCATCTGACTCTCTTACCTTTGCAGCACTAAAACCGATTACATGAAACATTTATTTAACTTACTCTTATCAGCTTTTATCCCTGCCGCGGCATGGGCACAAAGCGGCTCGCCGGCCGAACCCGTGACCTATATAGGTGGCGAAATCTGCAATCCCAGGCTGCACGAAGGTGGTTTTCGCTATGCCATCGGCACGGAAAATATTCAGGTGACGCGTGCCAACAGAACGCGTCCGCAGACCTCCGACGGCTTCGGGTGGACCTACAACCACGCGCCCAACATGACTTATTGGAACGGCAGGTTCTATCTGGAATATCTGTCAAACCCCAAAGACGAGCAACAACCGCCCGGACATACGCTCATCGTGACCTCGACGGACGGCCGCCACTGGGAAAAACCCGTGGTGGCGTTTCCCGAATACAAGGCGCCACAAGGTGTCGACATTCCCAAACCTTATTACGGATACATCATGCACCAGCGCATGGGCTTCTACCATGCCCCCAATGGCAAGCTGCTCGTCGTAGCTTTCTATAGCCACAGCTACAATCCGTTCAGGGAAGGAGGTATCGGACGTGTGGTCAGAGAGATGAGAAAAGACGGTACGATGGGGCCCATCTACTTCATTCGCTACTCCTCACACGCGCAGTGGAACGCTTCCAATACGGCTTTTCCTTTCTATACATCGTCCAAGGACGAGGCTTTCAAGGCCGCCTGCCGGGCTTTACTCGACGACAAACTCAAGACGCTACAGTGGATTGACGAAGACCGGGGCCTCGACGGCTTCTATACGCTGAAGGATTCGACCAACCGGCTGGAAGCCACCTCCTACTATCACCGTCGTGACGGCAAGGTAGTAGCGCTGTGGAAGTGGTCGTATGCCGCCCTGTCAGAGGACGAAGGACGGAGCTGGACGACGCCAGTCAGGGTGCCGTCGCTCATCATGGCGGGCGGGAAACAATGGGGGCAACGCACCCGAGACGGTCGTTTCGCCCTCTGTTTCAACCCGATAGAGACGCAACCCTACCGTTATCCGCTCATCACGATGACCGGTGACGACGGCATCGTATATGATTCCATCGGCGTGGTGCACGGCGAAGTGCCGCCACGGCGGTTCATGGGTGAGAACAAAGACTTCGGACCGTGCTACGTCCGTGGCATTACGGAGGGCGAGGAGCAGCCTTCCGACAGCAATATGTGGCTCTGCTACAGCGTCAACAAGGAGGATATATGGGTCAGCCGCGTGCCGCTGCCCGTCCGGACGACCTGGAACGGACCGGTGAAGGATGACTTCGACGACATTCGACCCGGTGCTCCTATTCCCAACTGGAACGTCTACAGGCCGGCTTGGTGTCCGGTTTCGGTCAACGAAAACCACCAACTGTGTCTCGCCGACGCCGACCGTTACGACTATGCCAGGGCCATCCGGGTATTCGAAAACACACGGAAAGCAACTATCAGCTTTGATTTGATGGTGGAAAAGGAGAACGACGACCCGTTTGAAATAGACGTTACCGACCGCCACGGAGAGCGGGTTGCCTGCCTGCGGCTCCACGGCGGCGCTCTCAAACTGAACGGACAAGCCTGCGGCGGCTACCAAACGGGACAATGGCTACAAGTGAAACTCACCATCAACGGCAACCAAATATCTTACGGAAGCGCTTCCACAGCCGCGCTGCACGCGGTCGAAAGCGTCGAGCGACTGAGTTTCCGGACGGGCGAATACCGTAACCTACCCGACCGCCACACGCCCAACCAAGACCCGTGCCCTCCGCTTCCGGGCTGTGACGAGCCTGTTCGGGAGGCTCGCTATCTGATAGACAACGTGGTCATCAAGTGAGAAGCAAGTATCAAGAACTAAATGATAAAGGCGCAACCAATCGGCTGCGCCTTTATCGTATGCAATTTTTTATAAACCAATTACATGGATAAGATGTCCTCATCGTCTAACTCCACTACGGAACCTTGACGCAACGACTCGCCCACAAGGATGGCCCGCTGATTGGACGAGCCGCGAAAAAGCAGGTCGGGATCGCGCAGGGCCATGACGAAAGGCCCGTCGATCAGCACATCGATGTATTCCAACAACGCCCGCATGTCGGCATTCTGCACGAGTTGTTCGAACCGATAGCCCGTGAAACACCAGATATTCTTCTCCGTTTCACGCCGAATGGCCCTCGCCAGCTCCAGAAATCCTTTGGCCTGAAACATCGGATCGCCGCCCGTAAAAGTGACATTGGCGAACGGGTCGCTCAGGATTTCCCGCATGATGTCGTCCGTTGACATTCGGTGTCCGGCTCCAATATCCCACGACTGTGGGTTGTGACAGCCCGGACAGGCATTGGGACAGCCCGCGCAATAGACCGAAGTGCGGAATCCCGGACCATCGACCATCGTGTCGTGAACGATATCGAGAATGCTGATCATGGCACTGTCGCTATTGTGCCGCAGGCGTGTCGACGTGTGTCACACGGTCGTTGAGCTCGGCCAGCTTCGCGTTGTTCCAGCGATCGGTAGTACCCACGAGATAGCCGGTAATGCGTTGCAACTTGTCGATGTGCCGACCGCCGCACTTTGGGCAAGTCTCCAGCTCGGTATCGGCATTTTCATAACCGCAGTCCATGCAGCGATTGCGGTTGTGATTGACCGAACCGTAACCCAGATCGTATTTATCCATCATGTCGACCACACTCATAATGACCTGCGGATTGTGCGTGGCGTCGCCGTCAATCTCCACGTAGAAGATATGACCGCCCAACGTCAGCCGGTGATAAGGAGCTTCCACCTGCGCCTTGTGCAACGCAGAGCACTTATAATAGACAGGCACATGGTTGGAATTGGTATAGTAGTCACGATCTGTTACACCCGGAATGACGCCAAACTGCTTGCGGTCTTTCTTGGTAAACTTACCCGAAAGTCCCTCGGCCGGCGTTGCCAATACGGAATAGTTATGCTGATAACGCTCCGAGAAATCTTTCACCCGGTCGCGCATATAGGTCACGATCTTTACGCCCAACTGTTGCGCTTCCTCGCTCTCGCCGTGATGTTTACCCGTCAGCGCCTTTAGACACTCGGCCAATCCGATGAAACCGATACCCAACGTACCCTGATTGATAACGCTTTCGACGGCGTCTTCACCTCTCAGTTTTTCACTTCCGATCCACAATTTCGACATCAACAGTGGGAATTGCTTCGCAAATGCCGTTTTCTGAAACTGGAAACGCTCGTCCAACTGCTGTGCCGTCACCTCCAGCAGGTGATCAAGTTTGGCGAAAAACTTATCGATACGCTGCTGCCGGTCTTCCACATCCATGCACTCAATGGCCAACTTCACGATATTGATGGTAGAAAAGCTGAGGTTTCCACGGCCGACAGACGTCTTCTCGCCGAAGCGGTTTTCAAACACACGGGTGCGGCATCCCATCGTCGCCACCTCATTCAAATAGCGTTTCGGATCATCTGCCCGCCAGGCATCGCTTTGGTTGAACGTCGCGTCCAGATTGATAAAGTTCGGGAAAAAGCGGCGGGCCGTCACCTTACAGGCCAGTTGATAAAGGTCGTAGTTGCGGTCTTGCGGCTGATAGTTCACGCCCCGCTTCTTCTTCCATATCTGAATGGGGAAGATAGCCGTCTCTCCGTTGCCCACGCCTTCGTAGGTTGACTTCAGGATTTCGCGCATCACGCAGCGTCCTTCTGCCGAAGTATCGGTGCCGTAGTTGATACTTGAGAACACGACCTGATTGCCACCGCGTGAGTGGATGGTATTCATGTTGTGGATGAAGGCCTCCATCGACTGGTGAACGCGGGCTACCGTGCGGTTGATGGCAAACTGAACGACACGCTCTTCGCCCTGCAGTCCGTCGAGGTCGCGTGAGAGGTAGTCGTCAATCTTACACTGATACAGATGAGAAAAGTCTTGTCCGTAGAGTTTCTCCAGACTTTTCATTTCCTCTACAAAGCTGGAACGCACGAACGGGGCCAGGTAAAAGTCAAAGGCAGGGATAGCCTGTCCGCCGTGCATCTCGTTCTGAGCGCACTCCAACGAGATACAGGCCAGCACCGAAGCTGTCTCTATGCGCTTGGCCGGGCGTGAGGATCCGTGACCTGCCGTGAAACCTTCATTCAGAATACGGTCCAACGGATGCTGGCAGCAAGTAAGCGATTTGGTAGGATAATAGTCCTTATCGTGAATATGAAGATAATTGTGCTCTACGGCATCGCGCACCTCTTCAGACAGCAGATAGTCGTCGACAAACGGCTTGGTTGTCTCCGAAGCGAACTTCATCATCATGCCAGCGGGCGTATCAGCGTTCATATTGGCATTCTCACGGGTCACATCGTTCGACTTGATGTTGACAATATCCAGAAAGACATCGCGTGTCTTGGCCTTACGGGCGATGGAACGCTGGTTGCGATACTGGATGTAGGCCTTAGCCACGTCCTTGCGCTTACTGCGCATGAGTTCCAATTCCACGGCGTCCTGGATGGCCTCTACCGTCATCTGTGGCTTCCCTTTATAAATAATGTGACTGGAAATCCTTTCTATCAAATTCTCGTCCTCACCCTTTTCGGTGTGCAACATGGCCTTACGGATAGCGGCCATGATTTTCTGTTCGTTGAAACCAACGATGCGCCCGTCACGCTTTACGACTGTCTGTATCATTTCAATGCCAAAAATGTTTAATAAAAAAATAGGTTATTATTCGTGCACAAAGATAACAAATAAAAAGACACGATTATCATTTTGGAAAACTTTTGTCGTGTTAATTTATGTCAATCCTATGATTATAAGCGATTTACAAAACCGTTTTGGACAACTTTTCGTAAAATTACGGTCAACAAGTTTCCCGATAAAGATAACTACAATATTAATAAAAAGAAACGGAATTACCAAAAAAGCAGATAGAAAATAATCATAAAATATGTTGCTTCAAACGAGTCAAAGCAACATATTCTACAGTGAATCATCGCATTGAGCAGAAGTCTCTAACCCAATGCTGTAAGCCGTAAATAAAAAGATGGAACGTTTAGAAAACGTAAACCAAGCTGACATTCATCACCGCACGGTCATAATCAGACACTATCTGATAATAGGTCTCGGCATTCAGATGCAGTTCGCGGGTGATATTGAACTGCAGCCCGCCACCTAAATTCGCCCCGATATGGGTCTTATCGAAGTCGGCACCATACCACTGAGCATCGTAGCCCATGATTCCCAAGCCTCCTAAAGGATAAAGCTTAAACCGATTGGTAATATCAAAGATGTAATGCAAATTGGCATTGACGTCCCAAGCCGACACTTTATTTTCTTCTGGGTAGTAATTCAAGGTCAATTCCGGACGGAAATGACGGTCTAACTGATAGCGACCAACCAGACCGACGCCGAAATTCGGATCATCCGTTCCGTAGTTCAACTTCAATCCCAACTCAATGTTGCCTTTCTGCGCAAAGACTCCAAAGCTAATCAGAGTCATGCCAAGTACTAAAAAAAACTTTTTCATCATGTTCTAAAATATAAGATAAATTAATCGTAAATCCTGACATATAAACGAAAGCATAACCGAATTATTGTACGCGAAAGCGACCAAAGTGACATGGACATAAAGATATCAAAGAACTTTTTTTGTGAGATGGCAAATGTTTTTGTCAATAATTAATCACATTTTTCCTACACAGAAAACACCACCATATAGAAATGGAAAGACCTTCAAAATACTATTGCATCATCCAAAATCAGAGATGAAAAAGACAATATGCGAGGAAAATGAACCAAAAACAGGCAAAATTTGATACCAAAGCAGGTTGATTACCTCGCAAAAGCAGTGCTCTTGAAACCCGAAAGCTATCCTTTTGGCTCCTAAAAGCATAGCTATTGGAATTTGACAAACGCCCCAATACCTCTAATTTTGCCGTAAACCGCTAATTGTCAGCGAATTAACCAACTATCAAAATCCTTGCGATATTTCCAAAGAAAAATGTTTTGGTTCGGAAAAACGCACTCCTGAACGAATATTTGTCAATAAAAATGACAACACAAACAAATTCAAACCGGATTTTTTCACCGCCCGACGCGGACATGCCGAATAGAAGAAATATGCCCCCGTAACCTTCTGATTTACCTGCAGAATGTGTAATTTTGCAGGAAAACTAACATTGATCGTTATAATTTCACATTGATATGACCACCATCGCGCCTTTCAGCCGCCCCATGTACATCATGCTCAAGCCGGCAGGTTCACTTTGTAATCTCCGCTGCAAGTACTGCTACTACTTGGAAAAGAACGAACTCTATAAAGACTCGCGCAACCATGTGATCACCGACGAACTGCTCGAAAAGTTCATTAAGGAATATATTGAGGCCCAGACCATGCCGCAGGTGCTGTTTACCTGGCACGGTGGCGAGACGCTGATGCGTCCCATTTCTTTCTATAAACGGGCGCTCGAACTGCAGCGTGTCTACGGCCGTGGACGTCAGGTCGATAATTGTATACAGACCAACGGCACGCTGATAACCGACGAATGGTGCGAATTTTTCAAGGAAAACAACTTCCTCGTGGGCGTTTCGATTGATGGGCCACAGGAATTTCACGACGAATATCGCAAGACGGCAACGGGCAAACCCACGTTCCGCCAAGTGATGAAAGGTATCAATTTGCTCAATAAGCACGGGGTTGAATGGAACGCGCTGGCCGTCGTCAACGATTTCAATGCCAACTATCCGCTCGATTTCTACCATTTCTTCAAGGAAATAGGCTGTCATTACATTCAGTTTACGCCTATTGTGGAGCGTATTGTCGACCGCACTGACGGACTTAAATTGGCTCCCGGCATGCAGGAAGGTGGCCGGATGGCCGATTTCTCCATCACGGCCGAGCAGTGGGGCGACTTCCTATGTGCCATCTTCGATGAGTGGGTACACCACGATGTGGGCGATTATTACGTGCAACTCTTCGACGCCACACTGGCCAACTGGGTGGGACAGGCTCCGGGAATCTGCACGATGGCCCGTGAGTGCGGTCATGCCGGCGTGATGGAATTCAACGGCGATGTCTATTCGTGCGACCACTTCGTCTATCCCGAGCATAAACTGGGTAACCTTCACAACCAAACCATCTACGAAATGATGAACTCGCCCAAGCAAAAGGAGTTTTCAAAGATGAAACACCTCATGCTTCCACAGCAGTGCAAGGAATGCAAATTCCAATTTGCCTGTCATGGTGAATGCCCGAAAAACCGGTTCGTCAAGGATCAATACGGCAACCCGGGGCTCAACTATCTATGCTCGGGTTACTATAAATTCTTTGAGCATGTGGCCCCTTACATGGAGTTTATGAAGAACGAACTCGACCATCATCGCGCGCCCGCTAATGTGATGAATCACATCTTCTCCGATTCACGCTTCACAAAGTAGGCTTTCATCTTCGTGTCATGATAAATATCAGACTCGTATTTGCTTGTAGTCATATAACGGAGAATCCGGTTCTTCGTATTGATTACACGAAAGAACCGGATTCTTTATTGTGAAACACGCATGCAAGCGATGGATGCCTCTGTTATTTTACCGTTACAGAGATAACACCCTGCTTTTTATTTTTATCGCGAACAGTAACCGTTGTAGTTCCTTTCTTGGCACCCTTGATGGTTACTTTGTCCTCTTTTACACTGGCTGTGGCGGTGCCTGCGTCCTTCACCATGGCGGTATATGGCTTAGCGCCAGACTTAACAGTTACCATTACTTCTTGTCCTACAGTTACTTCAACATTTTGTTTGTCGAAAGACAAGGGGGCAACGACCATGAACGGAAGCGTTCCCATAACTTTATCCTTGTCGGTAACCATAATCGTTCCTTTACCCTCTTTGACACCTGTCACCGTGAGAATATTCTTCGCGACCGTAACCGTTGCCAATTTTTCGTCACTCGACTTCACTGTAAAAGGCTGAGTTCCATTGCCAATCGTTACTTCTGCCGTGCCCATAGGAGTGACTTCTACTTTCGCTACATTGAATTTCAAAGTCTTTTTCTTGATGTCATCATCCTTACTGCAAGACGTGAACATGACGGTACTCAGGCTGCAAACCATTAATACTATTAAATTAAAAACAGTTTTCTTTTTCATTGTTTTTGAGTTTATAATACGTTACTTATAAATAAATGAGTTAATCGCGATTCGTATATTAAATACCGATTCGAGAAAAACCTTGCCTGCAAAAACAATAAAAATATGTCAAAATAGCGCCATTTTAGTTAATTTCATGCCAAAATGAATGGTTATAGGGAGCATAGGCTGCCCTGCAATCGTTTTGTCCAACAAGCAATATTGCGACCGTGGCGAACCACGCTCGCAAAGTTCATTCCTACCAATGGCAACCGTAACCGGGACTTCGTGTTAGATCTCCGAAGGACCTCTGGCAAAAATTCGCAGGATTTGCGGCTCGGTAGAGAATGTGCAACGTCCAAAATATGTAAATGATATGGATAGATGAGGCTTTTAAGCCTCCAAAATGGCGTGTGTGTTGTAAGTTGTCCCTTAATTGTCCCTTACAAAAATAAAAATGACCGATAATCAATCGATTAACAGTCATTATTTGTAGCGGGGGTGGGACCCGAACCCACGACCTCCGGATTATGAATCCGACGCTCTAACCAGCTGAGCTATCCCGCCATCATTTTCAGCAATGCTATTTTGCATTTGCGAGCGCAAAGGTAATACTTTTAAATGAAACGTACAAAGAAAATAGAAGTTTTTTATTCAATTACATTCAAAATAATCGCGTGAAAAAGGATTATTGAGATATAAACTTCCATATAGCGGGATATAGATTTCCATATAGAAGGATATAGACTTCTATATAGCGGGATATAGATTTCCATATAGAAGGATAAGAGAAACGTAAAATCAAAGTCATAAAAGGGGCTGTTTTACACCATCCGGAGTATTTGATGACGGCTTCTTTTTAAATCTACTCGGCGAAATTCCATAATGCTTTTTGAAAACCGTACTGAAGTAACTTGCGTCAGCCATTCCTATTTTTACGGCCACATCCTGCACTTGTTCACCATTCTGCAATAGTTCGGCAGCCCTCCGCATGCGTATAATCATGATGAATTCTCCGGGCGATTGTCCTGTCAGAGCTTTCAATTTCTCATATAAGACGGTACGACTCATCGCTATTTCCCTACACAGAGCATTGATATTAAAGTCCGGTTTGTTCATATTTTCTTTAACATATAAGATGCAATGGTCAAGAAACTGCTGATCAACAGCATTGAATAACAGACGGCTTTCCTCATCTGTCGCTTCCCGAATATTGTCATCCGCATCGTGCCTAAGGCTGTATTGCCGCACAATATTCTCACGCAACCGATTCTGACTGGTTATCATATTGCGCACCTTCGCTTTGAGCATTTCCGAGTCAAACGGCTTTGGAATATAATCGTCAGCCCCACTATCAAGGCCTTTTATCGCATCCTCACGCCCCACTTTGCCCGTAAGCAGAATAACGGGGATATGCGATGTCTCAACCGCGCTTTTGATTCTACGGCATAAGACATCCCCTTGTATTCCCGGCATCATCACATCACTGATGATAAAATCTACCATATTCTGTTGCAAATAGTCGAGCGCACGTTCTCCGTCGGGCATATCGACTACCTGATAGTCAGCCTCAAAGACATGATGCAGATAGAAACGCAGTTCGTCATTGTCTTCTATAATCATCAGGCGCTTCAGAGGCGAGGCGCTCGGCGTTACACTTTCATGCTCAAGTTCCACCTTATTATATATCTGAGGCAAAGGTTCCGTGGCATTATATGTGTCTTCCGGCCTCAACTCTGCAACCGCGTCGGCATTCAATTTCGGCAACAACTGAGACCATTTCCTATGGAAGTTCCGTTTTGGAAAGACAATAAAGAAGGTGGTTCCCTTACCTTCCACGCTGTTGAAAGTGATGTCTCCTTTGTGCATCCTCATAATCTCACGCGCAAAAGCCAGCCCTAACCCATTGCCACTCTGGTTACTATCGACAACATTCGCCGCACGATAAAACAACGTGAAGAGCTTTTTCTGTGATTGCCGCGGAATACCGATGCCGGTATCACGAACCGCAACGATGACATTACGCTTATTCTGCCACAGCTTCATGATAACTTTCCCACCATGGCGGTTGTATTTTACGGCATTCGATATCACATTATACAATACGTGATCTATCTTTTCACGGTTCATCCAGACCATGACTTCTTCCTTCGGAACTATCAAACGGGAAAGGATTTCCTTTTCTTTAAACAGCGAAGAACAATTCCCCACGACTTCTGCCATATAGGCTTTTAAATCATAGTTTGCCACTTTCATCTTCTTACCGCTCTGCGCATGAACGCCCATCTTTTGAAAATCCAACAGTTCGGTCGTAAAATGATAGAGGTTTCGTGCGCTGTTCAAGGCTAAGGAAAGCAACCGGCGGTCTTCACGCGACAAACCATTACGGCTGTCCAAATCTCTTAACGGATTGATAATCAGCGTTACCGGCGTCCGTATATCATGGGCGGTATTCACGAAAAACTGCATTTTCTTCTTGAAATCCGCCCTTTCAAGCTTGCCTGTATAATTACGCCAAATGCTGTAAAGCGCCAGCGACGCCAGCAACAAATAGGCCATCCAAGCCCACAACGTGTTCCACCAAGGCTGCGAAATATGGATAGCCAACCGAGCCTCGCCTATCTTTTTACCGGTATTTCTGCTCGTGCTACGCACATGGAACACATAATCGCCCGGCGGAAGGTTGGTGTAGCGTGCCTCGGTAGTTCCGGAGGGAGCAGACCAGTTGCGGTCGAAGTTCTCCATACGATACGTATACAGAATATCGTTTTGATATTGAAACGAGATTGAAGAAAAAGAAATGGTAAAGATATTTTCATCATGCGCCAGCCTGATATGCCTGTCCTGAAGCAGCATTTTATTTACTTCCGTATCACGCTGACTGTCATTCTTCCCTGACGGATGCGTCACCCTGAAAGCATATACTCGCAAGGGCGCCCGATAATGGTAATTGCCGAACGCCATCGGATCAAACGCAATGGCGCCGTTGTTACTACCATAAACAAAGCGACCGTCGCCCAATCGTGAAAACGCGGCAGAATTATAGTTTGACACTTGCTCATTGAGCGTACTCAAAGAGGCGAACTTTGCGTTTGTATCTGTGCCGTGTTCCATATAAGCAAGTCCGTGATCGGTGCTCACCCAAACCCTGTTTTTCTTGTCAATCGCTACACTGTAGACATAGTTAGAGGGCAGTCCGTCACGCGTCGTATAGACCTTAGCCTGCTTCATCAGGATATTATACAGCACAAGACCGCCGCCATCCGTGGCCAGCCACAGCCTCGTTTTGTCCATCGGACAAATAAAGTTGATGTAGCTATTGGTTCGCACGCCGTATCGTTTAGGATAGTCGAAATGCTTCCGAAGCTCATCGCCTTGCATGCCTATCGTGTAAAACCCGTTGGCCGTAGCAAAGGCAAGGGTATTCGCGTCGATAGCCGTTATATGGCGAATTAAGTCGACCGGATAACTGCTAAACACGCTTTCAGGCGACAATCGGATGAGCGAGCCTTTGATTCCGCCCATCCAGAGGTTGGCACAACGATCCTTATAAATATAGTATATCTGATTGGTGGTAAGCGGAGAGTTCGAGGTTGTGAACCGCTGCAGCAAGCGTCCGCTACTATCCAGCCGCCATGCGCCGAAACCATAGCTGCCGGCCCACACGTCATCTTGCGCTCCGCGACAGAGCGTCAGAAACACTTTTCCCTGATAAAGATGCTTCCAGCGGCCTGCCGCCGACCTGATACTGAGTCCGTCGTCGGTAGCGTACCAAAGATTCCCGTGACGGTCTTCGAGCGTGGCATTGACATGGTCGTTCACGATGCTTTGCTGATTTCCCGATTCGTGTCGCTCTATCCGATAGCGCGATCGTAACAGATTGCAGATGGTTATGCCCTCGGTGTATTTCCCTATCCAGATATTGCCGCTGCCATCGCTCATCACATCGTAAATATCATTAGATTTCAACCGCGTCTCGGCAGTACCGTTTGTACAGAACAGTTTCCATGCGGCCGAACCATCGCGCCGTGCGGCATAGACGCCTTCGCCATCGACGCCAAGCAACAAGGTTGTTTTGTCATAAACCGAAATGCTCCGAAAGGTCTTATCCGGTAAGGGAGCAAGTCGGGAAACGGAAACATTTTGTTCATGCCGACAGTCATAAATCAATACGCCTTGGTGCTTCGTGCCGGCCCAGAGCAGCCCGGTCTGCCAGTCGGGAAATAGAGTTTGCACGCTGACTCCGCTGAAAATCCACTTTCCGCCCTGCCGTCCTGTCTTCGGCAAGCGACACACTCCCTTATCCGTAGCCATATAAATATAAGCGGAATCGACGGCTACATCAGAGACTTTGACGCGAAGAACAGGACGGACATCTTTCCAATCGGCCCCGATTTTATAAACGCCTTCCGACATGCAGGCATAAATCAGCGAGCCATCGATGGTCAGTCCATTGAGATAAACAGAACGTTTCAGTATTCTTCGCAGGTCAATGCGCAAACAAAACCGGTCGGCATACGGATCGAAAACGAAAATCTTCCCGGCATTGGTATAGGCTATTACGCCTCTATCAGTCGCTTTGCAAAGCCTGATTTTGCGTCCCATGTCGTCTTCTACCACCCCACTGCCGAACAAACGGTAGTTGCGTAGCCGCGTGCCATCATAGCAGTCCACCCCTGATTTGGTGGCAATCCACATGCGCCCCCAGCCATCGCGACACAGCGAAAACACTCTGTCGCTGCTCAGACCATGGTCGGTGAAAATCTGATAGCAGCGAAACATATCGCTTTGAATGGCAGAACGGACACCACAGAGCGACGTCCACAGAAGAAAAACTGCTATCAATAATCTTTTCATCGTATTATCAACTGGTAATTGCAAAAATACTGTTTTTTTTGAAGAGGCGCAAAACGAAGGGTATGATTTATCACGTTCTGTCCACCTTCTTTGCGCATGATCCACTCCGTCGGGCTTCGCTCAGTCGTCTTCACACACTCAAGAAAGAGTGATTTGTCAAATTCTATTCACCAAAAACGACCTTCCAAAATTGGAGCATCTAACAATTTCCGGGAACAAAAATAAGGATTGAGCGATGAATATTTAGCTTAAAATTCGCGTTAGCTATGCTTTTAGACGGTCAAAGCAGTGCTTTTACAAGCTCAAAGCTATGCTTTTGCATCGCCAAAGGGCTGCTTTTATCACGCAAAAGCATATACAATGAGCGACAAAACATGAACAAGAATTTGCCAATAATGCAGAAGTAACTGATTTTCAGCAAGATATAAACACACCTAAAATTCGCGTATTTGCGAACAAAAGATTTGTTTTGCAGAATAACGCAAGCATTTTGAGCCACTTGTCAAGTTATTTCAAAGCCATTTTCCGATAGATTTTAAAGACTTTCCGATAGATTTCTAACATTCCTGCTCCTAACTTTTCATAACTTTGCAATTAAACCTAATGACCGGAAACGCTTACTTTCAAGAATCATACTTTAAATATAATAGCCGCTCATGAAGAAACATTTTTTTCTCTTTTTAATGCTTTTATCCTTCTTCCCGATACTCGGGAACGATGCGCAAGCACAGTCGCAGCTCCAGCAAATCAAAGGTCGGGTGACAGACGCGGGCAACGAACCCATTGTCGGAGCCAGCATTATGATGAAAGGTTCCAACGATGGAACGATATCAAACATGGAGGGCAGATTCAGCCTTAATGCGCCTTTGGGCACCACACTGGTTGTGAGCTACATCGGATATGTCACTCAAGAGGTGAAAACCGATGGACGCAACAAGCCTCTGACCATTGTACTGAAAGAAGATACCAAGCGTTTGGGCGAAGTGGTTGTGACGGCCTTGGGTATCAAGCGCGACCGTAAAGCCTTGGGATATTCGCTGGGCGAAATCAAAGGACAGGATCTTCAAAAGGCCAAAGAGCCTAATGTCATCAACTCATTGGCCGGAAAAGTGGCCGGTCTTACGGTCAGTCAAACCGCTACCGGGCCATCGGGCTCTACGCGAGTAATCCTGCGTGGCAGCACCGAACTGACGGGCAACAACCAGCCTCTCTACGTTATCGACGGCGTGCCGATGGACAACACCAACTTCGACAGTTCCGATCAGTGGGGCGGTTTCGACCTTGGCGACGGAATATCGAGCATCAATCCCGACGACATTGAAAACATATCCGTACTCAAAGGGCCTGCCGCGTCGGCGTTATATGGTAGCCGGGCGTCGCATGGCGTGATTCTTATAACAACGAAGAAAGCCGACGCGCGGAAAGATTTTTCGGTAGAATTGAACAGCACCACTACGCTTGAAACACAACTTACGAAATGGAATGACGTGCAATATGAGTTCGGACAAGGCTCAGAAGGACGCATTTCGCTCTCTGACGACCGCTTCTCCTCCAACCGAAACTGGGGCCCGAGAATCGATCCGGGGCTGTTTTTGTCATACTTTGATGGAAAGGCGCGCCCGTATGTGGTTGTCAAAGACAATATCGATGGCTTCTTCCGAACAGGCGTTAACACGTCAAACTCACTTATTTTTAATAAGAAAGCGGGCAAGACCGGTATCCGTGTAACCTATACCGACATGCGAGATAAAGACCTGATACCGAAGACTCACATGTCGCGCAACACGTTGAACCTGCGTGCCAACACAACGATTACGAAAGCCATTGACATGGATTTCAAGATAACTTACACGCGTGAGGATGTTAAAAACCGACCGGCCGTAGCCGATCATCGTGCCAATATCGCCAAAAACCTGATGACGCTCTCAACAACGTTCGATCAGGAATGGCTCCGCGACAACTATGAAGACATCAATGGAGAATATTATAACTGGAACAATGGCGATGTTTACAATATCAATCCGTATTGGGTGCTTCATAAGATGTCGAACGAATCGAAGAAAGACAACTACAAAGGTTCGGCCGTTGTCCGCTATCGGCCTTTCAAACAGTTGACATTACAGGCTACCGGTGGTACGGATATGAACTATTTCACCTTTGAGGATTTTGCTTATCCCACATCGCCCGGACGCGAACGTGGAATGCTCGTGACGAAAGATTATAAAAACAGAATGTACACGGCAGAGCTTTTAGCCATCTATAAAGATAAATATAAGAAATGGGACTATGGCGCCACGCTCGGCGGGAATATATATAAGGTAGACAACAAGACGCAAATCGTGACCGCGCAAAACATGATTATGCGCGACGCGAAAACACTCCAGAGCTTTACGGAGAAGACTATCAAGGAGGAGATTTATCGCAAACAGATCAACTCTGTCTATGGTAGCGTCAATCTGGCCTATGATAATTTCGCCTTCATAGATATGACCCTGCGTGGCGACTATTCGTCCACTCTCCCCGTCAAAAATAATCTATATTGGTATCCTTCTGTATCTGGAAGCCTTTTGTTTTCAGAACTTATGCACGTCAACAAGGCCATATTGCCTTATGGCAAGCTACGTGCCTCGTGGGCAAAAGTGGGCAACGACACCAGCCCTTACATGCTAAAGCCGACTTACGAGATGGCTTCCAATAGCTTTGACTCTTATCCGATGGCTTCGATTTCGGGCGACGTGATTCCTAATAAGAATCTTAAACCAACGATGACTAACTCCATGGAGTTGGGATTTGAGCTGAAGTTTCTGAACAACAGAATAGGTATTGACTTTACTTATTATAATCAGCACAGTAAAGATCAAATCCTCCGGATGAACACGTCCTATGGTTCGGGCTACAGATACCAGTTGATTAATGCCGGTGATATAGAGAACCGAGGCATCGAAATCGTATTAAACACACGCCCGATAGAGCTAAAGGACTTCAGTTGGGATTTGAATTTGAACTTTGCCAAGAACTCTAATAAGGTGAAAGAACTGGCCAATGGTGTAGACGAATTTGAATTAGCTTCTGCCCGATGGCTTGGTGTGAAAGTCGTGGCGAAGGTTGGCGAGAACTACGGTTGTATCATGGGAAAGGACTTCTTGCGCAATAGCAACGGAGATATACTCATCGATGGCACGACGGGACTGCCCAAGATGACCGACGATCTGAAGGTTTTAGGCAACGCGACTTGGGATTGGACCGGCGGATTGACCACCAACCTCAGATATAAGAACATCTCGATGGGCGCCATCTTTGATGTTAAGGTGGGCGCAGACCTTTATTCGATGTCGGCCCGCTCGGCTTATAGCACCGGTAAACACAAAGGAACGCTCGAAGGACGAGATGGCTGGTATGAGTCGGAAGAGAAGCGTTTGTCGGCCGGTGTGGCCGCTAAAGACTGGAAACCGACCGGAGGATATGTAGCAAAGGGCGTGATTGAGCAAGAAGACGGAACTTATAAACCGAACGATATCTACATCAATCCGCAGGAATATTGGTCATACGTGACAACGCAAACGGCGCGCCCGTTTATTTACGACAACTCTTATGTAAAGCTACGAGAGCTGACTCTGTCGTATGCTTTCCCAAAACAAATGCTGGGAAAGGTAATCAACGCGCTCTCAGTGTCGCTCGTCGCACGCAATCTTTTCAACCTTTACAAGAATGTTCCTAATATAGACCCCGACTCTAATTATAATAACGGAACGGGTATGGGACTCGAATTCGGGTCGCTTCCATCGAGAAGAAGTTTCGGTTTGAACGTAAACCTCAAATTTTAATACACCGACATGATTATGAAACCAATATACAAACTTTCCGTTTATGTTCTTTGCATGCTGACCATAACGCTCTGTTCATGCAACGATAGTGCCTTTGAGTCGCTGAATGACAACCCCGCGAAGTCGTCAAACGTAGACCCCAACTACCAGCTTTCACAATGCGAAGCCCAGATATGGGGATTTTGGATCTGGCAGGAAACAGCGCTGAAATACGCAATGCCCTTCTGTCAATATCTGATGGGCGATTGGGGCGTGACCAACTATGGCGGTCATTATCTTAAAGACAGCCAGTATATGGGTTATGTATATGAACACATGTATCCCATGACGGTGAAAAATCTGGTCGATATCATAGATCGTACACGCGACAAGAGCCATCATAACTTACATTATATGGCACGCGTATTCAAGGTTTACGTCTTCGGTATCATCACGGATCTTTACGGTGACGTGCCTTATTTTGAAGCCGGACGTGGCTATATCGACGGTAATGTGCAGCCCAAATTCGACCGGCAAGAAGACATCTATAAAGACTTTATGAATGAGTTGCAGATTGCCTGTGATTCCTTAGACGCCAACCATCCGGTGAAAGTGACGGGAGACCTTATTTATAACGGTGATGTCAGCAAATGGAAGAAACTGGCCAACGCACTGCACTTGCGCTATGCCATGAGAATGGTGAAGGTTGAGCCCGAGTTAGCTAAACAAGAAGCAAAAAAGGCACTGCAAAACAACGGTGGCATCATAACATCCGCGCAAGAAGAAGCGCTCGTCAAATATGTTTATGAAAGCTTTGACTGGACAAATGAAGAGTATCGCCGCAATGGTCTTTCACAGTTGATGAGAGGACGGGGTGAATATCCTACCATGTATATTTGCTCAACGTTCTTCAATCATTTGAAAGATACCAAAGACCCACGTCAATTTGTCTATTGCCGCAACTATGATGAAAGTTCTCCTAACGCGCCTTTTGGCCGGCATGATATTACCGAAGAGATGATTAAAACACCCAAAGCAAAATTCCAACCTGTCGACCCCGGATATTTCTTTTACGAGAAATGGCCAAGCGGATATTGGAGTAAGCAGGTCAATAAATATCTAATGAAAGAGTGTCGGCCGCAGGTCAACAATATCTTCTTGAAGCTCACATCGCCCGGTGTCATTATGTCCTATGCCGAAACAAAGCTATTGGAGGCGGAAGCGGTTGCACGTTGGGGAAGCGAAATGAGTAGAGAAACGGTAGAAAAGCTTTATAATAAAGGTGTGAAAGCTGCTTTTCATTTCTTAGAAAACTATGGAGCCGACGCGTTTAAAGATAAAGAAATAGATAAGTATATCGCAGCGAACAACATATCGGATGAACAAGAAGACCAACTGGAAAAAATCAACACACAGCTATGGATCTTGCATTTCAACAATCCATGGGAAGGATACGCGAACTGGCGCAGGAGCGGTTATCCTGTTCTAAAGCCATCTCCTGAATACGGAGCCAAGTGCATTGACTCGCAAACAACGCCTTTACGCCTTTGCTATCCAATCTTTGAAAGTTCATACAACAAGGCTAATTATGACGAAGTCATACAGAGACTTGGCGGAACGGACGATTGGAATAAAGCCGTATGGTGGAACCAATAGGCATATAATCCAACAAAATACATTATATAAACGTATCGTCAATCATGAATCATCGTAAAAACATTATGAAACATCTTTTTTTCATATTATTAAGCCTGATTATATTAGGCAATATATTCACCAGTTGCAGCAGCGACGAGATTAATTCTCCTGTTCTTACAGAGAATGAATACCCACGTATATTTGGCCAATGGCCGGAAAAGAAAGCCGATGGCAGCCTTGGCGAATTTAGCACTCCACTTGATAAACCACTGGTAATCAAAGTCCAGTATACCCCTTCGCAATATTGTGAAGGAATCTGGTATATCGATGGTGTAGAAGTGCATCGAGGCATAGGATATACTTATGTGCCCACGACCGAGGGCAAATTTCAGGTAAAACTGGTTGTAAAAACACCCAAATACGAAACTTCACGCGAGGCTGTTATTCATGTTGTGGAACCAACCTCCTAACCTTTCTCACTTAAAATTTAATGATATGAATAAGGTATATTTGCCATATCGCCGATTTAAATACGTACTGGGAGCATTATGTATAGGGTTGATGTTCGGTTATTCCTTAAAAGGCATGACCCAAAATGTTGACGACTTTAAGCTCAGACAAGGCGTGAATATCGGTGACTGGTTGTCACAGAAGGCGAACATCTCTTTCAAAGAGAAGGACGTAAAGATGTTGGCCGCATTGAAATTTGACCATGTACGGTTTCCCGTTGATGAAAGTCAACTGTTCAATACGGATGGCAGTAAGAACACAGACAACTTTGCCCGGCTTCATACAGCTATCAAATGGATTGAAAAATATGATATGAAAGCCATTGTAGACCTGCATATTATAAAGGAACATGGGGATAACGGAGAGACAGAAAGCTTTGTCGACAATTTCGAAGACGGCCTTATGGGCAAATGGCGGGTAAATAGCAGTAGCGGAATCAAGGTAGAAGTCGTTAACAATCCCGAAGCTACAGGCTGCAACACAAGCCAAAAGGTTCTCCATATCAGCCAGACAGAGAATAGCGACTGGAAAGGAGCCGAACGGAAAGATGTATATATCAATATCGGTTCGGACATGTTTAAATACCTCCGCTTTAAAGTACGTAAGAACAAGACGGGGAAAATTGTTTTCAAATTTGAGGCTGAAGACGGAAGCAAAGCTTATCTGGGGTATGACGTAAAAACAAAAAATCAATGGATAGAGGCCGACGTTTCGCCCTATCATAAGCTGGAAGGAAAGAAAATCACACGCATAACGATACGCCCGGGCAATGATATGTCCGAACTATGGATTGACGATGTGGCTTTCAGTACCAGTCATAGCGGCTATAAAACGGTTGTCAAACATAATTTATGGAACAACGCTGAAGCCCGGAAACATTTTATCACGATATGGAAACAAATACAAAATGAGCTAAAGAAATATCCGAACGACCTGCTTGCTTATGAGCTTCTCAATGAACCAACGGCCCCAACCGCGGCCGTTTGGAACAACTTGGCCGCCCAAACACTGGCCGAAATCCACAAACAAGAGCCTAATCGGAAAGTCGTCATCGGAAGTAATCTTTGGAACAACGTCAGTCAATTCCCTTATTTAGAAGTTCCTTCGGGTGATCGTAACATCATTCTTACATTCCATTTCTACAACCCGCACCTGCTCACACACTATCAGGCTTCATGGCACAGCTTGTTTGCGAATATCACAGTCCCTGTCAAATATCCGGGACAAATGGTCAGTGACGATGATTTCAACACGTTAAGTCCCGCGGATCAGGCTGCGGTAAGCAGCGAAGGCCGCACGTTTGATAAAGCCACGTTAAAGACCTTGATGAAACAAGCCATAGACAAAGCTAAGGCTTTGGGGCTTCAAGTATGGTGTGGAGAATATGGATGCTATAACAAAACACCACAGCAGAGCAGACTGAAATGGATAGAAGACGTATCGCAAATATGCAGGGAATACGATATTGGCCATTGCCTATGGAATTTTCAGGGCGGTTTCGGCTTTGTAACTCCCGGTGTATCAAAAATCAATGACGCGTATACCCTAAATACGCAAATAGATTGGGAACGTCTGAACATCGCTTCTCGTAAAAACAACCCTATGGTCAAGGCTTATGCCACGGATAATAACAGCGGGAGTTATGGGGCAGAGAAAGCCATAGACGGAGCTTACGACACGCGTTGGGGAGCAGGAAACAATGTAGGAGAAACCGATTGGTGGATAGATTTAGGACGTGTATATACAATCAGTATGATTTGCCCGTTATGGGAAAATTACGCAAGGAAGTATGAGATATATACCGCAATAGATGCGGGGAGCGATGGTACGCCGCAATGGAATACGACACCAATCATTACGCAAAACAAGAAACTGGACGACTATCGCCGCACTTATATCTCCACGGACATCGCCGCAGGCAGTTATTTCTCTGACCCGCATGTCCCGGACAGTCCCATTAAAGCACGCTACATCAAGTTAAAGCAACTGAAAAGCGCCTCTTCGACCTGGGGAGCAAGCCTCTGGGAAATGCACATCATCGGTACACCCGAAGGCCCTACCTCACACATTGACAGAAAAGGCTGTGCCTCTGCTGCGACCCATTTGACAAACAAAGATGACATATACACGCTTCGGGGAATCAAAGTACCGAATAAACAACTTGCCGGAAAAATCTACATACAAGCCGGTAAAAAATATGTTGCTCAATAAATCACACACACTTTATGTATAAACTTATATTAATCATCATCTCCTTGGGATTCGCCATCAATACTACGGCTGAGAAGAAACCGGATTATACCAATGCGAAACTCCCGACAGAAGTACGCGTCAAGGACCTGATGAGCCGCATGACGCTTGAAGAAAAAGTTGCGCAAATGTGCCAATACGTAGGTATCAGCCACATGATAGGAGTACAGCAAACACTGACCACTAAGGAACTGGAAACAAGCGACGCAGCCGGATACTACCCCGGTTATACTATCGAGGATATACGCGAGATGACAAGAAAGGGACTTATCGGCTCTTTCCTTCATGTCGTTACGCCCGATGAGGCTAATTATCTGCAAAAATTAGCTCAACAAAGCCGGCTGAAAATCCCACTGTTTATCGCCATTGACGCGCTACATGGCAACGGGCTTTACCGAGGAGCTACGATATACCCGACTGCTATCGGACAAGCTGCTACCTTTTGTCCCTATCTGATAGAACAAATGTCGCGTCAAACGGCCCTTGAAATGCGAGCATGTGGAATGCAGTGGGCCTTTGCGCCGAACGTAGAGGTGGCCCGTGACCCTCGTTGGGGGCGTGTAGGCGAAACCTTTGGAGAAGATCCGTATCTGGCAGGGCTCATGGGGAGCGCTACCGTTCGTGGACTACAAACAGCAGAACTGAAAGGACAAGACAAGGTGTTGGCCTGTATCAAACATTTGGTAGGTGGCAGTCTGACAAGTAACGGCATCAACGGATCGCCTGCCGACATGTCAGAACGCATGTTAAGAGAAGTGTTTCTGCCCCCATTTATTAAATGTATTGAG
Source organism: Prevotella illustrans (assembly GCF_017426725.1). GTDB lineage: Bacteria > Bacteroidota > Bacteroidia > Bacteroidales > Bacteroidaceae > Prevotella > Prevotella illustrans. The sequence continues at coordinate 18,909 of NZ_JAERMS010000015.1, read as the reverse complement.
GCCGGAGGGATGTCACTCATGCCTTCACACAATGATTTGAATGGCATTCCTTGCCATGGCAATCGGTGGTTATTGGATGATTTACTTCGAAAAGAGCTGGGATTCAAAGGAATTATTGTCAGTGACTGGCTGGATGTGGAACGCCTGAACACCATCCATACGACAGCTTCCACCAAGGAAGAAGCTTATCTAACCGGTTTACAGGCAGGAATTGACGTCCACATGCATGGCCCCGGATTTGCCGAAAGTGTCATAAAGGGTGTTCAAGAGGGAAAGATTTCTCCTCAAACAATAGATGACAGAGTGGCTAAAATTTTGGAATTAAAGTTCAATCTCGGACTTTTTGAACGTCCATACGTGGATCTTAAAGCCATTCCACGATCTGTATTGACCGACGATCATCGACAGACGGCCCTCGACATTGCTCGCAGGAGCATCGTCTTGCTTAAAAACAAAAATCAGCTATTACCACTCCGAAAAGGTCATTTCAATAAGATTTTTATAACAGGACATAATGCCGACAATCAGTCGACATTGGGTGACTGGAGTTTTGAGCAACCCGATGAAAATATAACTACTATCCTTGAAGGCATCAAAGAGCAGGATCCGGATGCCCAGATCGATTTTCAGGATATCGGACGCAACGTAAGAGACCTGAAGCCTGCACAAATCGAAGAAGCTGTCAAACGTGCGAAACAATCAGAATTAGCTATACTTGTGGTAGGCGAAAACTCAATGCGCTATCACTGGAAAGAAAAAACCTGTGGCGAAAACAGCGATCGATACGAACTATCATTACCCGGAATGCAGCAACAACTTGTTGAAGCCGTTGTGGCAACAGGCGTGCCGACCATTGTGATATTAGTCAATGGCCGACCACTTTCTACCGAGTGGATTGCCAATCACGTTCCTGCCATTATCGAAGCCTGGGAACCCGGAATGCTTGGAGGGCAGGCTGTTGCCGAAATACTTTATGGAAAGATATCGCCATCGGCAAAACTTCCGATTACGATACCACGAAGCGTAGGACAAATCGGTTGCTATTATAATCATAAGAAATGGGCCTATCGTTTCCCGTATGTAACAGGAACAACTGCTCCGCTGTATAATTTCGGATACGGATTAAGCTACACTACGTTTAAGTATTCGCGTCCACGTCTGTCAGCCTCAACGATTGCCGTAGGCGACAGCGTCCGTGTCAGCGTAGACATAACCAATTCGGGAACGGTTGACGGAGAAGAAGTCGTGCAACTCTATATACGTGATGACTACAGTTCGGCTACGCGCCCGGTGAAAGAATTGAAAGGGTTTGAGAGAATCGCTTTGAAAGCCGGCGAAACCAAGACGGTTTCATTCCTCATCACACCCGAATCTTTGGCTTACTACGATGCCCAAATGAGATACGGCGTAGAGCCGGGCACATTCACCGTCATGGTAGGAAGTTCGTCGAGAAAAGAAGATTTGCAGACCTTGCGTTTAACCGTAAAATAAAGGACTTAGTCTATATACACAAATCAAGAAAACAACTCCCGGCTTTGCCCCTCTTTGTGGCATGACACGGCTTCTCCGTCGTGTGATGTCACCAAGAGGGGCAAGCGCCTGATGAAACTCTTGGCTCCAAGACACCATTTTTAGGTATATACAGATCACCCGATCATTTGTGGGGAAAAGTCCGCAAATGATGTAATCGCTTCATTACTTTCCGTGATTTTGTCAGAAAAAACTACCTGATTTTAACACTTCCGCAACATGTCATCTAAGTGACGGCATGCCGAAAAAGGCCTTTGATTTTCCGATTTTGATGCTCTTTTATGCCCAAAGTTATCCTTTTATCGGCTCAAAGCACAGCGATTACACGGCCAAAGCATAACTTTTAGCCGATGAAAGGGCCGCGATTACGGCCTAAAAGCATAGCTATTAAGGGCGAAAAAGCGAAGAGAAAACACCCTTAAAAGTACAATGTATTGATAACCAGCGCTTTATAAACTCGCTCTACAATCGCTTATTTTCGTCCGGCGCTTTTCTTTTTCAAAATAATGCCACTTTTTTGATGGTATATGTAAAGATAATTCAGAGCCCGGTAGATATCATCGACACTCGTAAATCTGTCCCCACAACTTTTCTACTGACCCGTATATACAGCAAGCCTGCAATGTCTTTAAAAAACTAAAAAATGGCGAGTTTCTGATTTTTTATACTAATTTTGTAATTTGATATTAGTGCTACCGCTTGACAGCACGATCAACGTTAGGCTTTCATGTTTAGAATTAAGAAATTAGATATATTCATTGCCAAGCAGTTTGGGCTGCTCTTTTTAGGGACTTTCTTCATCTGTCAGTTTGTGCTGATGATGCAATTTCTGTGGCGATTTGTCGACGAACTGATTGGCAAAGGCCTGACCATAGACATCATGGCACAGTTTTTCTGGTATATGGGACTCATGCTGGTGCCGCAAGCCCTACCTTTGGCCATTCTCCTCTCTTCGCTCATCACTTTCGGAAACCTGGGGGAAAGCAGCGAACTGACCGCCATCAAGGCCGCCGGAATCTCATTGATGCAAACCTTCAGGTCGCTCATCATCATCAGCTCCGTCATCTGTCTCGGGTCATTTTACTTTCAAAACCATATCGGACCGGAATCGAATATAAAGCTGGCACAGCTATTACTGTCAATGAAACAAAAGAGTCCGGAACTCGAAATACCCGAAGGAATCTTCTATGACGGCATTCCCAACAGCAATATCTACGTACAAAAAAAGAATATCAATACGGGGAAGCTCTACGGTATCATGATCTATCGCATGACAGGCAGCTATGAAGACCAAGCCATTATCTTGGCCGATTCGGGCATGCTGCAGTCAACGGCCGACAAGAAACACCTGTTACTGCGACTATGGAATGGCGAATGGTTTGAAAACATGCAGTCGGGAGAATTTGGTAATTCTGCCGCCGTGCCCTATAGGCGTGAAACTTTTGTGACCAAACATATTCTGCTGGACTACGACGGTGACTTCAATATGACAGACGCTAATTCCTTGTCGAACAACGCACGTGGAAAAAGCTTAGGACAGATCAACCATGACATTGACTCGCTGAATCAAAATTACGACAGCATTGGCAGGGCCTACTACGCAGACGCCTCGAATTACTTGTTTGCCCGACGCCATTTGTCACGCAAAGACTCAATAAGGGCCATCCACATTGCCGAAACAAAGAAATATGATATAGATACCATCTACAACAAACTGCCTTTGGGACTGCGCCAACAGACTTTGTCGTCGACCCAATCGCGGGTGGCCCAAGCTATACAGGATTTAGACTTCAAAAGCATGATCACCTCTGATGGAGACCAGCTCATCAGACAACACAAAATAGAAGCCATTAATAAGTTTGTCGTAGCATTGTCATGCCTGATCTTTTTCTTCATCGGCGCGCCATTGGGCGCTATCATCCGAAAAGGCGGTTTGGGCATACCGGTCATCATTTCGGTATTTGTCTTTATCATTTTCTACATTCTCGACAACACCGGCTCCAGAATGGCAAAAGGAGGCATGTGGGATATCTGGTTCGGCAAAGGGCTGGCCACAGCCGTTTTGACGCCGACAGCCGTGTTCGTGACCTACAAAGCCTCTAACAATTCCATGGTTTTCAATTTTGACCTGTACAAAGAATTTTTCAGAAAGCTCTTAGGATTACGACTAAAACGACATGTATTCGGCAAAGAAGTGATTATCCAGGATCCGGACTATCTACATGACAAAGAGCAATTACAGACCATCAGCGACGATGTGACGGCCTACTCGCAAAGCCACAGACTCGTGAGAATGCCTAATATTATAAAGGTGTTCTTCAGATATCATCCTGATCATGAAATAGAAAGAATTTCGGACGTTTTGGAAAATATCATTGAGGACTTGAACAACACGAAAGACAAGGCCATACTGACCTATCTGAACCAGTACCCTGTCGTTTCGGTCAAAGCACATACCAGGCCATTCGAAAGAAGATGGATGAATATCCTCTCATTTCTTATCATTCCGGTAGGCCTGACTCTTTACTTCCGCATGTGGATGTTCAGAATAAGATTGCTGCGCGACTTACGCGCCATCAAACAGACAAATAATTATATTATCAATAGAATAGAAGAAATCAATAAATAAAATCAATATGGGAGACTTCAGACTTAGTAGCATTGAAGACGCGCTAAAAGACTTCAAAGAAGGAAAATTCGTTATCGTTGTTGACGATGAAGACCGTGAAAACGAAGGCGACCTGATTATTGCCGCAGAAAAAATAACCGCAGAAAAAGTCAACTTCATGTTGAAGAACGCACGTGGCGTTCTCTGCGCTCCCATCACCTTATCAAGATGTGAGGAGCTGGATTTGCCCCGTCAAGTATCGGACAACACTTCCGTACTGGGCACACCCTTTACCATAACCATTGACAAACTTGAAGGTTGCTCTACCGGCGTTTCGGCACACGACAGGGCTGAAACCATAAAAGCGCTGGCTGACCCAAGCTCTACGCCAAAGACTTTCGGACGCCCGGGGCATATCAACCCGCTATACGCGCAAGATAACGGCGTGCTGCGTCGCAGTGGCCATACAGAAGCGGCCATTGACCTGTGCAAAATGGCTGGTCTATACCCCGCCGGCGCCTTAATGGAAATCATGAACGAAGACGGAACAATGGCGCGTATGCCCGAGCTGCAGGTGATGGCAAAAGAATGGGATTTGAAAATCATCACCATCAAAGATATGATTGCCTATCGACTGAAGAAGGAATCAATTATCGAAGTCGGAGAAAAAGTGGACATGCCAACAGCCTATGGTCATTTTAAACTGATACCGTTCCGACAGCAGAGCAACGGCGCAGAGCACATGGCTCTCGTCAAAGGTGAATGGAAAGAGGACGAACCGATTCTTGTACGTGTACATTCATCGTGCGCAACGGGTGATATTCTGGGCAGCATGCGATGTGACTGTGGCGAACAGCTTCACAAGGCAATGCAAATGATTGAAAAAGAAGGTAAGGGAGTGGTAGTCTACATGCAACAGGAAGGCAGAGGTATCGGACTCATGAACAAGATGGCTGCCTACAAATTGCAAGAAGAGGGGTATGACACGATTGATGCCAATATCCATTTAGGATTCAAGCCCGACGAAAGAGATTACGGATGTGGGGCGCAAATGCTGAGAAAACTGGGCGTTCACAAAATGAGACTCATGACCAATAATCCGGTCAAACGGGTTGGTCTTGAAGCTTATGGACTCGAAATCGTAGAGAATGTGCCGATTGAGATTACCCCTAACAGATACAATGAAAGGTATCTCAAAACAAAAAGGGACCGTATGGGACACACGTTGCATTTATAAGAGATAAAAACGCCACCAGTAGAACTTACTACTTGACTGGCGTTTTTTTATCCATCAGCCCGTTTTTCAAAATATTTGCAATAAAAACAAGAAAATAACTGATAAATCTTTCGGTTTAGAATAGATTTTATATTACTTTTGCAAGTATATACAAGACAACAGTATCGATTATGGCAAAATTATCCAATCGTTTAAACAGACTTACTCCCTCAGCTACACTTGCTATGTCTCAAAAGAGCAGTGAAATGAAAGCGCAAGGGATTGATGTTATTAATTTAAGCGTAGGAGAACCCGATTTCAACACACCCGAACATATCAAGACCGCCGCAAAAGAAGCCATAGACAATAATTTTTCGAAATACTCGCCTGTTCCCGGCTACGCAGATCTAAGAGAAGCGATTGTGGCAAAATTGAAAAAGGAGAATGGCTTGACCTATACCAAAAATGAGATTCTCGTCAGCAACGGCGCCAAGCAAAGTGTTTGCAACACGGTAATGGCGTTGGTGGATGAGGGCGATGAGGTAATGATTCCTACTCCCTATTGGGTGAGCTATCCGCAGATGGTGAAATTGGCCGGCGCTACACCTATTTATATACGGGGCGGATATGAGCAGAACTTCAAAATAACACCCGAGCAACTCGAAGCTGCCATCAGTCCGAAGACACGAATGCTCATCTTGTGCTCGCCAAGTAATCCTACCGGTAGTGTCTATTCGCAGGAAGAACTGACTCGATTGGCAGAAGTTATCAAAAAACATGACGATCTGTACGTTCTGACAGATGAAATCTACGAGCATATCAACTATATTGGAAAGCACCATAGCATGGCAACCGTGGAAGGAATGAAAGACAGGTGCATTGTTGTTAACGGCGTATCGAAGGCTTATGCCATGACAGGATGGCGAATAGGTTATATCGCCGCGCCGGAATGGATCGTGAAAGGATGTAATAAACTTCAAGGCCAATATACAAGCGGACCATGCTCCATCAGTCAAAAGGCTGCGCTGGCTGCCTACATACAAGACCAACAATGCGTTGAAAGTATGCGCCAAGCCTTCGAACGCAGGCGAAATCTGATTTATGAATTAGCCAAAGATATTCCGGGACTGGAGGTGAACAAACCAGAAGGCGCGTTCTACTTATTTCCCAAATGCAGCAGCTTCTTTGGAAAGAGCTATCGTGGACATATCATCAATACGTCGACAGACTTGGCACTTTATTTACTGGAAGAAGCCCACGTAGCAACCGTTAGCGGCGATGCTTTCGGTGATGCCGAATGTTTCAGAATGAGTTACGCGACAAGCGATGAAAACATCAGGGAAGCTATGCGCCGAATCAAAGAGGCTTTATCTGTACTAAATTAACTTTACACGGTAGCCGTTGTGAATTGACTCAAGTCAAGGATATTTTTAGGATTTTAGCCGTTAAAACTTCTTAATTACTAACGAAGTTATCCATAAATTAATATCTTTGCCAAACAAAAGCATGGCCATTACAAAGGCAATACCGTAAAACTTCAATAATAAGACTTTTATAATAACTTAAATTTATCAATAACTAAAATTAAATTTTAAATTATGGCAACAACAACAGTAGCCCCCAAAAAGAAGTCTCAGGGCTTTCAAGGCGTAAGACATGCATTCATCATCATCGTACTTGCATTTATCGTAGGATGGGCATTCTACAACTTCTTCCTCGGTGATCCCGCTAACTTTGCTAATGGAGACCGTGAAGGACATCCATTAAACATGTTAGGTACCGTTTACAAAGGTGGATGGGTTGTACCTATCATCCTCGGTTTGCTTTGTACTGTAATTGCAATGTCAGTAGAACGCACGCTTGCTATCAGAGCTTGTTCAGGTACAGGCAATGTAACCAAATTCACCGAAAATGTTAAGGCTGCCCTCAAGGCTGGCGATATCGCTAAGGCAGAAGACCTTTGCAACAAGCAGAAAGGTTCCGTAGCTAATGTTGTTCTTGCTGATCTCAAGAGCTACAAGGAAATGGAAAGCACTACTATGGGCTTGAAGGAGAAAGTTTCTACTATCCAAAACGCTCATGAAGAGGCTACCGCTCTTGAAATGCCTACTATGACGATGAACCTTCCTATCATCGCTACTATCGTAACACTTGGTACACTTACCGCTCTCTTCGGTACGGTGCTCGGTATGATCCGTTCATTCGCGGCTTTGGCTGCCGGTGGTGGTGCTGACTCTATGGCCCTCTCTACCGGTATTTCCGAGGCCCTTGTTAACACTGCATCAGGTATTGCTACATCTTGGGTATCTGTAGTTTCTTACAACTACTTCACCAACAAGATCGACAAGCTTACTTTCGCAATGGACGAAATTGGTTACACCATCGCACATACATACGAAGACAAGCACCCGGAAGCTTAATTTTAGCTAACCCTTTAAAAGTTATTCAGATATGGGTAAGTTAAAAATTAAGAAAAGTGACGTTTGGATCGACATGACTCCTATGTCGGACGTGATGGTACTTTTGCTTACATTCTTTATGTTGACATCAACATTCGTAAAGAATGAACCCGTAAAAGTAAACCAGCCGTCGTCTGTATCGGAGATTAAAGTGCCCGAGAAAGACGTGCTGAACATACTTGTCGACAAACAAGGCAAGGTGTTCATGGGTATGGACAATCAGAACGATTTGCTAGCGTTGATTCAAGGAATGAACGAAACCGGCAATCTCGGACTGAACGCCCTCGAGATGAAGAAGTTCCAGACGGACCCGCTTTGGGGTATTCGTTTGAGCAGCTTGAAAGGCTATCTTGACCTTCCGCAAGAAAAGATGACAGAAGTAATTACCGGTAATGAAGCCGGCGTGCCTCTCGACTCTATCAACGGTGGAAAGAGTGAATTCCAACTTTGGGTTACAGAAGCCCTGAAAGTCAACGATGACATCAAGATTGCCATTAAAGCTGACGCTACAACACCTTACCAACGAATTAAAAAGGTGATGTCTGAACTTCAGGATATGAATCAGAACCGTTACTATCTCATCACTTCATTAAAAACAGGGGAGGATAAATAAGTATGTCAGCAGATGTAGCAAGCAATCCAAAAGGCGGCGGAAAGCAGAAGAAGATCAATGTTCGAGTTGACTTTACGCCGATGGTAGATATGATGATGCTTCTTATCACGTTCTTCATGCTCTGTACCTCTCTGGCTAAGCCACAGACAATGGAGTTGAGTATGCCAAGTAACGATAAGAATCTCCAGAACGAAGACCGATCAGTAACCAAGGCGTCTTATACAATCACTGTTTATGTAGCAGGAAACGATAAGATATTCTATGTATCAGGACTTCCTAAATACGATGATCCCACATGTCTCAAGGAAACAACATGGGGCAAGAATGGTATTCGTAAGGTATTCATGACACATGTGACAGAGGATAATACACAGCCTGTATTGCAAGTAATGAAGGCCAAAGCCGAACTTGACGCGCAGAAAGACCAAATGCCAGACACCGTCTACAGCAAGAAACTTTCCCAAATCAAGGCCGGTGAACTGGACAATGGAAAGATACAGACAATGACCATTATCATCAAGGCTACTGATAAGGCTACTTATAAAAATGTAATTGACGCACTCGATGAGATGCAGATTTGCAGCGTAGGTAAGTATGTTCTTGACAAGATTAACGCAGACGACGCCAAGCTCTTGAAGACTAAAGGTGTCGAATAATCTTCAAAGAACAGAGTATTAACTATTAATAAAGTGAGAAACAAATGTCAAAAATCGATTTGATATCTGGTGAGTGGACCGACATCGTCTTTATGGGCCGCAACCAGTCTTACGGTGCCTACAAGCTTAGAAAAGGTACAGGTAAGAGAAATGTTATCTCTATCATAGCTGTAATCGCATTGGCTGTGCTATGCCAGATCGGTCTTACAATTAAGAAAGCCGCTGACGCAGAAGCAGCAAAGAGAGCAGCAATGACCCAGGCCGTAGAACTGTCTCAGCTGGAACAGCCAAAGAAAAAGGCTGAAGTAAAGCAGAAACAGATCAAGGTTGAGCCTGAGAAAGTGGTAGAGCAGGTTAAGAGTTCTATCAAGTTTACAGCCCCGGTGATCAAAAAAGACTCTGAGGTGAAACCTGAAGATGAGCTCAAGACTCAAGATCAGCTTATGGAAACCAAAACCGCCATTGGTTCTTTCGACGTCAAAGGTAACGATGAAGCCAATGGTGAAGTGCTCAAGGCAAAGGAAGTTATCGCCCAGCCAGAGCCTCCAAAGGTGGAAGAAACCAAAGTGTTCGACGTTGTAGAGCAAATGCCTACATTCCCTGGTGGCAATGCCGCGTTGATGAGCTATTTGAGCCAGAATACAAAGTATCCGGTCGTAGCACAGGAAAACGGAGTACAAGGTCGTGTAGTTGTTTCATTCGTCGTTGAACGTGACGGTTCCATCACCGATGTACGCGTAGTACGCTCGGTTGACCCATCGCTCGACAAGGAAGCTACCCGCGTGGTAAAGAGCATGCCTAACTGGATTCCAGGTAAGCAGAATGGTTCTACTGTACGTGTGAAATACAACGTACCGGTATCATTCAAACTACAGTAAAATAAGCTAAATGAAGAAAGAACTATCTTACACACTTGTAGGATTAACACTATTTGCCGGTCTTTTGGCTTCTTGCGCAAACAAGAAGTCAAAAGACGGCAGAACAGATACTTACTCGTCAGGGGCGATTTCATTCGCTTCTGACGAAAGTTTTAGTCCTGTTATCGAAGAGGAACGCGAACTCTTCGAGTTTACTTATCCCCAAGCCAAGATTACCCCCATCTATACCAACGAATCAGAAGCCATCAACAAGTTGCTGGCAGGGAAAGTATTCATGGCCATCACGTCGCGTGATTTTAAGCCGTCGGAACTACAGAACCTGAAAGATCGTAAGCAGTTCCCCCGCTCCATTAAGTTCGCCTACGACGGACTTGCCCTCATTCAGAACAATCTCAACGCTGATTCATGCATCACCGTTAACGATATAAAGCGTATTCTTCTTGGCAAAGTAACGCGTTGGAACCAGATTTATCCCAAATCTAAACTGGGAGAAATCACGGTTGTATTCGACAATCCCAAATCATCTTCCGTCCACTTTGCGGAAGATTCTATTCTGGGTGGTAAACCTATCACAAGCCCCAATGTCGTTGCTGTCAAGAAAACAGCAGAAGTCATCAATTATGTAGAAAAAAATAAGGGAGCCATTGGTATCATAGGAAGTAATTGGCTAAACGACAAGAGAGACTCGACAAACTTGATGTTCAAGAAGAATATCAGACCCATGGCGGTTACATCTCTCCCTACTGCAAATGTAGCAAACAGTTGGAAGCCTTATCAATATTATTTCTATAATGGAAACTATCCGTTGGTCCGTACCTTATACATCCTCCTCAATGATACACACATGGGGTTGCCCACAGGCTTCTCAAATTTTATTATATCACAGGATAAAGGTCAGAGAATTGTGCTTCGCTCAGGTCTTCTGCCGGCCTATGGCAACTTAACAATACGCAATGTTCACGTCACTGAGTAAGTTGCGCTTAAAAAAACGAAAAAAGTAGCACTTTCAATAAACCCAAACCTCCCTAATGGCGTCAACCAAAAGAACGGAGTCACCAATTACTTAGTATTAACTTAAAACAAATAAAGACTATGAGAGTAATCAAATATTTTATGATTGGTGCTTTCATGATGGGCTTCGCAGTCCCCACGATCGCACAAAATGAAGACAAGGCCACCATTGACCAAGTAAACAAAATTATTAAGTCCAAATCTCCAGACGCAGCAAACCAGATTAAGGATATCTATAAAAAGAATAAAAAGAATCCTGCCGTCTTGACAGCTATTGGCCGAGCATATCTTGATGTAAAAGATACGGCCAATGCCAGCAAATATGTTCAGTTTGCTATGGAAAAGGGCAAACAATATGGCCCGGCATATATCTTAGCCGGTGATCTTGAAGTCATTAAAGATAATGGTGGCGCAGCTTCGGCATGGTATGAGCAAGCAACCTATTTTGACCCCAAGAACCCGGAAGGCTATCGTAAATACGCGCAAATCAACAGCAAAACGTCTCCTTCGGCTTCTGTAGCAAAATTGGAAGAATTGCGCAGACAACGTCCGGACTACCCTGTAGATGTAATCTCCGCACAAATCTACGATAAGGCTGGTAATATCAAGAAGGCTATTGAATATTATGCAAAAATTGATAGAAACAAACTCGAAGACAATGATTTGGTTAGCTATGCGCTTGATCACTTTTTGCTTGGAGAATTTGACAAAAGCCTTGAACTATCACAATATGGTAATCAAAAGTTCCCACGTAATCCTGCATTGAACAGATTGTCCTTCTTCAATCTTACCAACTTGAAGAGATACGCTGACGCACTTTCATACGCGGATAAGTTGTTTAACCAAAGTGATTCCACCAAGATAACAGAGAGCGACTACCTCTATTACGGCTATGCCTACATGGGCAACAAAGAATATCAAAAAGCCATTGATATGTTCAACCAAAGTCTTGCCAATAACGACAGTAATGAGTCGGACAAGAGCGACGCTTTGAAAAACATCGCCTCATGCTATTCTGAGATGGGAAATATTGATAAGGCCGCAGAAACATTTGATCAGTATCTGAAAAGTTTGAAGACAATCAATGCCACAGACTACAATGAGCTTGCCAAAATGTGGATGAACCAAGCTGAAAGAACTACCGGTGCCGCACAGAAAGAAGCGTATGCTAAAGCCGACGCTGTATATGCAGATATGGCAGAAAAGTTTCCAAGCGCAGCCGACTTCGCTACATATTACAGGGCCCATATCGGATTTGCACTTGACCCCGAAACCAAGTTAGGAACAGCTAAGCCACATTATGAGAAACTGATTGAAATCATTAAGAGTCATACAGAAAAAGGCGATTATGACAACAACAGATTGATAGAAGCTTATCAGTATTTAGGTTATTATTATACCTTGCAGAAAGATACGGCTAAAGCTAATTTCTATTGGAACGCAATCCTTGAGATTGATCCGGAAAACGCGACAGCCAAAGCTGCGTTAGGCAAGAAATAACAATATACGAAACATAATAGAAACGAGAGGGTATGTCACAAAACAGGCATGCCCTCTATTTTTATGAAAACTCCGTTTATCTCCCATAGGAGAAAAACATTTTTTGCGCAGTATCGCTCTTCCCCACAGAAGGAAAGCCACTTTATGAAAAAGAAGGGGACGTCAGATCAGAACCACTAATTATAAAAACATGAAAAAGATTTTTTGTACAACATTTCTTTTACTATTGCAACTAAGTTTATTGGCCAAAGAAGCGATAAGCATCTCCGTTGAGGAGAATGTAGAACTGATGAATATTCTTGCCAGAACCTCCGGTTTCCGTGAATATAACATGGACCAAGGCGGACAATATTGCATAGATGTTGACAAATGGTTTGGTCAATACACCAATCATCCTGCCGTTGCCTATATGCAACAGTTGCGCAAAGACTATGGCATTTCCTATGACGCTGTTGCATCGATGTCGATCTCACTTGAATGCGCTCACGGAAAGGTAAGCCTACTCCCTATCGAAAAAAACCTTCTTGACAAACGTTGGGAAAACGTTTCTTTAGATACGTTTCTTGTCAAGCTGAACAGTTTCTATAACGACACTCAGTTCCATGACTTCTATCTCCGGCACATGGATCTCTATAATCGCACGGTGGACAAATTTAAGAAAGATATATTAGCTGACTTCGATAAAGCATGGTATGATCGTTTCTATGGCAAAAAGATTAAGACAACTTTCCACGTCATCATAGGAATGACAAATGGTGGCGGCAATTATGGCCCGACACGTCAGCTGAAAGGAGAACAAGAAGAACCTTTCGCGGTCATTGGATACGCCGTCAATAAAGAAGGAGAATTCAATCCGGCATGGTTCAAGCCAACACTTATTCATGAATTCAACCATTCGTTTATCAACTGCTCTAAATTAGACTCTGTGAAAACACGTCATATCGGTCATGAACTCCTGAATTTAAGCTACAGAGCCATGGCAAACCAAGCCTATACAAACGGAGAGACCATCCTAAACGAATCAATCGTAAGAGCTGCCGTCATCTTATATATGATGCAACACAACGCAGACAAGAAAGCGCTTGCAGACGAAATGCGTGAGCAGATTCAGAGAGACTTCAAATGGATGCCCGAACTGGTGATGGCCTTACGGAGTTACGAGCGACAACGCAAACAATATAAAACCCTTGATGATTTTGTTCCAAAGATGTTTGAGATATTACAAAACTATATTGATAAAGAAAAGTCAAGAATCCAACAAGCATTGGATTAAGGCCCCAAAAAGAGCCGTGCGTCACCCAAACTCACCATAAAATGCTCATAAGTAACTGATAATCAATGGTGATATTTTTGTTAAATGGATAGTTCTCAAATTAGATTATAATCCTCCACATATTGTATGGCCTCAGTAATATTGTTAACTCCAAGTTTTTTGGATATGTTTGTTCTGTGAGTCTTGATTGTAGCTATCGAAACAGAGAGATACTCCGCTATGTTCGCTATGCTTTTACCATTTGCACTTTGCCCAATAATAACTTTTTCCATATTAGTTAAATGTGAATTATTGGTTTGCACCCATTTATCGTTTCTCAATTCAAAATGATAGTCAACCCCAGGTAGCTTAACAAGGGCGTTCCCCATTTGTTTTCTTGTTGAATACGTTAACATACAAATTCCCATTGTAACATGTTTGTCACTGTCAATCAAACAAGGGGTCAACGAGGCGTGTATCATTTGCTTACATAAAGAGATATTTATTGACAAGTCAAAATGCAAAACTGAGGACTCTATCCTTGCGTAGTTCTTTTTAAGTAACGCGAAATACGATTTAAGAATATTGCTCAAATAGCTTAACTGTCTTTCATCAAGTATATTGTCAATTTTTCCTCCGTTATCTCTAATTCCTTTTTGTTGTAGAGTTGAAAAAACAGATGGTGATACATATAGAAAAGTACATCGACAGAAATCAATCAGAACTATTCCTCCATATCCAAGCCTATCAGTAGCTTGGGCACTTCTTATATAAGGAGAATAATCATCTATGGCTTGACTCCGGATACTCTGTGTCTTGTCGTCTGCCTCCTTTAACTCTTTTAAAATATCGAAAACCGTCATTCTATGGAGTGTTTACGTCTTTTTGACCAATAGTGTCCTAAGTATTTTTCAAAAAAGTGAAGGAAGTTGTTTTCACTAAGGCAAAAAAGTCTTATCTTAGTGTTTACCCAAAACCAAAACTTCCTTCATGACAAAGATAACACTTTTCGTTCAAATAATCCAACAATTACCTAAAGATTTAATCAAATCTCTGATTAAAAAGCATGGAACGGACAAACACACCTCACGCCACGACAATGAACCCGACGCAGCGGCTCACGCCACGCCCTCGATAACCCGCAACCCTATATATAAGTAAGTGAACAAAATTATTTTATATAAGATAAATATATGTAATTCCTGTTCTATTCTTAGTTATGGGGAAGCCAAAAGTATTGGAGTTTACCGAGACACAGCGTCTCGAACTCGAGAGAGGTTTTTGCTTTGGCGAAAAGCATTGTTTCCGTATGCGCTGCCGTGCAGTTTTTCTGAAATCCGACGGTCTTTCTGCGGCATAGGCAGCAGTACAGACGGAGATGAGTCTTGTGTCGGTGAATACGTGGGTGAAACGATAGTCTGTCCTGTTTCTTTTATAACAATAGTTACATCGTTTACATCTTGCAAGAATTCTAAATAGATTGTTTTAGAACTGCTATGCATTGGTACACTTCAAGGCTTTGACGTTGATATTAAAGATTTTGGAGCATCAACATGCACAACTACAACATCTCCATCTGCTTTAAAAGTTGTTGCGTTTAAATTTAGTAAACTTGCTATCAACATCAAGCATATCAATATTAGTATATGCTTTAATTCTTTAGATTTTGATGTTCTTTCCATTTGATTTAAGTTTTTATTGTCTCAAAAATAGAAAATTAAGCAATAGGGACAAAATATTTTAAGAAAAATTCTCATATAGTTACATGGGGAAAGTCCATCCTTGAAAACGGCATTTATGTCTGCGACGTCAACGGCGTGCGCACCAACACTTCACCTTACCGTGGCGAACAAGCATGGGGCAGCAATTATAGGTTGGGCATTGACGGTGAGGGCAAACTGTGTATTTCTGACTGGAGTGACGAAATGGCAGCAACACGAAACTTTACGTCTACCTTGAGGACTTTGGCAACGTGTAGATAGGATTCGCAGACGTTATGTTCTATTTTCTGACAACAAACAAATATACATAATATCAGCCCATCCTAAAGATAAGGAAATGAAAAAAGCGGGACTGACAGCCCCGCTTTTTCATTTTAATACTTTTCAATTATGGAAGAGAAATTGCCTCGTTAGGACAAACATCCGCACATGTGCCGCATTCCGTACACATATCAGGATTGATTGAATAGATATCACCTTCAGAAATAGCGCCAACCGGGCACTCGTCAATACATGTACCGCAAGCAATGCAGTCTTCACCAATTACGTAAGCCATAATAAATACTATTAATTTGAATAATGTAAATTCGTTAAGGGATATACCCATTATTTATGATTACAAAGATACGTAAATATTTTTAAATACCTAATATTAGGTATAAGAATTAAGCAAAATTTGTAATAAAAAGATTATAAGACGCGCAATGATATACTTTCCGGGGTATGAAAAAGCTATTCTGAGCTTGCATCTTTCTATAAGAGTCACATGTAAAACTTAAAGCAACTAAGCATAATAAACCGTTAAACCGAACGTTGTCTTAATATGAAAAGAATAATTTGTGCTATTATCATATCACTATTGCCGGCAATTACAGCAAATGGACAAAAACGCATTGTCCAAAACAGACCATATACAGACCTACGCCAGTTTCACTTCGGCATTCTTTTAGGTACACATCTTCAAGATATTGAATTTACAAACATCGGTTTGCAAACAATAAACAATGAGGATGGAACAAGTCGTGAAACACATATTACAACTGATCAAAACAGATGGGATTATGGATTTCAAGTTGGAGTCGCCGGAGAAACCAGACTGACAGAGAATCTTCAACTACGACTGGCCCCCACGATGTATTTCGGCAGTCGGCATTTCATGTTTCAAGAGATTAATAGAGAAAGTCCGGCAAACGAAGAGTATCATCAAGACTTGAAAACAGTCTATATTGCCACAGCCGCAGAACTTATTTTTGATGGACCTCGTTTAAATAATATGCGTCCATACGTTATGGGCGGAATAGAACCGATGCTCAATCTCAACAATAAGAATCAGGATTATCTGAAACTAAAGAAGTATGATATATTCGCAGAAGTAGGCATGGGAATTGATCTCTATCTTCCTTATTTCAAACTGCGTCCGGAATTAAAGTTCATGTTCAGCTTGATCAATAGTCTTGATAAAAAGCATGCACAGAATTTAAAAGACAAGAGCATGCTTCCCTATACAAACAGCGTAAAGGAAGCACGCTCTAAAATCATTGCCTTAACATTCTATTTTGAATAATAAAGAAACGTCGCTAACGTTTGGTCATCTCCAATTTCATCTTACCGACAAAGATGGCATGTTTACCATTCTGATCAACAGGAACATCCTTTCCTGATGGATCTTTCACATAGTTTAAATGCTCAAAATAGCTATGCGAATGACCGCCAAGAACGAGATCTAAACCGGCCGTATTTTGAATAACCTGATTATCGCCAATGCCTCTAACATTCCATCCGAGGTGAGACAGGCAGATGATAAGATCACAATGGCGCTGTTTCAAAGTACGCACCATATCCTTAGCTACGACAATCGGGTCAAGAAACTTCACACCATGACACTTTGCGGTATCAACCAAACCTTCCATAGCCGGTGACAAGCCAAAGACACCAATCTTCAAACCCTTTCTTTTTAAAATTACATAGGGTTTCACAAGGCCTTCCACCGGTGTTCCCGTAAAGTCATAATTAGCACAAAGAATCGGGAACTTGGCCATACGGAATATACGTGCCATGTTATCAAGCCCGAAATCAAACTCATGATTGCCAATAACAACAGCATCATAACGCATCAGATTCATAAGTCCAATCTCAACATCTCCCTTAAACAAGGTATAATAAGGTGAGCCTTGAGAGAAATCGCCACTGTCAAACAACAAAAGTTCCGGCTCTTTCTTGCGCTCCTGATCAAGCATGGCCACACGTCTCATAAATCCCCCCCTCCCGGCTCTCATCGTATCAGCCAAATTGATATTAAGAGGGAAAATAGTACTATGCGTGTCGTTTGTGTGCAATATTACCAATTGCTTCGGCTGAGCCATGCCCACAGAAGCAAGCGCCAACCATATAAAAATAAATAAATGCTTCATTTTCAATATAAGAAATTCATGTAACAACTAATTATTCGCGGACAATTCGCCCCTCTACCCGCGAGGTAACTTGTTCGCCTTTATCCATCTTCTCACGGAAATAATCCATAATCAGAAAACGCACATTATTTTTTTCACCCTTAGGCAACACCAGATTTGTACCGGCCTTAAATGCGGTCATCCCATCATTGCCTTGCCCAAGATAATCCAAAGTAGCCAATCGATAAGAAGCGGAAGGATCTACTTTCTTACCATGAATAGACAGTTGCTTCAGTTTACGATCAGCAGAGATAACCAAAGATACGCCATGGCTAACTCCCTCCCCACCCAATAGAGCGATTTGCTGAAATAATTCTATCACCTTCGCGCCGGAAAGCGTCATAAAACAAATCTTGTTTTCAAAAGGAGCCACATCGAGCACGTCGCCATAAGTCACCTTACCTTTAGAGATTGCCGCCCGAATTCCTCCCATATTATAGACTGAGAAATCCGGAGTTTCATGAAACGCTTTGCTAGCCCAGATCAAGATATCGGCCAAGAGATTCGAAAGATCACTTTCAGGCTGTTTCACCATCATGTCTGTTGCCGCATAGCCCACAACAGGACTCATCATCGAGTCTACAATAGGTTCATACTTGGCTATAAACCGCATGGCGGCCCTGTCCGGCTGACGATCATAGGTACTGTCGATAAGAATTCGTGTGCGCTGAATAGAAGTCATCTCATAGTGAGAATGACAACTACCGAAAAGAGCAACCGTCACGATAGCACCTGAAATAATTTGTTTAATGTTTAACATGTAACCTTATTTAATAATAACAAAAATACTATTCATTCAAGCAATGAGGATTCATGATTTTGCAGAAAAGCCTACAAAACAATAACCTCAATAAGGAATAAGAAATAAACCTACAGGTTGCAAAGTTACTAAAAAACAATGGCTTTCAGTTATTTCAATCACATCAAATCGAGAAAAGGATGCCAAAAACTAAAGTAACTCAATAGTGTCCTAAATAATTTTTGTGAAAACGCATACAAAGTTGCATCAAATATA
>NZ_JAERMS010000139.1 GCF_017426725.1 Prevotella illustrans | reverse complement strand
GAAAATATAAGACAGTTGGAGTTGTTTTAGAAAAACTTAACCCGAACTGGCGTATCATTTTCTTTTTTCTTGACAACGATATCGATAAAAAGAGGGGGCAGTAGAAAATTAGCGGAGACAGGTTTACAAGTATCAATCGATATCTGCTGAGCCCTGAATTATCTTTACATATACCATCAAAAAAGTGGCATTATTCTGAAA
>NZ_JAERMS010000138.1 GCF_017426725.1 Prevotella illustrans | reverse complement strand
TAAAGACATATTTTTCAGTCAGCGGGGAACAAAGACATAAGGGCCGCAAGCGGCCCAAAAAGACATAAAGCTAAGTGGGAAATGAAAAATGAGAAGTGGGGAATGTAAAATGTGGAGTGTGAAATGTAGACAGCTTACTTTTTCACACTCCACACTCTTCAGTTAGTTCTCCCTCCCTTTGGGAGGGCCGGGGTAGGTTTTCTTA
>NZ_JAERMS010000137.1 GCF_017426725.1 Prevotella illustrans | reverse complement strand
CAAAATAATGCCACTTTTTTGATGGTATATGTAAAGATAATTCAGGGCGCGGTAGGATAATTATTGATACTTGTAAACCCTGTCCCCACTAATTTTCTACTGCCCCGTTTTGTTTGCCTATGGGCGCAATGGGGACTGTCCGAAATAATCCGGCAGCTTGTAATAGCATTCCTTTGTCATGAAGGAAGTTTTGGTTTTGAGTAAACA
>NZ_JAERMS010000136.1 GCF_017426725.1 Prevotella illustrans | reverse complement strand
CACAAAACTCTTTGACGAAAAATTTTGGGGTACGCATTGACGAAGTCAGGAAAAAAAGGAGAAGAAGAAAAGAGAAACAAAAAAAGGAGAGTCCCGATTACGTCCGTAACCAAGACTCTCCAATCAAAAAAGGCGGCGACCTACTCTCCCGCATTGCATTGCAGTACCATCGGCGCGGGCAGGCTTAACGGCTCTGTTCGGAATGGGAAGA
>NZ_JAERMS010000014.1 GCF_017426725.1 Prevotella illustrans | reverse complement strand
TGATTTGATGAAACTTTATATGCGTTTTCACAAAAATTATTTAGGACACTATTGGTTTTTATGTCTTTATGTCAAAAAACACCCACAAAGAAATATGTTCCTATATCCTTACTCCGCCCGCTTGTCGATAAATTCGTAGCCCGCAAACTGCTGTCGGGGAAATGAAAACATGGAATCGTCGATGCCGCCACTGCGGAGATTGCTGATTTTGATGGTCGTCCAGAAGAACGCTACCTTGATTTTCAAGCTCACAGGCGCGTAAGTACGTCCGTCGATGAGGGCTTTCACGTGCTTGATATAGCCCGAAACGCCGTCCTTGGCGTCGAGCGTAATCTCATAATACTGCTTGCGTCCCTTGACATGATAGGTGTAGTTGTCGGCATGGAAGGCAAATTTACTGGCATATTTGTCCCGATTCGGCGAATTGGGGTCATGAAGTTCGATGGTCCGTTTCTTGGTGTCTACCCTATAAAAACTATGTCCGTCACACCAGGAAGCATAACGCTTTTCTATGAATTTCTGTTTCTTGCCCTTATACCAGATGGTGCCCGTCGTCTTGTAAAGGCCAATGATATTGACATTATAACTGAGCATGCAACCCTGCGGACCGAATACCATGGAATAAGTCTTGTCAAAAATACGGCGAGCCTGCGCCTCGTTGGCTGACAAGGCCGCCGTTGCCGACAGACTAACCGACAAGAGCGACATCAATAAAAATATTCTGAAAAATCTCATTTCTTACCTTCATTGTTTGATTCTGCTTTCTCAAGCGACTGCTGTGTAGCCGTGTTATCCTGTGCGATGCGCACTTTGCGCTTCGGGTTCTCCTCGCCACCAAACGTTATCAATTGGCGGGCGGCCGTCATGATACTCAGCCCCGATGGCTGGGTGGTACGCTTCACGTCGTCGAAAGCTTCCTGTGTCTTGCGTAACTGCTCGTCGACCTTAAGGAAACGTTCGTAGAACAGTTGCACACGGTCGATAATGGTATTGGCCGCCTTCATGATTTCCTGCTGGTTTTCCACTTGTCGCACCTGCTTCCAAGTCATCTCCAACACGCGCAACATCATGTATAGATTCTGGCTTCCGGCAATGACGACCCCTTTGTCGTAGGCCTCTTTCCACAGTCCCGGCTCATGCGCCAGGGCCAGTTGCAGGGCGCCCTCGCTGAAAACGTACATCATCACGAAGTCAAGACGGTGGCGCCCGTCACGGATATACTTGCTATAGTTCTTCCGGGCCAGCTCGTTCACGTGGTTGCGCACCGACAAGATGTGCCGCCTCAGGGCCTCCTCACGCGCTTGGTCGGTGTCGGCGTTGTGATAGTCCTCGAACGCCTTGAACGACATCTTCGAGTCAATAATGACATCCCGGCTGTCGGGGAAGTGCAGGATGACGTCGGGAATGAGTCGATGGCCGTCCTCCTCGTATATCGTATGGCCCTGCTCGTCCTTCATCGTAGCCTGCTCCTCGAATTGCAGCCCCTCTTCCAGCCCCATGCTTTCGAGCACCTGCTTCAGGCGCAGCTCACCGAAGTTGCCCTGTGTCTTATTCTCGCTGGTCAGAGCGCTGGCCAGTTTATCGGCCCGCTCGCCCACTTCACGGGCCTGCTTCATATTTTCCTTGATACTTTGGTCAAGCCGTGTCATCGACTCGTTCTGCTGACGGTCGCTCTTTTCCACCGCTTCCTTCATCTGCCTGATGTTCTCGTGCAGTGGATTGAGGATGGAAGAGAGTTGCTGTTTGTTGTTTTCCGACAGTTCCTCGGCCCGTTCTTTCAGAATCTTCTCCGACGCCGAGTTCATCTGTTCACGTATCAGCTTCAGCTGTTGTTCCAACTGGTCGCGCTGTGCCTGCCGCAATTCGGCCAACTGACGCTCATGGTTTGCCTTCAGCTCCTGCTTCTGCTTCTCAAAGTCGGCCCGCAAGTCCTCGGTCTGACGAGCGCTATCCGCAACTTTCGACTGCAAGACATCGCGCTGCGACTGCAACGACGACAAGGCCGATTGCGACTTACTTTGGCACAAAAGATAGCCAATAGCCAGCCCAATCAACAGACAGATAACTGAAATCAATATTTCCATAATGGTACAAAAGAAAGGAATAAAGACTGATTAATTCTCTACAATCTCATCCAAATCAACAAATTCGCCATGCAGACGACGCCGCTGAATGAGCAGATCCGACAGTTTCTTCTTACGTTTCAGGAAGAGCATTCTACGGAAGAATATATTCGGAATGGCTACACCGATGGCAATGCAGAGCGTCACCAACGAAGCCATAATACCGTTGTGCATGGCTATCGTCACCTCGCCCACGACACCACGCATTCCGATGAAGGCAAACAGGCACCGATACATCAGCACGCCGGGAATCATCGGGATGACACTCGGGATGGAAAGACAGTGATGAGGCGTGTGGAACCAGTGCATGGCCTGGGTGGCAATGATACTCACAAGCGCCGAACCGACAAGCGAACCGGTTATCAGTCCCATATCCAGCCCTACATTATCACTGCTCGGACCCAAGTTAACGAAGTTTCGAGCGCACACGGCTATGATACCTCCAATGGCTACCACGGGCAACAAACGGCGTGGAATATTGAAAATCGTACTGAAACCCACGGCTGAGATCGCGGCGGCCAACGCGAACTCCCAGTATTCATGGTGCGGCGTCATGCTCAAATCCGTCACGAAATTGTTGATTCCGCACACTCCGATGGCAAAGGCGATACCGAAAGCCATGGCCATGACCATCAGTAACGTATTGATAAAGCGAACCAGACCGACCTGAACGTAGCCGTCGAGCATGTCGCTGACAAAGTTGATGATGGGAACGCCGGGCACGATGAACAGGGCACAGGCCATCAAGGGGTGCCAGGGCGTGGTCGAAACCATAAACGACGGTAGGACTGAAGCGATGTCCGCATTCGTCGAAAGGAAGGAGGAAAGCCAAGCCAAGATGGTCGACAGAAAAGCCGCGATCGCTATATTGACATAGTGGTTGCTCCCCTGATGATTGAGAAAAGTGCGAAATCGCATGCCCAGGATGGCCGCAATCGACGCGTAGAAGAACGCCGCCCAGTCGCAACCGAACTGAATGCAGAAGCCACCGCACGCGAATCCTGCCGCCGTAGCTACCTGCCAATCGGTATAATTACGCTTCTTTCGCTTGATTCGGTTAAGCTCCGCTTCGTATTCGTCCAGCGTATAGTCCTCTATGATGGCCTTCCATGACAGTTTGCTGACGGCAGAAATGGCTTCCATATTGATACCATGCTTCTCACAACGCTGGAATTTCACAAACGAATGATGCTCATCACTGAGATTCACCATGAGCATCGTATAGTTTACGAAGATATGAAGATTCTGCTCCGGCAAACCCAGGAAAGCTGCCGTACGCTTCATATTACGAAGAATACGGGCCGTGTCGGCCGAGCTTTCCACGAGCAACCGTCCCGTCTTGAGCAGTAAATCGAGCTTACGGCGAAGTTTGAGATCGGCAGGAGTCTGAAGTTCTGTAGACATACGCTTATCCTAATACTAATATTAAAATCTGAATCGTGACGATACGCAGGAACATGGCAAACGGATAAACCGTCGAATAGCCTACAGCCGGCGAGTCGCTCTGTGTCAGATCACTGGCGTAAGTGAGCGCCGGCGGATTTGTATTGGTACCGGCTAACACGCCGATGAGCGTAAAATAATTGAGATGCATGAAATAACGACCGATGAGAGCACCGATCAACAAGGGCAATATCGTAATCAGAACGCCATAGCCCAACCATGTCAAGCCTTCCTGACTGATAACCGTCGAAAAGAATTCACGACCTGTTCCCAAGCCTACACAAGCCAAGAAGATACAGATTCCGATTTCCCTAATCATCAAATTGGCGCTGATGGTAGTATAAGTAACCAAGTTATGCTTGGGTCCCAGCCAACCGATCAGCAGCGCAACGATGAGTGGTCCGCCCGTCAATCCCAACTTCAACGACTCCGGAATGCCCGGTATAATAATAGGTATATTTGCCACCAAACATCCCAAAGCTATGCCAAGGAAAATAGGTATCAGATTAGGATTGTTCAATCGGCGCAGCGAATTACCCATTAACTTTTCGATATGGCTGATAGCCAGTTCCGTACCGACCACCGTCACACGGTCGCCCATCTGCAAATGAAGGTTGGGCGTGGCCACCAGATCAACGCCGGAGCGGTTCACACGCGTAATATTCGTACCAAAGTTGGAGCGTATTTTCAGTTGAGCAAGGGTCTTACCGTTAATTTCCGGCTTTGTCACGAGAATGCGACGTGAAATGAGTTCGTTGTTATAGTTCGCCCATTCCACCGTTGTCGGCACACCGAGCAACGCCGTAATGGGTTCTATGTCGTTCGGACGTGCGATCACCAAAAGTTTGTCGCCCTTGTTCAATACCGTCAAACCATTGACAACCTCGTTGAACTCGCCCGTGGCTACATGCAGAATGCGTGACACCGTGAAGTCACGGTTCAATAATTGGTGAATATGAGCGATCGTCTGCCCCTCAATCATTTCGTTTTCAACCTCTATGGTGAAAGTTCTTACGGTCAATTCCTCCAAGTGTCCCAGTCCCGTAGCGGCCTGCTTCTCTTCTTTCTGTAGATTGATACGCAGCAGATAGCGCAGAGCCATAAACGTAAGAATCACCCCTATGACACCCATAGGATAGGTTACGGCATAGCCCATGGCTATATCGGGCGAGTCAATATGGTTGAGATCGCTGTTCGCCTGCTGAGCGGCACCCAGTCCGGGCGTATTGGTAACAGCTCCCGAAAGGATTCCGGCCATCGTCGTGATAGGAATTCCCGTCACGAAATGCAGCGTCACAGTCATGCCCACACCTACAAATACGATGAGCAGCACCAGCATATTGAGCGACAAACCTCCACGGCGGAAAGAAGCGAAAAAGCTGGGCCCCACTTGCAGACCGATAGAATAAACGAAGAGAATAAGGCCGAACTCCTTCAGAAAATGGAGCAAATGTTCATCAAGATTAAAATTAAAATGGCCAAATACCAGCCCAATGAACAAGACCCATGTGAGTCCGAGTGAAATGTTAGACACTTTTACCTTGCCCAAAGCAAGACCAAGAGAGATGACCAACGCCAAAATCATTACGGAGTGAGCTACTCCACCACCCCACAGATCAGGAAATCCTTCAAACAAATTACGAACTAATTCCATTATATTACTATTTATACGTTGCAATAACAACGAAAGCTGCCTGACGACGCGACACAAACACGCGACTCTGCCTTTGCAGCCAAAGAGAGATACATTTCAGCCGCAAAGGTAGTAAGTTTTTCCCACTTAATCAGTGTATTTACTATATTTGTTGATTTGAATGATATTTTACTCTAATCGAGTCCTTCTATCAATCCATCTACAATATCTATGCGCTCCGCCTGCGGATGTTTGGGCAGCCCGGGCATGCGCATAATCTCGCCGGCCACGGCCACGATCATCCGCGCGCCGGCATTCAGCACAAAGTCGCGCACGGTAAATTCAAAGCCATGGGGCGCCCCGTAGACCTTGGCGTCATCACTAAAAGAATACTGTGTTTTAGCGATGCACACGGGAAAATGGCCACATCCCATCGCCTCAATGGCTTTCATCTGTCGAATCGCGGCAGACTTGAACACTACATGGCCGGCTCCATAAATATGTTTGGCCAATTTTTCCACCTTTCTCGCGATGCCATCTTCAAGCTGATAGGCATACTCAATCTTTCCCGATGGTTTTTCGGCAATGGTATCAACAGCCAATCGGGCCAGTTCCTCGCACTCTTCGCCGCCACGCATAAACGCCGCATTAGACGCGAAGCCCACGCCCATTGCCTCACAATGGCTACGCACCAGCTCTACCTCTTGTTCCGTATCGGTATTAAATTCATTGAGTGTCACGATAACGGTCTGTCCCATCGACTGTAGGTTCTGAATATGGCGATCCAAATTGGCAAGACCACAAACCAGCTCACGTTCACCATGACTTTCATCAGCCCCCACACACATGCCTCCATGCATTTTCAATCCACGCGTTGTGCACACCAATATGGCCAGTTTGGGCTGCAACCCGGCCTCACGACACTTAATATCCAAGAACTTCTCCGCTCCCAGGTCGGCGCCGAATCCGGCTTCCGTCACGACATAGTCACTGAGGCTCAGCGCCATCTTCGTAGCGATGATACTGTTGCATCCATGGGCGATATTGGCAAAAGGGCCGCCATGAATAAAAGCCGGCGTACCTTCGATGGTCTGCACGAGATTCGGTTGCAGGGCGTTGAGCAACAAAACGGTAATGGCGCCGGCTACTCCCATATCTTTCACGGTAAACGGTTTACCCTCCATCGTGATTCCCAAGAGTATATTTTCTATGCGACGACGCAGGTCGGCCTCATCTTTCGCGAGACAAAGGATGGCCATGATTTCACTGGCCGGCGTGATATCGAACCCGCTCTCGGCAAGAATACCGTTGGTCTTAGCCCCCAGTCCTGTCACGATATAACGCAGACTGCGATCGTTGACATCGAGCACACGCTTCTGCCAATACACTTCCTTCAGCGCGAAACCATTTTCCAAATGTTGATAAAGATAGTTGTCAAGCAGAGCCGTAATCATATTATGAGCCGTGGTGATGGCATGAAAATCGCCCGTAAAGTGCAGGTTGATCTTCTCCATAGGCAGCACCTGCGAGTAACCGCCGCCACAAGCGCCGCCCTTCATACCGAAACAAGGTCCCAGACTTGGCTCTCTTAATGCCAGAACCGATTTCTTTCCAAGCCGATTCAAAGCCATCGACAGGCCTATACAAACCGTGGTCTTGCCGATTCCTGACTTCGTAGGCGACATTGCCGTCACGAGGATCAGGTTGCTCCGTTTTATCTTTTCAGGATTAATCAATGTAGTCGGCATTTTGGCAATATACTTGCCATAACGGTCCAGGTCGGCAGCATTAACGCCCAAGTCGGCAGCTACGTCTTCAATGGGGCGCATATTGCACGCACGGGCAATTTCGATATCAGATTTCATTGTGATTTGGAATAGAATGATTATAAAACGCAAAGATAGTGTTTTTTCGTGAAAACACGGCTAACCGAGACTATATACCTACGAATAATTAGTTTCCCTACCCACAGATTCATCCTTTTTAGGTATTGCGACGCGTGAATGGATTCTTTATCTTTGCCCCCAGAACAGGAATGGACAATGATTAGCCATTTTTTTGAATAGATCATATTAATTTGAATAGCGATTGAGGTAGGCTGTGAAGCTTGCCTCAATTGCTTTTTAGCGTATCGGGCACAGCCATCTACTTACTTTTTCGCGTCAGAATTTCGGCGGCATAATAGCCCATTACGCGATAACCCTCGGCATTGGGATGGAGCCAGTCGCTCTGATACTCCTTGCGCATACGGTGAACATTGGCCGGATCCTGCAAAAGTTCCGCGAAATCAAGAATCCCATCCACATTCTTATACTGCCCGCGAATCCATTCATTCACCGTCTCACGGGCCGCTTCGTGGAAAAACGTATAGTAACCGGCACCTTCAAAAGGGGTAATAGTGCCTAAGTAGACCTTCAACTTTAAGGCCTTGGCTTTCCGAATCATCTGTTCATAACAAGCAATCAGTTCGGCAGCCACCTGCTCACTGTTGCCACGGGCCGCCCCGATATCGTTCACTCCTTCAAAAATGATGACATGTGTCACGCCGCTTTGTTCCAGAATATCATGGTCGAAGCGGACTTTGGCCTGCGCTCCGAAGCCGCCGGGCAACGTCACACGGTTGTTGCCTATCCCCAGATTGAGCACGCCCAGATAATCTATCTGATGTTTCAGTTGAAAGGCTTCGCTCATCATATCGGGCCAACGGTTTTGCGCGTTGTCATTAGAATTCTTGCCATCCGTTATCGAATTACCGATAATAGCGATGGCCTCACTTTTTATATCAAACACATCAATACCGGCAATATTAAACCAATGCTCTTCACGAAAGGCCTTACCGAAATTCGTCTGCGCCGTTGTCACGCCCGACATAATATAAGAGGTGGTGCGCGATCCCATGTGAACGGTAGGAACCGAAGGCGCTTTCGTATAATTGATGGTGATAGCCAGCCGATCCAAGCCACGCAAGTCAAACTTCAGGGGATCACTTACCGTTTCCTTTCCCGCAGGAATCACCACCCGATACTTTTTTCCAAACTGCAGATAACGGGCCGTATGAGGATATAACTCAAAAGAGTCTTTAGCCAAAGCGATATAGATGGAACGAATTTCCACGGGTTCCGAACTGTAGATATTGCTCAGCCGTAAGCGCAATACGTTCCCGCCGATCGACACTTTTACAATCTGACGTACCGATCGGTTGGTCATATTGTTATCATAGGGCATATAGGCCTTCACCACAGGTTGCGGCGCCGCGGCCCATGTACCTACCCAACGACCCAGCGTAACGGTCGGCTTTTCCTGTGCCGACAGCTGTATGGCCATACAGCAGGCGACAACCAACAACAATCGCTTCATCTTTTTCATATTCTTCACCTTCATTGTCAATAAACCACTCATCGTTTTTCCTCCGCCGTTACGGTAGGATGACGCGTACAAAGATAGGAAGAAAAATGATTTTTGTAAAGAAACAGGTGTGAATTTTAACACTTCCGAAACAACTCATCCAGCGTTTTTCAGGCCCTCTCAGCGTACTTCGGTTACGCCATTTTCCTGTATTTTGTCTCCAAAGCAGTACTTTTAACGGCCAATATCAGCCCTTTTACGCTCTAAAAGGGTAGCTTTCGGCTGCTAATAGCTGCCCTTTTACAGCCTAAAAGCATAGCTATCGCAAAGTATCTGGCCCTGTTTATCGCATTGAATTTTGTTAACTTACTGATAATCAGCCGATAACCCAAACTTCATTTTCCTGCCGTTTTTCCGTCCGCTTCCTTTTCTTTTCTGAAAAAGCGCACTTTTTTCGACCTGTTTGTCAAATAAATTCATAACGTTTTTCATTTATTTATCTTTTTTTTATTTTCTCTTGAAAGCTATTCATTCTTTTATTATATACGGTTCGGGATCAGTTTTCCTAAAATTAGCAGTGTTTTAATGTTTGATTGCCAATGCTGAACGTGATGAATCACGCCCTTACGCCGACGCATGGCGGCTGATTGACATTACCAAGCTATGACTTCCGTGTTTGTAAATGGCAGGGCGTGAACCGGAGGGGCGTGATTCATCACGTTCCGGTTCAGTCTGTTTGTGTGTTGGCAGAAATCATTTGCAACATCAATAAATTCCCATCATTTTAGTATGTACACATGTTTGTCAGTTCCGACCACGGTGTCAACTTTTCGGGAGATTTACTTGCTCATCATCGATAAATTACATACTTTTGCCGGAACGAAAGTTCTTCGCGCATCTAAGGTCGTCAGATGAGCAAGTCAAGTATCTCCCCAATCCGCCGTATATGAGTACGCACGAATCCGATAGCATACTGCTGGCCGCCCTGAGCCAGGGCAACAAAGCGGCTTTCGATGTCGTCTTCCGAAAATATTATCCCAAAATCAAGTTCTTTGCCGCCCGTCTTTGCGGCGACAAAGCTGAGGCCGAGAATATTGCGCAGGATATTTTTATGCAACTCTGGATTAGGCGTAATCAACTGATCGAAATACAGAATCTTGAAAACTACATCTACGTGATGACCAAAAACGCGTCGTTCGAAATCATCAGGCGTTCACTACAACGACAGCGGATAGTACAAGAAACAGCTTCCGAAGAGCCGGATGACAACATCATTGACAACGAGCTACACTACAAGGAGCTCATGGCCATCATAAAAGAGGAAATAGAACGCATGCCCGCACAACGCCGACGCATCTTCCTCATGAGCCGTCGCGAAGGACTTTCTAACGAACAGATAGCACAAGAATTGGGATTAAGCAAGCGAACTGTGGAAACCCACATCTCGCTGGCATTGCAACAGCTGCGCCACCTCATGCCGCTACTCGAACTATTGACACTCACACTGATGCTCACTCGGGAGCAACAATTCTAACAACTCTTCCTTTTTTATCATTAATTAACACGCCATGAATTACGTGTGATTCATGACTTATTCATCCTATTTATAAAACAGCATCTTATCCATGAATCTAAACGATATTCAAGAGCTTATTCACGCCTACTTCGATGGTGTCATTCCTGCCGACAAACGTCAGCTACTGAGGCATTGGCTCCTTCTTCCTACGGATGCGGAGAAGAAAGATCATGCTCTAAAGATGGTCTGGAACCATGCAGAACCCGACACTACCGATGTAGATACAGCCTTGGAAATGTTCCGAAACAACCGCCAACGCTATGAGAAGCAACGCCATAAACGTCGCCGACTGGCACAATCGCTTCGCTGGGCAGCCGTATTGGCTATTCCGCTGCTGACAGCTGCTGCCGCCTGGAAGCTGTCGGCCGACTATCACGCGCAGCCTCAACTGGCTGAATTTCATGTGGGCGAAGGAAAAATTGACAGTCTGACACTGAGCGATGGTACTAAGATTATCGTCAATTCGGCTTCAAGCCTACTCTATCCTGCCACTTTCAATCCCCACGGTGACCGCCGTGACATCTTCCTCGTAGGCGAAGCACACTTTGAAGTGGCCAAAGACAGCCGCCGTCCGTTCGTCGTACACGCAGGCAACCTCAACATACGCGTATTGGGAACTCATTTTAATGTACGCGCTTATGGCGATGACAGCGACATCATCACTACGCTCGAAGAAGGTAGCGTCAAGCTATCCGACAACCAAAATGCGATACTCATGAAGCCCGGTGAGCAAATCGCCTATCGACGAAGTGACGGTCTTATGCGCCGAAAGCAGGTCAGGGCCGGCGATTTTAGGCTGTGGACACATGACAACATCGATTTCCACAACCAAACATTAAAGGTTATCCTGGAACAAATGGCTGCTCTCTACTACGTAAAGTTTGACGTTGACAAGGCCCTTGACCTCGAACAACGCTTCACCATGAACTTTAACCGCACTGAAAACATTGACGAAGTAATGACCGTCATCAGCCGATTGAGCAATCATTTTCAATATCATAAACATGGTAACATCATCAAACTCTATAAGAAAAGAAAGGAGGCAGCCCCATCAAGCACAGACACCTAAACCTAATTCCAAAAACATTACTATCAAATACTTTAATTCTAAAACTTATGACTCTTAAATTCAACCATTATCTAAGGGCATACCGACAGAAGCGGCATTTAGCCCTTCTCGGTCTGTGCCTCGCGTTTTCCACCCACGTGGTAGGCCAGAACCAAATTGTTAACCTGCAAAAGACCACCAACAGCGTGCAATCGCTTATCAAGGCCATCGAACAGCAGACCTCATTGTCCATCGATTACAAACAGAACACGCTCAATCTGAGCCGTCAGATCAAAACCGACTCGAAGTCGGAAAACCTCTCTTCCTTACTCCAACAAATGCTCAAAGGCACTAATTTGGAATATAGTCTGTCGGGACGTCACATCATTATCACACCCAAAGAGGCTAGAAGCCAAGCTTCACAACAAGCCGGTACACAGCAAAAAGTCAAAGGACAGGTGCTCGACCCAAAGGGAGAACCGCTCGTGGGCGTCACTATCAAAGTGAAAGGCACGAGCCAAGCTACCGTCACCGACGCAAACGGCAATTACACCATCAATGCCCAACGCGGCGATATTCTGGAGTTCTCCTATATAGGATTCAGCCCTAAGGAAGTAAGAGCTGATGGTGGCAACTGCAACGTAGCCCTCAGTGAAAATGCCGAAACACTCGATCAAGTCATTGTGATTGGCTATGGTACGGTGAAAAAAGCTGACTTGGCAGGTTCTGTAGGCGTTTTGGATAGCAAAAAGTTTAGCGACCAACCCATCACACAGATTTCTGATGCCTTCCAAGGTCGTATTTCGGGCGTACAGGTTGCTAACAGCGGTGTACCCGGCGGTACGATGAAGATTCGTGTGCGTGGCGCAGGCTCGGTCAACCGCAGCAACGACCCGCTCTATGTCATCGACGGTATTGCCCGCGAAAGTGGTTTACAAGGTATTAACCCTGAAGATGTGCAGTCGGTACAGATACTCAAAGATGCTTCGGCCACAGCCATCTATGGTTCGCGCGGTTCCAATGGTGTGGTACTCATTACCACAAAGAATGGCCGTGAAGGTCAAACCAAAGTCAGCTTCGATGCCCAAGTGGGCGTAAGCAATGTAGCCAAACGCTACGACACACTGTCACCCTACGAGTTTGCTACAGCCTATAATGAGGTACATGCCAATACCTTCAATGATGAAAGTCTGAAGGCCTTTAAGAACGGAACGAAAGGTACGGACTGGCAGGACGCCATGTTTCAAACCGGCATAACACAGGACTATAAGATCGCACTCAGCAGTGGCAACACCACAAACCAATATTATATATCGGGCAACTACATGGGACAGACGGGCATCGTCATCCAAACGAAGAACGAACGCTATCAGGCCCGTGTCAATCTCTCGTCCGACATCACCAAATGGCTGAACATCAACGCTGACATCAATGCTTCCCACACGAAGACAAAGAACTTTAACTTCAGTGCTTCCACCAACAACGTGTTGTGGAATATGTTG
This sequence comes from Prevotella illustrans, assembly GCF_017426725.1. GTDB lineage: Bacteria > Bacteroidota > Bacteroidia > Bacteroidales > Bacteroidaceae > Prevotella > Prevotella illustrans. Next base: position 49,502 of record NZ_JAERMS010000014.1, on the reverse strand, counting down.
AACTTCTCGCCTGTTTCCGACATCTATGACGCTCAGGGCAACTATACAAAGCGCGACTTCTACTGCGCGCTCACGTCAGACAACCCCGTTGGCATGATGAAAGAGAATGAAGGACAAACCCGTCAGGCTCTCTTCACAGGCCATATCGACCTAAGATTCAACATCATGCCGGGCTTAACATTCACCACGACCAATGGTGTGGACTACGCGGATGTGAAAAACTACTACTTCACTTCCAAGAAAGTGGCCGACTCTAACGGCATGTCAAACCGTGACGCCCAGCGCATGACGCTACAGACAACTAACAATCTAACCTACAACGGCAATTGGGGACTACACGCATTGACCGCTACCGGCGTATTCGAAGCTACCCGATCAAAATATCGCCACATGTATTTGTCGGGCGACCACCTACTCACCGAGAGCGTTAAATGGTGGAATGTAGGGTTGGCCAGCAGCCGCAAGGAAAACAACGGCTACTCTGCCTGGACACTATTGTCATGGGTTGGCCGTGTCATGTACAACTACGCCGACCGCTATCTCGTTACCGGAACTTTCCGTGCCGATGGTTCTTCCAAATTCTTCAACGACAAATGGGGCTATTTCCCGTCACTTGCCGTGGCTTGGTCGTTGGGCAATGAAGAGTTCATGAAACATCAAAACATGATTCAAGACGCAAAGATAAGACTGAGCTATGGTCTTGTCGGCAGTCAAGCCATCGACCCTTATGAAACACTTGGGCTGATGCAACAGACCGGTTACGCTTTTGGTGGCAACTCTAAATACACAGGTTTCTGGGCCGGCACGAGTGTAGCAACACCTAATCTAACGTGGGAGAAGACGCATCAGTACAACATCGGCCTTGACTTTGCCGTACTCAACAGAAGTCTTCGCTTCTCGTTCGATTTCTTCAAGAAGCTCACCAAAGATGGCCTCCTCAAGAAAGCAATGCCCAACTACGATGGTGGCGGCACTTATTGGGTCAACGCGGCTGAAGTTACCAACCAAGGTCTTGACTTCTCTATCGACGCAAATATCCTCAATAAGGGCTACTTCAATTGGTCGAGTACTCTGACCGGAACGTATCTGAAGAACAAGGTTACATCGTTAGACAACATTCCCTACGTCACCGGATATACTCCCGCAACGGGTCTTACCGACGCTGTCACTCGCATCGTGGAGGGCAAACCCATCGGTTCTTTCTATCTTTACCAATGGACAGGCTTAGATAAAGACGGACATGACACCTACGCCGACCTCGATAACAGTGGCACCGTATCGGCAGGCGATCGCTCTATCATCGGAAATGCCAACCCTGATTTCACGTTGGGATGGAACAATCACTTCACGTATAAAAACTGGGAACTTAACGTTTTCTTTACGGGAGCTTTCGGAGCACAGCGTTTGAACCTGATGAGATACTCGGCAGCGTCAATGAATGGTAAGTCAACCTTCGTTACATTAAAGGAAGCTTATTATAACTCCTTCGGCAAATCAGACAATCCTCGCTACCCTGCCTTGAACGTAACGGGCAACAACTATCAGGCCGCATCTACCAAATGGCTTGAAGACGCTGACTATCTGCGCCTCGACAATCTTACGTTGGCTTATAATCTCTCTAAGAAAGTCACTAAGTTTGCTGACCTTCGCATCTCTCTCAGTTGCCAAAATCTGTTCACCATTACAGGCTATAAAGGCATGGACCCAGCAGGTTTGTCGTTCATGGACACCTCGTTGGGTAGTGTAGATATCAACGATGGTATCGACATGGGTGCCTATCCGCTCTCCCGCACATTCACCGTCGGCGTGAAAATGAACTTCTAATCATTTAATCTTATACAACTATGAAACTTAGATATATATTATATAGCGCGTTAGCTATGGCAGCCTTGGCCACCTCATGCAGCGATGCGCTTAACGAAGATCCCAAAGGAAAACTGACGCCCGAGACCTTCTTTTCAACTCAAGATGAACTAAACATGGGCACCTATGCCCTCTATCGCAAGGTCTGCGACATGCAAACCAATACCAATCCAATGATGGCTGCCTGGCAAGGTGACGACATTACGACCAATCCAGGCAGTAACAAGCAGGATCTTGCCGACGTCGACGCGTTCCATCCGAGCGACGGCAACAAGGGTGCTAAATGGCTTTGGGAAACCTCTTATAAGGTAATCAAAGCCGCAAACGGCATTATCAACAACGCAGAAAAGTGTCCGACGACTCCAGAAGAAATCAATATCGCTATGGGACAGGCCAAGTTCTGGCGTGCGCTCAACTACTTTTATTTGGTCAGAAGGTTCGGTCCAATCCCCTTGACATTGAAAGGAGACGTTGATTACAGCCGCCCGTTGGCCACTGTAGAAGAGGTTTATACGCAGATTGTAAGCGACTTGAAAGACTGCGTAAACATTCTTCCGACCAGCTATAGCAAGGCGCCACGTCATATCAACAACACTAATATCTACATAACAAAGCAGGCCGCCGAAGCAACTTTGGCCTCCGTATACATGGCAATGGCAGGTTGGCCCCTCAACAAAACAGCCTATTACAAGGAAGCCGCAGCCATGGCAAAGGATGTTATCGAAGGTGTGAAGAGCGGGAAGTACGAATATATCCTTGAACCAGAGTACAAACACGTTTACTCCGTCAGCCATAACAATACCAACGAGACCGTTGTTGGAATCAGTTTTTCAGGCTCTTTCACTTGGGATGAAGACTCAGAAATGTCTAAGAGTAACCTCTTTGAATCACTCGGAGGCTGGGGAGACGGTTGGGGAACCATTAAGTTCTGGAAAGATTTCCCCGCCGGCCCACGCAAAGATGCCACTTATAATCCCAAAATATTGAAGAACAACGGGCGCAAGGACGAAACAGAACTCATCGACTGGTGGCAAACCGAAGAATGCCATCCTATGTTTAGCCTCTTTACTATGGGCAAGGGAGATGTTGATTATGACTACACCAAGCCCGCTTCTTATACATCAACGAATGGTCATCGCCACCGTCTTATCCGCTATTCAGAGGTATTATTATGGTATGCCGAGGCACAAGCTCGTGCAGAGGGCACACCAAACACGCTGGCCTATGAGTGTATCAATAAGGTAAGAAACCGTGCGGGCCTCCCCAATCTTACTTCCGGACTCAGCGGCGAAGCCTTTGCCGAGGCCTGTTTCAAGGAACATGGTTGGGAAGTGGCAGGCTATTGGAACGCGTTAGTAACCCGACGTGACGACCTTATGCGCCTCAACAGGTTGGAACAAACCTTCAACGACCGTGTAAAGAATGAGCCTATCGAAGTTGCTCCGGGTGTTTTGGTGAAGGAAACTGTGCTTGTTCCCGCTAACGTAAAATGGCAGGGAGAGAAGAGTATCTATCTTCCCTATCCCGCATTTGACGCTGAATTGAACCGCAATCTGAAGCGTTAGTAAATCAAATATACATTCTTGGGTAGGCTTCCGCAACCTGAAGACGGGAAGCCTACCCTCTTTTTACATCAAATATTCTAATGAAACATTTATACCTGCTACTCTTTCTGTTGGGTATAACCACCCATCTACATGCTACCGATATTCTTATTGAAGCCGAAAGTTTTAAAGATAAAGGCGGATGGCAGGTAGATCAGCAGTTTATGGACCTCATGGGATCGCCTTATCTGCTGGCACACGGCATGGGAAAACCTGTCAAGGATGCTGCCACGACTTTTCATTTGCAGACAACCGACACCTATTATATATATGTACGCACGTATAATTGGACTGCGCCATGGGTTTCGGGCAAAGGTCCCGGAGGCTTTGCCGTCGTGCTGAACGGCCATGTCATCGGCACGGCAGGCCATGACGGGCAGGCATGGGAATGGCAACGCGTGGGCCAAAAGAAGCTAAAGGCCGGAAGCCATCGCCTTGCGCTCCGCGATTTACAAGGTTTCGATGGCAGATGTGATGCCATTTTTCTAACCAGCCGTAAAGATTTCATCCCTCCGAAAGATGCCAATACAACTTGGAGAGCTTCGCTTAACCCTATTCATACCACTACCCAGAACTTTGATTTTGTAGTCATCGGCGGCGGTATTGCCGGCATGTGCTCCGCTGCTTCAGCCGCCCGTCTGGGATTAAAAGTAGCTTTGGTCAATAACCGCCCCGTATGGGGAGGCTGCAATAGTTCCGACATCCGCGTGCACTTGGGCGGAGACATTGAGGTGGGACGCTATCCTAAGTTAGGCAAAATGATATGTGAATTTGGCCCTTCGCGCGAAGGCAATGCCCAACCGGCCCATTATTATGAAGATGGAAAGAAAGACTCGTTTCTCGTCAATGAGCCTAACATCACACTATTATCCAACTATCATGCAGTAGCCGTTAAGAAATTAAATCGTAAAATTACGGAAATAGCCGTACAACATATAGAAAACGGCCGTCAAATCATTCTCAAAGCACCACTCTTCGCCGACTGTACAGGCGATGGAACAATAGGCTATCTGGCCGGGGCCGACTATCGGATGGGGCGCGAAAGCAAAGCAGAGTTCCACGAAGAACACGCGCCCGAACAGGCAGACACGATGACGATGGGGGCTTCTATACAATGGTATTCCGTCAAAGGCAAAGAGAACTTTCCTTTGTTCGATGATGGCATCGCGCTGAACGATAAGAATTGCGACTTCGTCACACGAGGCGAATGGACTTGGGAAACCGGAATGGATCGCAACCAGATTACCGAAGCCGAACAAATACGCGACTATGGGCTCATGGCAGTATACTGTACGTGGAGCTGGCTCAAGAATCATTCTGCCCGAAAAGCTGAATATCGCAACCGAAAACTGGGCTGGGTAAGCTATATCAGTGGCAAACGAGAGTCGCGAAGACTGCTCGGCGACTACATCCTATCCGAAGAAGACATCATGAAAAACGTGCGTCACGAGGACGCTTCCTTCGCCACGACCTGGAGCATAGACCTGCATTATCCCGACTCCGTAAACCAACGGCAGTTTCCCGGCCGCGCTTTCAAGGCCGACACCCACCACCAGGTGCTCAGTCAACCCTACGACGTGCCCTATCGTTGCCTGTATTCGCGCAATATAGACAACCTTTTCATGGCGGGACGCAACATCAGCGTCACCCATGTAGCATTGGGAACAACCCGCGTCATGCGCACTTGCGGCATGGAAGGTGAGGTAATCGGCATGGCGGCCTACCTCTGTCGGAAGCACCACACGCTGCCCCGAGGCGTCTATTGGTATCATTTGTCCGACCTGAAAGCGTTGATGTCGAAAGGCGCCGGGCGTCCCGACGCCGTATTCAACCAAGGCTACAACGCCTGGAATTCATGGAGCAAAACCAACAAGCAATAACTTTTCAATTCACAAAATATCCATATCCTATATGTTCAAGAGCCATCTTGTCTGCTGTCTTATCACCCTCACGGGCCTGTACGGTCACGCGCAGACGCTCATTCCGCAACCTTCCCACCGGGAAACTCACACGGGCTATGCAAACCTTACGTCCAATATCAAAATCATCGCACGTCTTCCTAAAAGCGAGAAAAGCAGGCTCACGTCGGTTGCCCGGGCCCTTTTCCGGCAGGCACCCCACCACCCGCGCAAACTCGTCGTCGTGCTGACGGCCGACGGTAAATCGAACGATGCCTGGAACGACGCCTCTCTGCAAGGCTATAGGCTGCGTGTCGGCCGGGACACCATCCGCGTAGAAGCTCCCGGCGGCATGGGTATCTTCTATGGATTGCAGACTCTCAGTCAGCTCATTGAGGGCAACCGCATCCCCTGCACCACGATAACCGACCGACCGAAGTATGCCCATCGGGGCTTCATGCTCGACTGTTCACGCCATTTCTGGTCGGTTGACTTCATCAAAAAGCAGCTCGATGCCATGGCTTTCTTCAAGCTCGACCGCTTTCATTTCCATCTGACCGATGGCGGAGGGTGGCGCATAGAAATCAAGAAATATCCCGAACTGACGCAGAAAACGGCATTCCGCAGCCACGCCGATTGGGACCAATGGATCGACAACGGCCGTCGGTTCCGCAGCCGGAACGACGCCGACGCCTATGGCGGCTATTATTCGCAGGAACAAATCAGGGATATCGTGGCCTACGCACGGGAACGATACATCACCGTTATCCCCGAAATCGAAATGCCGGGCCACAGCGACGAGGTGCTCCACGCCTATCCCGAACTGTCGTGTACGGGCCATGGCGACGGCTTCGACTTATGTGTCGGCAACCCGAAGACCTTTACGTTCCTGACCGACGTCTTACGGGAAGTGATGCGTCTCTTCCCTTCCAAGTACATCCACGTGGGCGGCGACGAAGCCACCATGCGCTTCTGGAAGAAATGTCCGAAGTGTATAGGCCTCTACAAAGCCCACCACATGACCGACACCATACAGATACAGAGTTATCTGATGACCCGCATCGACAGCTTCCTGACCAGCCATGGTCGTACCATGTTGGGCTGGGACGAGATACTTGACGGCAACCGCGTGTCGCCCGGAGCCACCATCGTGTCGTGGAGAGGAGAAAAAGGAGGCATCAAAGCAGCCCAAATGGGCCATCATGCCATCATGTCGCCATCGAAGAAGTGCTATTTAGACATGTATCAAGCTGACCCACAAACCCAGCCTTTGGCCATCGGCGGCTACACACCGCTGGACTCTGTCTATGCCTACGACCCCATGCCGGCCGTTTTAAGAGGCACGGCGGGAAGCGCGTTTATCGACGGCATACAGGGCAATCTGTGGACGGAATACGTGGGAACGGAATCTTATGCCGAATACATGACCTATCCGCGCCTGATGGCCATTGCCGAACGGGGCTGGGGCACGACCACCTCTTACGAGCATTTCAGGCAGCGTGTGGTGACCATGGCCGAGAAAATGCGTGCAAAGGGCTATACCGTCTTCGATGTCAACACGGCTCACAAACCTTTTAACTTCACGGTTTTGCAATGGAATATATGGCAAGAGGGCACAATGATCAAGGATGGTTTCGACGCCATCGTGGATGAACTGGTTCGCCTGAAGCCCGATTTCGTCACGCTGAGTGAAGTGCGCAACTACCACGACACCAACTTCACGGCCCGCCTCGTGCAGGCCCTGCAACGAAAGGGCGTCACCTACCATTCGTTCCTTTCCTACGACACGGGGGTACTGAGCCGCTACCCCATTGCCGATTCTGTGGTCGTATTCCCCTTAAACAAGGACCATGGCACCATCCACAAGCTGAAAGTAAATGCCAATGGTCATTCCATCGCCGTTTATACGGGACATCTGGACTATCTGGACTGCGCGTACTATAACGTGAGAGGCTATGACGGCACCAACTGGAAAGAAACGGCTCGCCCGGCGTCGGTGGCCGAATTGCTCAAAATGAACAACCTTTCCTGGCGCGACGATGAGATAAGAGTATTTCTGAACGAGGCCCGTCACGACCTGGCCGAGGGTACAGCCGTCATCTTCGGAGGCGATTTCAACGAGCCGTCCCATCTCGACTGGACCGAGGCCACGGCTCAACTCTACGACCATCACGGCTTCGTCGTGCCCTGGACGGTATCGAAGATGATGGAACAGGCCGGCTTCAAGGACACCTATCGGGAACTTTATCCCAACCCCGTGACCCATCCGGGCTTTACCTACCCCTGCTACAACCCGCTGGCCGATATCAAACTGCTCACTTGGGCGCCCAAGGCCGACGAGCGCGAACGCATCGACTACGTGTATTACCAAGGCAAAAGACTCCGCGCCACCGACATCCGAATCTTCGGTCCTGACGCTTCGGTATGCCGGCTGAAGCCCATCAAGGACGCCGCAGCCGACCCGAAGCTGGCCCCTGCGGGCATTTGGCCCACCGACCACAAAGGGCTGCTCGTACGCTTCACGCTCGACCCATAACCCACAGTCGCTTCGCTACAGGCGCAATCTCCGCCAAAGCCGGCGAGGCAGTCGCCGCCAAAGGGCCGTGAACAGTCGCCAACGCCAGTCGATGACGACCACGTGGCGACGGCGCGTCACGGCCTTGACAATCGTGCGCGCCACGACGGCCGCGTCGAGCAGCATGGGATAGCCCCTCGGATTGGTCAACAGGGGCGTATCTACGAAGCCCGGACGAATGTCGGTGAACCCAATCCGCAGCCCCTGACCGTAAGCTAACTGCTCCAAGGCCTGTAAGTAAACGGACTGCATGGCCTTGGTGGCGCTGTAGACCGCCGCCGGCCCGAGTCCTTTCGTGCCCGCTACCGAAGTGATGCAAGCGATATGCCCCTCACCTTGACGGGCAAAACAGCGGTAAGCGGCGCTTACCATTCCCACGAAACCTACGCCGTTAGTCATCATCGTGTCGGTCTCAATGGCGGCTTCCAGTTCCCTGTTCTGCTTGCCTATGCCCGACGCGTGAAAGTAGAGGTCTACGTGACCCATCGTCTCAAAGAGTTGTTCCAACCGAGCGGGAGCTTCGGCGTCGGTCACGTCGATACGAGCCACGCTCACCCGTCCGGGAGCCACGGCCCGCAACGCCTCAAGCGGTTCCTGTCGGCGGGCTGCCAGCGTCACCGTCCATCCTTTCTCGATCAACACTCGTGCCACCTCGCGGCCGATACCGCTGCTGGCACCCATGATAATTGCCTGATTCATACGCATGTCAATTCATTAGTTCCGCAAGCGCACAAAAACTTGTCGTCAAATGTTTGAGTGCAACTGCTCTTTACAAAGATAGCGTAAACCTTCTTTCATAGCAAGCAAGAGGCTCAAACAGGCAAAAGGATAAGCATACAAATAAATTGCAATCGTTTGATACACAACCACTTTCGTTACGAAACCCTTTAACGTTATTTATACTAAATCTGCAATTTTACCTTAGTTTAGGTATTGACACGTATTAAAATAATGCCTATATTTGCAGTGTACTATCAGGTTACTAACATTTAGGAGGACACAACTATGAAACAGAAGAAATCATTATTGCCCCAAATCCTACAGGATTTCACGCGGGAGAGAAAGGATGACGACACCGAATTCTACATTCTTGAAACAGATGTATGGTTCAATTAAAGTACGGTTCATTTTGAAGATAAAATAAATGAAAACCCTTTTGAGGCTCGGCTGCGACGACAGTCGGGCCTCTTTTCATATACGGCCGTTTTGCAAAAGTATATAGGCTCACCTGACAATTTGTGGGAGGACAAGTCTGCAAATGATCAAATCATATAGAACTGTCAACCGTTTATGGGAGAGCGACAGGCGTACCGGTGAGAAAGTCTGCGGCTTCATCACTTGTCAGCCCATCCTGACTCCCTGATTTTGTTAGAAAAAATCGCATTATTTTAACACTTCCGCAACACGTCATCCAGCTATCGGCATGGCGAAAAAGGCCTTCGGTTTGCCGATTTTTATGCTCTTTTATGCTCAAAGCTATGCTTTTATCGGCTCAAAGCATAGCGATTAGCTCGTCAAAGCATAGCTTTTAGTGGGTGAAAGAGCCGCGATTACGGCCTAAAAGCATAGCTATTAAAGGCAAAAAAGCGAAGGGAAAGCTCCCTGAAAAGCGCAATTCGTTGATAACCAGCGATTTATAAACTCGCTCAAAAATCGCTTATTTTCGCCCGTCTCTTTTCTTTTTCAGAATAATGCCACTTTTTGGAGGGTGGATGTAAAAATAATTCAGGGATAAAGACATAAGGACATGTCTTTTTATGCTGTTTTTAAAGACATAAAGACATATTCTTCTCATGTGCTTTTTGACATAAAGACAGAAAGACATTATTTTTCTTATGTTGTTTTTAAGGACATAAAGACATAAAAACATATTTTTTTAGCCGCGGGGAACAAAGACATAAGGGCCGCAAGCGGCCAAGAAAGACATAAAGCTAAGTGGGAAGTGGGAAATGAGAAATGAGTGCTGTTTTCCTTTGAAATATATAAAATACCTAAAAATAGTTATTGTCAGTCTCCATTAAAATAACGACCTTTGCAGCCGAATTTTACGGAATAAACTTATTCGCTTTATGATAAACGCTTTTAGTTTATGACAATCGGGACGACCCGAAAGCCCCGATGATAAAAGAAGCCATATAAGTTTAAAACTTTTTTATATGCATTATAAGATCAAAATGATGCCTCTGCTTCTGTCACTGACACCATTGGGAACGTATGCCCAGACGCAGCAAGGCACACAAAGCAAAGCTACAAGCGCCATGACCGATTCGGTGCACAGGATAACGGAGGTCGTCGTACGTTCCAATCAAATGCTGGGTAGCAAGTTCGAGGCACGCAACCGCACGGGTTCGGCTTATTACATCTCTCCGGAAGAAATCGGGAAGTTCGGTTATACCGACATCAACCGCATGCTCAAGAGCGTTCCGGGCGTGAACGTTTACGAAGAAGACGGCTTCGGATTGCGCCCGAACATCAGTTTGCGCGGTACGAAAGCCGAGCGAAGCGAGCGCATCTCGCTGATGGAAGACGGCGTACTTGCCGCCCCCGCGCCTTACGCCGCTCCGGCTGCTTATTATTTCCCGAACGCCGGGCGCATGTATGCCATCGAAGTGTTGAAGGGCAGCAGCCAGGTGCAATACGGACCGTTCACCACCGGTGGTGCCGTCAACATGGTGTCGACACCCATTCCTTCAAAGTTCAGCGCCAAGCTGAACACCTCTTACGGCAGCTACAACACCTTCAAGTCGTATGCCAGTATTGGCAACCGATTGAAGCATGTAGGCTTCTTAGTGGAGTATCTGCGTTATCAGTCGGACGGTTTCCGCAAGGACGAGCCCGACGAGCGCACGGGATTCAAGCGCAACGACCTGATTGCCAAAGTCTCGGCACAGACCAATAAGGATGAAGGACTCAACCATTTGTTGGAACTGAAGTTCGGATTTGCCAACGAGACGTCCGACGAGACCTACTTAGGACTGTCGGAAAGCGATTTCGCCGCGCGTCCTTATTTCCGCTACGCGGGTGCCCAAAAGGACAATCTAAAGACTCATCACACCCAATGGGTGGCCACGTATCTGATAGAGTCGGGTAATAAACTGAAGATAACCACAAATTTATATTACAACTATTTCTTCCGCAACTGGTACAAGCTGAATGAGGTGAGGGCCGGTTTCACCAAACCCGAACGCCGCTCCATCGACGCCGTGCTGGCCGACCCGGAAACCAACCGTGACTATTTCGACATCGTAACGGGCAAGAAGGACTACGTGGGCGAGGCGCTGATGCTGCGTGCCAACCACCGTGTGTACCGCTCACGCGGCGTACAGTCGAAGGGCGAATACCGCACCATGCTGGGTGGCGGCTATCTCACGGCGGAGCTGGGACTGCGCTACCACGCCGACAGCGAGGACCGTTTTCAGCAAGACGACAGCTATTCGATGCAGGGCGGACGCATGAGTCTGTTTCTGACGGGGCTGCCCGGAAGCAACGCCAACCGCATTACTACGGCCCATGCTTGGTCGGGCTACTGGCTTGGAAAATGGTCGAAGGGCATTCTGACGCTCACGGCGGGCATGCGCTATGAAGATGTAGACTTGCTGAAGCGCGACTACACCAAGGCCGATCCTCGCCGCACGGGCATGGTACGCGTAGAAACGCCCAATCATGTACGCGCCCTCCTACCGGGACTGGGATTCAACGTGAAGGTGCTGCCCGTCCTTTCGGCATTCGGCGGCATTCACAAGGGCTTCGCTCCGCCTAGCGCCTCGCTCAACCAAAAGGCCGAAAGCAGCGTGAACGTAGAGGCCGGACTGCGGCTGACGACACAGACGCTGAAATGTGAGGCCATCGTTTTCAACAACAACTACGCCAATATGCTGGGAAGCGACTTGGCAGCGCAGGGCGGACAAGGCACGCTCGACCAGTTTAACGTGGGCAAGGCTTTGGTAAACGGACTGGAACTGCTATTCCACTGGCTGCCGCTTCCCAAGACCTTTGCCGTGCAAATGCCCCTTCAACTCTCCTATACCTACACCCATACGAAGATGAAGAACGATTTTGAAAGCGCGGCATGGGGGCATGTGATCTATGGCGACGAGATTCCCTATATCTACAAGCACGCCTTTAACGCGCAGATAGGCATAGAGCACAAGTGGGTGGAAGCCAACTTCGGAGCCCGCTACAACGGCGACATGCGCACACTGCCGGGACAAGGCAAGATAGCCGAGCGCGAGAAGATTCCGGCCCATCTGATTATGGACGCCTCTCTGAAAGCGCATGTCAACAAGTATATCACGTTGACGGTGAATGCTATCAACCTGGCCAACAAGAAGTATCTGGTGTCCCGCCATCCCTCGGGACTGAGGGCCGGTCATCCTTTCGGCATTTACGGCGGCGTGCTGTTGCGCCTCTGACGCAAGGCAAGACATACTCGAAAAACAAGTAGAATCATCATTATAGAAAAGAATGTACAAACAGATAAATATCAAGAAAGCGCTATCGACGCTCCTGTCGCTGTTCATGGTTCTCACGGTGACGGCACAGACGGCCGGAACCGTGACGGGAACGATACGCAACGAACAGGGCGAAGCGCTCATCGGCGCATACGTGCAGGTGGTGGAAACCAAGGTGAAAGCCGTGACCGACGTAGACGGACATTTCACCATCAAGGCCACGGCAGGCCAAACCTTGCAGGCAAGTTACATCGGCATGCTCACCCTGCGGGTGAAAATAGGCAACCGCCCTTTGAACATCGTACTGAAAGACGACAGCCGGCAGGTGGACGAAGTCGTGGTGACGGGTTATCAGAACATCCGCAACAGAGTCTATACCGGCGCGGCCACGTCGGTGAAGATGGATGACATCAAACTCGAAGGTATTGCCGACGTGTCGCGAATGCTCGAAGGACGTGTGCCCGGTCTGTCGATACAGAATGTCTCGGGCACGTTCGGATCGGCGCCCCGCATCAATATCCGAGGCGGCGCCTCCATCATCGGCAACGTGCAACCGCTGTGGGTCATCGACGGCGCGGTGTATGAAGATCTCGTACACCTGAGCCTTGACCAGCTGGCTTCGGGCGACGCGGTGACGCTCGTCAGCTCGGCCGTGTCGGGACTCAACCCCGCCGACATCCAGGACATACAGGTTTTGAAAGACGCTTCGGCCACGTCGGTGTACGGCGCGCGAGCCCTGAACGGCGTCATCGTTGTCACTACGAAGTCCGGAAGAAGGGAGTCTCCCCTGCGGGTGACCTACTCCACGGAGAACACCGTGCGCCTGAAACCGCGCTACGGCGACTTCGACCTGCTCAATTCGCAGGAAACCATGTCGCTCTACCAAGAGATGAACGACAAGGGTTACTTCGGTATCGGCAACTCGCTCTACGGCAGACGCAGCGGAATCTATTACCAATTATATAAAGGAGTGAGCACCATCAATCCCGCTACAGGCACCTACTATCTGCCCAATACGCCGGAGGCGAGGGCCGACTTCCTGCGCAAGCGCGAGTACGCCAACACCGATTGGTTCGACCTTCTCTTTACAATGAAACCCATCACCAATCACATGATAACGCTTTCGGGCGGCGGCAAGCATACGGCCACCTATGCCTCGATCGGCTTTTATCACGACAGCGGATGGACCGTCGCCGACAAAGTAAGCCGGCTCACGGCCAACATGAAGAACACCTTTTATATAAACGACAAGTTCACGGCCACGCTCTCGGCACAGGGCAACGTGCGTTCGCAGAATGCGCCGGGCACATTGCCGCAGCGCAAGAACAACACCTTAGGCGTATTCGAACGTGATTTCGACATCAATCCTTTCTCCTACGCACTCGGAACAAGCCGTACCCTGCGCCCCTATAACGAAGACGGAAGCCTTGAATACTACCGTAACAACTGGGCGCCATTCAATATCTTCAACGAATATGCCAACAACAAGATGAACATCGATGTGCTGGATTTCAAGATACAAGGTGAAGCCACGTACAGACTGAATGACGACATCGCGCTCAAAGCCTTGCTCTCCACACGCCAGGCCTACACGAGTACGACTCACGAAGTGAGAGAAGGCTCCAATATTGTGCAGGCTTTCCGCGCCAACGAGAATCCTTTTGTCGCCCAACAGAATATCTATCTTGTACACGACAAGGATAATCCGCTGCTTCAACCCAAAGTGGGACTGACGCATGGAGGCCTCTTGAACAAGACCGAAGCTTCATTGAAAAGTCTCTTGGCACGCATCGCTTTCGATTTCGACAAGCGCATGGGACAGCACGATTTGAAGGCTTTCGCTTTCACGGAGGTACGTTCGGCCGAGCGCACGGTCAATCCTTTCCAAGGCTATGGCATTCAATATGATCGGGGAAATCAGGTGTATACCAATCCACTGATATTCGAAAAGCTCGCGAACGAGGGCACCAATTACTTCAATTACCATAAGCGCAACGACCGAGGCGTCACCTTCTCGGTGAACGGAACCTATGGCTATGCGGGCAGATATGTATTCAACGCGATATTCAACTGCGAGGGATCTAACACTTCAGGCAAAGGAGCGCGCGCGTTGTGGCTGCCCACATGGAACGTGGGGGCTAAGTGGAATATCGACCGAGAGGCTTTTATGAAGAACTATCCAACCATCTCCCGATTGGCCCTGCGTGCCAGTTACGGTCTCACGGCCAAGATGAATGAAGAGGCCATCAATGCCAATTCTATTTATAAAAGCGGCATTGTGAACCGTCATTATTTCAACGACCGCGAAAACAAACTCGATATCCTGCACTTGGAAAACAGAGACCTGACGTGGGAAAAGATGTACGAGCTGAACATCGGTTTAGAACTCGGATTGTTCAACAATCGCATCAGTACGACGCTTGACGTATACCAACGTAACACGTTCGACTTGATAGACCTCGTGCGCACCTCGGGTGTGGGCGGTCAATACTATAAATATGCCAACTTCGGCGACATGCGGACACGCGGCATCGAGCTGGGTGTGCACACTAAAAACATCGTAACGGATCGTTTTAACTGGACGACAAGTCTCACACTGAGTGCTATGGATCAGGAGATTACACGTCTGCTGAACACGCCCAACGCCTTTGACATGGTGGCGGGAAGAGGCCGTGGCAACATCGTGGGCTATCCGCGAGGCTCGCTCTTCTCATTCAATTTCCAAGGATTGAGTAACAACGGCCTGCCCACGTTTAACTTCGGACGCTATCCGGGCAGCCAAGGTGAACTGTCAAACATAGCCGGCGCCGACTTCCTCGATACACAATATGCCAAATCATATCTGCTGTATCATGGCCCCATCGAACCACGCGTCATCGGTGGTTTGTCGAATACACTGAAATACAAGGGCTGGGAACTCTCGTTCTTCCTGACCATGCAGGCGGGCAATAAGATACGATTGAACCCCACGTTCGACCCGGAGTTCGGCGACCTGAACGTCTTCTCCAAATCCTATTACAACCGTTGGCTCAATCCGGGCGATGAATACAAGACCGACGTACCGGTGCTTCCTTCGCAGGAACTGATAGAAAAGGTAGGTAAAGAGAACATCGAACGTGCCTACAACACCTACAACTACTCGCAACAGATGGTAGCGGACGGAAGTTTTGTACGCATGAAGAACATCTCGTTAGGCTACGACGTGCCCGACAACTTCCTGAAGAAAGTAAGAATACACTCCATGAATCTGCGTCTGAACGTCACCAATCCTTTCCTGATTTATTCGGACAAGAAGCTCAAAGGACAGGATCCGGAGTATTATAAATCAGGAGGAGTATCACTGCCTACCCCAAAACAGTATACAGTAACGTTGAACATTGGTTTCTAACAAGAATAAATATGAAAGTAAATATATCCTTATTATTGTTTGCGGTCGCCGCTTTTCTATTCGTCGGCTGTAACGATTACCTTGACAAGAGCCCTGATTCGGAACTGGATGTCGATATCGATTCCGAGGAAAAGATAGCCGAACTGCTTACAGGAGCCTATCCCGAGGCAAGCTATATCCCGTTTCTGGAACCTCGCACCGACAACGTTGAGGAACGTGTCAACGGCATACACTCACGGCTAAACGAAGCCATGTTCTTTTGGGAAGACTACGATCAGGAAGATCTTGATACGCCGTTGAACTACTGGAACGCCTGTTACAAAGGCATCGCGCAGGCCAACAAGGCGTTGGAACTGCTAAGCCGTTATCCCAAGAACGAACGCGTGAAAGCCTTGTACGGAGAGGCGTTCCTGCTAAGGGCCTACCTGCATTTCATGTTGGTCAACATTTGGTCGGAACCTTACGGCGGAAAAGCGACCGATCCGGGTATCCCCTACATCACGAAACCTGAGAAACATGCCTTGGTTGACTACCAGCGGGGCACGGTACAGGAAGTCTACGATAAGATTGAAAAGGACTTGAAGTTAGGTATTTCTTTAGTTTCGGACACGTATTACAAACATCCCAAGTTCCATTTCAACAAGAAAGCGGCCTATGCTTTCGCCTCTCGCTTCTATCTGATGAAAGGCGATTGGAAATCGGTCATAGCCTATGCGGACTACGTTTTAGGCGGTGATCCGAAGACACAGCTCCGTTCGTGGAAACGATACGCCGAAGAGTTGGAGTTTAATCACAAGAGTCTTTATCGCCGATATGCCACCGCGACCGAACCCGCCAACCTGCTTCTGACGACCACAGAGTCGCGTTTAGCTCGCACAACGCCCATCGAAAAGTACGGTTCCACATTCGGAACGGTAGACAAAATCTTTGCTCAAAAAGGCATAGAGGGCGGACGCAACTATGAAAAAATGAACTTCATCGGCACCTATATCTTCACATCTTCAGCCGCTCCCGTCACTACAGGCCGCTATTTGGCCAAGTTCGACGAGCTTTCCAACGCGGAGAGTACGGGCTCCAAACCCCGCGGTCTCTACGTGACAAACGTACTTTTCACGGTAGACGAGGTGCTCCTGAACCGAATGGAAGCACATGCCATGTTGAGAAACTACAACCGAGCTATCGATGATTTCCTACAATACATGCAAGGAAAGTTCGGTTTCATCCCCTCGGTGGAAAGGTTTGTGTACACTTCTACAAACAGTGCGAACTACAATATCTACACACCTTTTTACGGACTGACGCTGAAACAACTGGCCTTAGTGAAGCTATTCCTTGATTTCCGACAGAAAGAGTTCTATCAGGAAGGTCTCCGATGGTTCGACATCCGACGTTTCCATCTGGGTGTTAAGCGCTCGTCGAAGAGCTCCTATTACTTCCCGCTGGAGAAAGAAGATCCCCGCAAGGTGCTCCAAATACCGGCCGAGGCCATACAGAGAGGTCTTGCCGCCAACCCTCGGGAGCGCAACGAGCCCATCAGATAAATTCTCATGAATCCTCAAACAGACAAAATGAAGTAATCAAATGAAACTGAAAAAGATATACCTTGCCTTCCTCATGCCCCTCATCCTCATGGGATGCAGCGAAGAAAAGCTAAGCGACAGGAGCGTGATCGACGATGGCAAAAAGCAGATAGAGACCACTGAGCTGGATAAGTGGATACTCGACAACATCACAAAACCCTACGGTATCGAAGTAATCTATCGCTGGGAAAAGAACGCCGGTTCGACAGGCACGTTCATCTATCCGCCCAAATTAGAGAACGTACGTGCCGTACTCGAAGCCGTTAAAGAGCTGGGACTGGAAACCTATCGGCTGAAAGAAGTCGGAGGCAATGACTTTCTGCTCGGTCGCCTGCCCATTAAACTCTATCTCTATGGTGGCGGCAACCCCGATGAAAACGGCGTAGAGCGTCTCTACAATCCCCGACTGACGGCGGCGGAGATGTGTCTCTACAACGTGAACGACTTCAAACCGAGCGACGCCGACAAACTGTTCGTGCTCATGCGTAGCGTCCATCACCAGCTGGCCAAGCGTCTTATGGAACTCATTCCCTACGACCGCGACAAGTTTCTCACCATCAGCGGCCACCGCTACACGGGTTCCACCGAGCAGATTGCCGCACCGTTGGGCTACGCCCGCACAGGAAAAGAGAAGTTCGGACTGGATGCCTACGCCAACAAACGAGGCTTTTACACGATGCTCTCGTTCCTTTCGGCCGAAGACGACTTTGCCGAAATCATCAGCGCAACGCTTACTGCCACGCCCAAAGAACTGTACGATGCCTCTGTTACGGCCCAAACACCCGACACGGACATCGACCCCGAGGTAAACCAACGCTATGCCAAAGAGGCCGAACAAGCCTATAAGGAGTTTACGGAAAAGCAAACTTTCGTCGACGAATATGTACAGAAAAGCTGGCACATCAACCTCAAACAGATGCAGGTGGTCAGTGTTCGCAGAATCTATTCTTACGTAAAACAGCATTGAAAATGAACTATAGAAATCTATTCCGATACGGCTTCGTGCTCGCCGTCGCATTATTGACGGCCTGCTCGTCCGACGACGACGCATTCGACAAGTCCCCTTCACAGCGCAGCAGCGAAAGCATTACTGCCCTGAAAGACGAACTCGTAAGTGCTTCTCACGGCTGGCGCGTCCTCTATTTCCCCAAAACCGACTCACTGTTGTTCTCCAATCCGTCGGAACTCATATCCCAAAACGGATTCAGAGGACGCTACGGCTACGGCGGCGACTGCTTCACCATGAAGTTCAATGCCGATAATACCGTGGAGATGCGGGCCGACTTTACCGACCAAACGACGACGGAAGCGCAGAAAAGCGAGTATCTTGTCAGTCGCAACAGCTACACACAGTTGAGTTTTATCACCTATAATTATCTGCACAGGCTCGTAAACGACCGCTTTGCCGGTGCTTCAGACTTCCTCTATATGGGCAAAAACGAAGACGGAGATCTGGTGTTTCGCACCGCCGCCTATCTACAACCGGCCCGCGAATACATTGTGTTCACTAAACTGAAAAGTGCCGAAGAAACAACCGCTACCGTACGGAAAGCCTACAAAAACCGGGATTTCTTTGAACAGATGATCAATCCGCAACTGCTCATTCACCGTGGAGGGCGCACCTATTTCCGCAGCGACATCTACGTCAAACGCAATGTGGAAACCAATCAGGCCTTACTAAAAGAAATCAAGGAGAAGCGATATTATCTTTTCCTTTTTACGCAAAAAAAGAATCCTATACCCGATTACCCCGCGAAGGAAATGACCGGTTTGGGTTCGGGTTACAGCGGAACGGAACACGGAATCACCTTCAGAGCCGGCCTGCGCTACGACAGCAACATGATATTCTTCGACTTCCAGCGTGAAGGCAATCGTTTTGTGGCCGAACTGGTGTCGGTCTACGACCCGCTGCTGCGCCACACCCGCCTCGTCAGCAAACACCTGCATCCTGAAGGCGAACCCACGGGACTGAAGGCAGAGATTTACGACGCGCCCGTGGAATAACACCACACAGGACGCAACGAACCGTTTAGAATAAAGAAATAAAAGACAATGAATATGAAACTAAGCAAATATGCCGTTCTCTTCGTGGCCCTGCTGGCCGTGGGTTGCTCCCGTAACAGCGAGGACTATATCGACGAAGACTACGAAAAACTATTCCCGTTTCCCGGTATCGAGAAGCCGAAAATCTCGTATGAAGACCAAGTCGTGCAGCTGGGAGACCCCGACGCGCCCGTTTCAGACTATGTTTATCCGGGCGTAGAGATTACCGAGAACGTGAGAACTTATAAGGTAACACTCACCTGTTCGTTCAAGGAAGTGAACATCGAGGGCAGCCTCGTGCCGGCAAAGGATATAGAGTCGCGCTACGTCATCCGCTATATCGACACCGAAAAGCAGCTGCGCACGATTACCAGCAACAAGAACGACGAAACGGCTCATGCCTTTCTCAACAACGCAAAGGATTATACGCTCACCTTCACGGCCAAGTCGGGCTACCCCATGTACCTTTGTGTCAATGGTGTAGGACCGCAGAACTCGTCGGTAAAGGCCACCATTTCGGCCGTTTCCGAAGACGGATTCACCATCGTGAAGCCCCTGAGCGCGAATGAATTTCAGAACGAGGAAGGGCTTGACAAGATCAAAGCACCCTTCTGCGCTTATATTATTCTCCCTTAACAGATATAAAATGAGAACGAAAACTTTAATTTATATAGCACTGATCTTGCTTCCCACGGGCCTCACTTCATGCAGCCAGTGGGAAGGAGAGACCGTGGAGTCCGCCTACATAGAGCCGCAGATTCCCGACCCCAGCTATCGGTTCAAGCGCAACGGCAGCAACAGCGTAGACTATTTAGAATGCAGTCTGCTGCGCGATCCGCTCGACTATATCTACAATAGCTATCTCAAAATCGCTTCGATCATGTATCCGGCCAACATGACCAAGGTGCAGGATTATTTCAACAACGGCGAGTTCGGCCTGAAACCACGGGAAGAACTGGCCGCCTCATCCTTGCACAAGGCCGACAGGACACGCGTTCTGAAGGATGTAGAGGATATTTTCACGACGACGGGCGTGTTGAGCGGATTGTCGAAACCGAGTCCCGGAACCCACCGCAACCATAGGGCTAAGCCCGGGGAAGGCGGCTATGTGGGCCTGAATATCGGTGATGTCAACATTGCCTTCGCCGATGAGAAAGGACTGGTGGTGGCCGAACTGTTCAACGGCATCGTGTGGGGAGGTATCTATTTAGACAAGATTCTCAACGTACACCTCAACGACAGCCTCTACAACGACAGCCGATTGCGCCGCGAACACGAGCGTACCGCACTGCTACCCGGCCGCAATTACACCGAACTTGAGCACCATTGGGATCTGGCTTACGGCTATTACCAGTATTGGCTTCCGTTCGTTCAGGCCGGCGGCTTGTCTGTTTTGCGCAAAAGTCGTATCGACATCTACAACGCTTTCGCACGAGGACGGCTGGCCCTTACCGAGTTTCGTTACGAAGAGGTTATAACACAACTGCAACTGATCAGAGCCGAACTGTCGAAAGTGGCGGCCGCAAGAGCCATGAACCTGCTGGTGAGCGACATCACGTTGAGCAATCTCGACGAAGAACAACAAAACGCGCTGGTGTTTCTGTCGCAAGGATGCGGCGCGCTCTATGGTTTGCAATTCACCTTGCAGGCTTCGGGCAAGCCACACCTGTCCTACGACGAAGTAAAGTCGTACATCGACCAGCTGACCACAGGCAACGGACTTTGGGATAAGCAACGGTTACTCGCTCCGGAGTCGGCCACAGGCTCTCTCAGAAACGTGGCGGCAGCCATCGGCAAACGCTATGGGCTGACACTCGACGACATTAAACGTTCCAATCAATAAACATCACACAGTATGACACATAGAATCTATTTCACGATATTATTGTTGCTGCTTCCCTTCGTGGGCAAAGCGCAACTGAATCAAGAGCTGTTGCCTAACGGTGGATTTGAGGAATACGCCAAACCCGCTGCTCCTCCGTCGAACGATGATGAAGAAGAGGGCGAGGAGGAGGAAGAAAACCCCGAAGCCTTTGACCCCTATCAGAAACCGCTTTATTGGTATATCAACTCGTCATTAGGCTTTTCGAGAGTGAAAGATGCCCACGGCGGTGTATTCGCCCTGAAGCTATACCCCAACGGCGGCTCATTCTATTCGCGCGACAATGACTTCAACACGAATCATATCCTGATCAACGCGGACGGAGAATACCGGCTCACCTATTGGTATAAGGGGCAAGCCAAGAACCCTAACATCGTTGTAACGGTAGACTGGTATAAAGGTTACAAGACGATAAGGAAAGAAACGCGCGATAACGACAAGGCTTCGGGGTTCTCCAACACATGGCAACAGAAGACCATCACGTTCAAAGCGCCCTCCGGAGTTGACAGAGCGGGCATTGGTTTCTACCTCGAATATGATTACAAGTCGGCGGAATCAGACGGCTACATCCTCATCGACGACATCTCGTTCGTACAAACCAAAGAGGGAAAACCGACGGTAACGCTCGAAGCGCCATCCAATGTCGTGGTCAGACCGCAGCAACGCGAAATGGAATTATCATGGAATGCCATCACCGAAAAGGATGCCGGCTACCGAATCATTATGAACGGTAAAGAGCTGGCTGTCACAAAAGCGACTTCATACGTTGCGGAACATCTTCAGCCGGGCACGGCCTACACGTTCAGCGTGCAGTCTGTCAAGGGTGCCGACACATCGAATCCTTCCAAACCGATTACCCAACAGACACAACGGATGAACATGGGCGTCGATGAAGAAGGGCGCATTCCCTACCTCTACACCATCCGCGAGGTTGGAACTTGCCCAAGAACGCTGCGCCTGTATTATCACGACTTGGCCGACCCCAACGCCAAAATCACTTACCGGATAGACGGTAAGCCCGTCACACCCACCGACGGCAACATCGTTTTCCCGGACAAAGGAATGCACTTTTTGCAAATAGAAATCGAGGAAACGCCCGACCGTAAATGGGAGATAGAATATAAATTGAATGTAGACTAACGATGAAAAGAATACTTTTTTACCTATTGCTGCTCTGTTGCGGCACCGCGTTTGTGGCCTGTAGCGACGACAATTCCGAAGCCAAAGATATCCAAGTGGGTGCCGACGACTTGAAGGAAGTGGCTCTGAACAAACTTTCCACCCGCACGATCATCCTGCGGGGAGGCACAGGAAAATATACCGCCAACGTGGCCGACTCGAAAATTGCCGGCGTAGCCATCAGTAAAGACACGCTGCGTATCAGCGGAATACTGGAGGGACAAACCTATGCCACCATCATTTCGGGAGACTTCAAGCGCCGCGTCGACATCAACGTCGTTGTGCCCGAACTGAGTATCAGCCAGTCCGAGATACGTCTTTTCCCGCGCGACGAAAGCAAGTTCGTCAGTCTGAACGGTGGCGGAGACTTCGCTGAGCTGCAAATAGAAGACCCTGATAAAATCATGAATGCCAAGTGGAACGCCAAGACAGGCATTCTCGAAATACAGGCCCACTACGAGGGAGAGGCAAAAATACGCGTCATCGCGCAGGACAAGAAGGAGAAGACTCTGAAGGTTGTCGTCCGCTGCGAAGGAACGGCCGACCGCGTGGGCGTCTACAGCACCACTTCGCGCAGTATTTATACCCACATGAACACCATCATGGCCGTGCGAAGACCCGGCATAGGCGTATGGTTCTGCAGCGGCGCACGCCCCTACACCGCCAAAAGAGTGCTGAAGATTACTCCCGCCGTCGTCAATCCCGTAGTCGGAAGCCATGTAAACGTGACGCTCTCCATGACCTATCCCGATGAGTTTTCTAACAGCGGACTGAAAGAAGGTCAATACAAACTATTCGTGGAAGAGGTTCGGGAACATGACGCCGTACTGCGCGGACAAGGCTTCAAACTTGTCATTCCCTACGAAAAGAAGTAAACTTCCGTACTTCGCGCTCAACAGACGGGACGCGAAGCACTCTCTTTTCGTTTTCATTCCATGCTTTTCAAATAACATACGTCTTTGTGTTCCTGTCTCAACCATAGCGGAACATAAACGAAAACCGGTGTGTAAAAGACAAAATATCATTCAAATTCTTTCCAATGTTTGAAGAATTGGAAAGAATTTGCATCTTTGCGATAAGAATCCAACCACTGACGTATGAGCATTATCGGGACTCCCCCAAGATTAAAGATGAAGAACTGATTGAAACTTTAATCGTTCCGCCAAGCGAAAATATCGCCGCGCTGGTAAACAAGATCAACGAAGAATACGAATACTGGGACACGGTAAAATACAAGAAATACCCAAAGGGATGTACGCCTCTAAAGCTGTGGACTTACGTCAAGGCGTCACGCCTCAGTAACAGGATGCGCGTTTGGGACAAATATGGCATAGTGCTCTCCGTCACCAACCAGATGCAACGGCTATGCCATGAGTTTGACATGAATTTCGGTGGCTCATGGGGAACCGGCGGTCTGCTACCCAACGAAAACAAAGAAAGATATTTGATCAGTTCGCTCATGGAAGAGGCGATATTCTCCAGCCAAATGGAAGGAGCCGCCACGACACGACAGGTGGCGAAGGAGATGTTGTACAAAAAAGCCAAGCCCAAAGACAAGTCGCAGCAGATGATAGCCAACAACTATCAAACCATTCAGTTTGTCGTTGAAAACCAAAACACGCCGTTATCCGCCGAATTGCTTCAACACGTTCACCATCTCATGACGGAAAATACCTTGGACGATCCGCGGGACGAAGGGCGTTTCCGCACTAACGACGATATTGTCGTAGAAAACGGAATCACCCATGAAGTTGTTCATCGCCCTCCGTCAAGTTCCGATATACCTACATTCGTAAAGGACTTGTGCCGTTTTTTCAACGAAGATACGCCATCGGAGTTTATCCACCCTATTATCAAAGGAATCATCATCCACTTCATGATGGCCTACATGCACCCGTTTACAGACGGTAATGGCCGAACAGCTCGCGCCCTGTTCTACTGGTATATGCTGAAACAAAACTATTGGCTGACAGAATATCTGTCCATATCACGTGTTATCGCCAAGTCGAAGAATTCGTACGAAAAATCTTTTTTATACGCGGAAGCGGACGGAAACGACATCGGTTATTTCGTTGCTTACAATCTGCGTGTGCTGAATCTTTCGTTCCAGCAGCTACAAAGCTATCTGAAAAGGAAACAAGAAGAAAAAAAGATTGCCAATACTTTCCTGCTACTGGGCGCCATCAATGAGCGGCAGGCGCAAATCGTCAAGATGTTTGCCGACAATCCCCGGGAAGTTCTCACGGTCAAGGACCTTCAAAATAAATTCTTTGTCAGTGCCACCACGGCAAAGAATGACATCATGGGCTTGGTACAACGTGGCCTTGTTGTCGAATTCGCGTTCAACAAAGTGAAGAAAGGTTATACCAGAAGTGAGCGTTTTGAAGAATCCGTCAAATCGCTTTTAAGATAAATGTTCTGAATTTTCTTAACAAACAGGCCGAAAAAAGTGCGCTTTTTCAGAAAAGAAAAGGAAGCGGACGAAAAAAACGGCAGGAAAATGAAGTTTGGGTTATCGGCTGATTATCAGGCAGTTAACAAGATTCAACGCGATAAACAGGGCCACATACTTCGCGATAGTTATGCTTTCAGGCTGCAAAAGGGCAGCTTTTGACCGCTAATAGCAGCCCTTTTAGAACGTGAAAGGACTGATATTGGCCGTTAAAAGCACTGTTTTCATGACCAAAAGACAGGAAAACGGGCAGGACGGGAACGAAAAAACGAACGGAAAGAAGGCAAAAAAGACGCATTCCTGTTCCGGATGAAGAAAAATCAGAGCCTGTTTTTTATGAGCGAAAATTGACAAAGCGAAAAACCTTTTCTCCAAATATCCACGCGGTTTCTACGCCTACGCGTTTGCGCCGGCAAGCCGGAAGCCGCGTCTATGCCCGTCGGAAGTCGGAAACTATCAAGCAGTTCCGGCACATTTGGTCCCGAACGGGTGCATAAAAATAACATTTTTTTTCAGAACAAATTTGGTAATTCCCAAAGAAACGTGTACTTTTGTAAAAGTACAGGTGGCAGCCGATCAGGGATTGTATACAATTTTACCATCCTGATATGACGTTAACCTTGGCTACACCCTATACATAACGGAGATTTACGATGGACTGTTGTCTTCATTGCCTGCACAGGCAACCAGAAGGCATACGTAATTAACTTAATGACAAGCTTTTTTATGAGTGCAGACAAACGGTTTTGGCGAACTGCGGCGATACTCGTGCCCATGTTGTGGGCAACAAATGTCGCGACGATGAGCCATGCGCAAGATGCAGTTACCGCATCGGGGTCCGGACAGCAAAAAACAAAGAGCGAACGGCGAACGGTGAGGGGACAAGTGAAAAACGAACAAGGTGAGCCTTTGATTGGCGTGACGGTCTATGACGGAAGCGGCAAGGCAAGCGGAGTGACCAACTTAGACGGAATGTATGAAATCAGCATTCCCAACACACGTGTCACCATCCGCTTTTCTTATGTCGGCATGGAGTCTGCCAGCCTCACCGTCGAGCCGGGAACGACCGATGTGACGCGTGATTTGTCGATGCGGTCGAACACGACCATCAAAGACGTGGTGGTGACGGGTATCTTCCGGAAAAACAAGAATGCCTTCACGGGATCGGTGTCAACCATCACCAACAAGGAACTGAAAGAGTTCGGCAACAAGAACCTGCTCACTTCCATCGCCAACATCGACCCCTCGTTCAACATGCTGGTGAACAACCAGTACGGCTCAGACCCCAACCATCTGCCCGACGTGCAGATTCGAGGCACCGCCAACCTACCTACCATCACCAACTTGCAGGACAATACGCGCACCGACCTCAACACGCCGCTCATCATCATGGACGGTTTTGAGATCAGCCTTACCCGCATGATGGACCTGAACGAAGACGAGGTAGAGTCGATCACGCTATTGAAAGACGGATCGGCCACCGCCATCTACGGTTCGCGCGGCGCCAATGGCGTGATCGTCATTCAGCGCAAAAGCCCCAAGGCCGGTCGTTTGCGGTTCACATACGCCGGAAGCCTCAACATCGAAGCTCCCGACCTGACCGACTATCACCTGCTCAACGCGGCCGATAAGCTGGAGCTGGAACGTCGCTCGGGCTATTTCGACAGTACCGACCCCACGCGCGACTTCCGACTGAAGCGCAGATACTCGGAACTGTTGCGTGAAGTGGCCCGTGGCGTAGACACCGACTGGCTGTCGAAACCGTTGCGCACGGGCGTGGGCCAACGCCACAATATCCGTCTGGAAGGTGGCGACGAGAGTTTCCGCTACGCGGCTTCGCTTCAATATAATAAGGTGGCGGGCGTGATGAAAGGCTCCCGGCGCGACAGCTTCAACGGCGGTATCACCCTCTCTTACCGCCATTCGGGCCTGCTCTTCACCAACGACCTCAACATCGGACACACCCGTTCGGACGAGTCGCCCTACGGTTCGTTCTCCGATTACACCAAGCTCAATCCCTACTGGAAGCCTTATGCCGACGACGGCAGTCTGATAAAGATGTTCGATACGAACGTAGACTTCTACGGCAGTTCGAGCAATCTCCCTTCCAACCCGCTCTACAACGCGCTGCTCAATCAGAAAAACAGCCAGCAGTATACCGACATCACGGACAACTTCTCTATCGAGTGGCGCCCGTTTGAAGGGTTCATCACCCGCGGACGGGTGGGCTTCACGTGGACAACCCGTGAGAGCGACAACTACAAACCCGCCAAGCACACGATGTTCGAGGCCGACGAATACCAGACCGATGAGGGCAGTCTGCGCAAAGGACGCTATCAGTATGGCACGGGCAAGGTCACCAATTACGAAATCGCGCTCACAGCGAGCTACTCCAAACTCTTAGCCGAGAAGCACCTGCTGTATGCCGCGGCCAACTGGAACGTCACGTCGAACTTCTCGCGCAACTACAATTTCATCGTCGAAGGCTTTACCGATGAGATGCTCGACTTCCCCTCCAACGCCCTGCAATACCAGAAAGGCGGTAAGCCGTCGGGCGGCGAGTCGCGTACCAGAGCCGTGGGATTCGTGGTCAACGCCAACTACTCTTACGACAACCGCTACTACACCGACCTGGCCTACCGTGTAGACGGATCGTCGCAGTTTGGCAAGAACCGTCGCTTCGCCCCCTTCTACTCCGCGGGCGTAGGCTGGAACGTGCACAACGAGACTTTCATGAAGGACGTGCGTTTCATCAACCGTCTGAAACTGCGGGCCTCCTACGGCCAGACCGGGTCGCAGAAGTTCAGCGCCTATCAGGCCGTGGCCACTTATAACTATTATCTCAACGACCGCTACAACCGGTGGACGGGCGCCTATCAGAAGGCTTTGGAAAATCCCGAACTCGAGTGGCAGAAGACCGACAAGTGGAATGCCGGCTTGGAACTGAACCTCTTCGGCAACCGTCTGAACCTTGTGGCAGACGTCTATCTCGACCGCACCTCCAACCTGTTGTCATCACTTAACCTACCCTTATCCAACGGATTCACGTCGTATGTCGAAAATATCGGCAAGGTAGAGAATAAAGGTTTCGAGATCAAGGCTACCGCCTTTGTGCTGCGCGACGAACAAAAGCGACTCTCATGGTCGTTCACGGGCTCCATCGCCCATAACCGGGACAAGGTGGTGAAGCTGTCGCAGGCAATGAAAGACGAGTATGCCAAGCGACTGCTCACGGGCGGTATTGCCCCCAACAGCGTAATACGCGAGGGTGAATCGCAATATACCATCTATGCTGTGCCCTCGTTGGGTATCGACCCCAGCACCGGTTATGAGCTCTACCGAAAGAAAAACGGCGAGGTAACTTATGCCTGGGACGCGTCCGACCGCGTTGCCTGCGGCGTGAGCCAGCCTAAATACCGTGGCATGCTGAGCAGCATGGTACGCTGGAAAGATTTCACGGCCAACGTGTCTTTCGGCTATCGCTTCGGCGGACAGATTTACAACTCGACGCTGGTGTCGCGCATCGAGAATGCCGACAAGCGCTACAACGTAGACGAAAGGGTGTTCAAGGACCGCTGGCAGAAGCCCGATGACCACACCTTCTTCAAGGGGTTGAACAACCAGTCGCCCACTTACTCCACCTCGCGCTTCGTCCAGAACGAGCGCACGCTGAGCTGCCAGAATATCCATCTCAGCTATATGTTCAACAACAATCCATGGCTCAAGCGCTACGTTGGCGTTCAGGCCCTTACGTTGAGCAGCGACCTGAGCGACCTCTTCTATCTCTCCAGCGTGAAACAGGAACGCGGACTCTCCTATCCCTACTCCCGCCGGTTCTCGTTCACCCTATCTGTTAATTTCTAACGTTCAAACTCCGAAACAATGAAATACGGCAAGAATATCATCGCAGCCCTGCTCATGATGGGCATAACGACGTCCTGCAACGACTTTCTCAACGTGCTTCCCTCTACCGAAAAGGAAAGCAACGAGATGTATAGTACCGTGGAAGGTTGCAGAAGCGTGTTGACGGGAAGTTACATCCGCATGAAGCAAAACAGCCTTTACGGGCAGGAACTCGTGTGCGGAAGCATTGAAAATCTGGCGCAGCACTGGACCTACACGTCGGGTTCGATAGGCGAATACCTGAACAAATACGACTTTAAGACCGACGTGGTGGAAACCGCGATGGAGAATAATTACAATAATCTCTATAAGGTTGTGGCCGACGTAAACGGTCTGCTGGCCGGTATCGAAAGCCATCGTGGCACTCTCGACGACCGCAACTACAATCTGTTGCGAGGCGAAGGGCTGGGACTGCGGGCCTTCTGCCACTTCGACGTACTGCGTCTTTTCGGGCCAATGCCCGGCAATGTGCCCGCGACAAAGATTCTTCCCTATGTCAAAGAGGTGAAGAACAAGCCCAACGCTTTTCTTACATACGCGGACTATACGGCCCTGCTCATGCAGGATCTGGACGACGCCGAAGCCTGTCTGGCCAAGGTAGACCCTATCCGTGAGAAATCGATAGAGGAGCTGAACCGCACATCTAGCACGACGGACGACTACTGGGGATTCCGCCAGATGCGTATGAACTATTATGCCGTCTGCGCGTTGAAAGCC
The DNA here is from genome assembly GCF_017426725.1 of Prevotella illustrans. Taxonomy (GTDB): domain Bacteria; phylum Bacteroidota; class Bacteroidia; order Bacteroidales; family Bacteroidaceae; genus Prevotella; species Prevotella illustrans. Next base: position 19,967 of record NZ_JAERMS010000014.1, on the reverse strand, counting down.
CGTGTTTATTTGTGGCTGGGCAATAAGGAACAGGCCTTGAAATACGCCCAACAGGTGATAAACGCGAAGTCGCCCGACGGCAAAGCGATGTTCCGACTGGGCACACGCGACGACTGCGCCCGTGGAGACCGCACGTTCTCAAGCGAGCACATCTTCGACCTGAAAGCTAACAACCTGTCCGAATCCATCGGTTCGGGACGTACTTACCAGAAGCCGAAGAAAGAACTCACCGACCGTCTCTACGAAAGCGGCACGTCGGACATTCGCTTCGTCAACATGTGGGAAGAGGTGAGCATCAGCTATTACAATCGTCCTTTCTACTTCCTGAAGTACGTACAGACGGAGAAAATGCCCTCGCTGGCAAAGAACGTGATTCCTCTCATCCGCCTTTCCGAGATGTATCTCATCGCCATGGAATGCAGTCCGTTGGCCGAAGCCGAAACTTACTATAAGGCATTGTGTGCCGCACGTGACGTGACTCCGGCTGCAATGACCGGCGAAAGCGAGCGTGTTAAACTGCTGACGCAGGAATATCACAAGGAATTTTACGGCGAAGGCCAGGCTTTCTATGCCTGCAAACGAATGGCGATAACCGATAATCTGTGGACATCCGTGCCCGGTTCGGTTGAGACTTATGTAGTTCCTCTTCCGAAGAAAGAGGCTGTTTATGTAAACTAAAAAGTGGAGATTATGAAGAAAACAATCTATATGGCATTGTTGTTCGCCCTTGCGCTGACAAGCTGTAAGGAAGATGAACGCCTGATATTCAATGATAAGGCGCGGGTGGAATTGGTCAGTGAGGACAAGAATGCGCCGGCCGACTACTCTTACTCGTTCGTGTGGGGAAGTGATACACGGGTGCGTGACACCGTGTTTATTCCCGTGAGAGTCATTGGTGGAACGGCCAATAAGGATCGGCAGGTGATGTTTGAACAGGTGACCGAGTATAAAATCACCTACACCTACGACAAGTTGGGCAAGGTGCAAGACTCTACCGTGACCGAACTACCTAACAAAGCGGTTGCCGGCGTGCATTATGTAGCTTTCACCGATGCCGACATCCAGCCGCTGATGGTGGTTAAGGCCGGACGTATCAGAGACAATATCGGCATTGTAGTGCTGCGTGACGCCTCGTTGAAAACCGACAAAGTGAGGTTACGTCTGCGCCTGAAAGAGAATGCCGACTTCGGTTTCGGAGAGCGTCGTCTGCTGGAACGCACCGTTATTATCTCGGATAAGATAGAGCAACCGTCCACTTGGAACTACACCACAAAATACTACTTGGGCAATTATAGCATATCCAAGCACAAGCTCATGGTACAGGTCGTAGGAGACAAAGTGGACGACGCGTGGGTCAAGAAGATCAACGGGGAGAAGTCGGTTGCCATTTACTGGCGCGGTAAATTCATCGAAGCGTTGGAGGCATTTAATAACGATCCGGCCAATCAGGCTTCGGGAGCGGCACCACTGCGCGAAGATCCGACAGACAAGAACAGTCCGCTGGTGACCTTCCCCACAGGTATATAATTTCTTTTCTACAATCATCTTGAATGATGGGCACTGCCCATCGCCAATCTATAAACAAGAAATCTATGAAACGTATAAATATTTTTCTCGGCGGACTTGCTGCGCTTTTACTGAGCAGTTGCTTCTCGGATAAAAGCAATTATGATTATCTGCAGCCCGTCGACATCCGTGTAGAAGGGGTGGACGAAGCCTATACGGTGAGTCCTACGGGTGACAGATTACAAATCAACCCGAAGATTTATCCCGATAACCGACAATATGATTGCTTCTGGACAGTGGTTCCCGCATCGGCATCTTGGGGCGATAAGCCCGACACGATCTCACGTAATCGCAATCTGGATTATGCTGTCAACATGAACGTAGGTAGCTACAAGATGCGCTTTTGCGCAAAAGATCAAGAGACAGGAGTATTCGCTTACGAGGAATACAACCTCTATGTAACCACCGATATGGCAACGGGCTGGTGGGTGTTGAAAAGCGAAGGCGACAGCGCCGACGTCGATTTCTTTGCCGAAAAGAAAACAAAACTCGACGTGATACAGGCTGCCAATGGCCGCCACTTGCAGGGAACGGCAGTAGATCTGTACTTCAACTTCTCCTATTGGCGCTTTGACGAAGTGAACAAGAGGGACAAACGAGGCAATGCCGTGTTTGTAGCGAGTAGCAAGGACCTGATGGCCGTAGATTATTTTACGGGCAAAACCATCCTTGATTACGACGGACTGTTCATAGACAAACCCGCTAAACGCGAGGTACACGCTATGTTTGCGGGGCCCTCCGACGTACATGTCTACGTAGACAACACGGTCTACACGCTGTTCTTTTCACGTTACGACATTTACAAGCAGTTTATTCTGAAGTCGCTGGGTGACTATAAACTATCGCCTGTTCGGCACGCAGGCAATTCGCTGCCCCTGCTCTTCAACGAGAAGAATCGTTCGTTCTGCAGCGTCAGCCGTCAGTCTCCGCGTCTGGATTACTTCGCCGATGGTGTGCCTTCTTCTAAGAATATGGGAATGGATTTATTATTCATGGGCGGCCTCACCACATCCGCCTATACGCCCGGTGGCGTAGCGATGGCGCTCATGAAGAAGACAGACGAGGAAAAGTATTACCTGCTGACGCTGAACGGACAACCCAGTACCATGGATTTGAACCCCATCAGCAAGATGGAGGAAATCGACGCTTCGCTCAACGTTCTCAAGGCAAAATACCGCACACTGAACCAAAACAACAAGATTCTCTATTATGTAAAAGACAACAAACTCTGCACCTGCAACCTCGAGAATATGGCCGAGGCCGAACAGAATGTCAGCTGGCCGGCAGACGAGAGGGTAACTTACATGGAGTATCTGAAGTATTCGCCCTACGGACAAGACAGTTCGTGGTTCGATTATCTGGCCGTAGGCACCACTCGAAACGGCAGCTATAAGCTCTATCTTTACCCCGTCAGCGCGGGTGCGGTGAGCCCTGCCGTCAAGGTGATGGAAGGAAAGGGTGAGGTGAAACGTGCCAGCTTTATGAGTCAGACATCGAGCGGCACTTATACTTCTACCTTATTCTAAAAGCCAAGAACGATGAAAAGAATATTCTTAGCTATCCTTGGAGCGTGTCTTTGCCTATCGGCTACGGCGGAAGTCGTCATTCGTGGCACCATCAATCCCGAGAATGGAGAGCGGATAAGCCTTTATGCCGCAACGCCGTTTGCCGACAGCCTGTGCGCAACTGTGCAGGCCGACGCCACAGGTAGGTTTGTCTTGAAGGCCGCTTTGCCGCACAACGGGCTTTACATGCTTTCCGGAAAGGATAACGTGACGCATCCTATCTATCTGAAAGACGGCGAACAGGTAGCCGTGAAGTACTCGCATGAGCGGCTGAACGTACTCAGTGGATTAAGTCCCGAAGGCCAATGCTTCGCCGCTTGGGCTAATAAGAGTGCGGCCGTTCTGCTGCATGCGTATCTGTTCAACTACATTCCCGGTGGCCAAACGGTGGCCCCCGCTGTGTTCGTTCGTGAATTTAGGGCGTTGAAACAGGCTGCCGTCGCCATGAAACAGCAGCTCAAAGGCAACTCTGCGGCCGTCACCTTGCTGCGGCAGAAGATAGATATCGATTTGGCATTCTATGCTTTATCCTATCGCAAAAATCATATTGCTGACATAGAAAAGGGCTTTATCACCGCTGCCGACCTCGACGCCTACAAGCGACTGTTTAGCCGTGCCGACCTGTTGCGTCTGCCTTACGCCGCCGATATGCTCGTGGCGTATGTCGATTATCTGGCAGAACAGTATAACATTGCGCCCACCGATTATGCTGCCCGCCAGTCTTTGCTGGCCTCTCAGCCCCTCCGCGAGACTTATCTTTATCAGGTCGCAAATCGGCTGCAATACTATGAGAAGTACGAAGCGCTGCGCCATTCGGTGGAGAAAAGCCCGTTGTCCGATGCGCTCGTGCAGGCGTTCCGCCCCATCGAAGAGCAGTTGGCATGGTCGAAACCGGGCAGTATGGCGATCGATTTTGAAGGAAAGCGTCCCGATGGCACTCCACTCAAGTTGAGCCAGCTGCGTGGCAAGGTGGTTGTGGTTGACGTATGGGCCACTTGGTGTGCGCCGTGCATCCGGATGATTCCCTATTTCAAGCAACTCGAAAAGGAACTCGACACTCCCGAAGTCACCTTTCTCAGCGTCTGTGTAGGCACGTGGGTAGAGAATGACCGCTGGAAAGAACTCATCCAAAAGCATGAACTTACGGGCAATCTCATCTTCATTGATAGTTGGACGAAAGGTTTTGCGATTGATTATCATGTCACGGGCGTACCACGGTTTATGATTGTCGACAGCGAAGGTCGTATGGTATCGTTCGCTGCCCCCGCGCCTAAGTATCCCGAACTAAAGGCCATGATTCTAAAAACGCTGGGTCGCTCCGCTGCCTCTTGATAATGAAACATCATTCCGGTCGCCCCTGTCTGCTATTCCAAGCGGGCAGGGGCGGCTGTATTATTCAAACTATTGCAGTATCGGATGTATCTTCCGGAGATATTCAAAGACATCGTCGGCTCTTTTGAACTTGCCTTTCGACCGCTTTTCCACTATTTTTAGAAATGCGTCGTCATAGATGTTATGCAACGTCTGTCCAGAGAAATTGGAAACTGGACCAACAAAGACAATGCCGTCAATCCAGTCTTTCATTAGATTGTCCGGCCTGTAGGGCGAGCCTGCTTGCACATCTCCTCCCCAATCGCCAGGCCTTTTCGGGTTGGCATAATACTGCTTGATGGTGATCGAATTGAAAGCTCCACCCATGTCGAAAGCCACCGGCCGATTGCCATTCATCGCGAACGCACGGTCTATAGTCCCACCATCAATCTGCAACCAATGACCATGCTCATCCTTTTCGTAGCCGCCACTACCCATATAGGCTCCCCAAAGATTGACGATGAACACGTCGTCGGGATAACATTTCTTCAGTAAAAAGCCCGCACTTGGGAAATTATAATAACGTTCTTTATACTTTACGCCCCTTATTTGGGCCTGTGTATGTGCCGCTCCTGCATAAAAAAGCACATGCTGTTTCTTGACGATACAACCTCGGATGGCCGAAAACATATGGTCGTCACGTGAACCTGTATATACAAAATCTTCTCCGTCCATGCTCGCCTGCACATATTTGGGATCGAGCAGGATAATCTGTGTCTTGTGCTTAGGCGACTTCTGTTGGTTTGTTTCCCACACTGTTTGAAAAATTCTGACATACTCCAAATACGGATTGCCATAATTGTCTGGGGCATGCTGCAATATCTTGAGGACCAAATCTTCCCTATATGTGTCAGCTTTCAGGAAGTCGTTGACGATCTTCTGGTCGCTTTCATTACCAAACTCTAAGGCCAGAATGTCGACGTTCGTAAGGGTATCGTTGGCTATCTTGCGTAAAAAGCTGCACAAAAAGTCCGGATGCTCTTTGATCCAATGGTCTTCACCAACCGCGACAACGGCATGGGTGCGGAGTTTGTCGGCCAGATATGTCAGTGGTGCAATGCCGTGGCTTTTGACATAAGCATAATAATCCGCAGTTCTATCTTGGGCAGACAGGCTACCGACCAACATGTGGCATAAAAATAAAAGGAACGCAACTCTTTTCATCTGATAATTCTTTTAACGTGAATTGGATATAAGAAATTCTCTTAGAGACGTAAGAGTAAAATGTTTTTGTGACTTTATTAGGTGAAAAACAAATAAATATCCACTCCTATGGCTGATACAAATTTAATAGAAATATGTTGTATATTCGATGAATTCTGTAAATATTTTGCACCAAAACTAAAAAGCATATCGCGATTTTGTCAATATTCGCTCATCAAAAACGGTTCGATTTTTTGCTCCATCCAGCATTACGAAAGTCCAAAAAACAACATTTGGCGAACTGTTTTCATACTATGATGGAGCAGTTTTTCGTATTTTTTGCCCTAAAAGCTATGCTTTGAGTGCCTCAAAGCATAGCTTTTACATGGTAAAAGGGTCACGATTAGCAGCTCAAAGCAGCCCTTTTACAACATCAAAGCACTGCTTTGACAAGGTGTAATGCCCTTTTTGCAACCCTCTTTTTAAATAAATCATTGATAATCAGCGCATAACGTAAAGCCCATTTCTTTGCCGTTTTTCCCCGTCAATCCCTTTTCGTTTTCAAAAAACACGACTTTTTTCGCCGTTTTGTCAAGAAAATTCGCAGTGCTTTGTTTTGAAAAATAAGCAAGGTTATATTTACTAAGGTTTTCGTTTCTGTGTTTAGAAATGGGCTGGCGTGAGCCGAAGGGGCGTGATTTATCACGTCCCGCACAATCAAAATATATCTTGTTTAAGGCGATTTGACAAAAAACAGGTTACAACAGGAAGCAAACTCTATATCTGAATGTGCTCAATTACGCATTATATTGTTTTTGTGTTTGAGCGGAACATGATAAATCATGCCCTTACGGCTGGCGCTTGGCGACTGATTTATATTTACTAAGGTTTTCGTTTCTGTGTTTAGAAATGGGATGGCGTGAGCCGTAGGGGCGTGATTTATCACGTTCCGCACAATCAAAATATATCTTGTTTAAGGCGATTCGACAAAAAACAGGTTACAACAGGAAGCAAACTCTATATCTGAACATGCTCAATCACGCATTATATTGTCTTTGTGTTTGAGCGGAACATGATAAATCATGCCCCTACGGCTGGCGCTTGGCTACTGTTTTATCGGTTTTTTCGCCCGAAATCGGCCGGCACTTCGCCCCACTTCTTCGTTTCCCACTTAATGATAGGCGTGCGGAGAGGATGCGTGCGGAGCCATGCTTCGGCGCGTGCGATAATCTGAAAGAGAGGCTCGGTCTGTGGGTTGCGCGCCAACTTGGTCTTGCATTGCTTCTTGTTGACCCACAGAATGGCGTTGTAACTGTCGGAATAAATCACCTTGTCGTGTAGTCCCTGCTTCTCTAAAAGGGCCAGCGCGTGGACGATGGCCAGAAACTCACCGATGTTGTTGGTGCCTTGCATGGGGCCGAAGTGGAATACCTGCGCGCCCGTCTGTAAGTCGATGGCCTGATATTCCATCGGTCCGGGATTACCCGAGCAGGCCGCGTCTACGGCCCAAGCGTTGGCCTTCACCTCAGGAGGCAAAGGCAGCACGGTGTCGTTGCGCCAGTCGGGCGGATTGAGCATGTCGTTTTGATTAGCCATTTTCTATGATTAGAAAAATAAAAGCCTTTCTTATTGCCACAAGAAAGGCTTTTATCAACTGTTTTTATGTTCCTTCCCAATGCGGAAGGAGTCTTTTACATACGTTCGGGAACTTCGATACCGAGCAATGCCATGCCGTTCTTGATGGTCTTGGCAACGTTCTGCGCCAGTACGATACGGGTAATTTTCTCTTCCTGACTATCGGCATTGAGGATGCTGTAGTCGTGATAGAACTGGTTGAACAGCTTGGTCAGTTCGTAGCAGTAGTTAGCTATGCCGCTCGGACTGTAGTCTATACCGGCCTGTTCGACGGCCGCGCCAAACTCGCTGATCTTCTGAATCAGTTCTATTTCCTTTGCGTTGAGCTTTGTATCGGTGGCCAAAGTAGCGGGCAAAGCGATGTTGTCGGCTGCCGCCTTGCGCATGATGCTGCGAATACGGGCGTATGTATATTGGATGAAGGGCCCGGTATTGCCGTTGAAGTCGATACTTTCGGCCGGATTGAAGAGCATGTTCTTGCGGGCGTCTACCTTCAGAATGAAGTATTTAAGCGCGCCAAGACCCACCACGCGAGCTATCTCCTGCTTCTCTTCTTCGGTCATATCCTTGAACTTACCCAGCTCGTCGCTCGTCTTGCGGGCATCGTCTATCATGGTAGTAATCAAGTCGTCGGCGTCCACCACCGTGCCCTCGCGGCTCTTCATCTTACCATTGGGCAGTTCTACCATGCCATAGGAGAAGTGAACCAGCTCTTTGCCCCACTTGAAACCTAAGCGGTCGAGCAGCAGCGACAACACCTGGAAGTGGTAGTTCTGCTCGTTGCCCACCACATAGATCATCTTGTCGATGGGGAAATCGTTGAAACGCATTTCGGCCGTGCCGATATCCTGTGTCATATACACCGAGGTGCCGTCAGAACGAAGCAACAGTTTTTGGTCCAAACCTTCGTTAGAAAGATCTGCCCATACACTGTTGTCATCCTTTTTGAAGAAAAGTCCCTTGCTGAGACCTTCTTCTACCTTCTTTTTTCCCTCGAGGTATGTGTTTGATTCGTAATATATCTTGTCGAAGCCTACGCCCAATGCCTTGTAGGTTTCATCGAAACCGGCATATACCCAGTCGTTCATTTGAGTCCAGAGGTTGCGCACTTCGGGGTCGTTCTGTTCCCATTTCACGAGCATTTCGCGGGCTTCCTTGATGAGCGGAGCTTCACTTTTGGCTTTCTCGGCAGCCGCTTCTTCGTCCATTCCCTCACTCATGTATTGAGCTTTCAGCACGTCGCACTCTGCCTTATAGTGCTTATCGAAAGCCACATAGAAGTCGCCGATAAGATGATCGCCCTTCTTTCCGGCCTGTTCGGGTGTGATACCGTTGCCCCACTTCTGCCAAGCCAGCATGCTCTTGCAGATGTGAATACCGCGATCGTTCACGATATTGGTCTTCACAACCTTGTTGCCGTTGGCCTCCATAATCTGTGCCAAAGACCAACCGAGCAAATTATTGCGGACATGTCCTAAGTGAAGCGGCTTGTTGGTGTTGGGCGAGCTGTACTCAATCATCACTAATGGTGAGTCGGCCGTGGCCTTTTTCTCACCGTAAAACTCATCGGCATTGATAGCATTGAGCAATTCTACCCACGCCGTGTCGGCTATCGTGAGGTTCAGGAAGCCCTTCACGACGTTGAAGGTGGCCACTGCCTTGCAGTTGTTGGCAAGATATTGGCCGATCTCCTGCGCGGTATCTTCTGGTTTTTTCTTTGAAATCTTCAGGAAAGGGAATACAACCAAGGTCAGATTACCTTCAAAATCGCTACGAGTTTTCTGAAGTTGCACCATATCGGAAGGCACATCTTGACCATAGAGTTCTTTTATCGACGCGATAACAGAACTACTAATTTGACTTTCAATATTCATAGGGGAAGTTTAATTCGGTTATTATGATGCAAAGTTAGCGCAAAATGCGCTAACTCCAAAATAAATCACTTTAATTTTACCGCTCGGTAAACAGCACCTGCACGAGCGTTTGGCCCACGGCCTTGAGCGTATTCTTGTCGATATTACTCATATCGTCGGCCAAGGTATGCCATGTCGGGCCGAAGCTGCTCTGGCTGCAATCGGGATAATAGGGGATGATATCGATGGTCGGAATGCGTGCCACTTGGTTCACAGGAACGTGGTCGTCGGTGATGCCACCGCCGTTGCTGTTGGGGAAAAAGCTGCCATAGCCGGCCTGACGGGCCGCGCGCCACACCTTCCTGACAATCTCCGGTGCGTATTGCATCGACAGCTGCTCCCGATGGAACTTGGCGCCCACGCCGCCGACCATGTCGAGCAGAATGCCGTAGCGGGCTTCGTAGCCTTCGGGCAGGTGGGCACTCCAGTATTGCGAGCCCAAAGCCCACGAGTTTCCGTCATCGGCGACCGACGCCCACTGCGGCGTCCCCCAGTCTTCGGCGTCGAAACAGACGAAGTCGACACCCAGATTGGCCGGCAGCCGCTGAGCGTCGGTATGGAGCAGGCGGGCCAGTTCCAGCATGACAGCCACGCCGCTGGCCGCGTCGTTGGCCGCCAAGATGGGCTTCCGCCAATTGGCGGAGTCGGGGTCGTTGTCCGCCCAGGGCCGGCTGTCCCAGTGGGCGCAGAGCAAGATGCGGGTAGTGGCGGCCGGATTGTAGCTGGCCATGATGTTATGGCACCTCAACAGGGTGCCGTCATAGCCCTTCAAATCCATCTTTTGGCTCGTGGTCTTGCAGCCGAAAGCCTTGAAGCGACTGACAATCCAATCGCCGCAACGGTTGTGGCCTGCCGAATTCATGTCGCGAAAGCCGAAGTCGCACTGCGCCTGCGTGAAGGCGAAGGCGCTGTCGGCATTGAAAACAGGGCCTACCGGCTTCACCTTCTCCACCTCTTCCGCCTCTTCCACCATCGCCGTCTCGGCCTTCGACGCGTTATAGAAATAAGCGCCGCCGCCCAGAAGGCCTGCCGCCGCGAGTGCCAATATTGTCTTCATAGACTTTTTCATTACGATTTTCTTGTATTAAACATTCTGTACTTCTGCCATCACACGCAGCCAGTTGCCGCCCCATATCTTGCGGATGTCGTGCTCATTGTAGCGTTGCCGCAACAGCCGGATGGTGAATTGTATGAGTTCGGAGCTGTCGGCCAATCCGCGGATGCCGCCGTCGCCGTCGAAGTCGGTGCCAATTCCCACATGGTCGATGCCCATAATCCGGATGAAATGTTCCAGATGGGCCAGCGCGTCGTGGATGGTGGCTTCTCCATCCTGCCGCAAAAAGCCATGATAAAGCGTGATATGGGCCACGCCTCCCTTCTGCGCAAGGGCCCGCAGTTGGTTATCGGTCAGATTGCGGGGCACGTCGCACAAGGCTTTCGAATTGCTGTGACTGCAAACGATGGGCACGCGACTGATTTCCAAGGCGTCGTAGAAGCTCTTCTCGGCGCCGTGGCTCAAGTCGACCATCACGCCAAGGCGGTTCATCTCCTGTATCACCCGTTCGCCAAACGGGCTCACGCCGCCATGTGTTTGGCAGCCACGGGCACTGTCGCAAATATCGTTGTCGCCGTTGTGGCATAATGTCATATAGACGATACCGCGTTGCTTGAACCGTTCCAGATTGGCCAAATCATGTTCGATGGCCAACCCGTTCTCTATGCCCAGCATGATGCTTTTGCGTTGGTTGCGCTTATTTTCATACAAGTCTTGGGGCGTTCGCGCGATTCCGATGTGTGTATGATTGGCATTGACAATCTCTTCTATCTTATCGAATATGAGGTCCGTATAGGCCGCCGGCGTGACATTCAACTGTCCTCCGCTATCTTGAGTCATGTATTTTTGTGCCAGCAAGGGGTTGTGGTCGGCTATTCCCCTCAGGTCTATCTTGGAAGAGAAACTTTCATCCGGCTGCGGCTGCGGCAGATAAGCCACCATCGTGACGGCATCCTGGCGTCCGTCGGTCATCTTGTGCAGGTCGTAGAGAATGCGGGGGTCGCGATGGGCGAACTCAACACCTTGGGGAAAGAACATCGGCGTATCACAATGCGTGTCGAGTGTCAGCACCCGGTGGTGCACAGCCTTAGCATTCGCGAAGTCGCCGGCTTTGCTTACGAGCCACTCAAACAGCTTGAGTCCATCCTCTTCGAGCCACTCCGGATGCCATTGCACGCCCACGATATCCTTAAACTCGCTGCTTTCCATAGCTTCGATAATGCCGTCCGGGGCCTGTGCCGTCGCCTTGAAACGTTTTCCACAGTCGGCGACGGCTTGATGATGGAAAGAGTTGACGAAGAGATGGTCAGTCCGGTAGAGTTCAGCCAACAGGCTACCGGTCTCCAACGAGACCATGTGGGTGGTTTCGTTGCGGGCCGCGTCCTGGCTATGCTTGATACGATAAGGCACGGCGGCATGTTCGGGGGCTGTCGAATTGATGTCTTGCATGAGTTTTCCACCCAACGCCAAGGCCAACGTTTGCATGCCCCGGCATATACCGAGCATGGGAATCTGCCGGTTGTAAGCCAGTCTGACGGTCATGAGTTCGGCCAAATCACGCTCTTTATTGATATTGCCAAGCGCACATTGGGGCTGCTCACCGCCCCATAAAGGATTATAATCGGCCCCTCCGGTAAGGATGAGGCCATCCAACCGGTCTAATGTATTGATGATAACCTCAGGATCGGCAATGGGAGGCAGCACAACGGGGACGGCACCGGCTGCCATTACTTGTTTGTAATAGCGGTCGCGCAGCGTAATATCTATATCACTATAATTAGCGGTAAGGCCAATAATCGGACGACAATTGGCTTCTGGAAATGTCGCGTAAACAGACCTTAAATGCGACTCTAAATCAAATGTTTCCATAAGAAATCCCTCCTAACAGAGGGCTAATACGAAGCTTTATCTATCTGTAATCACCACCGGAATCTCACGTTTAATACTTTGTTCCAGCGAAATAAGGGTTTCGGTGCTCACCACGCCAGGTATTTCCTGCAACCGGCCGTTGAGCAAATTCATCAGTTGTTCATTGTCCTTGGCGTAGAGCTTCACCAACATGGTGTAAGGACCGGTCGTGAAATGACATTCTACCACTTCGGGAATCTGATCCAAGCGTTCTACCACATCTTTATACATACTGCCTCGCTCCAAGTTCAATCCCACATAAGTGCATGTCGAATAGCCCAAACTCTTGGGGTTGATATCAAATCCGCTGCCTGTAATGACGCCTCCTTCCACGAGGTGTTGTACACGTTGATGAATGGCGGCGCGTGATACATTGCACTCCGCAGCTACATCCTTAAATGGGATGCGTGCGTTTTTTGAGAGTATGTTTAGGATTTTTTTATCCAGATTGTCAATCTTATCCATGTATAAATAATGTTAGGATTCAATGCAGGAGATTAAATGAATGAAGCAAAAATAGAGATTATAAATGATATAAACAACAAAAATGCGCAAAAAAACTTTCGTTTTCCGCGCATTTTGTCAATTTCAATTATTTAAGTTTTACTTATTTGCTTTTTCAGCAGGCTTCTCAATACCCACTAACTCTACTGTGAAAATCAAAGTTGAATAAGGTTTGATCTGTCCGGCTTGTCTATTGCCATAAGCCAGTTCTTGTGGAATATAGATTTCCCACTTACTGCCAACCGGCATCATCATAAGCGCCTCGGTCCATCCCTTGATCACTTCGCCACAACCAAAGGTCGTCGTCTGTGGATTACGCTTGTAACTACTGTCAAATTCAACACCGTCAATGGTTTTTCCGGCATACTTCACGGTCACCCGATCCGTCGCTTTCGGCATGGGGCCGTTACCGGCCTTTATCACCTTATATTGCAATCCGCTGGCCGTTGTCTTCACATCGGCCTTGGTCGCATTGTCCTTCAACCATTGTTCGTTGCTCTGCTTATAGGCGGCAGAAGCGGCTTCGGCTGCAGCTTCGACAGCCGAACGGAACATTTTGTCGGCTGAATCTCTTTGCAAGAGAGTCGGTTTCGCTGAAGCGGCGGTTAAAAAGGCCTCGTCGAAAATCTTCGTATTCAAGCTAACCGAAGCCGCACTCAAGTCTTGGGCCATCTTTTCTACTTGCGGAGCAATCATTTGCGCTACGCGTAAACCAGCCAGATAGGCGTCAAATTCTTTGTCACCCATCTTAACACGAGCCTCCGCAAAGCCCCTATTGAAAGCCTCCATGTAGTTGGTATCTACTTTTAGCTGCTGCTCCAGAAACGGACGCAGGCCATTGGTCATGGTAACGCCGGCGGCATAGCTCAACGAATCTGCCTTTGTTACAAGCTTCAACTCCTTTGATTTCTCGGGTAGTTTTACTTTTTTAATATCCTTGGCCTGCAGTCCAAGCTGGGCAACGGCCAAGGATAATATCAGAAAAACAAAAAACTTCTTCATCTACAGAAAAGTCTTATTTCACTTCAAGCAATTCGATCTTGAAGATCAAAGTAGAGAATGGCTTGATTTGACCGGCCTCACGCTCACCATAAGCCAAGTTCTGGGGTATATAAACTTCCCATGAAGAACCAGCAGGCATATGTAACAAAGCTTCGGTCCAACCTGGAATTACCTGGTTGACACGCATGGTAACCGGCTTCTTATTGGTATAAGAGCTGTCAAAAACCTTACCATCGATAGTTTTACCTTCATAGTTAACCACTACCATAGACGTATCTTTAGGCATTGGGCCATTACCCACCTTGATGACTTTATACTGCAAACCAGAGGGCATGGTCTTTACACCCGGCTTCTTGGCATTGTCTTTCAGGAACTTTTCGCCGGCGGCCTTGTTGGCGCCATATTGCTTCTCCATGGATTTAGCTTTGATTTGCGACATCTTTGTTTGCGCAATCTTCATCGCCTCTTCCATTGTCATCTTCACCGTACCTTTACCTGTTGTACCTGCAGCGAAACCGGCAAGGAAGTTCTTCAGAGAAATACTCTTTGTAGAGTCTGCGCCGAACACCTCGGAATTAATGCCCTTAACCATCTGGTTAGAGATTTGCTGACCAATCTGAATACCGGCATAGTAAGCTGCTTTCTTCTTATCGTCACCTGCTGAAGCGCCAACATTCAAACCTTTGATAAACTCATCCATGTAAGTCGTGTCGATCTGCATACGACCAACGAGATATTCTTTCAGACCTTGTGTCTGTGAATAGCCCATGGCATAACTCATCGAGTCGACATCATTCTTCAAATCAGCCTTAGGGGTTGAATTGCCGCACGACATAAAGGTTACGGCAGCGATAGCCATTGTGGCTACAATTACAAGTTTTTTCATTTATTAAGCGTATGTTTTAATGATTATTGTTCGTTGTTACTTGACAGCCAACAGCTCTACGTCGAAGATGAGCGCTGCGTAGGGAGGAATACTTTGGCCTGCTCCTCGCTCACCGTAAGCCAGGTTGTAAGGTATGAAGAAACGATATTTGGCTCCTTCTTTCATGAGCTGCACGCCTTCAGTCCAACCGGCTATCACCTGATTCAAGCCAAAAGTAGCGGCCTGTCCGCGTTGGTAAGAACTGTCGAAAATCTGCCCGTTGATCAGCGTACCTTCATAATGACACTCCACCTGATCAGTTGCTTTAGGCTGTTTACCCGTCCCTTCTTTCAATACTTGATATTGCAAGCCGCTGGGGAGCACGACAACACCTTCTTTCTTGGCGTTCTCAGCCAGGAAGTTTTCACCTTCAGCCTTGGCTGTACCAGCCTGCGCGGCTTGCTTTTCTTCAAAGAATTTATTAACGATGGTTTGCGCTTCACTGTCAGAGAGCTTGAGTTCCGCGCCTGCGATAACATCCTTAATGGCTTGCGCGAAATCATCGGCTACGATTTCCGTCGCACCCATCTGCGACAGTTGCCGGCCAATACCGAGACCTAAAGCGTAACTTACTTTATCCATAAAATTTATTTAATAATTATAAATCAACTATTTTAAAATCATGTTTTAAAACGCTGCAAAGATAATTTAATTATTGAACAGAACAAAATAAATTAATCTATTTTAGGCATAGCACCGATATGGCTATCACAAAAAAATCGTATTTTTGTCTTTATCAATACTTATACTTATGAAAAAGCTTGTTTTTCTTACCGGTGCCGGCATGTCGGTTGAAAGCGGTTTCAAGACATTTAGAGGCGCAGATGGACTCTGGGAGAATTATCCCGTCGAGCAAGTGGCTTCACACGAAGGCTGGGAAGCAGACCCGACACTTGTCACCAACTTCTACAACACGCTCCGCAAAAAGCTCTATCAGGCTCAACCCAACGAAGGTCATCGTCTCGTGGCCGGTCTGCAAGACTGCTTCGACGTGACGGTCGTCACGCAAAATGTAGACAACCTGCACGAGCGGGCCGGTTCGGAGCATGTCATCCACTTGCACGGCGAACTTACGAAAGTCTGCTCCAGTCGTGATCCTTATAATCCCAAGTACGTCGTCGACCTGACCGAAGACAACTGTCAAGTGACACCGGGCAGTCTGGCTGCCGACGGTTCGCTGCTCCGTCCCTATATCGTTTTCTTTGGAGAGAGCGTCCCTATGATCGAACCGGCCGCACAACAAGTGCAGGAGGCCGACATCTTCGTCGTCATCGGCACCTCGCTCAATGTCTATCCGGCCGCAGGACTGCTACGATATACACGTCCGGGCGTACCCGTTTATCTGATAGATCCCGACCCCATCATGGCCAACAGCCGTCAGCAAGTGCGTTTCATACAGCAAGGCGCCAGTCAGGGCATGCGCGAACTGGCAGACATCCTCCGACGGCAACGCGATTGATACCACTCGGTCATAAGTCGTCTATCAGCGCGGTACTCTTGGCGTAGGCCGTACTCTTGGCCTCGAAGAAGTCTGTCTTCACCATATTGGCATTGGAATACTGGCTCACCCACTTCATATTCTCAGGTTCCTTGCGGTTGTCTTCATACAGGAAACCGAAGCCGAGGCCCGACCAACGCAGGTTGCCCAGATAGCGGATGTAGTCGGAAACCATCCGGCGGTTGAGTCCCTGCACGTCGTCGCCGATGACATACTGGCCCCAAGCTATCTCCTGACGCACACCTTCGCGCATCATGTCTTCATAAACCTTCACCTTCTCGGGCGTGAACATATCGGGTTCCTCCTTCTTCAGTTCCAGAATGATACTGCGGAAGAGCCACAGATGGGTGTTCTCGTCACGGTTGATGTAGCGTATTTCCTGTGCCGAGCCCGACATCTTGCCGTTGCGGCTGAGATTATAAAAGAACATGAAGCCGCTGTAGAAGTAGATACCTTCGAGGATGAAATTGGCAATGAGTGTCTTCATCAGGCTGAACTTGTCGCGCTTCTCGTGGAACTCGTTGTAGCAGTCGCCGATGAACTGATTACGTCTGAGCAGGTGTTCGTCGGTTTTCCATTGATAGAGAATGTCGTTGCGCTCCTCCGGACTGCAAATTGTGTCGAGCATATAGCTGTAGCTCTGACTGTGCACACATTCTTGAAAGGCCTGAATATGCAGGCAGAGGTTCACCTCATTGGCAGTGATATACTCGCTCACGGCCGGCAGATTGTTGCTTTGCAGCGAGTCGAGGAAGACCAGAAAACTCAATATCTTGTCGTAGGCCGTGCGTTCTGCCCGGTCCAGCCGCGGATAATCCTTGAAATCCTGCGACAGGTTAATCTCTTCCGGAATCCAGAAGTTGTTCATAGCCTGCCGATACCAGTCGCTCACCCAGGCGTATTTCATATTGTTGAAATCGTTCAGGTTGGTCGTATTGCCACCTATCATTCTTCTCAAGCGCAGGTCGATGTCGCCCGACGGATTGAAAAGCGTATTTCTTTTCAGTTGATTTTCCATTGTTTCGTTTTTTTAAAGTTCGGTAGTTGAGGATTACGAAGCGCAGCTCTCGCACTCTTCTACCTCCAACGATTTGCTTCGCACGTAGTAAATAGTCTTCACGCCGCTTTTCCAAGCCAAGAGATAGAGGTCGAGCACCTGGCGCATGGTGAAGTCGTTGGTGATATAGAGATTCATGCTTTGGGCCTGGTCGATGTGACGTTGGCGGACACCTGCTGCCCTGACGCTCCACTTCTGGTCAATCAGATAGGCGCTTTTGTACATCCAGTAGGTCTCGTCCGACAGTTCGGGCGCCACACGCGGCAGCATGCTTCCTTTCTTTTCTTCCAGGAAGAAGCGTTTCATGACAGGATCCAGGCCTGCCGTCGTGCCGGCGATGATGCTCGTGCTGCTCGTCGGCGCCACAGCCAGCAGGTAGGCGTTGCGCATGCCTTGGCGGGCCACGGTCTCGCGCACGGCCTGCCATTCGGGGCCGGTATAGCCGCGTTTGTCGAAATAAGCGCCCGTCTGCCAGTCGCTACCCTCGAAAAACTCGTAGCTGCCTTTCTCCTTCGCCAGTTCCGAACTGGCCAAAATAGCCGCCCGGTTGATGGTTTCGAACACCTTATCCATCAACGTCAGGTGTTCGTCGCTCTCCCACTTGACGTGCCGTTTGGCCAGGGCGTGGTGATAGCCGCTGACACCCAGGCCGATGGAATGGTAACGCCGATTGGTGATGCGGGCGTAAGGCAAGGGGTAGAAGTTGAGACTGATGACGTTGTCAAGGGCGCGGACCACCGTGGCAACCTTCTCTTTCATCTGCTCCTCATCTTCCAGTGGCAGACGACCGAGCGACAGACTGGCCAGGTTGCACACCACAAACTCGCCCGGACGGGTGGTCGTCACCACCACCGTGTCGCCGTCCTTGGTCTCCACCGTCTTTGAAACGCTCTCAATGGGGGCCATGTTCTGGGCTATCTCCGTACAGAGGTTGGAACAGTAAATCATGCCTTTGTGGCCGTTGGGATTGGCACGGTTCACCGTGTCGCGGTTGAAAGTGAACGGCGTTCCGGTCTCGACGGCCGACCGCAACACCAGCCTCACGATGTCCTTCACGCTGATGACGCGGCGCGAAAGCCGGTGATCGCGCACGCAGTCGAGATATTTCCGTTCCCATTCCTCGCCGTAGCAGTCCTCCAGACAATAGCCTTTCAGCCGCATGATTTCGTTCGGGCAAAAGAGATGCCAGTTCTGGTTGAGGTCTTCTTCGGCCATCCGCCAGAAGAGATCGGGATAACACACGGCCGGAAAGATGTCGTGCGCCTTCATGCGGTCGTCGCCATTATTCGTGCGAAGTTGCAGAAACTCGGGCAAGTCCTTGTGCCACGCGTCCAGATAGACCGCCACGGCTCCCTGACGCATGCCCAACTGATCTACGGCCACAGCCGTATCATTGACCAATTTCATCCACCGGATGACGCCGCCAGCCACGCCTTTGAAGCCGCGGATGTTGCCGCCCGTGGCCCGTACCTTGCCAAAGTACAGGCCCATGCCGCCTCCGAACTTGCTCACTTGCGAGAAGTTGTCCAGACTGCGGTAGATTCCGTCTAAGCTGTCGGGCACGGTGTCGATGAAACAACTCGACAGCTGATGATTGGGTTTGCGGGCGTTGGAGAGCGTCGGTGTCGCCATGGTCACCTCCAACCGGCTCAGCAAATCGTAGATACGCCCCACCCACATGAGCCGCTTGTCTTTTCGCTCGGGCATGGCCAGGTGGAGCGCTATGCCGAGAAACATCTCCTGCACGCGTTCCAACGGCTTGCCCGCGTAGGTCTTGATGACATAGCGCTTCAGCAACAGGTCGAGACCGGAATAGTTCAGCAGCTTGTCGCGCTCAGGACATAGCAGTGTCGCGGCCTCGTCGATTTCTTCTTCCGTATAGTTCTCCAGGATATAATCGCCGTAGAGGCCTTCCGCCGTCAAGTATTTCAGTTTGGCATAGAAACCGTCGATGGCCAGTTCTTCCTCCAACGAGCCGACTTTCTGCTCGGCATAATAAGAAAGTATGCGCGCGGAAATCATCTCCCAGGCCGGCGCCTCGGGTGTCGTCAGTTCTACGGCAGCCTTGATGAGGGCTTCGATGGCCTCCTTGCGGGGCATGCCCGGCTTGCAGAAACTCGCGAACTTCTCTTGCAGCGTGACCATGCTGTAGGCCCGTTCGCGGTATTCGCGGGCCACCTCGTGCAGCACGTTGGCCAGCCGACTGTCACCGACGGCAGCGGCAATCTCGTTGACAGCCTTGCGCTGCTCGTTCCGCCGGAAGCGGAAAAGGATGTAGTTCTTGGCTTCCTCGTAGTAGCCGTGTGCCATGAGACACTTCTCCACTTGATTCTGAATATCCTCTACTGTGCGCAGGGTCGGATTGTCGGTAATGAGCTGCTCCACTTCGGCTACCATTTCGGCTATCTCCGCGTCGGAAACCTCCTTGTCTGTGCTGCCGAAACTCTTCCGTATGGCTATGGCTATCTTTCTGTTATTGTAAACTTCCGCTTCGCCATTGCGTTTGATTATTTCCATTGCTATTGCTTATAAGTTTTCCATTTTTGTACACTTTCACTCGAATCTCTTAATAAGGCGTTATGTATAAATATCAAATAATCAATAAGTTACAAGTAAGTGCTATTAAAAGAATTGGCAAAGTTAATAAAATAATATTATAAAAAGTTATCCAAAAAGAAGTATTTTTGAATGTTTTGTACTTTTTATATTAATCATACGCGCAGATGGAATAACCCCAAATCTCGGGTCAGTAGAAAATTAGTGGGGACAGGTTTACAAGTGACAAAGCTAATAAAAGAGCTTTCATGCAGTTTTAGGACATAAGGA
>NZ_JAERMS010000135.1 GCF_017426725.1 Prevotella illustrans | reverse complement strand
CGAAAAAGGCCTTCGCTTTGCCGATTTTTATGCTCTTTTATGCTCAAAGCTATGCTTTTATCGACTCAAAGCACAGCGATTACACGGCCAAAGCATAGCTTTTGGCCGATGAAAGGGCCGCGATTACGGCCTAAAAGCATAGCGATTAAGGGTAAGAAAGTGAAGAGAAAACACCCTTAAAAGTACAATGTATTGATAACCAGCGTTTTAT
>NZ_JAERMS010000134.1 GCF_017426725.1 Prevotella illustrans | reverse complement strand
AAGTAATGCTTCCTAAGGCCCACTTAACTTTGCACTCCAGGATGTCTGGCTCTAGGTGAGTGATCACACCATTGTGGTTATCTGGGTCATGAAGACCTTTTTTGTACAGTTCTTCTGTGTATTCTTGCCACCTCTTAATATCTTCTGCTTCTGTTAAGTCCATACCATTTTTGTCCTTTCTTGAGCCCATCTTTGCATGAATGTTCCCTTGGTAT
>NZ_JAERMS010000133.1 GCF_017426725.1 Prevotella illustrans | reverse complement strand
AAAAACTGTTTTTATATTCTTGTTTTGTTGGCTCACCGGATAATTTGTGGGGACAAGTCTGCAAGCGATGAAGTCATATAAATCTGTCAATCGTTTATGGGAGCGGGACAGACGCACCGATAATGAAGTCTCCGGCTTCATCACTTGTAAGCCCATCCAATTATTGATTCAGCGTTTCCGTGATTTTTGTCAGAAAAAACTACCTGATTTTAACAC
>NZ_JAERMS010000132.1 GCF_017426725.1 Prevotella illustrans | reverse complement strand
ATATTACTCGATACAATATTTAAAATTCTCATATCATTAAGTATCCTTTTTATTTAAATATTCAACCGAAAATCCTTTTAGTTTGTCAGGCGTTTTCTCCCACCACTTGCTTTCCAAAAGTTTTTCAATTGTTTTATTGTCAAATCGCTTCTTAATCACTTTTGCAGGAACCCCACCAACAACCTCATATGCTCCTACATTTTTAGTAACAACTGAGC
>NZ_JAERMS010000131.1 GCF_017426725.1 Prevotella illustrans | reverse complement strand
TGCCGATTTTGATACCCTTTTATGCCCAAAGTTATCCTTTTATCGGCTCAAAGCATAGCGATTACGCTGGTAAAGCATAGCTTTTAGCCGATGAAAGAGCCGCGATTACGGCCTAAAAGCATAGCGATTAAGGGTAAAAAAGCAAAGAGAAAACACCCTTAAAAGCACAATGTATTGATAACCAGTGTTTTATAAACTCGCGCTACAATCGCTTATTTTCG
>NZ_JAERMS010000130.1 GCF_017426725.1 Prevotella illustrans | reverse complement strand
TGTCTTTGTTCCGACAATCTGAAAAATATGTTTTTATGTCTTTATGTCCTTAAAAGATAACCTACCCCGGCCCTCCCGAAGGGAGGGAGAACTAACTGAAGAGAGTGAAATGCGAAATGTAGATAGCTTACCTTTTCGCACTTCGCACTCTATTTTACATTTCAAGTTTCCCACTTCCCACTTAGCTTTATGTCTTTCTTGGCCGCTTGCGGCCCTTATGT
>NZ_JAERMS010000129.1 GCF_017426725.1 Prevotella illustrans | reverse complement strand
TTAAGGGTGTTTTCTCTTCGCTTTTTCGCCCTTAAAAGCTATGCTTTTAGGCCGTCATCGCGGCCTTTTTGCCGACTAAAAGCTATGCTTTGACAGCGTAATCGCTATGCTTTGAGCCGATAAAAACATAGCTTTGAGCATAAAAGAGCATAAAAATCGGCAAAGCGAAGGACTTTTTCGGCGTGCCGGCACTTAGATGACATGTTGCGGAAGTGTTAAAATCAGGT
>NZ_JAERMS010000128.1 GCF_017426725.1 Prevotella illustrans | reverse complement strand
GTGCTACACTTGTATGTAGCGCATCTTTCTTTACGGTCAACCGGCAAGGTGTTAAATTGATCACGTTTTAGACCATTTTTTCGTCTGTACCACCAGAAAAGAACAAGGCGAAAAAGGGTAACGGTTATTTTTTGAAATACTGCGGGTCCGCTGCTTGTTCTGTTTTGACTGGCGTGCGACACCCGGAAACATCAGGCGATACGTCTTGTACCTCTATATTGAGACTCTGAAAC
>NZ_JAERMS010000013.1 GCF_017426725.1 Prevotella illustrans | reverse complement strand
GCCTTAGTGAAAACAACTTCCTTCACTTTTTTGAAAAATATTTAGGACACTATTGTTTTAAACTATATTTTTCTTCAAGAAAATAGATCGTAATTCATATTAATTTATTATCTTTACACCGAAATATTGCTTATTCGGAAAAGAGGCAATAAAATTCATTACGCGGTGAAAAGCACTACCGCATCAAGTTTGAAGAAAATAAAATAATATATTAAATGCATTTCAAATGGAATTACGAACCACCTACATCAGA
This sequence comes from Prevotella illustrans, assembly GCF_017426725.1. Taxonomy (GTDB): domain Bacteria; phylum Bacteroidota; class Bacteroidia; order Bacteroidales; family Bacteroidaceae; genus Prevotella; species Prevotella illustrans. The sequence continues at coordinate 63,169 of NZ_JAERMS010000013.1, read as the reverse complement.
AGAAAAAGCAGCGGCAGCTGAACTTGGCGATAAGCTAAGTATCAGTCCCATCCTCGCGCATTTACTCATCCGGCGTGGTATATCAACAGAATCCGGCGCTAAAAGATTCTTTCGTCCACAACTGGCAGACCTCATCAACCCGTTTCTCATGAAGGATATGGATGTGGCTGTTGATCGGCTGAATGACGCGATGGGACATAAGGAACGCATACTTGTCTATGGAGACTATGATGTAGATGGATGCACGGCAGTAGCCTTGGTTTATAAGTTTCTACAACAGTTTTACTCCAATATCGATTATTATATCCCCGACAGATATGATGAAGGATATGGTGTAAGTAAAAAAGGAATAGACTACGCCAAAGAAACCGGTGTTAAATTGATAATCATTCTTGATTGCGGTATCAAAGCAATCAAGGAGATTGAGTACGCCAAATCCCTTGGCATAGATTTTATTATCTGTGATCATCATGTGCCTGATGAAGTCATGCCCAATGCGGTGGCAATCCTCAATCCTAAAAGGCCCGATGATTCATTCCCTTTCAAACATCTATGCGGCTGTGGAGTCGGGTTCAAATTCATGCAGGGGTGGGCCAAGAACAACGGCATACCTTTTTCAAATCTGATTCCTCTGCTGGACTTCTGCGCGGTATCAATTGCTGCCGACATTGTTCCTGTCATAGAGGAAAACCGGATTTTGGCTTTTCATGGATTAAAGCAGTTAAATCAAAATCCAAGTGTTGGACTCAAAGCCATCATCGACATTTGCGGTCTCAGCGGAAGAGAAATCTCCATGAGTGATATTGTCTTCAAAATAGGCCCTCGTATCAATGCTTCGGGCAGGATGGAGAACGGCAAGAAAAGTGTTGATTTGCTGATAGAAAAAGATTTATCGGAAGCTCTCAAAAAAGCGAAGCATATTGATGAATATAACGAACAGCGCAAAGACATTGACAAACAGATGACAGAAGAGGCCAACCAGATTGTCTCTAAATTAGAAAGCCAAAAGCATCAGTCGTCGATTGTCTTGTATGATGAGAACTGGAAGAAGGGTGTTATCGGTATTGTAGCGTCGCGACTGACTGAAATTTATTTCAGACCTACGGTCGTATTGACGAAAGACGGTGAACTCGCCACGGGTTCTGCCAGAAGCGTGGCAGGCTTTGATGTCTATTCAGCCATCAAGCACTGTCGAGATCTTCTCATGAATTTCGGAGGCCATACATACGCTGCCGGTCTTACGCTAAAATGGGATGACATACCTGTTTTCAGAAAGAAATTCCAAACTTACGTAGAAGAGCATATCCAACCGGAGCAAACGGAAGCGATTATCAGAATTGATGAAGTAATCGATTTCAAGGATATTTCAAAGAAATTATACACCGACTTGAAGAAATTCGCTCCTTTTGGCCCCGACAACTCCAAGCCCATGTTCTGCACAATGGGCGTTTACGATTACGGAACCAGCAAGGTCGTGGGCAGAGAACAGGAACATATCAAACTTGAACTCGTTGACTCGAAATCGTCAAATGTTGTCAATGGCATAGCTTTTGGCCAGAGTGCTTCGGCCCGATACATCAAGTCGAAAAGGAGTTTTGACATTGCCTATACGCTGGAAAGCAATGTCTTTAAAAGGAATCAGATTCAGTTGCAAATAGAAGATATCAGACCGGAAGACCGATAACGGGAATCAAAGCCTGGCAACGATACAGAAATGGGATATAAAGAAATCCTTCAGCAATATTGGGGCTACAATGAATTCCGTGGCATTCAGAAAGAAATTATCGACAGTATAGGCTGTGGTCGAGATACGCTTGGCCTCATGCCGACGGGCGGTGGCAAGTCTATCACGTTTCAGGTTCCGGCTCTTGCCAAGGATGGCGTGTGCATCGTCATCACCCCTTTGATTGCTCTGATGAAAGACCAAGTAGACCATTTGCTGGCCAAAGGTGTCAGGGCTGCCGCTATCTATTCGGGCATGACTCGGCAAGAGATTCTGAAGACACTGGAAAATTGTGTCTTTGGCGGTATCAAATTCTTGTATGTTTCACCTGAACGACTTTCTTCCGAACTATTTCAGGTCAAGCTCCGACACATGAAAGTGAGTTTCATCACAATTGACGAAGCCCACTGCATCAGCCAATGGGGCTATGACTTTCGTCCTTCATACCTTGCGATTGCCGCAATTCGAGACCAACTGCCGGGAATTCCCGTATTGGCACTGACGGCAACAGCTACCCCGCAAGTGGTAGAAGACATACAGGCGAAGCTCAAGTTTCATGAACCCAACGTATTCAGAATGAGCTTTGAGCGCAAAAACCTGTCGTATGTCGTCAGAACCGCAGAGAATAAGGAACATGAACTTACCCATATCTTAGGTTCTGTAAACGGCAGTGCCATTGTATACGTTAGAAGTAGAAGAAGGTGTAAAGAGATAAACGACTTGTTAAAGCATGAGGGTTTTGCTTCCACCTTCTATCACGCAGGACTTGATCATTATACCAAGGATGAACGCCAAAAGCAATGGCAAGAAGACAAGGCTCGCGTTATGGTTGCTACAAACGCGTTTGGCATGGGGATTGACAAACCCAATGTCAGAGTTGTAATCCACATGGATTGCCCCGATTCTATCGAAGCCTACTTTCAGGAAGCAGGAAGAGCCGGCAGAGATGGCAACAAGGCTTACGCCGTACTGCTATATAATAACAACGACAAGAAAAAACTTCATGCACGTATCGGCGATACTTTTCCTGAGAAAAACTATATAAAACAAGTGTATGAACAATTAGCTTACTATTTCCAAATAGGAGTTGGCAGTGGCAAATCGCACACTTTTAATTTTGAAATAGATAAATTCTGTCTTATTTTCAAGCACTTCCCCGTTCATGTAGACACTTCACTTAAGATACTGCAACGAGCCGGTTATATTTACTATGAAAATGAACCTGACTCTTCAGCCAGACTAATGATGCTACTGACGAAGAACGAATTGTACAGAATACATGCGCTCTCCGATACGGAAGAGAACCTTATCACAACGCTTTTACGACTTTACGGAGGACTGTTTACCGATTATGCTTATATCGACGAAGCACGTATAGCTACTGCCTGTGGTATGACAAAAGAACAGGTCTATCTCCACTTGAAATCACTTAGCCAACGACGCATTCTTCATTTCATACCTCAAAGAAAAGTGCCATTCATAACTTACCTGACCGATAGAATCGATGGAGAAAATGTTGTCATTGGTAAAGAGATATATGAAGATAGAAAAATACAATTCCAAAAACGTATAGACGCTATCATTAGCTATGCCTCAAACAATCAAATCTGCAGGAGTCGCCAGTTATTGAACTATCTTGGGCAGGTAAACATACCTGCATGCCATAGCTGTGACGTATGCTTGGAACAGGAAACTGACCAGGAAGCAGAAGAGAGATTGGGGCCAATCATACAAAAAATACTGCGTTTATTGTCGGATAAGCAACTCCATCCATTGCAGGATATCCTGAACTTAGGCTTACCAAGAAGGCAGCTTTTAGCCGCAATCAACCAATTGAGAACGGAAGAAACAATTCATATAAAAGGAGACCGTGTCTATATAAAATAATATTAGTGTCCGGTAAAAACCGATTGACAGTTCTGCAATCCTTTATTTATCGGCACTACAGGCATGTATAGCCGGTAGTGGCTTACTTTTTGCCCCAAATAGCAACCCTTACTAAAAACATTCCTTTTCTTTTGGTTTGGTGTTTTCCACGCGCCGGGAAAGGCTGCCGTCATTTGCCGTGGCGTTTGCCGAACTCCGGCATTTAACATCTGTTTTGCTTTGGCGTTTACCGAACTCCGGCATTTAACACCTGTTATACCTTGGCATTTGCCCAAGCTGGGCATTTAACATCTGTTTTGCTTTGACGTCTTCCGAGAGCCCGGAAAGGCTGTCGGCATTTGCCGGGACGGCGAAGAGGCATGATTTATCGTTATAATTGTTTATCGGACAGCAATAATAAAATAAGGTAAAGCCAATTATCGCTCTCCCCTTCCCTCACGTTCCTCTTTCGCATATACCCAAATAAAAAGAGAGCTTTCCACAGTGGAAAACTCCCTTCATTAATATGTTATGTATGAGAAAAATCAGTTATTTTCCGGTCTCAGCTTCCTTACGGTCTCACCGGCACGCCACATTTCCTTATCGTGCATCGCTTTCAGCTCGGCATTCAGCTTTTCACGATAATCGGGCTGTGAGTTCCGGTCTATGGAAATCTGTGCTTCGTTGCCGGTCTTCACGCTAAGATAGAGCCACTCCATAACAGGCTTGATCGCTTCGCGGAACCGAGGTGCCCAATCCAGCGCGCCCCGCTGAGCCGTGGTCGAACAATTAGCGTACATCCAATCCATCCCATTCGCGCCGAACAACGGCATCAAACTCTGCGTAAGCTCCTCAACGGTTTCATTGAAGGCTTCCGAAGGAGAATGACCATGCTCACGAAGAACTTCATATTGTGCTTCTAAAAGACCTTCAATCGCACCCATCAATGTGCCACGCTCGCCTGTAAGGTCAGAGGTTGCCTCTCTTTGGAATGTTGTTTTAAAGAGATAACCGGAACCGATACCAATACCGAGGGCTATCGTCTTTTCTTCCGCGTGACCGGTAGCATCCTGATAAATAGCATAAGAGCTGTTCAATCCCCTGCCTTCGCAGAACATCGTACGAAGAGAAGTACCCGATCCCTTCGGCGCAACCATGACAACATCGACATCCGAAGGAGGAACCACGCCCGTACGGTCGTTCCAGTTAATGACAAAACCATGAGAATAATAAAGCGTCTTGCCTGAAGTCAGGTACTGCTTAATCTTCGGCCAAACAGCAATCTGGCCCGCATCGGACAGCAACATACATACAATAGTACCACGCTGTACGGCTTCCTCAATCGAAAATAAAGTCTTTCCCGGCACCCATCCGTCAGCAATCGCTTTCTCATAAGTCTTGCCTTCACGCTGACCAATAATCACGTTAAAGCCATTGTCACGCAAGTTGCAAGCCTGTCCCGGACCCTGAATACCATAACCGAGAACGGCTATTGTTTCATTTTTCAACACTTCACGAGCTTTTTCCAAGGAAAACTCCTTACTGGTGACCACAGTCTCTACAACGCCACCGAAATTCATTTCTGCCATAAATAAAATCTTTGTGTAGCCTCAAAAGTGGCTACGGGTTGACTATTTCCTACTGAATCCAATCCGCTTTATCCAAAAACAATCAATCATCGGATCCATCCACCAATTATTCAAAGAAGCAGCTTAGGAACAAAATTATAACGCGTGCAAAGGTAAACAATTATTATCAAATACCAAAATACAATTTCATTCTTTTATAAAATCCATTGAAACCCTAACAACCTCAACCTCTTCAGTCTTAGAACAAGACGATTTAGTAATTCTAATTATATGAGTATCACCCATTTGCTGCACATAGAAATTCAGCAAATCCCCCTGATGACTTTCCGCGACATAAGCAACATCCATTCGTTTCAAGCGATGCGTCTTATAAAAATCTATATCAAATAAATCAAGTACATGCTCAATATATTTCACGGAATTGACGTGCCCATTAACATCTACATCACTATAATAAGTAGAAACGCTTCTTACGAGTTCAACATCATCGTCTATTTTCACCCGCGAGCTTTTACAAATAGGGCATGGTTGGTCTGTTTCAATATATTCAGATATCAAGCCATCACGAACCGCCAGAATATCCACAGGCTGTCGAGTATCGGTATCTATCATTGCCCAAATGCTACGCCCGTAGCCTAATGGCCGGCCGTCGGCCGACATAACGGCAAAGTTTCGGCTCGTAAAATACTTCATCGCGCTTTCAACCCATGTAGCGATCTTGAATTTATCATACGCCTTGGGCATGCGTTCCATCTCAATGGCCAACCGACTCAACACCCATGTACGATGAACCGTATTGAGGTATTCCATGCCATATCCGCGATCATTGCTGTGATAATCGGCCGCGTTGAGCATGGAATTGCCCAGATGTCCCAACATCAGCTGATGAGAAAAATCGCAATGAAAAGGTTCTGCTACAAATTCATACTCACCTATCTTGCCAAGCTTCATTTTTATTATCTTTTCTCTTGAGTTTCCAAATAATCTGAGATCATCTCTTCCTTACTACGGGTGACGGCAATCCGTCCGGAGCGAGTGTATTGAAGAAGGCATCCAAACTCATTCAATTGATTGAACAAATCGGCAATATCCTCTGTAAGACCGGCCAACAACACCGTCGCGTATGTAGGATTCACCTCCATCATGCGGGCGTCGTGCTTACGAATGCTGCGAGATATTTCAGAATGCTCCATCAAAACAGGCGTAGAAATCTTGAAAAGCGCGACCTCATGAATAAACAGATCGTCATCCAAAAAGTAGTTTGCTTTCACCACATCTATCTTTTTTTCAATGGATTTCGTTATTTTCACAATCTGCTCTTCGTCACTCCAAACAGTAATTGTATATTTATGAATACCGGCAATACTGCTGGCCGACACATTGAGACTCTCTATGTTAACCTGTCGTCTTGTAAACACTGCCGTAATCTGGTTCAGTATACCGGCTATATTTTCAGAATAAACCAATAATGTATATAATTTCTTATTACTATCCATCATTTTTCTCTATCTATAATGTTTGCGACATGATCTTAATTTAATACGTAAGTGTCAGCTGCATCTCGTCAACACTTTTTCCCGGCATGGTCATCGGCACGATGTCCTCGTCTTCCTTGATTACGCATTCAAGCAGATAAGGGCCTTCAGTGTTCAACATCTGTGCTACTTTCTTCTTCAAATCCCTTCTGTCGACCGCTATATCATACGGAATACCATAGCCTTTAGCGATGTCGGCATAACGTGGATTCATCATGTGGGTGAACGACCGGCGACCACCAAACATCAAATCCTGCCATTGTCTGACATTACCCAAGTAATTGTTGTTCAAGAGAATCATCTTGACAGGAGCCTGTTGCTCCATAATCGTACCTAATTCCTGAATGCTCATTTGAAAACCGCCATCTCCCATAAAGCAGCAAACTGTACGGTCGGGCGATCCAAAAGTAGCACCTACTGCCGCAGGAAGCCCGAAGCCCATCGTGCCGAAACCGCCACTTGTCACGATAGAACGCCGGGTATGGAACTTAAAGTAGCGACTCGAAATCATCTGATTCTGGCCTACATCGTTCACCAACACAGCTTTCCCCGCCGTAGCTTCAGCCACCACATTGACCACCTCGCCCATGAGCAGCGGTCCTTCGGCGGGATGAATGTCGGGCTGAATGACCTGTTCTTCCTCCATCTGCCGATAGGTCTCGAAAGAAGCTATCCACTCCGTATGGCTGTTCTTCTTTAAAAGGCGGGTTATTGCCGGCAGCGACTTCTTGCAATCGCCGATTACCGGCACCTCACATTTGATATTCTTGTTAATCTCCGCGCTGTCAATATCCAAATGAATAATGTGAGCCTGCTTCGCGTAGGTAGAAGGTACTCCCGTCACACGATCGCTGAAACGCATGCCAATGGCTATCAGCACGTCACACTCCTGCGTCTTCAAGTTGGTCGCGTAACTGCCATGCATACCCAACATGCCCATATTCAGCGGATGATTACTTGGCAAAGCCGACAATCCGAGTAAAGTTCGGCCCGCGGGAATATCGGCCTTCTCCAGAAATTCCATCAATTCATGGTGCGCATTCCCCAACTCTACTCCTTGTCCCACAAGGGCAAAAGGGCGCTCGGCCTGATTGATCAGGTCCGCGGCACGCCGGATAACATCCTCCTTCAACTTAGGATAAGGCTCATACGACCGCACATGATCTACCTTTACGTCAATCCACTCGCATGTATGTGTCTGCGCGTTTTTAGGAAAGTCAAGCACAACCGGGCCGGGGCGGCCGCTGCGAGCGATATAGAACGCACGGCTCACAGCCCATGCCACATCTTCCGGTCGGCGTATCTGATAGGCCCACTTGGTGATTGGCTGTGCCACACCCACCAAGTCTACCTCCTGAAAAGCGTCTGTTCCGAGCGCGCCTACTCCCACCTGGCCGGCAATGACCACCAGTGGCGTAGAGTCCATCATCGCGTCGGCCACGCCCGTCAAAGTATTCGTGGCCCCCGGTCCGCTCGTTACCAGGCATACGCCAACGTCTCCACTCACCCGTGCGTAGCCTTGGGCCGCATGCGCGGCGGCCTGCTCGTGTCTGACCAGAATATGGTCAAACATCTTTGACTCGCCTCGTGTATAATGATACAAATGATCAAAAACAGGCATGATCGCACCTCCGGGATACCCAAAGATTGTTTCCACGCCTTCCTTGTGCAGTGAACGCATCAGCGCTTCTGCCCCTGTTATGACTTCTTTTGCCATAATTCTTTAGTCTATTATTCTTACTCCGCCCTTATCTGCCGAGCTGACACTCTGCGCATAAGCCCGCAAAGCCTTGCTGACAACTCTCTTCCGCTTCAAGGGTTGCTGCTGACGGGCATTCAGCTCCTCGTCGGTCAGCTTCACCTGAAGCAGTCGATTGGGAATATCTATCACGATGATATCGCCGTCTTTAATCTTTCCGATGTTGCCGCCGGCAGCGGCTTCGGGCGAAATATGTCCGATACTCAGCCCCGACGTACCACCCGAAAAGCGGCCGTCGGTGATAAGCGCGCACACTTTACCCAGATGGCGACTCTTAATATAACTGGTTGGATAGAGCATTTCCTGCATGCCCGGGCCACCCTTGGGGCCTTCGTGCGTGATGACAACACAGTCGCCCGCCTTCACTTTGCCGCATAGGATCCCTTCGCAAGCGTCGTCCTGCGAGTCGAAGACCACGGCAGGCCCCTCAAAATGCCAAAGACTTTCATCCACACCGGCCGTTTTGACGACACAACCGTTCCGCGCGATATTACCGAAAAGCACAGCCAATCCTCCGTCGCGCGTATAAGCGTGTTCCAAATCACGGATGCACCCACCCTCACGGTCTGTGTCGAGGTCGGACCAACAGGTGTCCTGACTGCCCATACGGGTTGAGAACCGCCCTCCCGGAGCCGAGGAATAGATACGACGGGCTTCGGCTTCGGGCTGCTCAACAGTGATGTCGTAGGCCCTCATCTGCTCATCGAGCGTCTTGCCATCCACCCGTTTGGCGTTGCCATAGATCAGTCCGCCTTCGTTCAGTTCGTTCAAAATGCCGAGAATGCCACCGGCCCGGTTACATTCCTGTACACTGTATTTCTGCGTGTTGGGAGCCAGTTTGCACAAGCAGGGAACCTTGCGGCTCAATCTATCAATGTCTTCCATTTTGAAGTCCACCCCACCCTCTTGCGCAACGGCCAACAGATGAAGCACCGTATTGGTACTGCCACCCATGGCTATATCCAAGGTCATGGCGTTTAGAAAGGCCTCGCGCGTAGCGATATTGCGGGGCAACACGCTCTCGTCGCCATCCTGATAATAGGCAAAAGCATTCCTGACAATCTGCCGGGCCGCGGCCTTGAAGAGTTCAACGCGATTGACATGGGTAGCCAGAATCGTGCCATTACCCGGCAGACTCAAACCGATGGCCTCGGTCAGGGAATTCATGGAGTTGGCCGTGAACATCCCCGAACAACTGCCGCAGCCCGGACAGGCCGTGCGTTCCAGTTCGGCTACTTCCTCGTCCGACACCGATTCGTCGGCACCCTTAACCATCGCCGTTACCAAGTCGGCATTCTCATTGCGCCAACGTCCGGCTTCCATGGGACCGCCCGAGCAGAATACCGTCGGGATGTTAAGGCGCATGCCGGCCATCAGCATGCCCGGCGTTACTTTATCACAGTTGGAAATGCAGATCATGGCATCAGCCTTATGGGCGTTTACCATATATTCTACAGAGTCGGCAATGATATCCCGACTGGGCAAAGAATAAAGCATGCCGTCATGCCCCATCGCAATCCCATCATCAATGGCTATCGTATTGAATTCCGCCGCGTAACACCCCATCGCCTCTATCTCTTTCTTGACGATCTGTCCGATTTCATGCAGATGCGTATGTCCCGGCACAAACTGCGTAAAACTATTCACAATCGCGATAATCGGCTTACCAAATTGCTCCTGTTTCATACCCGCGGCGACCCAAAGCGCACGGGCGCCGGCCATACGTCTGCCCTCCGTGCAAACCGCACTTCTCAACCGATGTTTCATAATTACGATTTTAATTCTTTCTCTATTATCCATCCGCGAAATCCGACAAGGACTTCATATTAAATTGCAAAGATATATTAATTTGGCGAGATTACAAATATTCTAAAATGATAATTTATATTTATCTTATAATTTATCACTATCCGGCTATCTAATCTCACAATCAGCAAGAATCAATAGATCAGCATTCTTTTTGCGTCAAAATACTTTACAAAAGCTCTCTCGTAGCCGCGTTATTCTCAACGAAGAAAAACTTTACTCCAAAAACGCGCGTTTTTCGGCAATAATCATAAACATTTGACAATCAACTATTTACGTTTTCAAGACCATTCATGCGCGCTCATTCTCACCCATTTTGTAAGCAAATTACTTGTAAAAGGGCTGCTTTGACGGTACAAAAGCATAGCTTTCAGCCCCTAAAAGGATAGCTTTTACATTCCAAAAGCATAGCTTTTAGAACGCAAAAGCATCCAAGTTAGCAAAAAACCGCATTACAACGGGTCCAAAAGCTTAGTAAACAGGCTCCACAAACGCTAGATTGCTCACTTCAGAAGTGTTAAAATAAGGGATAAATACTTTACAAAAAAACGAATTTTCCCTATATTGTGTACCCGTTTCGGGCAAGGCAAATCCTATGTGCGGGGGGGAACGCACCCACATGGTTTACTTCTTCACCACCGGCTTGAGAGCGGAGACGGTTGTTGCATTTTCCCGCAAGCAGACACACGGCGATGTCCGCCCCGACGCGTACGGCATGGGGGAAAACAATCGTCCCGCACTCCTTGCGAAAGAGGAATGCGGGACGGAAAAGGGAATTGGTCAAAAAGCGAGGCTGCCTCCGGACGTAGCACTTAGTCGGCCACGGGCAATGCGTATAGGTACTCTGGGGCGAAGTCGGCACCGTTCTCCCATTCTATGGTGTTGAACTTGACGCTGAAACGCTTGAAAAGTTCGGGATTCTTGAGAGGCTCAAAGACTTTTCCCCGAAGCGAATTCTCCAAATCGACTGTCTTTTCAACATGATCGTTGAACCACAGCCTTACACGGTAGCCTCCCGCATATTCGGCTTTCACTACTTCTGTAAACATCATACGTTGTCCTCCTTTTTATTTTAACGGTTCTATTTTGTCGAGTGGGTCGCCCTTGCAGGCTTTTTCCCAGTTAGCCATCAGCTCGTCTCGGTGCAGGTCGAGCCATTCGAGTATCATCCGCAAGGCTCGTCCGGGCATTTCGCCTTTCACGATGCCGTCCTTGATGGAAACGATAATTTTATAGTCGCCATACCATGCGTGGAAATGAGCTGGCGCATGGTCGGCAAAGTTCATCATGATGATGATTCCGTAAAAGAAACTGAGTTGTGGCATATCTTGCTGTTTTTTGCAAAGATAATGTTTTCCGCCGACAATGCCAAACATCGGTGACAATGTTTTTCTCCCGTTTCCCGTCGTCAGTCAGTACTCCAAAGAACACTTTTTTGTTGATTGTAGAGGCCGTATCAAAACTCAATTTTGATAAACACGGACTGATCATTTGAAACTTGCCCGCCCTTAAAGACAATGAAAAGAGCCATATCAGCACTCGACCACCGAGTTTGATATGGCTCTTTTTATCTTAAAGTTACAAATAGCAATTTTAGGTAGCCTTCATTTTAGTTTTGACGCACCCACATGGTTTACTTCTTCACCACCTTTTTGCCATCCACGATATACACTCCTGCCGGCAACCGGTCGAACGCCGTGTTCATCTTCACGCCCTGCAGGGTGTAGATGCCCCGCTTGTGGGCAGGCATATCGGCGGTCACTGCGTCAATGCCGGTGGCACCCTTGGTGATGGTCACCTTTGTCTTCACGAGCTCTCCGTTCAGAGCCACGCCGCCGAGCGATGCGTCGAACGCCGCGCCCGCGGGTTGGGTGATGGTGCAGCCGTCGAGGCTGAGGGCCCGAATGCCACGCATGGTTCCGAATATGTAATACTTGCTCTTTGCCGTTACGGTAGAGTTGTTGATGGTTATCTCGGCATCAATGTTGTTGGTACCGAAAGAACCGCCGCAATTTATTTCGCAATCCTCAATGGTAACAAAAGATTTCCACATCGCATACAGTCCGAAATACTTCCCCGAGAGGTTGAGTTTTCCTCCACCGCTGATAGTGCAGTGCGATTTTTCGGTCATGAGAGCCGAGAAGGCGCCGGTAGTAATGGTATTGGTTCCCTCGACATGAATAATCATTCCCTCTATCTTTGACCTGATTCCTTCGTTTTCACCCGATACATTGATTGTAGCATTTTTCAGGGTGAGCACCTTGCTGTCTGGGTCATACTTCACCGTTCCGCTTACACCGTCGATCACGGAAAGGTCGCCGCAGTTGGCGGAGGTCACCTGCGTGCCGGCAATCTCGAGGTCGTAGGTCTTCTCTCCCTTCGTGGTGACGGTCTGCATGCCATAGCGATTGTAGTTGCCCGACTCGTCCTTTATGCGGATATTCACCTCGTATTCCGTGCCGGGCTCTAAGCCGGTGACGGTGTAGGAGGTCACGTTGCCCACCGTGAGCGTGCCCGCTGTGGGTTTGGTGCGCTCATACTTATAGTCAATCTTGAGGGTGTGCTTCTTGCCGTCGCCGTTCTTCGTGTCGGTAATCTCGCCATTGCCAAGGCTGATGCCGCAGATCTTGCGCGAGAAGCGAGGGTCGCCAGAGATGCATATCTTTCCAGCCGTGAAGAGCGCGTAGTCGAGGTCGGGCTTGGCATAGGCGTCGAACAGCGTCTTCCCGTCCTTCTCGTAAGACACTTTCCAATACTGCTGTCCCTCGTGCACCGGCTCCTTCTTGGTGAGGTCGATGTCGTTGTAGGTGGCGTGCAGGTCCTTGTTGCCACTAATCGACACATACTCTTTCTTGTCAGTCGAGAGGCAGAGGTTGACCGAGAAAGCGTTGTCGTCGCCATAGCTTTCAAAGAACTTCATGGAGCGGATGGTTTTCTCGACACCGTCGATGGTGACGGAGTTCTGCGCCTGCGCCTGTCGCGGCAGGGCGAAGAGGGCGATGAGCAGCGTGGCTGTCGTCGTGAGCATGTTCCTGAGTAATGTTGTTTTCATAATAATAGGTGTCTCCCTGTTGAATCCCCTTTTTCGGTGTGGGGCAACGCCTTGTAGGAGGCCCGGGCGTTAGAGAATTCTTATTATATTTATAGGCAACCGGTGAAGAAACCCATGAGTCACGCATGTTTCAGAAAATACGCCGGTTCCCTTCTGTTTTAACAGTCAAGAAAAGGGACAAATGAAAAGCACGTAACTACTAAAAAGAAAAAAGAGGATATGCCTATCGTTGATAGAACACATCCTCTTTTATATAATAAGATGTAAATATTACATCAGAGAAGCCATGTTGATCCATTCATAAACACCGGAACAAACACCAAAGGCAACGATACCGGCAACACACAGGGCCAAGGCCAACTTGGTGTTGACACTGCTGGTAAAGGTTGGCAACGGATTGTCATTGCGCTTGATATACATGGCCTTCACAATGAGCAAGTAGTAGTAAAGACTGACTACTGTATTGATTAAAGCAACGAACATGACTCCATAAGCCAAGGCTCCGTTCGTCGCCGTTACGTCAGCACCATTCACGGCTGCCATGAACACGAAGAACTTGGAGAACATGCCCGCAAACGGAGGAATACCACCCAAAGAGAACAGGGCCAACGTCATCAGGAAAGCCAACCGAGGATTGGTCTTATAAAAACCGTCGTAGCTGTTCATGTTAACAGTGCCGTCGTTATGCTCTTCTACAACGCTGATGATAGAGAAGACGGCCATATTGGCTACGACATAGACCAGTACGTAGAAAGACAAGGCGGTAACGCTCATAGCGCTGTTACCAACCACCGCTAACATGATATAGCCGGCCTGTGAGATGGAACTGAAGGCCATGAAGCGCTTCAGATCGGTCTGGCGGATGGCGAAGAGGTTGGCAACCGTGATGGAAAGCACGATGACGATATAAAGCAAATACTGCCAATATTCTACCATCGGGGCAAAGACCTTCATGAGGATGGCGCACAGCGTAAAGGCCGCGGCACCCTTGGAAACGACCGACAGATAACCCGTAACGGTGGTAGGAGCGCCCTGATAAGAGTCGGCCGTCCAGAAATGGAATGGCACCAAAGAAATCTTGAAACCGAGACCACTGAAGAAGAACACCAGTCCCATGATAGTTAGAGGGCTTGTCGTAATTCTGGCGGCCACGTCATTAAAGTAAAGTGTGCCCACCGCGCCATAGAGGAAAGAGATTCCAAAGAGCATGACACCACTCGAGAACGTGGCGGTTAGAATGAATTTGGCTCCGGCTTCGGCCGAGTTGTGCCGATACTTGTCGAAAGCGACCAGACAAGCCATGGGTACCGAAGCCATTTCCAGCCCTAAGAAGAAGAGAAGGAAGTGGTTGGCGCTGACCATCATGTTCATACCCAAGAGCGTAGAGAAGACCAGCATATAGAACTCGCCCTCCTTGAAAGCCGTGTCTTCACGGGAAAGCCACTCCTTGGCCTGGATGAGAACGATGAGGGTTCCGAGAGCCAGTATCGACTTGATGACACCGATGGAAGGACCTGTTATATACATGCCGCCAAATGTTGTGGCTGCTGCGGTAGGACCGAGATTGACCAGCACGTGAACCAACATCAATACGCACATCAATGGGTTGAACCATTTGCGAAGCGTATTCTTTGCGCTGCAAAAGTCCGCAATAAAGGCTATGACCAAAAGCAACGTCAAAGTCACTTCCGGTACCATATTGAGAAATTGACTATAATCTATATTCATGATTCTAAATAGCTATTAAAACGTTTATTACAAACCCGCAACTGCCGTAAACTGACTGATATGATTGATAACAGGGGCTACAGCACCGTCGATGATCTCGTCGGCCCACAAGGGGAACATACCAAGGCCCGCGACACAGGCGATAAGGCCTATCACGGCTATACGTTCGTCCCAAGTAGCGTCGTGCAGCTTATAGAACTCCTGATTGGGTATCTTCTGGTAAAGAATCTTACCCACGACACGAAGAATATAGACGGCGGTAATCACGATAGAGGTGCAAGCAATGATTGTACAGACGCGATGGAATGTGTCCGCATTCTGGAAAGAGCCCACGAAAATGGTCATTTCAGCTACAAAGCCCGAGAAGCCCGGCAAGCCGAGGTTGGCCAAACCGGCTACAACATAACCTACGGAGAGGAAAGGCACGACCTTCATCAGACCGCCCAAATAACGCACGTCACGCGTTCCGGCACGGTGATAAATCATACCGATAACCGCAAAGAAGAGGGCAGTCATCAAACCGTGCGAGAGCATCTGCAGAACGGCACCGGTGATGGCGGTACGTGTCATCATCAACAACGCAAAGAGCACCATGCCGCAGTGAGATACGGAAGAATACGCGTTGATGTACTTCAAGTCGGTCTGTACACAGGCGGAGAGTGCGCCGTAAACGACGGAGATAGTTGTCAGCACGAGGAATACGGGTGCCCAGGCATCAAGCGCGCCGGGCAATAAGTACATAGCTATGCGGAAACAACCGTAACCACCCAGCTTCATCAGCACACCGGCATGCAACATAGATACGGCGGTCGGAGCCGAAGCGTGACCGTCGGGTGACCATGTGTGGAAAGGGAACAAAGCGCCAAGAACGCCGAAACCGATAAAAAGGAAGGGGAAGAATATCTTCTGAATCTCGACGGGAATGTTGGCCATCGCCGCAATCTCGTTGATATTCATGGTGGTCGCGCCACTGAAGTAATAGATACCCAATATACCGATTATCAGCAAGGCTGAACCGCCCATCAACATCAGCGTAAGTTTCATGGCCGCATATTCTTTCGGACCGGTTCCCCAAACGCCAATCAGCAGATACATGGGAATGAGGGCCACCTCATAGAACATGAACATAGTAAAGAGGTCTACGGAAATGAAGAAGCCGAATACGCCGGAACTCAACAGGACAAACCAAAGGAAGTACTCTTTCTTCATCGGTTCCAACTGCCAAGAGGCAAACGTTCCTGTAAAGACAATGATGGCGGAAAGCAATATCATGACAACGGAGATTCCGTCGACACCTATAGCATACTCGATATTGAGCGCCTTAAACCAAGGTGTGCTGTAAGTGAACAGCATGGGGTATTGATCGGCGGGCATCGTCTCACGCATTTCAAGAAACGCGAAAACCAAATAGATGGCCAAGCCCAGAAGAGCCGTGGCACCGGTTACCATGACGCCGCGCACCTGATTGTCGTTCTTGCTCAACCAAAGGCCAATCAACATCAAGACCGGAATTACTACGAATAAAGTTAATATATTCATCTTATTATTGATTCATTAAGTGTGAGACATCTACAGGGCTATGGCCAACAATATCAGGGTGAGCGCTACGGTACCTGTCAGGAACCATACGGCATAGGAGCGGACGTCGCCACTTTGCCAAGGACGGATTGTCTCGCCGGCTTCCTGAGCACCCCAAGCCATGAAATTGAACGTTCCGTCAATGACACGACGATCGAACCAAGCGATCGGTTTGGAGAAAAGGCCAAACACAATCTTGTGTGTGAAGAATTGCCATGCGTCATCAATGTAGAAACGGTTGAGCGCCGCCTTGTGAAGACGAGGCATTCGGCGCTGAAGCATGTCGGGAAGCGGATTGGTGCCCTTGGCATACATCCATGTGGCCAAGCCGAAACCGACAAAGGCTACACAAAGACTCATCCAGGCGGTTGGGCCGAAGTGAAGGCTCTGAAGGGCAATATCCTCCGCGTGACCGTCGGCGCTTACGAAATGGCCGAACGGAATCCAGCCGGCAAAGCACGAAACGACGGCAAGGAAAACAAGTGGTCCCCACATGACAAAAGGAACCTCGGCAGGTTTGCGGCGATGTTCGGGATCGGCTTCATAATAGGAATTGCCCCAGAATATCACGTAATAGAGGCGGAACATGTAGAATGCCGTCATCCCGGATACCAAGGTCATGAAGTAGCCCATAAACGGAGAGAAATGGAAACATGCGTCTACAATCTCATCTTTTGAGAAGAAACCTGCCAATGGGAAGAAACCGCTGATGGCGATGGTTCCTATCAAGAAACAGATGTTGGTAATGGGCATATACTTATGCAACCCTCCCATATATTCCTTGAAATTGCTGCCGATAATCACGATAATGGCACCGGAGCAAAGGAATAGCAAAGCCTTGAACATGGCATGTGTAAAGAGGTGGAACATACTGGCCATATAGCCAACGCCGCCTTCTCCTTCCATGGCCGTACAAACGCCCAAGGCAACGAGCATGTAAGCAATCTGAGAGATGGTAGAAAACGCGAGACCACGCTTGATATCACTTTGGCAGCAAGCCACTGCGGCAGCATAGAAGGCCGTGAACGCGGCGATATAAGCCACCCAATGCAACTGATTAGGCGCGTATTCCACCCAAATCGGGAACAGGCTGGCTACTTGGTAAACACCTGCGACCACCATCGTTGCGGCGTGAATCAGCGCGCTGACAGGTGTCGGACCCTCCATCGCGTCGGGGAGCCAAATATGCAATGGGAACATCGCGCTCTTACCGGCGCCACCGATGAACATCAGGAACAACGCCATAGGCAACACCCATGCCGCACCGGCCAGGTTAGACTGCAACTCCGGTGTAGCGGACAAATCGTAATTGAACGTTCCTACATAAAAACTGTAGAACAGAATGCCGATAAGGAAAAACAAATCGGCAAAGCGCGTAACGATAAACGCCTTTTTGGAAGCATGCACAGCAGCGTGCTTGGGATAGTAGAATCCGATAAGAAGATAAGAGCAAACACCCACGAGTTCCCAAAAGAGATACATCTGGAAGATGTTTGTAGCCACGACCAGTCCCAACATACTCATGGTAAAGAGGGAAAGATATGCGTAGAAACGCTGGAATCCGGGTTCGTACTCTTCCTTCTTATAGTTTTCGTCACGTTCCGCCATGTAGCCGAACGAATAAATATGAACCATGAAGCTAACGGTGGTAATTACGATCAACATCATCACGCTGATGGGAGTCAGCCTAAAACCGATGTTGAAAGTAAGCAGCTCGGTAAACTTCAGCCAAGTCAGGTTAAATACGGTAACCGTCGGATATAATCCGGTGGCGGCGTCTCTGCCCACGGCAAAGAAATATTCGTACGCCGTAAACACCGACATGGCGAATACACTACCTATAACCAAGGTTCCGATAAGGCCAGCTACCGGCTTTTTCATCTTCATTCCCGCAAGACCAATCAGCAGAAAGCTCAAAAACGGGAGAAGAAGTATCAAAAATGCATAACTGTATTCCATTGTTTTTATAATTTCATGTTTTTGATACTGTTCACCTGATCACTATGGAAGTTGCGGTAAACATTGATGATAATGGCAATGGCAACTGCCGTCTCCGCAGCTGCTACACCCATAGAAAACAGCGTAAAGAAGAAACCTTCCAACTGTCCGGGGAAAAGAACCCGATTGAAAACGGCAAAGTTCAAATCGGCGGCGTTCAACACCAACTCTATGGAAATGAGCATCGCTATCAAATTACGACGGGTGACAAAACCAAATACGCCGATAAAAAACAATAGCGAACTGAGCACTAAATAGCATTCTACAGGAATATTCATTTCTCCTCCTCCTTTCTTGCCATCATAATACCACCCACAATACAAGCTAACAGAAAGAGAGAGATAAACTCAAATGGAAGCACGTATTCATACTTTCCTGACCCCACAAGGGCCTTGCCAATTTGTTCCATGGGAACTTCCGTATCGCTCGTACCGAGTGCGGCGTTGATAAATTGATTCTTCAATAATACGGCGACTACCGTTACAAGGCCCGCCAAGGTCGCAAGAGCTCCGACGACGACACGGCTACCCTTGAGACGTTCCACAAGGCCTTGGAGCGTACGCTTGGATACAAGCTGAATCGCAAAGATATACAACATGGTTATACCACCGGCATAAACTGATATCTGCGCGGCGCCCAAGAACGTATAGTCCAGCAGGAAGTAAATTCCCGCAATACCAAAGAGGACAAAGAGCAAGAAGGTTGCTGCCCGCATAATCCTTTTGGTGGTTACGCACATCACGGCTGAACCAAGAATGACTACAGCCAAGATGCAAAACATAATAATATTTGCCATAATCTATTACTTGGTTTTGGTGTTAAACTTACCGATTGTCAATGGCGCACCACCGTTGATAAGCTCCGGTAGCGAACCGCCTTGATAAACTTCCTTATCCAAATGCAGAACCAGCTTGTTGCGATCGAAGACCGAATTTTCAAAATCATTCGTAAACTCTATCGCGTCGAAATTACAAGCGTTCACACATAACTGGCAGAACATGCAATCTCCCAAATCATACTGATAATCGTCAAGTTTCTTCTTTTTACGCCCCGTTTCCGGATCTTCTTCCATATGGGCCGTAATCTTAATCGTATCATTCGGACAGGCTTTCTCACACATCATGCAGGTCGTACACCTATAGCTGCTGTCTTCATTACGCTTAAAGACAAGGCGCCCACGGTGACGTTTAGCCACATGCAGTGTTGTTTTGCGGTTTTCCGGATACTGCTCAGTAGACTTTGGCGTGAAATACTCTTTCATGGTAACCCTCAAACCGGTACCGAGCGTTTTCAGGGCAGCTCCTATTTCACCGAAATATGATTTATTATTTTCCATTTCCTTAATTAAAAATATTAAAGAGTTAGACGAGTGCTACCCAGGCTGTTGTCAGAATCAAAACGAGCAACATCAAAGGCATCAGATATTTCCACTCGAGTTTCAATATCTGGTCGATACGCAAACGGGGGAAGGTCCAACGCACCCACATCAGAATCCAGACAACCAAGAAGGACTTGCCCAAAAACCAGAAAATTCCGGGAATCAGATTCATCACATGATCAAAAGCGTCCAACCCAATGTTCACAGGTGCCCAACCACCGAGGAATACGGCAGAGGCCAGACCTGAAATAACGAAAAGATTAAGATATTCCGCCAGATAATAAAAACCGAAACCCATACCCGAATATTCCGTATGATAGCCGGCGGTCAACTCGCTTTCGGCTTCGGCCAAGTCAAAGGGACCACGGTTAGCCTCCGCGTTTCCCGAAACAAGGAAAACCAAGAAGGCGATTATCGCGGTTGGACTTTGGAAGATGAGCCATTTCCACGGACCTGTCTGCGCGTCCACGATACCGCTCATCTGCATCGTGCCTGTTAGAATGACCGCGCAAATAAGACAAAGTCCCAACGACATCTCGTAAGAAATCATCTGAACGGCACCACGCATGGCACTTACCACAGAGTATTTATTATTGCTGCCCCAACCCGCCATAAAGATACCGACAACGCCGATAGAACTTATGGCCGTAATCATGAAAATGCCGACATTAAAGTCGAGAACGCTCATACCTTTATTCCAAGGAAGGAAGGAGAATGTTCCTACAGAGGCAATGATAACAAGGAAAGGAGCTACGTAATAGAGCAAAAGATCAGCTTTGTCTATGGCGAATATCTCCTTTATCAACATCTTCAACACATCGGCAAACACCTGGAATATGCCCCAGGGACCTACACGCATAGGACCGATACGGCATTGGAAATAAGCGCAAACCTTACGTTCCATAAAGATCAGCACAATGGCCAGCAACGCATAGCCGACTAAAATGCCCAATCCTACAAGCACGCACTCAATCAATATGGTCCAAAAATCTCCCAAGCCAAGCGTCTGACGCAGAAGATTGTCGACAAATGAAGTAACTATACTAAAATCAAACATATGCTATTTCGTTTATTTATAATCATTAATTTTAGTATTATCTATCAAGATCCGGTATTACGAAGTCAATCGTGGCACCTGCTGTAACCAAATCAGCCACTTTCTGTCCGCGCAACATCCTATCGAAAGCGCCGGTCAGGGTAAGTCCCATTGGACGCATCTTCAAGCGATAAGGACTCTTGTCGCCTCGGCTATCCAGATAAACACCGAACTCACCGGCACCTCCTTCAACCGAGAAATACCATTGTCCTTCAGGAACCTTGATGATAGGTTTCTGCTTGATGTAAAATTCTCCTTCAGGAATATTGTCTATCAGTTGCTCTATAATATCCAGACTCTGATAAAGTTCATTGATATGAACCATGTAACGAGCCATGGCATCAGCCCCATCAAGCGTGATTTCCTTGAAATTCACCTGACCATAGCAGGCATACGGATGATTCTTGCGAACGTCGTTATGCCAGCCTGCAGCCCTACCGGCAGGACCTGTCAAAGCGTAGTTGATACTATCTTCAAGTCCCATGGGGCCTACTCCCTCAAAACGATTGTGCGTAATCACGTTATCGCCGAACACATCCATGTACTCCTGAATCATAGGACGGAGGTATTTGCAAAGAGTCTTGGTATTCTCAACAAAATTGGGATCAATGTCATCCTGCAAGCCACCTATTCTATAATAGTTCTGAATCAGTCGTCCACCGGTTGTCTCCTCCATTACGTTCAGTACATGTTCACGGTCACGCATACAATAGAGGAATGCCGTGAGGGCGCCCATATCCTGCGCTGCCGTACCCAAATAAAGTAAGTGGTTGTCAATACGCTGCAATTCATCCATAATCGTACGGATGTATTGGATTCGTTCCGACAGCTCAATGCCCATCCCGTCTTCTATAACGCCGACAAGCGCATGGCGATGCATCATCGCGCAAAGATAATTCAAACGGTCAGTCATGGCCAAAGTCTGAGGGTAGGTCATGCTTTCCATCATCTTCTCCATACCCCGATGGATATAGCCGAGATGAGGATAGATATGTTTAACCGTCTCGCCATCCAGTACGGCTTGCAAACGCAACACACCGTGCATACTTGGATGGTTCGGACCGAAATTAACAACGAAATCATCTTCGTCAAACAAGCGATGACGCGTTGCGACAAGATTACCATGCTTATCCAAATTCCACTCCGTCGTGAAATCGGTTTCAGGCTCGTCGGTCGTCGGAAATCGATTGGCTTCCGGACTCATATTGAAGTCTTTTCTCAATGGGTAGCCCGCAAAATCATTACGCATGAACAGACGGCGCATGTCAGGATGGCCCAAGAATTTAATTCCCAGGAAATCAAAGACCTCGCGCTCCAGCAAGTCGGCGGCGTTCCAAATCTTCAACACGGAAGGAATCACATAGTCCTCCCCCACCTGTTTCGCGATGACCTTGGTCGAACAACGCTCATGGCTCTGCGTATTTTCCAGGATATAAATACATCCCAATCCTTCTTCACCGAAGTCTTCACCTATAATGGTAACAAGGTAATCAAAATGCTTC
Source organism: Prevotella illustrans (assembly GCF_017426725.1). Taxonomy (GTDB): domain Bacteria; phylum Bacteroidota; class Bacteroidia; order Bacteroidales; family Bacteroidaceae; genus Prevotella; species Prevotella illustrans. The sequence continues at coordinate 40,559 of NZ_JAERMS010000013.1, read as the reverse complement.
TCACTCTTCAACTTGACCATTTCACCGGCAAAGTTGTCAAAATTGAGTTCTATGTTATTTAGTTTCATATTCCAATACCTTATTATATATTACTCCTCCAATCCCTTTTGCGGATCGAAATCCGACGGAACATCCATCACGATAATCGGCTCACGGTGTCCCAACTTCTGCTTATCGGAGAGGTTTTCGTTCGAAAGCCCATGAAGTCCGCCCTTGCTCATCGAGCGTGCGCGTTCTTCTGCGGTCATCTTATGATTGGCACCTCCAAAGAATTTCTCAACCTTCACCTTACGCTGCAACTGCATCATGCCGTAGAGAATTGCCTCGGGACGCGGAGGGCAACCCGGAATATACACATCTACAGGCACTAACTCATCAATACCGCGCACAACATTGTAGCTCTTCTTGAAGGGACCTCCACTGATGGTACAACCACCGACTGCCACCACGTATTTCGGTTCGGCAATCTCATCATACAAGCGTTTGAAGACCGGCGCCATCTTATTGGTAATCGTACCGGCACACATGATCAAGTCAGCCTGCCGTGGAGAGTTGCGGGTTACCTCAAAACCAAAGCGTGAGAAATCGTAACGGGCGCAGCCCACGGACATGAACTCGATACCGCAACATGAGGTTCCGAAAGTCAATGACCACAACGAATTGCTACGCCCCCAGTTGATAGCCTGATCTAACGATCCTACAATCACATTGGCACCGCCTTCATTTAATTGCCGGGTCATTTCCTCCAGCGTATCATTGTCCTTAAACTCCTCGTAAGGAATACTTTTGATTTTCGGCTTTCTTACTTCCATTCCAAAGCTCCTTTCCGCCAAGCATAAGCCAAGCCAAATACCAATACCAACAGAAAGAATCCGATGCTCACTAAGGCAAGGGGACCAAACTGCTTGACGACGACCGCCCATGGGTAAAGCAAAACGGTCTCTATGTCGAACACCAGAAAAAGGATGGCAAAGAGATAATATCCTACGTGCATGGGCAGCCAACTGCTTCCACGTGTAGGGATACCACACTCAAAAGGCTCTCCTTTCACCGGATTGTAGGAACGCGGACCGATCAGCTTAGCGATGACGTAAGCGCCAACCACCAAGACGAAAGCCGTCAACAAAACGGTAATAAATAAAGTAAAGTACATAAAATATAACGTTATTAATAATAAGCTAACCGTGCGGCAGAGGCCTATCTACCAATTAGCGCTGCAAAGATAGATATATTTTTGGTATTATTACGCTATTTAACCAAAAAATTGCAATCTACAGATTACAAAAATGAAATGTTCCCACAGTTAGTGACAACTGAAGAGGATGTCTTTTCTATTCATTATCTTCACCCCAAATGCTATTACGCCGAGCTTGTGCAGACGCTCCATCAGGTAGACCGTCGTCGTAAATAGGTATATTTTTTTCTTGTTGCGTAGCATTACTACCAGCTAACAAAGTTGATTCTGTCTCTATATGAATCCGTTTGGAGGCTGGCTTGTTGTATGTCTTTTGTATCGTTGTCATAGTATTGAAAATAGTTAATTGAAGCTTAGAATTGCCACCAATGCTTCTTCTTTGGCATGTTGCGCGTCGCAAAACTTTGTTGGTTGATACGTTCTTGGATGATATCATTGAGGCTATAACTATCATGTATCATATGGTAAATCTGTCCCCATTCCAAGAGCCCACCGATATTCCGGTCGTCAATGAACATGTCCGCTTTCAACTTTCTGGAGTAGTGATTATTATTTTCAACTTTTTCTTCCGGATAGTCACGGTTTACAGCCCAAAAATCAACCCCCCTTTCCTTGCACCAGTCAATTGCTTCTTGGAGGAGCGCACCTTCACGCACGCTCCAAAGAATAAGCTGATGACCGTCTCTGATCAACATTCTCAAAGTTTCCGTTGCAAAGGGAATTTCTTCTCCGATGGCTGGATAGCGGTGTGTAACGATTGTTCCATCAAAGTCTACTGCTATCTTCATTATTTTTTTATTGAGTCATCATTTTTGTCACCATAGTGACTGTTTGAATAATTACCATAGCTACCATAACTTCCATAGTTGCCATATGAACCATATGTGCCATAGCTACCATAGCTACCGTAGCGCCCATAGCTTCCATAGTTACTGCCCAAGCGCGCATAGCGTCCGTATTTGGCATATTTGCCATAACCGTAATAATAGCCATGTTTTTTCTTTGACATATCAATACCATTGATGACAATGCAGACATTTGGCATTTTATTACTATCCGCCAAAGAATTAATAAGACCAATACTTTCTTTTGCCGTATAATCGGCACGGGTCATCACAACTGTGGCATCTACAACGCGAGAGATTTGCAAGGTATCAGTCACTAATCCTACAGGAGCAGTGTCAATGATGATATAATCATACATCATGCGCAACTGTTCAAAAATCGTATCAAGACTTTTACGGGCCAGCAATTCCGCAGGGTTAGGAGGAGTTGGGCCGGCCATAAGCAATTCGAGATGGTTATTGATGCCCGAAGAAAGGATTTGCTTCTTGATATCCTCTACAGAAGGATGACTTTGAATAAGCAGATTGGTAATTCCATGTTGGTGGTCATCAAGCTCAAACAATTCGGCAAGACGTGGCTTGCGAATATCAAGGCCGACCAAGATGACCTTACGCCCTAAAAGCGCAAGGCTAACTGCCAGGTTGGCTGCTGTAAAAGTTTTTCCTTCACCAGTTGTTGATGAGGTAAAAGCAATGACCTTTTCATTTTCTTTCAGCATAAACTGTAGATTTGTACGCAAGCTACGGAAAATTTCTTCCATAAGATTATTCTTGTTCTCATGAACAACAATATCGGCCTTGGTCTTTGCCGACTCACTTGCCACAGGAATATCAGCAATAATTGGTAATGTGGTGAGACGAGCTACATCCATATGGCCTTCAATACGATAATGGAAGAACTGTAAAATAAACAAAATCAAGGCAGGAATTGAAAGACCAAGCAACAAGGCAATTAAAATGACAATACTTGACTTGGGGCTTACTTTACCAGCAAATTCCGGATCGTCAATAAGTCTACCCTTATCGGCTGTAGCGGCAAGGGAAATTGAATTCTCTTCGCGTTTTTGAAGCAACATCAAATAAAGACCGGATTTGACTTCTTGTTGGCGGCCAATCTGAGTCAGCATACGCTCTTGTTCCGGAGTCGCACCTACTTCGCCGCTGTATTTATTCAATTGTGACGCCACTGCATTGCGCTGTATCTCCATTCCCCTACGAGACTGATTCATAGCACGGCGAATACTGTTAGTCAAATCATCCAATTGAGCCGTCAGCGGAGTGACTGTTGGGCTGGATTCAGAAGCACTACGGAGCAACCGCTTGCGTTCCATTGCTATTTCATTATATTTATTGATAAGTACGGTGGCGTTCTGATCGGTTAGTCCTACACTTGAGGGTAGAGCCTCGTATCGATTACCGGGTTGGTTCATATATTGACTCATCTCATTGAGCAGAGCTACTTGCGCATTAGCTTCGGCAAGTTTTTGGGCATATTGATCTTGGTTGGCTACAGCCTGTCCGGCATTCATCTTGAGTTCTACCATATTATTTCTCCGTTTGTAATTTTCAAGCGCTCCCTCGGTGCTTCCAAGCTCCGCATTGATTTTTTCCAAACGCGAGTTGATAAATGATTCTGTTTTTTGAGCTATCTCATTCTTGTCTTCGTTAGCTTGCCGGTTATATGCAACTGCCATCTGTTTAAGATAGTCGATAGCACGTTGCGGAATTTGATCCTCCAAAGTCAGTTGCGCTATCGTTGTCGTTTTCGATGTTTGATTAACTGCCAGATTTCGAATATATTTGTAGGCCGCCATCTTGGGCGATGATATTTTTACTTTTAAAATCTGCCCCTCATTAAGATCTTTCACCATTGAAAGCATATTCCGCGTGATACTGATAGTGCCGGCTTTCGTATTGATAACCGTTGGTATTTGAGAGACTGACTTGTTGATAGTGAAGGGACCGTCGACACGTCCTTCAGTAAGTGTCACATAGTAGGTCCCGGTAATACTATAACCTACAGAAGTTTTTTCTATTATTATACGCATTGGAACATCCAACCGATTCAAATGAGCCGCGTCTACATCAATATTAAAAGGTTGAGTACGATAAAGTTCATGGTCTCTGACTTTACCTTCCATAAAATAGTTGACATAAATTTTCAGATCACGGACAGAAGCTTCAGCTATAGAATGTGAAGTAAGGAGCTCCATCTCGTTATCAATACCATTGGAGTTCGTGATAAGCCCCAGATTAGCCGCGTTTTGAATACTATTGCCCCGAGGCGAACGTTCGTCGTCTTTAATCAAAAGCTTGGCATAAGCTTGATACATGGGAGTGGTATAGCGCAAGTAAGCATACGCGGCTCCCAAACAGACAATCAATGAGAACACAAACCATTTCCAATTCAAAATGAGAGTTGTGTAGATAAGTTGAAAGTCGAAAAAAGACTGTTCGTCTTTCTCCAATAACTCTTCTGGGACCGCGTTTTTGTTTTCTTCCATTTTTATTATAACTTCTTTTTTTTTATTATTCGTATAGATTGTACTTTATCAGCTTCAAGCTATGACTTAATAAAACCTAACAAATATTTTCCATATTCATTTTTCTGCATAGGCTTTGCGTTTTCTTTGAGTTGTTCGGCTGTAATCCAGTTTTGCCTAAACGCGATTTCCTCCAGACAACCCACTTTAAGTCCCTGACGCTTTTCGATCACTTCTATGAAGGAACTTGCTTCTGACAGACTGTTGTGAGTTCCTGTATCGAGCCAGACAAATCCCCTTTGCAATGTCCTGACTTTTAGAGAATGAGTTGCGAGATATTGCTGATTAACAGTTGTTATTTCAAGTTCACCTCGCATGGAAGGTTTAATCTGTTTTGCAATTTCTACAACACTGTTAGGATAGAAATAGAGTCCTACAACGGCATAGTTGCTTTTAGGATGTTGTGGCTTTTCTTCTATGGATATACAATTGCCTTCGTGGTCCAACTCTGCCACACCATATCTTTCCGGGTCATTGACGTAGTAACCAAAGACACTGGCAACACCCCGCTTAGCCGCTTCAATACTTTCTTTGAGAAGTCCCGAGAAGCCTGCGCCATAAAAGATATTATCGCCTAATACGAGACACACATCGTCATTGCCAATAAATGATTCTCCGATGATAAATGCCTGAGCCAGACCGTCGGGAGTAGGCTGTTCGGCATATTCGAAACGAACGCCTACTTCATGTCCGTCACCGAGAAGACGCTTGAATCCCGCCAAATCGTATGGAGTGCTGATGATAAGAATGTCGCGTATGCCTGCTAACATGAGGACCGAGATTGGATAATAAATCATCGGCTTATCGTAGATGGGGATAAGCTGTTTGCTGACCCCTTTTGTTATGGGATAGAGACGCGTGCCACTACCACCTGCTAAGACTATTCCTTTCATGTTAATATGCGTTTTTGTCGGGAATAAATATCGTTTTTGCTGTCAATAGCATAATTTTGAAATCAAGAAAAATGGTCCAATTCTCTAAATACCAGATATCTCGTCTAACCCTTTCCTCCATTTGCCACAACTCCTTGGTCTCACCTCTAAAACCCGTGACTTGGGCCCAGCCTGTAATACCGGGCTTGCAAAAATGACGAACCATGTATTTGTCTATTAATCGGCTATATTCCGAGGTGTGAAGTAGCATGTGTGGACGAGGGCCAACGATACTCATGTCTCCCAACAACACATTGAAAAATTGGGGAAATTCATCAAGATTAGTTTTACGCATGAAACTACCAAACGCGAATTTACGAACATCATGTTCCGTTGCCTGTATCATGTCTGCATGTTTGTTAATATGCATGGAACGGAATTTATAACAAAGAAAAGTTTTACCATTGATACCTGTTCTCTTTTGTGCAAAGAAAACCGGTCCCGGACTTTGAAGTTTAATAATAATCCCAATAATAGGAATCAGTGGGATCATACATAGGCATATAATTCCGCTGACAAGAATATCAAAAGTCCGTTTGACAAAACTATTTGTCCAATGTGAAAGTGGACCCTTATAATTAACAAAGAGTTGATTCGAACCGAATTGCTCCGCCTTGAGATGCAACATGTAATTGCCAAACATTCGCTGAAGATAGTAGAAATGAATAACATTCTTATCGCAAAACCTCATGATTTTTATAATCTCATCCGATTCATCATGAGAAAGGCAAACAAATATATTATCTATTTTCGAACTATGAGAGCCAGGAAAACTTTCCATCTTACTATTAAGGTCATCTATGGAACCAAGATGACACAATTTTTCAGGACAATTATTGATTTCTCTGTCGCTGTAATAACCCAAGAACCGATAACCCGTAGAAAAGTCGGAAATCATATCTTTGTATAGATTGACAATCGCAGGATCGTGCCCCACAAACAGAATGTTACGGATATTTCTTTCTTGCTTTCGAAAATATCTGATTACCAACAGTTCGCAATAGCGTACAATGGTCAAACTAAAATAAAATGTAATTGAAAGAAAGATGCAGTAGCGCAAAAAATTCTCATGGCTCAAAATACTTAAAAAAAGCAACATGATAACCCCTTGCGAAAAGACTAACTGAAATATTCGGCCCATCATGTTGTAAAATGAGACCGCCCCCACAAGAACGATTGTTGAGAAAAAGTATTGCGAAATGGCCATCGCAAAATTTGCTGCCAGTACAGAAATCTTTGTTGCGTTATAAATATAATTGGGCACTATGCCTGGCATAGCATAGCAAAATACAAGCATACATATATTAAGAACCAAGAAATCAATCAAATAAACCATTGATTGAACGGCCTCATTATTACTATTATAATAATTCATGTTATCTTTTATTCAGGCATGTACCATTAATTGGAACAAACGGGAAAATAACTTGATTTTGTCGCAAAGTTAATCAATTTTGTTGAAAATGGTCATATTGTCACCGCAAAATCTTTGTTTTATAGGCCTTTTTTGCAAAAATAAGATGAAAGTTACTATCTTTGCAACAGAAATATATTTAAGACTTTATTAATAATCATGGGAATATTTGAAAAATTATTCAAGAAGAAAGAATATGAGAAAAAAGCGGGAGGCATGGAAGACTACATGACGTTAGTGAGAGTCTATTTCCAGGCTTCAATTGCTGCGACATTGGGAATCAATAATTTGGCCATGCTTCCAGATTTGCGAACCTTCAAGGCTTCATTGCATATTCCGACTGTTAATAATAAATTAGGTATAGGCGAAAAGAGCCATTGCCGTAAGATGATGAAGGAACTTTATAAAACGGATGACACGTTTTTTAAAGAAATTGATCAAAGTATTCGCAAAAACTGCCATAAAGTGACAGACGTTCAGACGTATATGATTCAGTTTCAGGGCTTCAGCCAGGATTTGATGATGCTGACCGGCAATCTGATGAAATATAAATTGCGTTTGCCTTCATTTCTGAAGAGCGCGCTTTATACGATGACAGAGAAGACGGTCAACGACATTTTTAATAAAAACGATTTTTCAGACGCCGGTGTCATTAAGGCAGTGTTGGCCATACGCAAATATAATAACCGTCTGGGCTTTAGTCAAAAGTGGGTTTCTGGTTTTGTATACCAAGTCGTGATGCTTGCCAAAAAAGAACCTAAGCCTGCAGATGGGCAGGCTGAATAGGCAAAAACTTTAAAAAGTTTGGGCTTATCAATAAAATCTTATATTTTTGTAATCAAATTGTAATTCTATGGAGTCTGCTGAGAAAAGATTAAATACGTTTTCTACCCGTGTCAGGCAGCTGATCATTCAATACCAGGAATTGAAGAATGAAAACGCAGACCTGTACACGATGGTTGACGAACGTGACATCAAGATCAAGCAGTTGGAAGAACAATTGGATTTGGCAAAGAAAAGCTATGAGAGCCTGAAGATAGCAAGAATGATCGAAGTCTCCGACACGGATATGGAAAGCGCCAAGAAAAGATTATCCAAGCTAATCAGGGATGTCAACAAATGTCTCACTTTGTTGAGTGAAAAATAAGAGTGACGATGGCAGGAGAAAACAAAGAGAAATTACATATTAATTTGCATCTGTATGATACAAATCTCACCGTGATTATTAATCGCGAAGAGGAGAAGTTGTATCGTGACGCAGGCAAAATGATCAACGACGCCGTTAATACTTACGCAAATATTTTCAAGAACCAGAAAAGTGACAAGGAAATCCTGTATATGGCTTTGGTTGATATAGCATTGCGCTATCAGAGGATAGAAGATCGTAACGACGCGCAACCCTACAATGATATTCTCGACAAGTTGACTTCTGAAATCGAATCGGCTCTGGCTAAATGAATTTGAGAATATGATTTATACTTACTTAAATAAAACAAAATGATAGAATTACTAATCACGGCCGCTGTTGCCTTAATCATAGGCGGAGCGGCAGGATATAGTGTTTTCCGTTATATGATTAAAGGAAAATACAATGCGATGATTGATTCGGCTCAGAAAGAGGCCGATGTGATTAAAGAGAAAAAGCTCCTTGAGGTAAAAGAGAAATTCCTTAACAAGAAAAGCGAACTGGAAAAAGAAGTCCAGCAGCGTAATCTGAAAGTTCAGCAAAACGAGAATCGCTTGAAGCAACGCGAAATTTCTCTCAATCAGCGACAGGAAGAAATCACCCGCAGAAAGCAAGAGGTAGAACAGAATCAACAGCGAATCGACAACGAGAAAAAACTCTTGTCTATCAAGCAGGAAGAACTGGATAAGATGCAGGACCGAGAGCGTGCTAAGCTCGAGGAACTCTCAGGCATAAGCGCAGAAGAAGCCAAGGAACGCCTGATAGAAAGCCTGAAGGATCAGGCCAAGCTCGACGCGGCAAGTTATGTCAATGAGATCATGGACGAAGCCAAACTCAACGCCAACCAACAAGCCAAAAAAATCGTTATTCAGACCATCCAACGCACCGCGACAGAAACGGCCATAGAAAATTCCGTGAGCGTTTTCCACATCGACAACGACGAGGTGAAAGGGCGAATCATCGGACGCGAAGGTCGCAACATCCGCGCTTTGGAAGCAGCCACAGGCGTTGAAATTGTTGTCGACGATACGCCCGAAGCGATTGTTATTTCTGCATTCGATCCGATCCGTCGCGAAGTGTGCCGCCTGGCCCTGCATCAACTTGTCGCAGACGGAAGAATCCATCCGGCCCGCATCGAGGAAGTTGTCGCGAAAGTGAAAAAACAACTCGAAAACGAGATTATTGAAACAGGAAAGCGTACCGCCATTGACTTGGGCATCCACGGACTGCATCCCGAGCTGGTCCGCATCGTCGGCAAGATGAAATACCGTTCTTCTTATGGCCAAAACCTGCTGCAGCACGCGCGCGAAACCGCCAATCTCTGTGCCGTCATGGCTTCCGAATTGGGATTGAACCCCAAGAAAGCCAAGCGTGCCGGCCTGCTCCACGACATCGGCAAGGTGCCAGACGAGGAAAGCGAACTGCCGCACGCCCTCTATGGCGCGAAAATCGCGGAGAAATATAAGGAAAAGCCAGACATCTGCAACGCAATCGGAGCCCACCACGATGAGATAGAAATGAATACGCTGTTGGCCCCTATCGTGCAGGTCTGCGACGCGATATCCGGCGCTCGACCGGGTGCCCGCCGCGAGATTGTTGAGGCCTACATCAAGCGACTGAACGACCTGGAAGCTATCGCGATGAGTTATCCGGGCGTGACGAAGACCTACGCCATCCAGGCCGGTCGTGAGCTGCGAGTGATTGTTGGCGCCGACAAGATGAACGACACCGAATCAGAGAAGCTCTCTTCCGAGATAGCCACCAAGATACAGAATGAGATGACCTACCCGGGACAGGTAAAAATCACGGTCATTCGCGAAACCCGTTCCGTGGCCTACGCCAAGTAACCGGCAGGGGCCATTCTACCATCATAAAACAGAGGCTCTTGCCGGGCCGAAGTTCTCCATGGGGAGAAAACAAGGCGAACCTCGAAAGTCGGATGATTGACTTTCGAGGTTCGTCTTGTTTTGAATATCTCTTTCCGCTACCATCCTACGGCGCTTCAGTAGCAGGCGTTTCCGGAGCAGTCGTGGTGCGCGTCGATTTCTTTTCGACCGTGTTGCAGCGAGCGTAGGCTTGGTCGCGCTTGCGATCCAACTTCTCCAGACCCTTGGTTCTTTCCTCCTGACGCGGCTGGTAGAGTGCCTTGTTGATTGTCTTGATTTCCATGGATTTTTGGCTAAAAGATTACTGAAAAATCGCGATTTATTTGCTCCTTACAGGAAGTTTTGCTGAAAAACTGCAGTTTCTGAGTTCCCGACGGCTATTTTTGTCAAAAACCTGCAGTTTCTGAGTTCCCGACGGCGATTTCTGTCGAAAAATCGCGATTTCTGAGTTCCCGACGGCTATTTCCGAAGAAAAATCGCAGTTTTCTGCTCCCGAGAGAGCATTTCAACATAGACCACACGACGGAAAACAAAAAATCTCGGCTGGCGGTTTGTGGGAAAACAAGCGTCCCACGCTCTGCTCGTGAACGTGGGACGGAAAAGATTTCCGCAAAAGAAATGTCAGAACAAATCGGCGTGTGTGCCGGTGCGTATAAGAATCAGAATATGCAATTCCTTTTCCACTGATTCCTTTTCTGCAGAAATGACATCTTCTTTGCTGTACACCAACAGCCAATCGGGATGAATGTGGCATTCACGCAGCCCGGAGAATTCGCCTGTAAGTGCATGGTCGCGTCTTTCTGCGGGCAATGGTTTGTCTTCTGCCAGTAGGCGAATGCCTTCGTTAAGGTCATCTTCCGGCATCCGACGTTTGCGGGCACGCTTCAAGTCGCGCTTATATTGCCCTGTATAGACGATTTCACGCATCACTTGACACTTTTCAGATAGTCGTCAAAATTTCTACAATGGGTTACCTTGCCCTCGCTCAATTCGCGGAGTGCACGGCGCGTAGCCTCTCTTCCGTTGTCTGTCTTGGCTGTTGATATCAAACCCTTTTCGCGCAGGTAGTCCACGATGCTGCGTCCTTCCTTCGTGCGTTCGTTGATATTCATAGTTTTACCTCCTGTTCTTTTATTGTTCCGGTGCAAAAATTGTGCAAACGAGTGCAAAGAAAGTTTGTTTTCAATTTGCCGAGTGCCGCCATTTTCTGCAAATATACGATTTAGCGAGCGCAAATGCAAATAAAACTTGTTTTAATTTGCTTTGTCGAGCGTGAGTATCTTATCTAAATATAGCGTTTTCCTACAATAATTCCAAATCCGCTGCGTGGATTTTCGTTTCCATGATTTGCTTTGCAGGCTTTTCTCCGAAAAAACGCGGTTTTACGCTAACGCTTATATCTTGCTGATGTCTACGTAGCCGTGCATGACGGCGTAGATCGTGAGGGCGGAAACGCTTTTCAGTCCTAACTTCTCGATGATGTTCTTGCGGTGTGTGATGACGGTGGTCATGCCGATGTTGAGCTGCTCGGCTATTTCCTTGTTGAGCATTCCCTGGGCTATGAGCGACAGGACTTCAATCTCGCGGGCACTCAGTATCTTGGCTTTCAACGGCTTAGGCATTTCGGGAAAATGCTCTCCGTGAGGATGAGCATGTTGTTCCAGTATGAGCAGATTTTTGACAAACTGCTCCTCTGATACGCTCTGGCAGAGGCAATTAAATCCTTTTAATTGAGAATTAGGATCATTTGACGGCACCAAGACTATTGTTTTCACACGACGGTCAAGAAAGAACTGCCGATTCTCAAGTATGATGTTCATCGCGACAAAGTAATGGACATAAGAGTCCGGATCACATCTTTGCAGTTCTTCCAAGGTCGCGAAATGATCTACTTTCATAATGGGCATGACGTTTTGCAGAATCTGTTTGAGGCCCATTACAGCAAGCGTGTTCTTGTCGATAATGGCTATTTTAGGTCGCATTCCCTTCTGTTTCAAATTATCATTGGTCATTTTGTTTATTTTGAGTTATAGAAATGGTGCCAGTAAATGGGCAAACCATCCTTTGAATTTCTGCCAACCGTTTCTCCATTGGTTCCAGCTTTTGCTCGTCAGTTTGAAGCAGTCGGCCTTTTCCTTATCGAACAAATTATCAAGTTGGGCTGTTGTGCACCGGTCTACGATGACCGCGTTTTCCTCGTAATCCCAACTGAGGCTTCTTGAATTCAGATTCGCGCTACCCACCGTACAGACGTTGCCGTCTACTGTTATGATTTTTGTATGATGAAAGCCCGGTTTGTACATCCACACCGCGCATCCGGCTTTCATAAGTTGGTAGGCGTTATAGAAGCCACAATCCGGTGTCAGGGGAATATCGCTTTTGACACTCAGCATGATTTCCACTTTTACACCACGTCCGGCAGCCCGTTTAAGCGCTTTTTTGATGCCGCGATTGAGTGTGAAGTATGGGTTGATCAATTTGATACTGTCTTGTGCTCTGTTGATGGCCGATAAGTAAAACGTTCTGATAATCTTATTGCTGACGCGGGGCTCACGATTGATGATACCCACCATCTTGTTGCCGCGTGATTCACATTCATCGGGCTTGAGATTCCTGAAATAAGATATGTCTTTCCCCCCATTCAGATATCGGCTTTCGTCTACATGCTGACCGGCTACTTTATTCCACATTTTCAGAAAGATGCGCTGCAGCGTATTCACCTCCTCGCCCGAAATGCGGCAGTGCATATCATGCCATTCGCCAACTACTTTTGTTCCTTTTATGTAATAGTCGGCAACATTCATCCCTCCCGTATAAGCAATTCTGCCATCAATGACTACTATTTTACGGTGGTCGCGTGAAAATACATGATTGATCCACGGAAAAGTGATCGGATCAAACTTATATATTTCAATGCCTGCGGCCCGAATGCTGTCTAAATGATAATTCTTTAGCGGACGGTTATTGGAAGAGTTTCCGAAAGCGTCGAAAAGCGCTCTTATCTCGACGCCTTCACGCGCTTTGGCGATGAGCAATTCGAACAACATCCGCGCAATTGAATCATTTCTGAAATTAAAATATTCCAAGTGCACACTCTCCCTGGCCTGTCGGATGGCCTTGAACAGATCATCAAACTTTTGCTGGCCATCCGTCAGGAGTGTCACTGAATTATTATGACTGAATGTGACTCGTTCGGCCCTTAGGTCTTGTACGATGAGCGAATCCGCTTTCTGAGCATTGGCTATGCTTGCGTGTAATAAAAAGTATAATAGGCAGCGTGTGAGAATATTGAAAATACGTCTGGCAGAACGCTTCATAATTACATTCATTTTACAGCAGAGTAGCCGCGTAGCTATCTACTACGCCCATTAAATGATTCTCCTTGTCGACAACCAATACACTGTGGATTTTATTATCATGCATGATTCTCTGTATCTCCGATATTTTTGTCTTGGGAGAAACCTGTTTGGGGTTGCGTGTCATGATATCGCTCACTGTCTTATTGAAGAATTCCGCTTGCCATTTCTCCATGGCTCTTCTGATGTCGCCGTCGGTGATAAGTCCAATGACCCTGCCGTTTTCAAGTGAAACCCCAAGTCCCAGTTTACCTTTGCTTACATGGATGATGGCCTCGCCTAAGTGCATGTCTTTAGAGATGACAGGCAAATCCTCGGTACGCATGACATCCTCTGCCATGGTCAGCAGCTTACGGCCGAGTTCGCCTCCCGGATGGAATTGCGCAAAGTCGCGTGGCTTGAAATCTCTGACGATCATCAGTGCCACTGCCAACGCGTCGCCCATTGCCAAAGCCGCGGTCGTGCTGCTGGTTGGAGCCAGATTGAGCGGACAGGCTTCATGATCAACCCATACCTTGATATGGGCGTTGCTATATTTAGCAAGCAGTGAATCGGGATTACTTGTCATCGAGATAATTGGCACATTCATATGCAGCACCATCGGAATAAACCGGAGCAGCTCGTCTGTCTGCCCGCTGTTGCTAAGCGCAAGCACTACATCCTCGGATGTCATGACTCCCAAATCTCCATGATATACGTCGAGTGGATTAATAAAGAAGGCGGGAGTGCCTGTCGAAGCAAGCGTCGCGGCGATCTTGGCACCGATATTTCCACTTTTACCAACTCCTGTTACAATCACTTTTCCATGACAAGAATATATCATTTTGACAGCTTTCTCAAAGCTGTCATCTAATTGTTCCGTGAGATTACGAATCGCGTCAGCTTCGTCTTTCAGACACTGTATGCCGTATTGCTTGGCTTCTTTTATTCTTTCCTCTATGCTGGTTTTCATCTGGGTAAGATTAAGAATTTTGTGTTATTACTTTTTTAATATATCCCGAATCAATCCTTCGAGTTTTGCCAATTCCAACATGTTGGCCGCGTCAGATAGTCCTTGATCGGGATTAGGATGCACTTCAAAGAAATACCCTGTAGCTCCAAAGGCCTTGGCCGCCAAAGCCATCATGGGGACAAACTTACGGTCGCCGACTGTTTTGCCGTCTCCGGCGCTCGGTCGTTGCACGCTATGCGTGCAGTCCATGATAACATTCGGAACAATCTCCTTCATGTCGGGAATATTTCTGAAATCAACAACCAGATTATTATATCCCATGCAATTACCCCTTTCTGTCAGCCAAACTTCCTTGGCACCGCTCTCAAGCGCTTTCTCTACGGGATATTTCATGTCCTTGCCACTTAGGAATTGCGCTTTTTTTATATTCACGATTCTCCCCGTCTTAGCCGCGGCTATCAATAGGTCGGTTTGCCTACACAGAAATGCGGGAATCTGGATGACGTCGCAAACGGAGCCTACGGCTTCAGCCTGATAGCTTTCGTGAATATCCGTGAGGACGCGCAGATCATATTTCTCTTTGACATCGGCAAGCATTTGGAGTCCCTTTTCCAAACCCGGTCCGCGAAACGAGCGAATGGAAGTGCGATTAGCCTTGTCGAACGAGGCCTTAAAGATGATATCTACGCCGAGGGTCTTGCGAATTTTGGCAAGTTCCAGCGCAACCGTGTCAAGCAGCTGAGCAGATTCGATAACACAAGGACCGGCAATCAATATGGGGGATAACTGAGGATTGTCCATAATTAATAATTTGTAGCCATTTTGAGTTCGTTTTCATCATCTGCCCGGATAATATGAATATCACGCTGCGGAAATGGAATTTCTATATGGTGGGCATTGAGTGTTTGATAGATCGTTTCCATTATTTCGCCCTCCGCGTATGTCTGTTGTAAAACCGGAACCCACGCAAGCACTTTAAAATCGATGCTGTCGGCACCGAATCCTGCAAACACCACTTTTACTTCGCGTCGCTTATCCAGACAATCCAATTTCTTGATCGCGTCAATAAGAATCGTTTTCACTTCGTTGGCATTGCTCCCATAGGCCACACCAATAGGAACTACCGATAGGCCATAACCGTGATTCTTTGTGAGATTCTTATAATTTTTCGTGAAGAGCTGACTGTTCTGAAAGGCTATTACGCTGCCATCAACCGTGTCGAGTTGGGTGCTCGTATATGAAATAGAACTCACTTTTCCGCGAATGCCGTCACATTCTATCCAGTCGCCGATTTTGATACGACCGGCCATCAGAGATATGCCATAATAGATATTTTCCAGAATATCCTTCATGGCGAAACCGATACCGGTTGACAAACCGCCTGAAACGACGACCAGCCATGAATTGTTAACATTGAAAATGGATAAGCTAATCAACAGCCAAGTTCCCCATATCACTACCTGAATGACGTTTTTCGACATGGCTGTCCGACTGATATAGGTAGTCGGATCCATTTTCTTGAAGTAATATTCAAGCCATTCGATAACCGTATGATTCAAGTATTTGAATATGAAATACAGCACCATGACTTGCGAAATGCCCATAATGCTTAGCGTGAAATTGGGATTGTTGATGATTCTCTCCGTAAAGATTCTCCAAGTCGTGTCACTGAGATTGAATACGTCCGCCGCCCAATAAATGGAAATGATAATGGAAACGATGCCCAAAACCGGTAGAATCACTTGGTAAATCAATTTGAAGAACCAAGTATCATTGATTGTCTTTTCACCATCAAAGTAACCTTTGCGTTTACCATAGTTTTGTAATATGCCTTGAATACAAGTGATCGTCAGAATACAGGTAAGTTGCATGATCCACCAGATGAGTAGCTGCACCGACAATAAAACATAGCCTATCCATGAACAGATAAGCGATATTAAAAACACCGTCAAAGACATATACGTATAGAAGACATCCGACTTGGGTATTTTCTTGTTGTTGTGTTGAATGGAAATCCATTGCCAAATAGTACAACCCAACAAGACCGGGGGGAAAACCAGTTCTACCAAATCATTAGGTATCAAAATGATACGAAATGAAATAACCAGAAAACCTACGACCAACAATGGTATGTAGATGCGATAACCTGCCTTGATTTGGTGTCCATCCAGCCTGATTAGCAGTGAAATGGAAATTACGCCCATGAGCCAGGCATATTCTACAAGTAGCTGACTGGCCATGATGATAAAGTTCTGGTCTATCCAGATCATACGAATGACACCCAAGACAATCGCGAAAGTAATAACCGTCGTAGCCAGAAAAATGCAAGTGCGCTTTTCAAAAAACGATTCGGCTATCGCGTGTTCGTTAACCTTGTTCATAAATCTGGAAAAGAACTGACTGACTTTGGCATTGCGAAGAACGCGCGACAGAAACAGTCTGACGAAAATAAAATTGAGAAAGACCGAAAAGATTCCCCAGCCCACAATTAGCATCAGCAGGCCAACCAATACCCTGGCATCCCAGTCTGATCTTACTTTCCTGTCTATTTTGTATTTATCCGCTATTGTTTCTGTCGTCTCCTTGAGGTTATGATGAAAATTTTTCAGTATAGAAAAATAGTTGTCGCTACCATTATTAAATATATGATTCTGTATCTCCTTGTAACGTTTATTGGCGTAATCGTCCAAGTTTCGCAAGTGATCTTCGGTAAGTTTGTAATAACGGATAAATTCCTTGAACTGCGCGGCATTCTCATTAAGCGTTCTTCTTATGTTTACAGCCAATGCCAAACAAACGCTTCGGTCGGTTTGTTCCCTAAGCGTGAGCGACATCAACGGCATATTACTTAGGTTAATAATCAAACTGTCAAAGCGTGCTATCTCATTATTGGTTTTAGTAATGAACAAGTTAAACGGCTTAACTGTTTCCTTGAATTCATGATACTGTTCAGTCGCTTCATGGCAGGCATAGCTAAGGTCAAACACGTATCCTTGTTTTTGTGAATAAAGCATGAGCGAGTTCTGGTTGCTTTGATTCATGATACGATACATGTTTTGTTGCACTTGCTGCTGTTGCTCTTTCAGATAATCCGACTGCCGTTCGAGTTCTTCGTGTTGTTCGGTAAGTTCCTGCCGAAGAATGGAGAGAGTCTTAGATAAATCACGCTCTTTCAGCACGGCCTTTGAGGGAATTGAGACGAGCATGACAAGCAGCAACCAAACAAATGACCTTTTATTCATAAATGCCCCTTTTCAATGATATGCTTCCATAGGGCGGAAGCAAAAAGCTGTGATATTGATGCAAAGGTAGTCAAAAGTATAGATAATTCTGCGACTGAATAATGTTTTTTCAATTTGTTCTGTACAAAAACACGGACTTTTTGCATCCCTTATGAGCGTTTGCCACCAAATTCGGAGGAAGTAGGAAATCATCAATGAGGAAAATATTTGCCGAGCTTCGGCAAGGCCGCCGTCGTTTGCCGTGACGTTTGCCACGCTGTGGCAAGTCTCCCGTCGTTTGTCGTTTCCACCTTATTATATATATAGGATGGCGGGCGATCGGGAGCGGCCCACCCCATTGGCCGCCGCCCCCGATGGAAGGCGTTACTTCACGACCATCTTGCGGCCGCCCACGATGTAGATGCCGGCGGGCAACGAGTTGCGTGTGGCGTCGTCTAAGCGGTCGGCCACGCGGCGCCCTTGCAGGTCATACACCGCCGTGCTCCTTGCGCCTACCCTGTCGACCGTCACGTCGTTGATGCCCGTGATGCTGCCGAGCAGCTGTGGCCAGAACTGGTCGCTGCGGCCGGCCTGCAGCAGACGGGCCACCTCGCCGTTCTTCAGCTGCGCCTCGGTGATCTGCGTGCCCTGTGGCTTGCCGCAGGCGTTGAGGTAGTAGCAGTTGTTGATGGTGGCATTGTAGACGAAGGTGAAGGTGTAGTACTCTCCGTACTCGTCGTACTCGCTCGTGCCTAAGTAGAGGCAGTTGGTTATCGTGCGGGTGCCCTTGTAGCCACCTACAAACCCGCTGATTCTTTTACCCGCATACAACGAGGCGTCGGTGATGCTGCCTTTGACGAGGCAGTCGGTGATGATAACCGAGGCACCATTCTCTACATTTGCAACCATGCCCGCTGCATAGGCTGGAGAGGAATGGTGGCCTCCCGTAATGTCCACGTCGGTGACGCAACGGGAGATGGTAGTGGTGCCATTGGCCTCCATAACCAATCCGGACAAATTGTCACCGCCCGTCATGATCCTCCCTTTGGTGCGCAGGTTTTGGATCGTGGCGTTGTTCACATTCCGGAAGGGGGCGATGTAGCCACCTCTGTCGGCATCCCAGTTGAACGAGAGCGTATGGTCCTGTCCGTCGAACGTGCCGGAATATTGCTGGTGGACTGTTCCCAGCATCACGATGTCCGTGCCGAGGTCTACGTCCTTTGTCAGCTTGGCGTTGAGGCCGGTCTCGCCACCGTTCACCAAGTCGCAGAGCTCCTTCCAGTCGGCCTTCGAGGAGACGGCGAAATAGCCATTCTCGACGATGGCCATTTGCACCTTCACCGTGCGGTCTGCCGTTACGGTGGTCGTAGCGTCGAAGCCATCGGCAAAGGTGAGCGTATAAGAATTGTAGGGGTTGTAGCTTGCGCCGAGGATGTCTCGTGCTATGGGCAGGCCGCCGGCGATGGGATTGCCGTAGTTGGCGTAGCGGAAGGCCTTCTTGTCGTTGTAGGCGAAGGTTACCTGATACACGTGCTTCGCGGCGTCACTGGTGAACAGTGGCTCATCGTCCGTTCCGATCGTCTGTCCCCAGACTTGGTCGGTGCGGCCGGCCTGCAAGTGATAGGCCAAAAAGCCGTTCTTCACCTGCTCGTTGGTGATCTGCTCGCCCAAGTTGCCGTTCATGTTATTATCCTGATCAATGCCTTTAGACCTCTCGGAATAATACACGTGGCTCAGGTTGTTCTGCGAACCATTTTTCCGGCACAGGATCGGATTGAGCTCCCACACCCCGCTGTAGCCGGCATTCACGTAGCTGTTGCGGATGATGAGCGTGCCGTCATCGCCCCAGGCTACGAGGCCGGAGATCTTGTAAACGCTGCCCTTGTCGCCCGTGATAGAACCGATAAAGGCGCAATCGTCGATTGTGGTCTTGGCCGACAAGATGTGGCCCACGAGGCCTGCCGAGTACTGGCCGTACCTCTTTCCAATATGTATGGCGGCTTTCACGACGCAACGCTGGAGGGTTGTGTTTTCACAGAAGCCCACCAAGCCGGCCGTGTGGCAATTGTCCGTGCCCTCCGGCGCGGCGGTTATGGTGCCCGCGATGGTAAGGTTGCGGATGGTGGCGCCATTCGTGCGGTGGAAGGGGGCAGTACCCTGCCCGGTGCCCACGATGTTGACGGTGAGCGTGTGGCCCTGGCCGTCGAACGTGCCGGCATACTTATGTTTTTCTGTGCCCACCAGCACGAAGTTTTTGTCGAGTTCGAGGTCGGCGGTCAGCTTGGCGTTGATGTTGGCATGGCCGTCCGCAACCATCGCGCTCCACCATTTCATCTGGGCGGCTGTGCCTAACTCATAGAATCCCTCGGTATTGACCGTCATGTAAGCGGGGTCGGGGCGATGGCAAATCGTGCAGTAGCCATCTACGTAGTTGTGCTCATGAGCCACTTCAGCTTTCAGGGCCAGCTCGCTTATCTGGAAATACGTGCCGTCCGCCGCGCCGCTGACGGTGAAGCGAAAGTACTGGTAACCGACGCTCGCCGATGTTACCTCGAAGAAGTAGGGATAGCAGTTCTTGTCCTCCATCACCGTGTTGCCGGTCTCGGTGTCCAGCACGGTCCAGTTGGTCTGGTCGTTGGAACCTTCCACTTTCCAGTCCTTCGGATTGCGGCCGTGGTGTTCAGCATTGTCGTTGCCCGTGGTGAACTGGTAGCCTTTCAGAAAGCATTTTAAGCTGGCTTTCACCACGACGTTCCCGGGGGTGTTGGCCTCCCACTTCTGTCCGGTCTCGCCATCCATGGCCTTGGCATCGCCCGACATCAAGGTCATCCCTTGTGTAGCCGGCAACAGGACGAACTCGGAAATCTGAAACAGTCTGCCGTCATTGCCCTTTGTGTTGTGCGATGCCTTGATCCATAGCTTGAAGTACTTGTACATCTTCTTGCTGTTGCAATACACCGTGTAGGTTTTGAAGTTCTCGTCCTCAATAAGGTTGTCGTCCTGCTGGTGATAAATGACGTCCCAGTCGGTGTTGTTATCGCTACCGAAGATGGTGTAATCCCTTGGAGCGCGCCCGCGGTAGGTTTCACTGTCGTTGCCCGTGGTCATGCTGAAGCCTTCGATGTAGGTGGCCTCGCTGGCCTTCACCACCAAGTAGCAGTTGTCTACGTTGTCGTTGCCTCGCTTGCACCATTTGGTGTTGATGTTTCCGTCACACGCCATCTTCGAGCCTTCGCCGTCGTCGAAATCGGAGCCGCCGATGGCCGTGAACGTAACTTGCCCCATGGCGCTGATGCTGACGAAGGCCAGCGCCAATAAAAAAAGAAGTTTCTGTTTCATTTTAATTTAATCATTTGATAATTTAATATGTTAATAATTGGTTGAAGTAAATATATTCATCATCATGTTTTTTATTCTCTTGTGGTTGTCCTCATTTTGCTTGTCAAATGATGGTTTATCGGGGAGCGCGCACCGATTGGCAGACGCGCCCCCGACGAATGCAGGCGGGAACGTTACTCGCCCCATACCGAGTACGGAGCATTGCCGCGGTTGCCCTCGCTTGCTTCCTCGTCGTCGCCAAAGAAGTTATTACCTTTCGACAGTGCAGGTCCCGTGGCGGGGTCTTCACTGATGCCCACGCTGGTGGAGCCGGCGAGGATGCAGTTTTCCATTTCAAGAGGCTTGACCTTCATGGTCGGTTTAATATACTTTTTCATATTTTTTGTTTATAATTTATTAGTTATGTGCTATCGGGGAGCGCGTCTCTTCTTGGTGGACGCTCCCCCCGATAAGAAGAGAGACATTATTTCACGACTACCTTCCGTCCTCCTACGATGTAGACGCCTGCGGGCAGCTGGTGGCGTGCGTCGTCTAAGCGGTCGGCCACGCGGCGGCCTTGCAGGTCATATACCGGACCGTTCTTTCCGTCGGTCGCCTCGTTCGTCACGTCGCCGATGCCGGTGGTCTCGCCGTCGAGGACGACAGAGAGCTGCTTGGCACCTGACGCTTGCGGTGGACAGATGATGTAGGCATGATAAGCAGGAACGGTGGCACCGGGGTTGTCGGTCGTTACCTTGTGGAACATACCATCGTCCTGCAGGATGTAGGCGTTGGCTGCGGCAGCCGTAGCGTTGTCCATGCTTACCACCGTGCCCTTGATAGAGTAGCCATTGGCGCTGGTCGTCAGATTAGCTCCGGTGTAGGCTTTCACCTCGATGTTCGTGCCACCGAGCAGTGGCGTGCCGTCGGCAGTGATGTAATACGGTGTGTATGCCGTGAGCTTATCTTTCGTTTCCTTGAAATGGACTTCGTTTTTGTTGCCGCCCGAGAGGGTGTAGGCCTTGAAGCCCTGAGCAGACAAGTCGTAAGGCAGACACAGCGTGGCTTTCTGCGCGCCATTGAAGTTGCGCTCGTAGGTAACGGTGGCGGCGGTAAAGTCGAACCCGATGGGTAGCGACTGTCCGTCGGTGAGGCGGAAGTCGTCGCACACCCAGCCTTTCTTTGCCGCGTCGTAGTACACGTAGTTCGCCTTGCTCTTGTCGGCTGCGTTGTAGAAGTCGGGCATTTCACCCAACTGCTGTGCCCAGTAGCACTTGTCGGTACGGTCGCCTTGCAACTTCTTTGTCACCTCGCCGCTCTTGAGTTGCTTCTCGACTATCCGCTCACCCTGTGCCTTGCCGCAGGGGTTGAGGTAGTAGCAGTTGTTGAGGGTGGTGGTGGCCTCGTCGTCAGAGTCCGAGGCAAAGGTGTAGCCTCCGCTGGCGTTGTTCGTGCCGGCGTAGAGGCAGTTGTTCATCACGAGGGTGCCGTTCTGAACATATACAAATCCGCCCATGCCTCTCCTGCCTTTCTTGCCGGTGGCGTTGATCGAGCCCTTGACGAGGCAGTCGCTGATGGTAACGCGGCCAGTGGTGTATATATAGCAAATCAGGCCCGCCGCGTCGCATGAGGAATAGTCATAGCTGGTCGTAAGGTTCACATTGCTCACGCAGCCCGTGACGGTGTTTTCGCCGATCGCTTCGTCAATCAGTCCGCCCAGATAGTAGCTGTCCGACCGGATGGCTCCTTCGGTGCGCAGGTTTTTGATCGTGGCGCCGCTCACTCTTCTGAAGGGGGCGACGTCGTTGGCCGAGCCGGCATCCCAGTTGACGGTGAGCGTGTGGTTCTGCCCGTCGAACGTGCCGCCATAAAGGTTATTGGTAGTTCCCACCATCGCGATGTCCGTGCCGAGGTCGACATCGGCGGTCATCTTGGCGTTGATGCCGGTCTGTCCGCCGGCCACGAGGGCGCAGAACACTTTCCAGTCGTCCTTGGTGGCGATTTCGAAGGTGCCGCCCACGGTCATGCTCACGGGCACGGTCTTGTCTTCCGTTACGAGCGTTTCGGCGGTGAAGTTGCCGCCGTCGAAGATCATCGTGTACGTGTTCTGCGGGTTATAGCCCGTGCCGAGGATGTCCTTGGCCGTGGGCAGACCGCCGAAGACGGGCTGGGCGTTGTTGGCGTAGCGCGAGGCCATCTCATTGCCGTTGTAGGTGAACTTCACCCCGTACACCTGTTTTGTGGCGTCGTTGGTGAGCAGTGGAACGGTGTCGGTGCCGAGCGTCTGTCCCCACACTTGGTCGGTGCGACCGGCTTGCAGCTTGTAGGCCACCTCGCCGCTCTTGAGCTGCTCGGCCGTTACCTGCTCGCCCTGCAGCGTGCCGCTGGCGTTGAGGTAGTAGCAGTTTTCGAAGGTGCCGCCCTTGCGTAAGAAGGTGTGGCATTTTCCGTTGTCGGAGGCGTTGTTCGTGCCGAGGTAGAGGCAGTTGGTCATCGTGCAGTCGGCCCAATCGGTATAGATGAAGCCGGCCAATTGTCGCACGCTTTCCTCCGACCGGTCGGTGATGCTGCCCATGACCACGCAGTCGGTAATGGTGAGGTGGGCACTGCCTACGCCGCTAATCAGGCCCCCCGCGTTGGACGGCTCTCCGCTGTGGCCTCCCGTGATGTCGACGTCGGTGATGCAGTTGGAAATGGTAACGTTGCCATAGACTGCATAAGCCAATCCGGCCGTATTGCTTTCATCCACCGTGATTTTTCCTTTTATGCGCAGGTTCTTGATGACGGCGCCATTCTCCACGTTAAGGAAGGGAGTAGCTCCCGCTTCGCCCTGCCAGTTGATCGTGAGCGTGTGGTTCTGTCCGTCGAACGTGCCGACATACGGATGTAAATATCTGCCCACCTGCACGATCTCGGTGCCGAGGTCGATGTCCTGCGTCAGTCTGCCGTTGAGGTTGTGCTCTCCGCCGTTCACGCGCTGGCAGAACGCTTTCCAGTCAGCGGCCGTCGAGATGGCGACATCGTTGACATGGGCGGTGATCTGCACGGGCACGGTTATGTCGGCCGTTACGAGCGTGAAGACCTCGAAGCCGCCGTCGAAGATCATCGTGTAGGTTTTCGTTTCGTCGAAGTCAGCGCCCACCAGCTCCTTGGCCGTGGGCATACCGCCGACGATGTTGCCGTTGTAGTTGGTGTAGCGCGAAACCGTGTTGCCGTTGTAGGTGAAGTCTACCTTGTACACGTGCTTGCTTGCGAGGGCCGTGGGCAGCGGCTCGTTGTCGGTGAGGATCGACTGCCCCCAGATGTTGTCGGTGCGGCCGGCTTGCAGCTTGTAGGCCAAAGCGCCGTACTTCACCTGCGCTTCGCTCACCTGCGTGCCCTGTGCTTCGCCGCAGGCGTTGAGGTAGTAGCAGTCGGTGAGGGTGGTGCCGGTGCCGTTGCCCTTGGCGAAGGTGTTGCTGTTGGGATCGCCGGTGGAGTTGTTCTTGCCGACGTAGAGGCAGCGGGTCATGGTGCAGCTGCCCTCAGCCCAATAGACAAAGCCGGCCATTCCTCTCTGGCTTTCCCACGCATTGTCGGTGATGCTGCCTTTGACGAGGCAGTCGGTGATTTGAACCGAGGCACCTCTGGCTACAACGAGAACCATGCCCGCCGCTTGGGATGCCTCCCCCAAACGGCCCCCCGTGATCTCCACGTCGCTGGCGCAGCCCGTGATGGTGGTGGTGCCATTGGCCTCACGAATCAATCCGGACAAGCCGAAACCCTTCGTCGTGATCTTCCCTTGGGTGCGCAGGTTGCGGATGGTGGCGTCCTTCACACACCAGAAGGGGGCGAGGTTGCCCTTGTCGCTGCGATTCCAGTTGAACTTCAGCGTATGTCCCTGTCCGTCGAACGTGCCGGAATACATTTTTTCATATTTGCCCACCATCACGATCTCCTCGCCGAGGTCCACGTCCTTTGTCAGCTTGGCGTTGAGGGTGGCCTCGCCTTTGTTCACCCGATTGCAGAACGCTTTCCAGTCTGCTTTCGATGCAATCGTAATGGTCTCGCTCTCGTTTCCGGAGCTGCCCTGCGCCCACGCCGGCATCGTCAGCACGAGGGCAAGCAAGAAGAGGCTGAGCCTCTCGATTAAATTTTTTGTTTTCATTTTGCTTATTATTTTAGTAAAAGTTTTGTTTTATGAATTCTCGTCCGCTGCCGTAAGCGTGTCGGCCGTGCGGGCGGTCGTCGTGTTGTCGCCGCCGTACTTCTCGGGTCGGTCGTCGTCCTTTTTCTTGCCGCGCGTCATCACCTGCTCCTTGTAGCGCTTGATGTTGGCGTTGAGGTAGTTGATGAGCGGCGTGAGGCTCTTCTCGGTGCCCACCACGGCCATGGCGTTGATCAGGCGCACGGTGTCCAGATAGGCCTCGTCGCTTGCCAAGCGTGCCTTGCGCAGCGCGCCGGCTATCTGCTGCGAGCGATCGTCGGTGCGGGTGGCGAGCAGTTCTTCCACCGTGTCGTTGGCTGCCCTGAGGGCGTCGACGTAGGGCTTCAGACCGAGCTTGCTCACCTGCGTGGCGAACTTGGTGTTGAGGTCGTCGACGAGGTTCATGATGCGCGCCGTCTCGCGCTCGAGCTGCATCTCGGGGTCGATGTTGTAGTCCTTGAGGTGCTGCCACAGGTCGGCGGCCGACTCGGCCATTTCCGCCACGGGCATGCGCAGCATTCCCTTCACGGCGGTGCGGTAGCCTCGGAAAATGGAGTCGCGCTCGCGGTCCTTGGCGGCAATCTGGTCGGTGTATTGACTTTTCTTCGAGAGGATGAGGCGTTCGTCTTCCTCCTTCACGGCTTCCTTGAGGGCTTTCACGGCGGTTTGTATTCTCGCCACGGTTTTTGCCGCCTCGTCTTCTTCTATCACATTCTCCACGTCCTTCATATAGATGAAGTGAGCGTCGTTGGTCAGGCTGTGCAAGTCAATGGTACCAACCTGAGCTACTTTGCTTTCGTTTGCCATAATAAATTCTTTTTTTTGATTAAATGATTAAAAATGATTTCTTGTTTTTTGTCCCCTCGTTTGCCGGGGCGTTTGCCGAGCTTCGGAAAGTCTGCCGTCGTTTGCCTTGACGTTTGCCGAACTCCGGCATTTAACATCTGTTACGCCTTGACGTTTGTCGAGCTTCGGCATTTAACATCCGTTGTGTCTTGACGTTTGCCGAACCTCGTCATTTAACATCCGTTGTGTCTTGGCGTTTGCCGAACCTCGGCATTTAACATCTGTTACGTCTTGACGTTTGCCGAACCTCGGCATTTAACATCCGTTACGTCTTGACGTTTGCCGAACCTCGGCAAGGCTGTCGGCATTTGTAGGAATGTTTTTTGAGAGGCCGGAAAGCCTGCCGGCATTTGCCGTTTTTCATCTTATTATACATATAGTTGCGTATTATCGGGCGGCCCGCCCGTTAGCGTGGGGTCGGATGACTATTGTGAGGCACACTCTTTTTCAGTCGGCTTCGCCGAGAAATCCTCCAAATCTTTCCAAATCTTCCAAATCTTTTTTCATCTATATTTATTTGTTCGATTTGTCCCGATTTGTAAGATTTCTGTCCGCAGGACACTCCTTCCAGTCGGCTGCGCCGAGACGAGTTGATGAGTCGTCAGGCGAATAAATCCTCCAAATCTTTCCAAATTCTCCAAATCCTTTTTCATCTATATTTATTTGTTCGATTTGTCCCGATTTGTAAGATTTCTGTGCCGAGAGACACACTCCTACAGTCGGCTGCGCCGAGACGAGTTGATGAGTCGTCAGGCGAATAAATCCTCCAAATCTTTCCAAATTCTCCAAATCCTTTTTCATCTATATTTATTTGTTCGATTTGTCCCGATTTGTAAGATTTCTGTGCCGTGAGGCACACTCTCTTTCAGTCGGCTGCGCCGAGTAAATCTTCCAAATCCTCCATTTTACATAAGCTTGATTTTGTCTATTTCTCCTGTGACTTCGTTGCGGTGATACCATTCAGAATACAAACCATCAGGACTGAAATTTATCAGCATACCATAAGGTAGGTGGGTCAGGTTCATATAGTTCCAAAGCTGACGACGATGAGGAGTGTCAACATGGTTAATTGCTTTCAGTTCTATAATGATATTTCCGTTTACCACCAAATCCATTCTATAGGTTTGCTCAAGTCTGACGGTTTTCCAATAGATGGGAAGCATAACCTGTTGTTCAACCTTGAATCCTTTCTGTTCCAGCAAGTATTTCAATGCCGCCTCATAGGCAGATTCTAACAGACCATGGTGATATTCGCGGTGCACACGCATAGCCTCTCCGGTTATCTCACAGAAGAACTCATACTTCTTGTTATGTCTGTCTATCAAATTCATGCTATTCCTTTTCTATTTGTTCGACTTGTCCCGATTTGTAGGATTTACTCGCCTGACGGCTCATCAACACGTCTGTGCTGGGAGGCACATTCTTTTTCAGTCGGCTTCGCCGAGAAATTCTACAAATCTTTCCAAATTCTACAAATCCTTTTCCATCTGTATCTATTTGTTCGATTTGTCCCGATTTGTAAGATTTCTGTGCCGTGAGGCACACTCCTTCAGTCGGCTTCGCCGAGACGAGTTGATGAGCCGACAGGCGAGTAAATTCTACAAATCTTTCCAAATCCTCCAAATTCTTTCATTATATATAGGGTTGCGGGTTATCGGGGGCGCGTCGTGGCGTCAGCCGTAGGGGCGTGATTCATCACGTTCCGCCTGTCGTGGCGTGAGCCGCCAGCGTCGGGTTCATTGTCATGGCGTGGGGCGTGATTGTTTGTTTTCTCGTGGGATTCGGAACGTGATGAATCACGCCCCTACGCCTGCCGGGTTGTTCGTTTCGTGCGAAAACAGCAAACGGCTACACAAAAATAACAAAAAATGAGTTGCGAATTTGAGATTTTTTAATGGAAAGGTCATTTTTAACGCATTATCGCATCTTAAAAACCTTAATATCTCCTTAAAAACCCTTAATAAGAAGCTTGACAAAAAGAAAATGAAGACGTATCTTGCAAACCTTGTTGTAAAAGCAATAAGACATAAGGACATATTTTTCTTAGGTTGTTGTTTTTTGACATAAAGACATAAGGACATATTTTTCGGCCGCGAGGAACAAAGACATAAGGGCCGCAAGCGGCCCAAAAAGACATAAAGCTAATGTGAAGTGTGATTAGCTTTATGTCTTTATTCCGTCGCTTGCGACGCCTCATATAAAAATATGTCTTTATGTCTTTATGTCAAAAAAAACACATGGAAAATCTGTCCTTATGTCTTTACCCTGAATAATCTTTACATCTACCCTCAAAAAAGTGGCCTTATTTGGAAAAAGAAAAGAGACGGACGAAAATAAGCGATTGTAGAGCGAGTTTATAAAACGCTGGTTATCAATAGTTTGTGCTTTTTAGTGTATTTATCCTTCGCTTTTTTACCTTTAATCGCTATGCTTTTAGGCCATAATCGCGGCCCTTTTGCCGGCTAAAAGTTATGCTTTGGCGGTGTAATCGCTATGCTTTGAGCCGATAAAAGCATAGCTTTGGGCGTAAAAGGGTATAAAAAATCGGCAAAGCGAAGGACTTTTTCCGCCGTGCCGGCAGCCGGATGAAGCGTTGCGGAAGTGTTAAAATCAGGGCATTTTTTCTGACAAAACCACGGGAAGCAGGATGGACTTAAATGGTGAAGCAGGAGGTTTCATCACCGGTATATTCGTCAGGAGCATGCGTATATTTTAACCTGTTTACTAACAAAACACTACTTTTTCTTCACTTTTTATATAAAAATATTTGTCGGTTTACAGAAAAGCCGTATATTTGCAACTGATTATTAATCTCATTGCAAATATGAATATGATTTTAACAGCATCATGGTGGTGGCGTAGCTCAAGATTCAAAAGTCGTGAGTAACGAAGCCGTGTGTTATCATTCATATAAGAAATACATATTGGGGGCCTGTCGTTCTTACGGCAGGCCTTTTTTATCATTCAACTTTGCTTATATCTAAAATATATAACTTATGGATACAAAAGAAGTTTTTTCCAGAATCATGAATCACGAGTTGCTAACCCGTGAAGAAACAATACTTTATGAAATCCTCACAACCCACCCTTGCATTGTATCAATTTTTAAATGAATTAAGATGATTATAAAAGTTTGTGGCATGCGTGATGCCAAAAATATAGCAGCAGTTTCTGCTTTAGATGTAGACATGTTAGGTTTTATCTTCCACCCACAGAGCAAACGTTACGTGGCAGCAATTCCACGGCTGCCGGAAACGCCGATTTCGACTCAAAAGGAGAAAAAGCCTCTTAGTACGGAACCAATAGCTTCAACAGCCTCAACCGTGAAGCGTAGACCCAAGCGTGTTGGCGTCTTTGTGGACGATATGGCTCAGAATATCATTACACGCGTTTACACTTTCGGTCTTGATTATATTCAACTTCATGGGCACGAGAGTCCCACGATGATTCGCAATCTACGGGCTACTTTAATACCCGACATTCAACCACATATCAAAATAATCAAGACTATATCAATAGCAAGCCGTGAGGATATCGAACAATACAAAGCTTATGAGCACGATGTAGACCTTTTTCTCTTCGACACAAAGACACCATTACAAGGAGGTAGTGGCCAACAGTTCGACCGGTCTTTGCTCGAATCATACGATGGAGATATTCCCTTCTTACTGAGTGGCGGCATTGGCCCCAACGACGCCATTCGAATTCATTCTCTGCGCCATCCCCGAATGGCAGGAATAGATTTAAATTCAAGATTCGAGACTTCCCCCGGAATGAAAGATGTTGTTTTATTGAAGGATTTTATCAGTTTACTCAATAGCTGTTCAGACCTATAGATTGTTTTTATAACATGATAACTATATAAACAAGATGAGAAATCAACCCGATAATAATGGCTTTTACGGAAACTTTGGCGGTGCCTATGTTCCGGAGATATTGTACAAGTGCGTAACCGATTTGCAACAGTCCTATCAATCCATTCTTGAAAGCGAATCTTTCAAGAAAGAGTATCATCAACTGCTGAAGGATTATGTGGGTCGGCCCTCGCCTCTTTATTATGCCCGGCGTATGAGCGAGAAATATGGTTGCCGGCTCTACTTGAAGCGTGAAGATCTCAATCATACCGGCGCACATAAAATAAATAACACGGTCGGGCAGATTCTGATGGCCCGCCGGATGGGGAAAACACGCATCATTGCCGAAACCGGCGCAGGCCAGCATGGCGTTGCGACCGCTACGGTTTGCGCCTTGATGGGCATGCAGTGTGAAATATTCATGGGTGCCACCGATATAGAACGCCAGCATGTCAATGTAGAACGCATGCGCATGTTAGGAGCAACGGTTCATCCCGTCACGACAGGCAACATGACCCTGAGCAACGCCTGCTCAGAAGCCATCCGTGACTGGTGCTGCCATCCGCAAGACACATTCTATATCGTCGGCTCTACCGTGGGACCTCATCCGTATCCCGACATTGTGGCAAGGATGCAGAGTGTCATTTCTGAAGAAATAAAATACCAATTACAAGAACAGGTCGGACGTGATTACCCCGACTATCTGGTAGCTTGTATTGGCGGAGGCAGTAACGCCGCAGGCACCATATATCACTACATTGAAGACGAAAGGGTAAAGATATACCTGGCAGAGGCCGGTGGTCAAGGAATTGATACCGACTTTACGGCAGCCACAATGCACTGCGGCACCGAAGGTGTCATTCATGGAGCGCGCACCCTCGTCATGCAAACGGATGACGGACAAATCAAAGAGGCGTTTTCCATCAGTGCCGGACTGGATTATCCGGGTATCGGACCGATGCACGCGCAACTGGCACAAAGCGGCCGCACACAGGTCTTGGCCATCAACGACGACGAAACGATTTACGCGGGTTATGAACTCACCCGAATGGAGGGTATCATCCCGGCTATTGAGAGTGCCCATGCCGTTGCGGCCTTGAGTAAAATAGAATTTAAAAGTGACGATATTGTCGTGCTGACAGTCAGCGGACGTGGCGACAAAGACGTAGATACTTATCTCAAGAACAAGGCCCTCGCCAAAGAGTATGGTAACTTCTAACACCCTTGTCCGTACTGATTATTTTAGAATGATAAGGTATGAAATATAAATATATTGGCTTAACAAATGTATTCAACCGTAAGCCCCATAGATTTTACCGTTTTCTGCATTTCGGCCGTGGCCGAAGCGTAGATTTTCTCATTTTCCGCTCATCCGAGGCCTCGGAAGCACTGTTTTTCTTGTTTTCCACTCATCCGAGGCCTCGGATAAACAAAAATCGTGAAATTTGGCATTGAACACACGACGGAAAACGGAAAATCCCGGCCGGCGGTTTGCGGAAAACAATCGTCCCACGCTCTCGGACGATGCGGAACGTGGGACGGGAATGCTATTTTACAAACAGAGGAGACCGGGGAATCTGCATTCGCCCGGCTCTGCTTATTTTTTGCGCTTGATGGTATGCTTTAACTTCAACACAGCAAAATTCAACTCTATTTCGGTTTCTGTATCCGTTGTCTGCATTTCGTCACCGAAAAGATTGTCTACTATCTCGCTGCTTCGCTGCATCAGCGACTTCTGCTTGAACTCGTCCGGACTCTTTGCCATCTCGCCGATGGTGCGTGAGAGTTCGCGAAGTTTAGCGAAAGCCTCTATGATGCCAAGTGTCGTGCCGACGGCCTTGTCGCCTTTAAGTATCGTGGCAAGCATATACAACCCCTTTTCCGTAAAGGCCTTGGGAAGTGTGCGGCTTTTAGGGTTGTTTGCGGTCAAAATTTTTGACCGCAAATCTTCCATGTCCTTTCGTTCAACCGTAAACACATATCCCTCGGGAAACTTCTTTGGGTTGTTCTTTACCGCCTGATTGACTTCTTTAGTCTGAACACCGTACAGTTCTGCCACGGCAAAGTCGAGTATGACTTCTTGCCCACGCAGTTGCACGATTTTATCGTTCACTTCCTCGAACCGAATGATATTATTCATAGACCTGGACATTTATGTGATTAAAACTCGCTGGTGAAGTGGAACTTTATACCTTTAAAGTCTTCTTGCGCCATACTTAAAACATATCCGGAATCGGCAAGGAATACGTCTCGCCCTTCAATATCCTTGGCCATGTATTGGTATTTGCGCTTCTTGAAATTCTCAAGTTCGGCAACATCGTCGGCCTCAACCCAACAAGCCTTATACAAATGAACAGGTTCCCAACGACATTTGGCATTGTATTCGTTCTCTAATCTGTACTGGATTACTTCAAATTGCAACTGTCCTACGGTCCCAATGATTCTACGCCCGTTGAACTGGTTGACAAACAGCTGGGCCACGCCTTCATTCATGAGTTGCTCTATTCCTTTCTGGAATTGCTTGCTCTTCATCGGGTCGTCGTTTTCTATGTATTTGAACATTTCGGGAGAAAACGACGGAAGACCACGGAAATGAAGTTGTTCTCCCTCGGTTAGCGTGTCACCGATTTTAAAGATGCCATTATCGGGCAAACCTACGATATCACCGGGATAGGCTTCATCAATGGTACTTTTGCGTTGTGCCATGAACTGAGTAGGAGAAGAAAATCTGACTGTCTTGCCCAAACGTATATGCAGATAAGGCTGATTACGAACAAACTTGCCTGAACATACTTTACAGAAAGCAATACAACTGCGATGGTTAGGATCGATATTAGCCGTAATCTTGAAGATAAACCCTGTAAATTTGGATTCATCGGGCTGCACCATACGCTCTTCTGCCTGGGTGGGCTTAGGACTTGGCGCTATTTCGACAAAGCAGTTGAGCAATTCCTGAACACCAAAATTATTTAATGCCGAACCAAAAAATACCGGCGCCACTTCCGCGCTGCGATAAGTTTCCACATCAAAATCAGGATAGACGCCATCGATCAGTTCCAAATCGTCACGAAGTTGCCGTGCCTCACGTTCGCCAACATGCTCGTCAAGATGATGACTCTGAATATCGACCGCAATCTTTTCTGTGACTCGTTGTTTGTTTGGAGTAAAGAGATTCAGTTGCTGCTCATAGATATTATATACACCTTTGAATCTGGCACCCTGCCCGATTGGCCAACTGAGTGGACGCACTTTGATCTGAAGTTCTTCTTCAAGTTCATCCAACAAGTCAAAAGGATCACGCCCTTCTCTATCCATTTTATTGATAAAGATAATTACAGGAGTATTACGCATGCGGCAGACTTCCATCAGTTTTCGGGTCTGTGCCTCAACTCCTTTAGCTCCATCAACAACAATAATGGCAGAATCGACAGCCGTCAATGTCCTGTAAGTGTCTTCTGCAAAGTCCTGGTGCCCCGGAGTATCCAAGATATTGACTTTGTAAGGATTACCGGTTTCGCTGTCGGGAAGATAATCAAACTCCATAACAGAGGTCGACACGGAGATACCACGCTGCTTTTCAATATCCATCCAGTCGGAGGTTGCCGTCTTGCGAATCTTATTATTTTTTACGGCACCAGCTACTTGTATCTGCCCACCGAAAAGAAGAAATTTCTCCGTCAGAGTTGTTTTACCGGCATCCGGATGCGAGATAATCGCGAATGTACGTCTTCTTTGTATTTCGTTCATTTCATTATTCATTTAAAAGCCTGTCCATACAGACTTTCAGTGAATCCATCCAATAAGGGATAGAAATTCCAAATGTATTTTTGATTTTTGTTTTATCCAAAACGGAATATGCCGGACGTTTTACCGGACTTGGGAACTCATTAGTATGACAGGGGGCAATTAAGCAGGTCGTGTTATTAGCTATCGAAGCTATAACCTTAGCAAAGTCATACCACGAGCAAACTCCTTCGTTTGAATAATGGTATATGCCGGAGTGATTCGTAAATTTACGATTTTCTATGATTTCATAAATCGCTCGTGCCAGATCTCCTGCATAAGTCGGAGTTCCTATCTGATCGAAAACGACTTTCAGTTGCGTCCTGCTTGACATAAGTTCCAGCATTGTTTTTAAAAAATTCTTACCGTATTCAGAGTAGAGCCATGCTGTACGGATGATAAGATATTCTACACCGGTAGCCTCAACAAGTTGTTCCCCCAACAGTTTAGTTTGCCCATACACACCTGTAGGTGTCCCTTTCTGAGTTTCCTTGCAAGGCTCATTATATAGCTCACTGCCAAACACATAGTCGGTACTGATATGAACGAGCAGTCCATTCACCTCTTTCATAGCCACGGCAAGGTATTCTGGGGCCTGAGCATTCAGCTGTCTTACAATCTCTCCCGCGGTTTCCGCGGCATCTACATTTGTCCATGCAGCACAATTGACAATGCAGTTAATATGATTATCTTTTACACATAGACGAATATCATCAAGTCGCGTAATATCAAGTTTTTGATACCCATCGATCACATCCGTAAAAATATAGTGATCCTGGCTATGGCGCGAAACGATCTGCATTTCTCTACCAAGTTGGCCATTGGCTCCTGTAACAAGTATATTCATAGGCCTATTCTTCTCCAAAGTTTAATCCCTCGTCACGATCTTTTATATAGTAGTCACTCAATAGGCCGATGAAAGTTGTAATTTCCCTGACCGCGTGAGCTGTATCGGAAGTAATTTCCTTCTTCTGTAGTTTAAGCATCATCACACAATACAATGCATCAAAGCAGGTTTCCAGTTCCGATTCGTTTTCAGACGTCACATTTTCTTCTTCTGCCCTGCCTTTACGATTCTTGGCCCGTAACTCGACAATGAAAGGCAAAACTTTATAATAAGCTGCGCTATAGAATGGAAATTTAGACGATTGAAGGAGGCGGACATGCAGATCAAGCAAATCTTTCAAGAGTATCTCATTAATATTAAGATGACCATATTCTCTCTTGCCCTCTTCATTCATCATCCTTACCAGATTGCCATACCAATCTGCCATTTCTTCTTTTTGCTCGTCCGAATAGTCAAACTGTTCTATATATTGTTTACGAATAGCCGGCATGTAGCAATCGTAAGCCCTGATAATATCTTCTACCTGCCACATATAAAGCAAGTATTCCGCAATTGATTTCTTTCTGAGTTCTTGCGCTATATACATGATAAAAACAACAAAAATGAATGTGAAATATTATAATTCAGGTAGATGATATAGATTAAAAGCCGTCCCCAAAAACACAACTAAAGAAAAAATAATAACCAAACTACCAATTACCTTGTTAATAATCAAGATACCGCTATCATCAAACTTGCCTCTAATCTTGTCAACAAGCCATGTCAAGCCAAACCACCAAAGTAATGCTCCCGCCATAATACTAAGGAAGCTAATACACATTTCAAAAGGATGGGCTGGAATAGAAAAAGCAAACAAGCCATAAAGGAAGATAAAAAGGAACATGATCATTGGATTGGAAAAGGTCACAAGAAATGCCGTTATACCGTTATGACAAAGTGTCCCTTTGGTATTTCCACTTTTATGCATGTTCTTTGTAGGATTGCTTCTGAAACAATAAAGACCAAATAGAAGCAGAATGATACTACTCGACAGCTGAATCAGAAACTTATAGCTTGGATTAGAAATAAAATCAAGCACGAAACTCATGCCAAGCCCAGTCAACAGTGCATAGATAAAGTCACTTAAAGCAGCGCCTACACCTGTTATAAATCCATACCACCGGCCCTTATTGAGCGTGCGTTGTACACATAGTACACCAACCGGTCCCATAGGCGCTGAGGCGATGATTCCTATCAGTATTCCCTTCAGAATTAAATCGATAATATTTATATGAAGTTGAAACGGCATATCTTGTGCAAAATTACTTAGATTAGTTGGAATATCAAAATAATTCCATAAAAAAGAAGATGGCGCTCAACAAGTGCCATCTTCCCTATCTATATACAATCTCACACTATTAAATTTCCCAGCCTACGGCACTCGCGCCGAGTACAGCTGCAGAGCTTCCCTCCAAACCGCTGATCAAGAACTTTGCCTTACCTTTGAAAATCCTGAGGACATGCTCATTATAACTGCGCTTGATTGGCTCCATTATCAAATCACCGGCCTTGGTCAGTCCTCCAAAGAAAATGAAAGCTTCTGGTGAAGAGAAAGCTGCAAAGTTTGCGCAAGCCTCTCCCAACATTTCACCTGTAAACTCATAGATATCTTTGGCCAACTTATCTCCTTTACCGGCAGCAATACTTACATCAAGACTCGTAATATCTTCCGGTTTTAATTCCCTAAGAAGCGAGGGTTCTTGTGTCGTTTCAAGTAACTCACGGGCTGTTCTTGCCACACCTGTAGCTGAGCAATAAGCTTCCAGACAACCATTGCGTCCACAACCACAACTGCGACCGTTCTCTTCGCGCATGATAACATGGCCCAATTCGCCCGCAAAGCCATCGCTTCCATAAAGCAACTGCCCATTGACAACAATACCTGAGCCTACACCTGTGCCTAAAGTTATCACAATGAAGTTTTTCATGCCTCGAGCTACTCCATATGTCATCTCACCGATTGCAGCTGCATTAGCGTCATTTGTTAAAGCTACAGGAATACCGAGCTTTTTGCTGAATAATTCTGCCAATGGAACAATGCCACTATGCCCCCAACTCAAGTTCGGCGCAAACTCTATCGTACCTTTATAATAATTACCATTAGGAGCACCGATACCCATTGCTTTAATTTTATCAATACCACCTACCTGATCAATGATGACATGAAGTGCCTCTACCGATGCAGCTACATATTCGTCTACATTATCATACCCTTGAGTCTTGATGGCCGTTGTAGCTTTTATCTCACCCCTACTATCTACAATACCAAATACAGAGTTGGTTCCTCCAAGATCCAAACCGATAACATACGGTTTCAATGTTTCTTCTGAATTCATGTTTTTCGTTATAATTTATGTTTATAGTTGTTCTAAGATGATTCTGCGACAAAGATAATTTAATTGCCTGATATGGCAAAACAAAATCACACATTTTATTATTATTCCGCACTGAAGTCGGCAACCATTTTACGATACATACTATACATACGTGTGCGTGAAACATAACCTTTCAGTTGGTTATTAACATCTACGACTGGCAGGAAATTACTATTCGTGGTTTCAAACTTGCGCATCACGTCAGCCATCTTGTCATTAATACCAAGTGTCGCTTTAACAGGTGTCATAACTTGGCTGACGGTAAACCTATTATATAATTCGGACCTGAACATGATATGACGTATCTTGGTTATATCAATCTCCCCCAAAAGTATCCCTGCATGATCAAGCACGGGCAAGAAACTCGTATGACTTTTACTAATAACATTAATCAGTTTGCCTAAAGGCAACTCCGGATCGACAGATTCAAACTGCCGCTCAATGATACTTTCCAAACTCATCAGTGTCAAAATCGCACTATCAGTGTGATGGGTGATAAGTTTTCCTGCCCTGGCCAAACGCATACCATAAATGCTGTGAGGTTCAAAAATATTAATTGTCAGATACGAACAAATACAAACGATCATTAAAGGCATGAAAAGTTGATAACCACCAGTAAGTTCTGCGATTAAAAATATACCTGTGAGTGGAGCGTGCATTACACCCGCCATGACTCCCGCCATACCCATCAGAGTAAAATTTTTTTCTGGAATGTAAGTACCTATCTGATAAACATTCCAGACACGTGCAAAAAGAAAGCCGGCAAAACCTCCGATAAACAGGCTGGGGGCAAACGTTCCGCCACAACCTCCTGCGCCGTTAGTAGCAGACGTAGCAAAAACCTTGGTTATGAGTACCAACCCGATATAAAGAATAAGCAAATCCTGATTACCAGCAAAAAGCGAATTGTTCATCACTTTTCCCCAGTCAGCTGTTGTATTACCACTAAGCAATATATTCACTGCATTATAACCTTCACCATAGAGCGAAGGAAAAAGAAAAATGAGAGTGCTAAGTATAAGGCCACCGACTACAAGCTTGCGATAAGGATGAGCATTCATACGGGCAAACATATTTTCGCAAGCAGTCATTGTCCGCATGAAATAAAGGCTGACAAAGCCACAAAAAGCTCCAAGCAGAATACAGGCCGGAGTCCGTTCCAATATCCAGCTATTATCAAGATGAAAAGTAAAAAGGTTGTTATCTCCCACAAATATGTAAGTAAAACCTGTAGCGGTTACGCATGAGATAAGGATAGGGAGCAATGACGCCATTGTAAGGTCGACCATCAAGACTTCGAGTGTAAAGACAAGACCGGCAATAGGAGCTTTAAAAATACCGGCGATAGCAGCTGCGGCACCACAGCCAACCAACCATATCAACTGTCGGTTATCCATGCCAAAAAGTTTTCCTAAGTTAGATCCGATTGCACTTCCTGTAAGTACGATCGGAGCTTCAGCTCCTACCGAACCGCCACAACCGATTGTTATACCAGATGCGATTACACTCGACCAACAATTGTGTCCTTTAAGTTTTGCCTGCTTAGCTGATATCGCATAGAGCACACGAGTAATACCATGCGAAATGTTATCTTTGACGATGTGACGTACAAAGAGCGAAGTAAGCCAAATACCTAAAACCGGGAATAGAAGATACAACCAGTTGAAAGTAGAGGTATCAAATCCCGATGTTAAAATAAATTGCACTTCCTTGATTATGACATGTAGGATATAGCCTGCGACTGATGCAAAGAATCCTATGGCAAAAGCAAGAATGAGAATGGCCTGTCTGTCTGACAGATGTGCCTCTCTCCATCGTATAATTTTTTCTTTGGTCAACGTTTTTTTATCTAATGATGGTTACTTCTCCATGTTCTGTCAACTTTATAATACTGCTGGGGGTATGCGGCTTATGCTCTTGCCTGCGACTCCAACAGACATAGTCAACGGACTTTAGAACCTCTTCACTAATATCGCTATAATTGGAAGCTGCAGGCTGGCCACTGATATTGGCACTTGTACTTACGATAGCTTTTTGAAAACGGCGACATAATTCATTAGAGAAAGGTTCTTTAGTGATACGCAGAGCTATACTTCCATCCTCGGCAATCAAGTTAGGGGCCAGATTTACCGCATTATCAAGAATGATTGTAATCGGTTTAACAGCTGCATCTATCAAATCCCATGCTACATTAGGAACATTCCTTACATAGCGTTGAAGCCGGGCATCACTGTCTACAAGGCAAATGAGTGCTTTTGAATCGTCACGTCGTTTAATTTGATACACTTTAGCTACAGCCTCAGGATTGGTAGCATCACATCCAATTCCCCATACCGTATCGGTAGGATAAAGAATGACACCTCCCTTTTTCATGCATTCTACTGCATTTTTAATATCGTCTTCTTGCTTCATCATTATCAATAATTGTATCACAAATATACATGTATTTAATGAATTTCCAAAAAATAAGAATAATGTTTCTCCTTACTACCTGTGATTTTTCTTACCATTGATAAAGTCAATGGCATTCATGCGCTTTTTTCCTGCAGGTTGAATGATCCTGATTTCGAGCCAACAATCGACACATGCTACATAGAGATGCTTCCCTTCAATTATCAATGTTCCGGGCTTTTCATCACAGGTCTTATCCGATTGCTGAGCCTGATAAATCTTTATAGTTGGAAGCTGCTCCATCTGTGAATTTCCTGTTTTTAATATAAGGGATGCAGACCACGCACCTGGATACGGACTTAAACCTCGGATAAAATCGTATACACGTTTAGCAGGCTGATTCCAATTGATTTCACAAGTGTCCTTAAATATTTTGGGAGCCAGCCGAAGTTCTCCTGATTGTAACGCCATCGAATGTATAAGCACAGATTGATCCGTCGACTCAATATTACCACCGCTACTTAGAATTCTATCAATCGTTTCTACTGCGGCTTCAGCCCCCAATTGCATAAGCCCATTATATACATATTCTACATCTGCAGTTTCCGGAATCAGAAATTCCTTTTGTAAGATGATATGACCGGTATCAATTTCCTGATCCAAAAAAAAGGTCGTTACACCTGTTATTTTTTCTCCATTAATAATTGCCCAGTTTATAGGAGCTGCTCCACGATATTGTGGCAAAAGAGCCGCATGCACATTAAAGGTTCCAAACTTCGGCATTGCCCAAACGATTTCTGGCAACATTCTAAAAGCCACCACCACTTGCAAATCAGCTTGAAAACTCTGTAATTCCTTAATAAATACAGGGTCCTTCATTTTCTCGGGTTGTAAAACTGGAAGTTGGTGAGCTTCTGCATATAGTTTTACTTGTGACGGTTGAGCACAGTCCTGGTGTCTACCTACAGGTTTGTCGGGTTGTGTCACCACAGCAACAACATTATACCCCTCCGTAACAAGTTTATCAAGGGTTCCAACAGCAAATTCCGGAGTTCCCATAAATATAATTCTCAGATCTTTTTTTTCCATCTGTAATCAAATTTGTAGAGAATAAATTTATTTTCGCTTTCAAAGTTACATATTATTTATGAAACCTTGATGAGGTTGCGTGGCCTTTTACTCTTTTATCTTTTTATAAAAGTATCCTACGATCCAATAGTGTCCTAAATATTTTTCAAAAAGTGAAGGAAGTTGTTTTCGCTAAGGTAAAAAAGTCTTATCTTAGTGTTTACCCAAAACCAAAACTTCCTTTATGACAAAGATAACACTTTTCGCTCAAATAATCCAACAATTACCTAAAGATTTAATCAAATCTCTGATTAAAAAGCAT
>NZ_JAERMS010000127.1 GCF_017426725.1 Prevotella illustrans | reverse complement strand
GTATTAAACAGATGATTAAAATTTTTAGTTAATTTAAATATTTATGATAGAGATGACCTTCAAATGAACGGTTCTGTTACAAAGAAAAAATCTATATTTATTTTTAGTAAGTTTTAATTATAGATATGTACACTTTGAGTACACCCTAATCATACATATATAATTGTTGTCACTTTACTCGATATATGAGAATGACTTTACCTAATAAATGAGAAAAGCAACGCACTATATTAAAA
>NZ_JAERMS010000126.1 GCF_017426725.1 Prevotella illustrans | reverse complement strand
CAATTAAACCATCAAATGACTAATATTACCCAATAAATCCATAAACAAATAAAAACAGGTTATACCAACATGTAATTAATACTGTTGTGATAACCTGTTTTCTTATTATTTATACTTTGATACAACTGCAGCGATAGCTTGACCGCCACCAATACACAATGACGTTAAACCAGTTTCAACTTCATCATTCAGTTGATGCAATAATGTCACTAATACTCTAGCACCAGATGCACCAATAGGGTGTCCAAATGC
>NZ_JAERMS010000125.1 GCF_017426725.1 Prevotella illustrans | reverse complement strand
CGCATCACAAAACTCTTTGACGAAAAATTTTGGGGTACGCATTGACGAAGTCAGGGCCGCCTTCATGTACGCCCCTGTCTACGGCGCTACCTGGTATGCCGGCGTGAGCGTCCGTCTGTAACCCTCCATGAAGGCTTTCGCCCAAGCCTTTTCTTTCTGATTTAAATAAAAAACGTCAGGGCCCCGACAGCGATTAAAACACTGTTGAGGCCCTTTCCTTTTATTTTTATTTTCTCTTTATCAAGCTTTCTTATT
>NZ_JAERMS010000124.1 GCF_017426725.1 Prevotella illustrans | reverse complement strand
TTTTTGATGGTATATGTAAAGATAATTCAGGGCACACAGTAGATATCATCGATACTTGTAAACCTGTTCCCACTAATTTTCTACTGACCCGTTTTGTTTGCCTATGGGCAATGGGGACTCCGAAATAATTCAGCAACTTGTAATAGCATTCCTTTGTCATGAATGAAGTTTTGGTTTTGAGTAAACACTAAGATAAGACTTTTTCCTGACTTCGTCACCTAAAAAGCATATATTTTGTAATTAATTGATAAACAAC
>NZ_JAERMS010000123.1 GCF_017426725.1 Prevotella illustrans | reverse complement strand
ACGTGTTGCGGAAGTGTTAAAATAATGCGATTTTTTATAACAAAATCACATCACTCCCGACTTCGTCTTGCGCCTCCCGGAATTCCTCATTAAACAATTTTGCTATCGGTTTATGCCTTTTCATGGGCATGGTCTTTATAAGATATGCCTTGGTTCGCGTGGCGTCAGCCGTGGTATGATTTGTTCAGATTTGTAGGATTTACTCGCCTGTCGGCTCATCAACACGTCTGTCCGCAGGCATACTCCTTCAGTCGGCTT
>NZ_JAERMS010000012.1 GCF_017426725.1 Prevotella illustrans | reverse complement strand
GGGGTATGTGCTGTTTAACGTTGGAACAAAATACGTCAAATCATATGATTTGATGCAACTTTATATGCGTTTTCACAAAAATTATTTAGGACACTATTGGTATTGTTCCCATTTTACCGTAACTTTGCAGCCGGATTCTAACGATTGTTGTAGAATAATAATTTTTTTCAAGATAAAAATGATCAATTCACAGGAAATTAAAATTGGAACTTGCATCCGTATGGATGGCGGTATTTGGAGATGTATTGACTTTCAGCACCGTAAACCCGGAAAAGGTAACACCGTAATGAACACTAAACTGAAGAATGTTGCTGACGGCCGTGTGCTCGAACGTACATTCCAGGTAGGCTTCAAGTTGGATGACGTGCGCGTGGAGCACCGCCCTTATCAGTATCTCTACGAAGATCCGACAGGTTATATCTTCATGAACCAGGAGACTTTCGAGCAGATTCCAATTGCCAAAGAACAGATTACCGGCGTGGAATTCATGAAGGAAAGCGACATCGTAGACATCGTAACGGATACATCCGACGGCACGATTCTCTCCGCCGAAATGCCTGTCAAGACCAATCTTCGCGTTACGCATAGTGAGCCGGGTATCAAAGGCGACACCGCTACCAACGCTACCAAGCCCGCAACGCTCGAAACCGGTGTTGAAGTGCGTGTGCCCCTCTTCATCAATGAGGGCGACTTGATTCAGGTTGACACGCGCGACGGCAGCTATCTGAGCCGCATAAAGGAATAATTTAGATACAATTCGCATTGGGTGATGGTAACGCAGACCATTTGGGTCGGCTGCCATCACCCAATACCTTTTTTACGCTTGATTTGTAAAAGCAGCCCTTTGGGTTTCTAAAAGCAGCCCTTTTACCTTGTCAAAGCAGTGCTTTTAGCGTGTCAAAGCAGCCCTTTTAGCGGCTAAAAGCAGTGCTTTTGGAAACGAGGGGTTTGTGCCCTGTTTCCGCTATGCCGCTGATGGCGTTTTCAAAGTCATTCCACAGATTATCAGTTGCCCATGAAATACTCCGTTATCGTCCCTGTTTTTAATCGTCCCGACGAGGTGGATGAGTTGCTCGAAAGCCTCACCCGTCAGTCGTTGCAAGACTTCGAAGTGATCGTTGTCGAGGATGGTTCGTCGGTCACCTGTCGTTCGGTCTGCGACAAATATGCCGACCGACTCGACTTGAAATATTTTGACAAGCCCAACAGCGGTCCCGGTCAAAGTCGCAACTACGGAGCCGAACGCGCCCGGGGCGAGTATCTCATCGTGCTCGACAGCGACGTGGTGCTGCCCGCTGACTATTTCAAGGTTGTTGATGACGAGTTGCGGCGTGAACCGACCGACGCCTTCGGTGGTCCCGACCGTGCCCACGCGTCGTTTACCGACG
Source organism: Prevotella illustrans (assembly GCF_017426725.1). Classification (GTDB taxonomy): domain Bacteria; phylum Bacteroidota; class Bacteroidia; order Bacteroidales; family Bacteroidaceae; genus Prevotella; species Prevotella illustrans. Next base: position 66,083 of record NZ_JAERMS010000012.1, on the reverse strand, counting down.
TGCAGAAAGCCATTTCCTATTCCATGACGAGCTTCTTCACCACGGGCGGTATTCGTGGCGGTAAGAAGAAACTTGACAAATTCTATCCCCGCTCGTTCAATATGGGCATTCGTCGCGATGTCTACATGCGACTAGGAGGCTTCGGTAAGATGCGCTTTGGCGAGGATATCGACTTCTCCATCCGCATCTTCAAGGCCGGTTGCCGCTGCCGTCTCTTCCCCGATGCCTGGGTGTGGCACAAGCGTCGTACCGACTTCCGCAAGTTCTGGCGGCAAGTTTACAACAGCGGTATCGCGCGCGTCAACCTCTATAAGAAATATCCCGATAGCCTCAAGCCGGTTCATCTGCTGCCCATGGTGTTTACGGTGGGCTGCGTCTTGCTGGCCTTGGCCTTTCTGTCGGGTGTCGTTCTCTTTTTCGCCTTGCCTGCCGGCATGCGGCAAGCGTTGGGGATAGCCGTCAGCCTGTTGGCTCTCGCGCCTCTCGTGGTCTATAGTCTGCTCATCTTCGTCGACGCTACGCAGCGTAACGACAGCTGTAGGATTGGTCTGTTGAGCATTGCTTCGGCCTTCATTCAGCTATTAGGCTATGGCTGCGGCTTCCTCGAAGCCTGGTGGAAGCGTTGCGTACGCGGGCAAGATGAGTTTCAGGCCTATAGCAAGAACTTCTATCAATAGCCGCCGGCTGAACTTTATTTCCTCCGTGTTATGGAAAAACTGACCATCAACCATTGGGCCGAAGAAGATCGCCCCCGCGAGAAGATGGAACGGCTGGGCGCCTCGGCCCTGAGCAATGCCGAACTGTTGGCTATCCTTATTGGGTCGGGATCGCCCCGGGAGAGCGCCGTCGACCTGATGAAACGGGTGATGAACGACTGCAACAACAATCTCAATACGCTGGGCAAGCTCACCATTCGACAGCTCCAGCAATATAATGGCGTGGGTCCTGCCAAGGCGATCACCATCTTGGCGGCCTGCGAACTGGGCAAGCGGCGGACCATGGAGCGTCCCGAAGAGCGTGCCGACCTGGGATCAGCCACGGCCATTTACAACTATATGCACCCACGCATGCAGGACTTAGACGTGGAAGAAGCGTGGATATTGCTCATGAACCGGAACTTCAAGCTCATCAAGTCGCTCTGCGTGAGTCATGGCGGACTGAGCGAGACGGCCGTCGACGTGCGTGTCATCATGCGCGAGGCAATTCTTTCCAATGCCACCGTGCTGGCTCTCTGCCACAACCATCCCAGCGGCAACGCACGCCCCAGCCACATGGACGACACGCTGACGCAGCGCGTCAAGAAGGCGGCCGAACTTATGCGCGTCTATCTGCTCGATCATGTGATCATCACCGACGGCCGCTACTATTCCTATCACGAAGAGGGGAGGCTATAACGCTTCTCCTTATTCTATCTGTCTTGGATATATTGGATTTAAACGATTAAGCAAATGAATATACATCAACTTTATACGCTCTATCTGCAACACCCCGTGATTACCACCGATAGTCGCGACTGTCCGGCAGGCAGCATCTTCCTTGCCCTCAAAGGTGAGTCGTTCGACGGCAACAAGTTCGCCGCCGCCGCCCTGCGGCAGGGTTGCGGCTACGCCGTCGTCGACGAACGGGAATATGCCGTGGCCGGTGACAACCGCTATATCCTTGTAGATGACGTGCTTACTACCTTTAAGGAATTGGCCCGTGAGCACCGTCGGCAGTTCAATATTCCCGTTATCGGGATTACCGGCACCAACGGCAAGACCACGACCAAGGAACTGATTTCGGCCGTTCTGGCCAGAAAGTACAACGTGATGCACACCGAGGGCAACTTCAACAATGACGTGGGCGTGCCCAAGACGCTTATGCGGCTCACCGCCGGCCACGAGATTGCCGTGGTGGAGATGGGCGCCAGCCATCCCGGCGACATCCGGAAGCTGGTGGATTATGTGGAGCCCACCTGTGGACTGATTACCAATGTGGGGCGTGCTCATCTGCAGGGCTTCGGCAGTTTCGAGGGTGTGAAGCGTACAAAGGGCGAACTCTACGACTTCCTGAAGGCCCACGACTGTACGCTTTTCCTCAATGAAGATAATGCCGACTTGATGGAAATGGCCCGTCAGCGGGAGTTTGAGCGCGTGGTGAGCTATGGACAGAGCCAAGGTGACGAGTATGCCGTCAATGGTAGGGTGGTGGCGTGCGATCCTTTCCTTCGGTTTGCGTGGCACGCCGTGGAACCGCAGTGTCCCTCGTCAGCCGAGTACGAGGTGCGGACACGGCTCATCGGCGCCTATAACATCGACAATATGCTGGCCGCCATTGCCGTGGGGCTTTATTTCGGAGTGGAGCCCGCGCTCATCAGTCAGGCCTTAGAGCAGTATGAGCCTACCAACAACCGCAGCCAGCTCATCGTGACGGAGCATAATCGCCTGATCGTCGACGCCTACAATGCCAATCCGTCGAGCATGAATGCCGCCATTGATAACTTCAAATTGATGAACGAGGAGAAGAAAATGGTCATCCTGGGTGATATGCGTGAGTTGGGCGAAGTGTCGGAAACGGAACATCAGAAAGTGGTGGACAAGCTCCGGCAGGAAGGCTTCGGCGAGGTGTGGCTCGTAGGCGAAGAATTTGCCAAGACCACAACCGATTATCGGAAATTCAACAACGTGGATGAGGTGAAGGCGGCCATTCGTGTCCACCGGCCCCAAGGTTACTATATATTAATAAAAGGTAGTAATGGCATTCGCCTCTTTCAGTTGCCCGAAGTGCTGTAAGCGTTTGGGGATTCATGGGTATAAAAGGACTCCGGACAAGTCGCTATGCCGATAGCCGCTTGTCCGGAGTCCTTGTCTTTGTTTGTATCAATAAAAATAAAGCCGCTCACACTCCGAAGAGACGTGAACGGCATAATGAAAGGAGGAGTGGTACCACCAGGAATCGAACCGGGGACACAAGGATTTTCAGTCCTTTGCTCTACCAACTGAGCTATGGCACCATGTATTTACTTCCTTAAAGCGGTGCAAAGATAGAGTTTTTATACGTTATAAGCAAATTTTTTTCAAATAAAATGTTCCTATATGCAAAAAATAGCTTACCTTTGCACCCGCAATAAGACTTCAGCGCACTGACAGTCGTGTTGCAATCGGGATGTAGCGCAGTTGGTAGCGCACTACGTTCGGGACGTAGGGGTCGCCAGTTCGAATCCGGTCATCCCGACATAAAGAGCAGATTGAAGATTTTCAGTCTGCTCTTTTCAATTCTGACTTCGTGATTTTGTTAGAAAAAATCGCATTATTTTAACACTTCTGCAACACATCATCTAAGTGCCGGCACGCCGAAAAAGGCCTTCACTTTGCCGATTTTGATGCCCTTTTATGCCCAAAGCTATGCTTTTATCGGCTCAAAGCATAGCGATTACACGGCCAAAGCATAGCTTTTGGCCGATGAAAAGGCCGCGATTACGGCCTGAAAGCATGGCTATGAAGGGTAAAAAAGCGAAGAGAAAACACCCTTAAAAGTACAATGTATTGATAACCAGCGTTTTATAAACTTGCTCAAAAATCGTTTATTTCCGTCCAAGTCTTTTCTTTTTCAGAATAATGCCACTTTTTTGATGGTATATGTAAAGATTATTCAGGGTAAAGACATAAGAAAACCTACCCCGGCCATTGCTTTACCTCGCTCCGCGAACAGCGACCTTCGGTTCCCAAAGGGAGGGAGAACTAACTGAAAAGGGGTGAAGTGCAAAAAGATAAGCTATCAAAGGCCGCAAGCGGCCAAGAAAGACATAAAGCTAAGTGGGAAATAAGAAGCGTGAAATGTAATTTAATTTAATGAACTGGCGCAATAAAAACATACACTGCGTAACAAAAAAAGCCCCTCGCCGGAGCGAGAGGCTAACTTGCACCCATAGGCGAAGGGCGGCTTTTGTCTTGAAGGTCAATGAGAACCTCGCCTAAATGTTTTCTGCAGCACGTCGAATGCGGTTAGATAGGTCTATAAGCGCACCACGCATCTGTTCGGCTTCTTGCTGATTAAATCCGCCAGCTCCCCCATTGCCGTCTATGCCATCCATCTTGTGGTAGAACCAAGAGGAAGATTTCTGAAAGTAGGTATTAGAGAAATCACGCCAGGAAACCGACATCAGAATATCCTGTACCTTGCGTTTCATATCGGTAACCACTACCGGGGTTGTCATAACTGTTTCCATTGTCATTGTGTTTATAGGGTTTAACTTTTTGTTTTACTTCTTCCTTTGCGAAGGAAAGGTTTGGTCTTCATTCGTATGACTGTCGGACCATCTTGTCGAAGAGCTCTTGTAAGTCCCACAGGAGTCGTGGATAGCCATTTGGAAAAGAACGATTGTAATTTCTCATTCTTTCGAGAAGTTCCCGTTCTTCAGGTGTAACCTCCATCAGTTCTTTCTTTTCTTTCATGCCTCATTGTTTTCCTTTGACAACACAAAGGTACTACAAAAAATCGTATTAATCAAATGTTTACTATAAAAAAATGTAGTAAGACGGTTTTTATATCTTGAACATATCCCTCAGAAGGTACCCTTGTCGCCGTCGTAGTTGTCAATCTGCTTGCGGATGTTCTTCTGTTTACCCGAAAAGAGGTTGTAGCTTACGCCTAAAGTAATCATGCTGCGCTGGCTCGGAATCTTGTTCACATGAAGATAGGACAGAATGTTGTTGTCGAGCGTCTGGGTCTTGTAGGTCGGTGTGGTGAAGGGAAAGACGCAGACGACCGATAGCCGCAGCTGCTTGTGCTGATAGAAGAATTTCGCGTCGCAAGAATTTTCGTCCGACTGCAGGTAGGAACCGTTAAGGGACATGCTCGCACGTCTCCAATAGAGGTTGGCGCCGAAATCTTTCCATCGAGAGGTCATGTAGATGTAAAAGGGCGTGTAGTTATGATGGTGCTTGCCCATGTATGCGTTTTTTTCCGTCTGTTTCCAGAATCCGCCTTGAGCCTCGATGGCAAGGAGGTCGCTCTTAAAGGGCTTTATTCGTATCTGACAGTTGCCACCTACAGTGGTCTGATAGTCGCCGTTCAGCGGTGAGCGGACGATGATGCGCTGTCCGTTGACATTCTCCCATTGGAAATATTGGTTAATAGGATCGGAGATATGGTTGTAGCCCAGAGTCGTCCAAAGGTATATGTAAGGATTGTTCAGACTGTAACTAAGTTGTATGGTCTTGTCATTGCCACTTCGAAGCATGGGATTGCCGCGCCTATGGAGTCCGGGAATCTCAATGGTGGAATTGTTGCTTAATTGCGAGATGCCGGGCAATACAGCTTCGGAAGCGAATCGTAAGGTGAACTGACCGCTCTTGACAGGATAACTCAGCAATAGTTGAGGCGTGAAGTAGAGCTTGTTGTATCGGGTGTCGTCGTTACTGGTGTGGATATAGGTGGCGCCGAGACTCAGCCGATAGCTCAGTTTGCCCAGACCACCACCCAACTGCGCGTAGGTATAGTGGTTGTCGTTGGTGGCATGGTAGCTGTAGGAAGAGTAAGCGGACAGCACGTTACTGATCTCGAAGTCCGACTTAGCCAGCGTGGCCTTGTAGCCGGCCGAGAACTGCCGCTTTCCCCAGTCCTTGGTATAGACCACTTCGCCTATGACGGAATACTTATTGTTGCGTTGGCGCATGTTGTCGTTGAGCAGTTCAGCGTTGTTTTCATCGAACTGATGGTTGTCGTTGCCCTGCTTATTGTGGAAGTAAGTGCCCACAACGTCGGCCACAAGCAGCTGTCCATTCTTCAGCTTATGGCTGAAATAGAGGTCGAGCGACGGTCCAAAACTCCTGATGGTCCTGTCTTGCAGACTGTGTCCGTTGCGCCACAGGTCGTTTCCCATGGCCTTGATATCGAAGCGGTCGCGCCAAAACCAAGTGAAGATATTGGGTGTGAAGCGGGCCTGAAACGCGATGCTGTCGTTGATGCTGTAGAGATATTTCAGGTTGAAGTTCTGATTGGCATAGCCGAAGTGGTAATCTCCATAATAGGTATAGGTGGCCGTTTTCGTATCTTCAGTCATGCGGTAGGTGTTCTCTTCCTTGCAGTTGGCGGCATTGCGATAGTTCAGAGTGTAGTCGAAGGAGAACTGTGACTTGCCCTTGGTGTACTTGGCATACATGTTGGTGTTGTTGAATCCGCGGTTGATGGCCTGCCCCGTGTCGAAGCCTACGGCGTAACCGTTGTCCAACCGGCGAGTATGGATGTTGATGAGCGTGCCCACGTCTGTGTAGCGAGCCGGCGGGACGGTGTAGTATTCCACGTTCTTGATCTTGTCGGGTTCGATACTCTTCAGATCGTTGTCGGTGGCTTCCACACCATTGATAAGGATTTTCAGCGGCTTGTCTGAAAAGGTAGCAATCTTATTGGTCATGGGATCGACGCGAAGGCCGGGCAGTGTGGCAATCAGTTCCTGGCTCTGGCGGGCGTTCCTAATCTGTTCGGCGCTGAAAGTGTAGGTAGAATGGTCTACATAATCCGTCTTGTGATGGCCCCTCACGGTCACGCCTTTGATGTTGTAGGCATTAGGACGCATGGTGATGGTGCCCACGTGAAAGCCGGCGATACGGCGGATAACGGTCTTGTAACCCACGTATGACAGTTTGATCAGCAAGTCCTGTTCGGCACAGGGAATGACGAAGTCGCCCGCCTCCGTGCTCACACCGCCATTGACGAAGGTGGAATCATCAACGTTGAGCAGCGAGACGTTGACAAATCCCATCGGCTGTCCGTCGGTGTCGACAACCTTGCCGATGACTTTCCGACGCTCTTTCTGAACGCATTCCACATAGATTTCGTCAGGCATGCGATTGCCTTCCTCGTCGATGACGTTTCTCTTTACCTTTGCGCTGACGGGGTAGAAGCCTATCAGTTGGTTGATGGCTTCGGGCACGTTCTGATTACGTACGCTGGTCGTGACACGAAAGTCTTCCAACTCATTATAGATGAAACTGATGTTGTATTGCCGTTGGTGGATGATGATATAGCGCAGGGCGTCCGACAGGGACACTTGATTGAAGTCGTGGTTGATTTTCTGCGCGACAGCCACTGCCGGCAGGCAGACGGCCAATAAGAGGATATATAGTTTTTTCATTATTTTTATTGACGGATTATTCTACGACGAGTTGCCGGTTGACAAGAATGATGTGGAGCTGTTCGAAGTTATTTAATTGTTCCGCTACGGTCTCTATGCCGCAGTTTCGGTCCCATTGATAGAACAGTCGCAGGTCGGCGGCCTTCGCGTTCTTGAAGTTTACCTCTATCCGATAATACCGGGCCATGTCCTCGAGAATGCTCCGTAGCGTGGCATTGTCATATATTTTGATGGTAGGGGCGGTCTTCCGCGTGAGCGTATCGGCCTTTTCCCTTGTGGGGCCGGGCGAAGGTGTCTTCGATTGGACCACCGATCGTTGTGGCGTGTCGTGGCGACTTGAGAACCATCCGCCCTTGATGGCCGCGAAAGCGATACCCGAAATCAGGGCAAAGCCGATGAATGCGGCAGCCATCTTACGTCGTCTCAGACCGTGCGACAGTCCGTAGTGCTCGTGTTCGAACTTACGCCATTCCCGCTCGATGGTTTCGTCGGTGACGTCTTTATGCTCCAGCGCGCTGTCGGTCTTCGACATCAGCTGATAGTAAGCGCGACATTCCTCGTCGCGGAGAATATCGCTCCATTGGGCTTCCGAGTATTTTTCGGGTTGCTCCATCATCTGTATGAGTTGTTCTATCTTTTCCATTTTCATTTGTTCGGTTTAAAGTGATTACGAATCGTTTCGATAGCTTTGCGTAGATGTTTGTAGACAGCCACCTCGCTGATACCTTCCTGCCGGGCTATTTCCCTGTATTTGAGTTTCGACCGATAGTGAAGCAACAGAATGTTGCGGTCTTGTTCGGTCAGAACCGTGGCAATCAGCTCGTTGATTTTAGCGAGTTCTTCCTCCATGACCTCCACGGAGCGAATGTCGTTTTCCGCTTCCGGTAAATACAGCTTTCGCGCTCTCTGCTGTATGTTGCGGTTTCGGATGACGTTGAGGCACCGGTTGCGGACACCCGTCATCAGGAAAGCACGTTCCTTTCCCGCCTCTAAGTCGTCCTCTCTCGTCGTCAGTTGGGCGAAGACCTCGCTGACGGCGTCTTTGCTTTCAGCGTCATCGTGGAGCAGTATCATGGCCAGTCGATACATGTCTCGGTAATGACTTCGAAACAGCTGTTCTATTCTTGCTTTTTGCATCATAACACTTCAGATACACATGAAAATGGCTTTTCCTAACCTTTATTACTTCACTTTTTAATATGCTGCTGCAAAAATATCAGAAAAACACGAAAACCATTGCCGCGCTTTGAGAAACGAAAACATAAAGAGTGTGAAAACAAAGGGCAATTTAGCCCGTTTGTAACAATAGTTATGAATCTTTACGATCTGCTTTTTGTCGTGCGCCGGGATAATCGTATCTTTGCAGAGATACATCAACCTATTTCTATTTTTATTTTTAGCAACATGGAATACGCAGAAGTAAAAACCATCCTCCGGGCTTTTCGTATGGAGGGAACAGTTGCCCGAATAGAACCGTTGGGCAACGGACTGATCAACGACACTTTTAAAATTACAACACAGGAGGCCGACTGCCCCGACTATGTTTTGCAGCGCATCAATCACGCCGTGTTCAAGGACGTGGCATTGTTGCAGCACAACATCGAGGTGGTAACGCGTCATATCCGGCAGAAACTCGAAGCTCGGGGAGAGGCCGATCTCGACCGTAAGGTGCTTCGATTTGTGGAAACAACCGACGGTAAGACGTATGTGATGGACGACAAGCAACGCTATTGGCGCCTGTCGGTATTTATTCCACGTTCGAAGACGGTAGACAGCGTGACGCCCGAAAGCTCTCGCTATGCAGGACAGGCCTTTGGTAATTTTGAGGCTATGCTGGTAGACGTGCCCGAAGAGTTAGGCGAGACTATACCGGACTTTCATAACATGGGCTTCCGTTTGCGGCAGTTGAAAGAGGCTGTTGAGGCAGATGTACGTGGAAGGGTAGTGGAGGTTCGGCCATTGTTGGACAAGATCGAGGAACATGCCGAAAAAATGTGCTTTGCCGAGGAGCTGCATCGGGCGGGAAAACTACCCAAGCGTTTATGCCACTGCGATACGAAGGTGAACAATATGCTTTTTGATGAAGACGGAACGGTGCTCTGCGTCATCGACCTCGATACGGTCATGCCGAGTTATGTGTTCTCAGACTTTGGCGATTTCATGCGCACAGCCGCCAATTTCACGACCGAAGAAGATCCTGACTTGAGCCACGTGGGCTTTAATATGGAGATATTCAAGGCCTTCGCCGAAGGTTATTTGGAGTCGGCCGGCTCATTTTTGACCGATGTCGAGATTCGTCATCTGCCTTGGGCCGCCGCAATGTTCCCCTTCATGCAAGCCGTCAGATTCCTGGCCGACTACCTGAATGGCGACACTTACTATAAGATTCAATACCCCGAACATAATCTCAACCGTGCCAAAAACCAGCTGAAACTCTTTGATGATGTCATGGAGAAGATGCCGGCGATGGAGGCTTTCGTGTCTTGAAAAACAGTTTGATGGCAATGAAGCATTTCTTGAGGCAAGGACTCTTGCTGCTCTTGATGGCGGCAGGCATGAGCGGCGTTGCGTCGGCACAGGAGGAACGGCTCGATTCGGCCAGGATCAATGGGCACATGCGCTATTTCAAGATGGTTATTCCGCAGGGCATACAGGCCGACGCGCCGTTGGTGGTTGTGCTGCATGGTTATGGCAGCACTTATCTGAAGAAGAAAACCTACATGCGCGACGCGGCAAAGACCCACGGCTTCGCGCTCTGTGTGCCCGACGGTCTGCGCGATCCGAAAGGCAAGCGCGGCTGGAACGTGGGCTATCCGCAGCAAGAAGGATGGAAGGAAGACGACGTGGCCGATTTGTGTAAGTTGGCGGCCCATGTGCAACGAAAGTACAATCTCAGTCGGCAAAACACGTTTCTGACCGGCATGTCGAACGGTGGTGATATCTGTTATCTGTCGGCTTACAGGAATCAGACAACTTTTAAGGCTTTGGCTTCGGTGTCGGGACAGCTGATGGAATGGATTTACAAGGGAGCGGCGCCGCAACGTCGGGTGCCTTTTATGGAGATTCACGGGACGGCCGATCCCACATCACGCTTCGGTGGCGACATTAAGAATGCTGACGGCTGGGGCAAGTATCTGCCTGTGGCGATGGCCGTAAATGCGATGGTGGCTCACAATCGTTGCACCGTCGAGACGATAGAGAAGCGTAACGGATTGACACCGGACAACGGCCACAGTGTAACCATTCGCCGATACACCGGCGGAGACGACGGTTGTGACGTCTGGTTCTACGAGATTGAGGGCGCTCGCCATAGCTGGCACCAAGCCGATATCAATACCGGTGAAGAGATATGGAAGTTCTTTACGAAGTATCTTCGCTGAGTTGACGAACTACGAGTAGACAAATACGCCGGTTCGAGAAAAAGTCTTTTCTAAAATCAGCGGTGTTTTAACGCATGATTTATTGAGGCGGAATGTGATTCATCACGTTCCGCCTTTTGCCGATCAGGCAGGAATGATGATTGCCCGTCAAACATACCCACGCCGAGATTCTGACGAAGAAATCCCACGCGGCGACAAGAACCGAATGCAGCGGCGCGGCGTGATAAATCACGTCCCTGCGGCTCGCGCCATGTCCTGCCGTTTAAAAACGCGCGCGAAAATTAACAAAGTCGTTCTATTTGATAAAAAATGCGCGTCGGATTTTACCGTGACGTTTCATTTGATAAAAAAATGCGCGTCGGATTTTACCACGACGTTTTATTTGATAAAAAACGCGCGCGGAAATCCTTTTAAGACGTATAGATATACGTATTCAGCGCCCGAAAAACTGCATGTTCAATTAAAATATGCAATAATATTTGGTTGTTTCTGTAAATATACATAGTTTTGTAGCCTGTAACGAATAAATATACAGCCAAATGAAAATTAAGACCAGCAGAATCGAGACGTTGAAAATGTTGATTTCCAGCAAAGAGCTTTGCAGCCAGGAAGAAGTGCTTCGGGAACTCAAGAAGGAAGGCTTCACACTGACCCAGGCCACATTGAGTCGCGACATGAAACAGCTGAAAGTGGCCAAGGCTGCCAGCATGAACGGCAAATATGTCTACGTTTTGCCCAACGAAACGATGTATCGACGTGTGCACAAGCCGCTCTCGGCCACGGAGATGACTCGTAACTCGGGATTTCTGTCCGTACAATACTCGGGCAACATGGGGGTCATCAAGACCCGTCCGGGCTATGCCAGCAGTATAGCCTACAACATAGACAACAGCGACATACCGAACATACTGGGGACGATCGCCGGCGACGACACAATCTTTATCGTCGTCAGGGAGTATGCCAATCTGGAAGAGCTGACCCGGGCCATAACCAAAGCTGTCGACTCGATATTCTAAAGAAGCGCCAAAGAGGATGGAAGAGATAAAAGTGATGGTGGCGGACGCGTCGCATGAAAAGTTCGTGGACACGATTCTCAAGGCGATCGAAGAGGCGGCGCAAGTGCGTGGCACAGGTATCGCCAAGCGTACCCACGGATACCTGCTCACCAAAATCAGGGAAGCCAAAGCCGTCATAGCTCTCTCGGGCGACCGGTTTGCGGGATTCAGCTACATCGAGACGTGGGGCAACAAGGAATACGTTACCACATCGGGCCTCATCGTGCATCCTGAGTTCAGAGGACAGGGCGTGGCCAAGCGCATCAAGGACATGACTTTCACGCTGGCTCGCAAGCGTTGGCCCCATGCCAAGATATTCTCGCTGACCAGCGGGTCGGCCGTCATGAAGATGAACACGCGGCTGGGCTATCATCCCGTGACCTTCAGCGACCTGACTGACGACGAGGCTTTCTGGCGTGGCTGCGAAAGCTGTTGCAATGTGGACGTGCTGCGGCGCACCGACCGACACTATTGTATCTGCACCGCCATGCTCTTCGACCCCGAGGACCACCTGCCGGCCAAGATTCCGGCAGAGGTCATGGAGAGAATCAGAAGAATGGAAGCCCCCGCCCCGAAGGAAAAGGAGCGCTATCCGTAACAAATTATCAACAGATCAACAAACATGAAATGGAGAAGCAAATGACTAAGAACCATCAAGTGGCAGCAGCTCCCCACCCGAAGGAAGGGGCAGACAAAGTAGTCGTAGCCTACTCGGGCGGACTGGACACGTCCTACACCGTCATGAAACTGAAAGAAGAGGGATGGGAGGTCTATGCGGCCTGTGCCAACACGGGCGGTTTCAGCGCCGAGCAACTGAAAGTGAATGAGGAAAACGCCTATAAGTTGGGGGCGGTGAAGTATGTAACGCTCGACGTGACGCGGGAATACTACGAAAAGAGCCTGAAATACATGATTTTCGGCAACGTCATGCGCAACAACTGCTACCCCATCTCCGTGAGCAGCGAGCGTATTTTTCAGGCTATCGCCATAGCCCGCTACGCCAAGGAGATTGGCGCCGAAGCTATTGCCCATGGTTCTACGGGTGCCGGCAATGACCAGATACGCTTCGACATGACGTTTCTCGTGATGGTGCCGGGCGTGAAGATTATCACGCTGACCCGTGATCACGCGCTCAGCCGTCAGGAAGAAACAGACTATCTGAACGCGCATGGATTCTACGCGGACTTCACCAAACTGAAATACAGCTACAATGTAGGTATCTGGGGCACGAGTATCTGTGGTGGCGAGCTGCTCGACCCTACACAGGGACTTCCCGAAGAGGCTTATCTGAAACACTTAACACGGGAAGAGCCGACTGATTTGCGCATCACTTTCGAGAAAGGAGAGATTGTGGCCGTGAACGATGAGCCGTTTACCGACAAGGTGAAGGCCATTCAGCGCATCGAAGAGATAGGGAGTGCCTACGCCATTGGCCGCGATTGCAACGTGGGCGACACGATTATCGGCATCAAAGGTCGTGTGGGCTTTGAGGCGGCGGCGCCAAAACTCATTATCGAAGCTCACCGACTGCTCGAAAAGAGTACGCTCAGTAAGTGGCAACAGTATTGGAAAGACCAGGTGGCAAACTGGTATGGCATGTTCCTGCACGAAAGTCAATACATGGAACCTGTCATGCCCGACATCGAAGCAATGCTTACGAGCAGTCAGCGCCACGTGAACGGCACAGCCATCCTGCGCCTCTATCCTTACGGATTCCAAACGGTTGGCATCGATTCGCCCGACGATCTGACACGGTCAAAGCTCGGCGAATATGGCGAAATGCAGCACGGATGGACGACCGACGATGCCAAGGGCTTCATCAAAGTGAGCTCTACGCCCCTCCGCATGTTCTACGGCATGCACCCCGACGAGCAGCGATAAAGCGCGAACGCTATGCAACTATCCGGTTATTGCCGACGTCTAACATGCAACAATAACCTTTAAAGAATATAGATATGACTGGAAAGAAATTATTAAGATCAACGAATGACAAGTGGGTTGCGGGTATTTTAGGCGGTATTGCCGAATATTTGGATTGGGATCCGGCCATCTTGCGCTTAGCCTATGTGTTGCTAACGGTATTCAGCGCAGGCTTTCCGGGTATTCTGATTTACATTTTCCTGTGGATTGTCATGCCCAAACAATAAAACATAGATATGATAAAAGTAGGAATTTTAGGTGCTGCAGGCTATACGGGCGGCGAATTGATCAGGCTGTTGCTGAACCATCCCGAGGCGGAAATCGTCTTTGCCAACAGTGAGAGCAATGCGGGCAATCGGGTGAGCGACGTGCATGAAAGTCTGTATGGCGAAACCGACCTGCTGTTTACGTCCGACATGCCCTTTGAACAGGCCGATGTCGTGTTCTTCTGCTTCGGGCATGGCAAGAGCAAGGCTTTCCTGGCAGAACATAAGATTCCCGCTAACGTGCGCGTCATCGACTTAGCTCAGGACTTCAGACTGGCTCCCGAAGCGGTCTACGGACTGCCCGAGATTCATAAAGCGGACATCGCCAAGGCCCGTTTTGTGGCCAATCCGGGATGCTTTGCCACCTGTATTCAATTGGGATTGCTGCCTTTGGCCAAAGCCGGACTGATTAAACATGACGTCAGTGTCAACGCGATAACAGGCAGCACAGGGGCCGGACAGAAGCCCGGAAACACCACCCACTTCTCTTGGCGCAACGATAACATCAGCGTTTACAAGGTTTTCAGCCATCAGCATGTGGCCGAAATCCGACAGAGTTTGGCCGAATTGCAAGGTTCACTCGACGCCTCTATCGACTTCATTCCTTATCGCGGCGACTTCACGCGCGGCATTTTCTGCACCGAGGTTGTGACGTTTGAGGGCGAGGAAGGTTCGCCAATGAATCCCTCCGCCGAGCAACTCGTCGCCCTCTACGAAGACTTTTATCGCGAAGCACCTTTCACCTATTATATATATAAGGCACCCGACTTGAAGCAAGTGGTGAATACGAACAAAGCGCTTGTGCATGTAGACAAATTCGGCAACAAGGCGGTCATCACCTGCGTAATCGACAATCTGCTGAAAGGAGCGGTAGGGCAAGCCGTTCAAAACATGAATATCATGTTCGGACGGGATGAGACCATGGGCCTAAAACTGAAAGCAAGCGCTTTCTAAAACCACTGAACGATGAACTTATTTAACGTGTACCCGCTATTCGATATCAACATCGTAAAAGGGCAAGGAGTCAACGTATGGGACGATCAAGGACAGGAATACCTCGACCTTTACGGAGGTCATGCCGTGATCAGTATCGGTCATTGCCATCCTCATTACGTAGAAAAGGTAACGGAACAGTTAGGCCAATTAGGCTTCTATAGTAACTCAGTTGTCAACCAATTACAAGTAGAACTGGCTGAAAGACTGGGTCGTCTCAGTGGCTATAACGACTATCAGCTGTTCTTAGTCAACAGCGGTGCCGAGGCCAATGAGAACTGTTTGAAGCTGGCTTCGTTTCAAACGGGACGCACACGGGTGCTTTCGGCTTGGAAAGCATTTCACGGTCGCACGTCACTGGCCGTAGAAGTGACCGACAATCCCAACATCATCGCTCCCATCAATGCCAACCGACACGTGACTTTTCTGCCACTCAACGACCTCGAAGCCTGGGAAAACGAACTGGGCAAGGGCGATGTGTGTGCCTGCGTTTTGGAATGTATTCAGGGCGTTGGTGGCCTCAACATGGTTACACCCGCGTTTGCCCAAGGGCTGCAAGAGGCCTGTAAGAAACATGGAACGATACTCATCTGCGACGAAATACAATGCGGTTATGGGCGGACAGGCAGATTCTTTGCGCATCAATGGTTAGGTATCCGGCCCGACTTAATCAGCGTAGCCAAGGGAATTGGAAATGGTTTTCCGATGGGTGGCGTACTTATTTCCCCCGATTTTCTACCCTCCTACGGTCAATTAGGTACAACATTCGGTGGCAATCATCTGGCTTGTGCGGCGGCATTGGCCGTGCTTGACGTTTTTGAAAAGGAGGGACTCGTTGAAAACGCGCATCTTGTGGGCGACTATCTCATCGATGAACTACAGCAATTGCGACAACGCAACACACATATCGTAGAAGTTCTTGGACGTGGACTCATGCTCGGCGTCTTGTTGGATATACCTCATAAGGAAGTAAGAAGCAAACTCGTTCGTGAACAACACTGCTTCACGGGGTGTGCCGGAAGCAATATGCTGCGCATTCTGCCACCACTTTGTCTGACGAGAGATAATGCGGACGATTTCATTCAGCGATTGGAAACGGTGTTAAATGACTGATAATGCTGTAAAAAGACAGGCTCTTATTTGTGAATCGAAAAAGATTTACTACTTTTGAACTTATCTAAATTCATCACAATATTATTATGGAAGATTCATTAAAGCAAATAGGCCTGCGCCTGAAAGGACTTCGGGAGGTTCTTGAAATCCCCGCGGAGGAAGTGGCCGAACTGTGCGACATCAGCCTTGAACATTATTTAAAAATAGAGGCTGGCGAAGCAGACCCGTCTGTTTATCGTCTTTCTAAGATTTCCAAGCGCTACGGCATCAGCCTTGATGTACTGATGTTCGGCGAAGAACCACGCATGGACGCGTATTTCCTGACCCGCAAGAATCAGGGACCGACCGTCGAACGCCGCAAGGATTATAAGTACCAAAGCCTGGCCAGCGGCTTTAGAGGTCGCAAGGTTGACCCCTTTCTGGTGCAAGTAGACCCGCTGCCGGATGACGTTAAGTTCAGTAAGAACGCTCACGATGGGCAAGAGTTTGACATCGTAACTGAGGGACGACTCGAATTAACCATCGGAGAAAAGGTATTAATATTAGAAGTTGGCGACAGCATTTACTTTGACGCGCGTCAACCCCACTGCATGCGGGCCTTGGATGGCAAGCCTGTAAGATTCTTATGTATAGCCATCTAATTCAGAACAGACAATGATAGAAAGATTTTTAAAGCAGACTCGCTTTACTTCGGAGGAAGATTACAAGCAACATCTGAAGTTTATTATTCCTGAAAATTTCAACTTCGCCTACGACGTTATTGACGCTTGGGCCGAAGAAACACCCGATAAATTAGCGCTTTTGTGGACCAGTGAGCGTGGCGAAGAACTCCGTTTCACGTTCAAAGACCTAAAAGAGCAAACCGATCAAACAGCGGCCTATTACCAAGACTTAGGTATCGGCCACGGCGACAAAGTGATGCTCATTTTGAAACGCCACTATCAGTGGTGGCTGTCCATGCTCGCATTGCATAAACTGGGTGCTGTTGCCATTCCGGCAACCCACATGCTCACCAAGCACGACATCGTATATAGAAACGAAAGAGCCAGTGTGAAAGCCATTCTGTGCGTCAATGACGAATACGTAACGGGACAGATCAAAGCCGCGATGGCTGAAAGTCCGACCGTGAAAGTGTTGGTGGCCGTCAATTCGCTGTCAGAGATGGAAAAGCCCGTGCCCGAAGGCTTCCACGATTGGAATAAAGAATGGAAGCAAGCAGGTCAGTTCCAACGGCCTTCGTTCGTCAACAGTAACGAAGACACCCTGCTGATGTACTTCACCAGCGGCACCAGCGGCGAACCGAAGATGGTCGCTCACGACTTCCTTTATGCCTTGGGCCATCTTACTACAGGCGTCTTTTGGCACAATCTCAATGAAAACAGCATTCATCTCACGGTGGCCGACACAGGATGGGGCAAGGCTGTGTGGGGCAAACTATACGGACAATGGTTTGCCGGAGCCACAGTCTTCGTCTTCGATCATGAGAAATTCACGGCAGAAAAGATTATGCGGCAGATTGAAAAGTATCGCGTCACGTCTTTTTGTGCGCCTCCCACCATCTTTCGCTTCATGATTCAGGAGGATTTTGCCAAGTATGACCTCTCATCGCTGAAGTATTGCACCACCGCCGGTGAGGCATTGGAGCCCGCCGTATTCGAACAGTTCCGCCAACTCACGGGTATTAAGATGATGGAAGGCTTCGGTCAGACTGAAACAACCATGACTTTAGGTACATTTCCATGGATGAAGCCGAAGCCCGGCAGCATGGGAAAGCCCAACGCGCAGTACGATATCCGACTATTGCGGCCCGATGGCACCGAATGCGAGGATGGAGAGAAGGGCGAAATCTGCGTCCGCGTGGGCGACAAGAAGCCACTAGGGCTTTTCAAGTATTACTATCGCGACGAGGAAAAGACCAAGGAAGTGTGGCACGACGGCCTTTATCACACCGGAGACATGGCTTGGCGCGATGCTGATGGCTACTATTGGTTTGTCGGACGTATGGATGATGTCATCAAGAGTTCGGGCTATCGCATCGGACCATTCGAGGTCGAGAGCGCGCTGATGACCCATCCGGCCGTTGTGGAATGCGCGATTACGGGTGTTCCCGACCCTATAAGGGGCATGGTTGTCAAAGCTACCGTGGTACTTACCAAGGAATGGAAGGACAAAAAGGGCGATGCTTTGGTCAAAGAGCTGCAAGAACATGTAAAGCACGAGACCGCTCCGTACAAATATCCTCGTATTATTGAGTTTGCGGATGAACTTCCTAAGACGATATCCGGTAAGATTCGCCGTGTCGAAATACGCGAAAAGGACAATCAGAAATAGGTTTTCGCAAACCATATAGAACGATACGAACAGTTTATCAACGCTAACTGATAAACAACCAACAAAATATATGAGGACTTTTTTCAATGTAGAAGACTTAGGCAACCTTGCGCAGGCTTTGCGGGAAGCGCGGGAAGTAAAGAATAACCGTTATGGTTTTCAGCACCTTGGCAAGAACAAGACGCTGTTGATGATATTCTTCAACAACAGTCTTCGTACTCGACTCAGCACACAGAAAGCCGCGATGAACCTCGGAATGAATGTCATGGTGCTTGACGTGAATGCCGGAGCGTGGAAGTTAGAGACCGAACGCGGCGTCATTATGAACGGCGACAAGAGCGAACATCTGCTTGAAGCCATCCCCGTGATGGGCAGTTATTGCGACCTGATCGGCATTCGGAGCTTCGCGGGCCTCGTCAATCGGGAGTTCGACTATGCCGAAACGATTGTCAATCAGTTCGTGAAACACAGTGGCCGACCCGTTTTCGCCATGGAGACGGCCACCGTTCATCCGCTCCAAGCCTTTGCCGACCTTATCACCATCGATGAGTACAAGCCTTGCCGTCGTCCTAAAGTCGTGCTCTCGTGGGCTCCTCATTGTCGGGCCTTGCCCCAGGCTGTACCCAATAGCTTTGCGCAATGGATGGGAGCGGCTGACGTTGATTTCGTCATCACTCATCCGGAAGGCTACGAGCTCGACCCAACGTTCACCGGCAACGCCGTTATAGAGTACGATCAGCGCAAGGCTTTCGCCGGCGCTCATTTCGTCTACGCCAAGAACTGGAGCTGTCCCGGTGTCACCCATCCGGCCGATTACGGCAAAATACTGACCGAAGATGCGGCCTGGACCATTGATTCCAAGCACATGAATTGGACCGACAACGGATATTTCATGCACTGTTTGCCCGTTCGCCGTGGCCTCATCGTTACCGACGATGTCATTGAAAGCCCCCGAAGCCTTGTTATTCCGGAGGCCGCCAATCGTGAAATCAGTGCCGAAGTCGTCATCAAACGTATGCTCGAAACACTTTAAAGGACTTCATTCTTCCCTGTTTTTGCCGCCCAACGCGCTTCATCACGCATTTTTTCATAAGCATTTGCGAATATTATGCGAAAAAAATGTAGTTTTGTAGCCAAATAATCAAACAACCAATGATATCTTTCGAAAGCGATTACAACAACGGAGCACACCCCAAAGTGCTGCAACACCTTGTCGAAACCAATGGAGAACAAACACTGTCGTACGGTTTCGACGTTTATTGCGACAGTGCCAAAGAGAAAATCAAAGCTGCTTGTGATGACCCGGACGCCGAAATCTTCTTCCTTGCGGGCGGTACTCAGACCAACGCTACCGTCATCGATTCCATCCTTCACACTTACGAAGGCGTTGTCAGTGTAGAGACCGGACACATCAATACGCATGAGGCCGGCGCCATCGAGTTTACCGAACACAAAGTCATTTCCATCAAAGAGAAAGACGGAAAGATGGACGCGCAGACGCTTGACGACTA
Source organism: Prevotella illustrans (assembly GCF_017426725.1). GTDB lineage: Bacteria > Bacteroidota > Bacteroidia > Bacteroidales > Bacteroidaceae > Prevotella > Prevotella illustrans. The sequence continues at coordinate 46,400 of NZ_JAERMS010000012.1, read as the reverse complement.
TCTCTACAATTTCCTGCACGACGGCAACGCCTCCCACTCGGTCTACCCCGGCATGGTCTACATCACCTTTCCTACCGAATACGGTACGCTTTATTCCGCCCGGGAGCTTGATGAAATCTTCCAGGTTTGCCGGCGTTACAACCTGCCTCTTTATGTAGACGGCGCACGGTTGGGTTACGGTCTCATGGCCGATGGCAACGATATCACTCTTCCCTACTTAGCCAGTCATTGTGACGTATTCTATATCGGCGGCACAAAGATAGGCGCGCTCTGTGGCGAAGCCATCGTCTTCACCCACAACAACGCCCACGAGCACTTCTTCAATATCCAGAAACAGCACGGGGCGCTCATGGCCAAAGGCCGACTGCTGGGCGTACAGTTCGACGCGCTCTTTACCGATAACCTCTACTTCGACATTTCCCGCCACGCCATCGAGATGGCTATGCGCATGAAAAGGATATTCCAGGCCAAGGGCTTCCGCTTCTTCATCGATTCGCCTACCAATCAGCAGTTTGTCATTCTCAGCAATGAGACCGTGAAACAGCTGTGCAAGAAAGACATCGTCTTCACCCACTGGGGACCGTTCGACAAACAGAATATGATTTGCCGCTTCGTTACGAGCTGGGCAACGAAGGCAGAGGAATTGGATTATTTGGAAAAGAACCTATAAAACCGTCAACTCTTTTACAACCGTACCTTTGTAAGTGTTGACCGTCAGATACAGCCGCCCCTTGAATCCTTCCAATGGAAGGCTCAACACTTGGGCCGACTGATAATACTCGGGAACGGAATTTTGCCGATGGAACACGCGAATATAAACGTCGCTTGTGCCATCGGCGTTTTTTATCATGCGGTCAAGCAGCAGCATGACCTGTTGCCGTTTGTCCTCGTCGTCCGTTTTTCCCGTCTTCAGGGCGAAGGAAACATTGAGATATTTCTGATTGGCCGATACCCAGGCGCTCTTAAACACCACGGGATCGGTATATACTTCGGGCAGACTCGCGGTATCGTGCAACCGCACTACGGGCACGGGACGGAGCGAGAAAGGGTCCGTCGAGCCGTCGCCCTGCACCTGATTGTGATAGAGCAAGGCCCGATAGGTGGAGTCGGGGGTCGTGGCCCAACCCGTCTGCACGGGCTTCGTGAACGTCAGTCGCACGCCTTCATCGGTCAGGGCATGGACAAACAGCTTGCCGCTGTTGGTCGTGGCCTCCACATAATGAGCCTGCAGGTAGGAATATTTCCCGTCGCCACTCTCATAAGTTTCATGCTTGCAACCTGTCAGCAGGCTGATGGCCACCCATCCGATGGCCACGACGCTCCAACGCTTCTTATCCCACATACTTATTTCTTAAACGAAAAGCGGTTGCGCAACGACTTGAACATGCCACCCTCCGTGGCAGCTTTGGCAGCCAGATAGTTCTTGGTCGGATAGGCATACTGGCTCAGCAGGCAGGTACGAAGGAAGCGATCGTCCTTGTTATCGATGTCAATCTTCTCCAGCTGACCGGCCACGTAAGCCTCGAAGCGTTCATATTCCTCCTCCGTATAGCGCTCGGCATAGACCTTCGTGTCCTGAATCATGTCTAAGGCGATGTAGTTGCACGGATAGATACGGTAACTGCGATGAATCTCTGTATCGATGTGCGAAGCGATTTCGTCGAACAGCTTGTTCTTGGGTTGCTCCAGATCGATCGTCTCCAGCCACTCGTCGATGCAGGGCGCGGCCTCATAATGAATGTGCCCCTTGTAGCCCTTGATACCCACCAACATACTCTCCATGTCGTCTTCGGCTGTCTTCTTCCAGAACGGCACGTCACGGCGCAGCTGATATTCGCGTGCCTTGAGATAGTCGCAGGGGTCATACTCGTACGAAATGGCCAGCGGCACGATATGGAGCGACTGCAACCGCTCGGTGATACTGCCTTCGCCACCCATCGCCATCATCTTCAAGATAGCCGGTTGGGTCAGGTCGTTGGAGTTCTTGGCACGCCCCTGGCGTTGCGCTATCCATACGTTTTCGTTTTTCCGGGCCACGGCAAAGTGGATATATTCCGACATACGCTTGCTGGCTTTCAGCATTTCGACGGAGTGGAGCGCCCTTTCCACGGTGAACGACTTATTGATTCTCACCAAGTCTTTCACCCACGGCAAAGTCAGCAGATTATCGCCGATGGCGATTTCGCAGGTCGTCTCAAAGCCCACGTCAATCAGTATTTTGTCGAGAAAGGCTGAGTCGAGCACGATATCGCGGTGGTTGCTCACAAAGGTATAGCGCTTTTTGATGTCCAGATTATAAGCGTCCGCGTCGATTCCCGCGCTGGCAGTCTGCACCAGTTTCTGCAGGAAGGGATAGCAGAAGGCTTTCTGAAAGCCAAGATTCGTTTTGCACTGCTTCATCTTCTGCCCTACGGCTTCTATGGGCGCGTCCGGATAAAGATAAGCCAGTACCTGCCGGAACTGTTGGTCGGCCAATAATCGGTCAAACACTTCAGGCAATTCTTCCGGTTCGAACGGCCTTATGGGATCAAACTCTGAAGGTATCTTCATAATTTCAAAATTAATTATCTATTTTTATTAAGGAGCGGAAGCACCCGAAGGCGTTTTTCGCCATCCGTCAACTAATCCCTTTTCCGGGGGCGATGATCAGTTCAATGCCGAGTTCTTCTATCCGGCGCACGTCAGAGGGTTTGATATGGCTGTCGGTGATAATCATGTCCACCTCTTCCATATCGCTGATCTTGGCGAATCCCCTGCGCCCAAACTTCGACGAGTCAGCCAATACGATCGTCTTCTGGGCCGCCTGCATCATTTTCTGGTTCAGATGGGCTTCCCGCATATCGGTGGTGGTGATACCGAAGTCAAAGTCGATACCGTCAACACCCATGAACAGCTTGCTGAAAGCGCAGCCGTCGAGCAGCACCTCACTATAGTCTCCCACCACCGACTCGCTGCTGTGGCGCAGCATGCCGCCTAACTGGATGATATCGATGTTATCATCCTGCGAAAGTACGATCGAAGCCTGAAGCGACGCCGATACGACCGTCAGTTTGTGAACAGGCTTTACGCAGTGGGCAAAAGCGTGGATGGTAGTACCCGAAGCAATGATGATCGAGTCGTTAGACTCAATAAATTTGGCTGCTTCCGTACCTATACCATACTTCTCTTCGGGGAAGAGCTTTTCTTTCTCATTAACCGAACGGTTGCTTGTAAAAGGATTGATCGCGATTGCTTTTCCGTGGCTGCGGTATAATTTACCCGCTTTCTCAAGGTCGGTTAGATCTTTTCTGATCGTCACAGACGACACTTCCAGCAACTCAGCCAACTCCGAAACCATCACTGAGTCGGACTTAAACAACTGTTCCAAAATGGCATTGTGTCTATCTTCTTTCATCATCGCTTGATAGGTTATGATTAATAAGACAAATATACGATTTATTTCATAACCTTATCCTCTACGTTCTCATCTTTAAATATATATTAACACTAAACCGTCAGTAATCTTTACATTTTGTTTTAAATGGCTGGCTTATTTTCAAAAAAGAAAATTCCTGTCGGAAATAACGCGTTTTTGAAGCGTTTTGTAAATCGCTGGTTATCAGTATTTTATCTTTTTTTTCTCCCTTCAGAGTCTCCATTTTCCCATGCTAAAACACGCATTATAGCCCGCTCATTGCGGCCTTTTCATAAGCTGAAAGCACTGCTTTGACAAGCTCAAAAGGCCACGATTGCGTACCAAAAGCGGTGCTTTTGATTTTCAAACACGTTTTTTCACCCGGTCAGAAGCCGCGAAAGGGGGGCATTACATGCTAGATGCAAACTTTCAGAAGGTCGTTATTTTGTGATAAATATTTTACATATCATAGACCAATTTGCCCTAAAATCATACCCGTTTTTCAAATGATACGTAAGTCAAAAGAAAGTCGTAACGAAACAAAAGTGTTAAAATTATGTTAAAACATACGGATCGAAGTATTATTATTATCAAATAAAAACTATCTTTGCTTATGAAAGAAAATAAATAATTTCGTTGCGTAATCAAAACGAGCGTTTCTATTTTGTTTTGTAAACCATTTGCAATACGAAAAACAAACTTTAGCAAAATGCACAGAGATCGTCAGAAAGAATACGATGTCATCATTATCGGAGGTGGTATCACGGGTGCCGGAACGGCCCGCGACTGCGCCATGCGTGGTTTGAAAGTGCTGCTGGTAGAGAAGTACGATCTCACCAACGGAGCTACGGGGCGCAACCATGGTTTGTTGCACAGTGGCGCCCGCTACGCCGTGACCGACGGCGAATCGGCCTCGGAGTGTATCAAGGAGAACATGATTCTGCGTAGGATAGCCCGCCACTGCGTCGACGAGACCGACGGACTCTTCATCACGCTGCCCGAAGACGACCTCGCCTATCAGGCCACTTTCGTAGCCTCGTGCCGAAAGGCGGGTATCAGGGCCGACATTATCTCGCCCGAGGAGGCCCGCCGCATGGAGCCGGCCGTCAATCCGGCCCTCATCGGCGCCGTCCGTGTGCCTGACGCCTCGATCGATCCTTTCCGTCTGACAACGGCCAATGTCATCGACGCCCGTCGCCACGGAGCCGATATGCTGACCTATCATGAAGCCGTGGGGTTCGTCGTGGAGAACGGTTGTGTGCGAGGTGTCAGGCTGCGCGACAACCATACGGGCGACGTTTTTGAGACGCGTTCACGCGTTGTCATCAATGCTGCCGGCATTTGGGGACACCTTGTCGCCAAGATGGCCGGCGTTCAGGTCAACATGTTTCCCGCCAAAGGCACGCTGCTCATCTTCGGCCATCGGGTCAACGGCATGGTCATCAACCGCTGCCGCAAGCCGGCCAACGCCGATATCCTCGTGCCCGACGACACCGTTTGCGTCATCGGAACGACGAGCGACCGCGTACCCTTCGACACCATCGACCATTTGAAAGTGACACCCGAAGAAGTAGATATACTGATTCGAGAGGGCGAAAAGCTGGCGCCTGACTTGGCCGGCACCCGCGTCCTGCGTGCCTACGCGGGCGTACGTCCTCTCGTGGCAGCCGACAACGACCCGTCGGGCCGCAGCATCAGCCGTGGTATCGTCCTCCTCGACCACGAGACGCGTGACGGTCTGGCGGGTCTTATCACCATCACAGGCGGCAAGATGATGACCTATCGCATGATGGCCGAGGTGGCTACCGACCTGGCTTGCCGTAAGTTGGGCGTCGATAAGCCCTGTCTGACGGCCGTCACGCCACTTCCGGGCTCCGAAAAGCCTGTAGACAAAGGCCATACCAGCCATCGGGCTGCCGAATACAGCACCCACGCGCAGGAAGGACGCCACGGCACCATGGCTCGCACGATAAACGCCGACAGTATAGAGACGCGTGCTTTGGTGTGCGAATGTGAGGATGTGACAGTGGGCGAGGTGCAATTCGCTGTCGATAAGCTCCATGTGCACAATCTCATCAACCTGCGTCGGCGCACCCGCATGGGCATGGGTACCTGTCAGGGTGAGCTTTGCGCCTGTCGTGGGGCCAACGTGCTCTGCCGGACGGCCCGTGTCGAACCGGCCGCGGCCGAGCGCGACCTGGCCGCTTTCATGGCCGAGCGTTGGAAAGGAGCGCGTCCCGTCGCTTGGGGCGACGCCTTGGGCGAGGCACAGCTCACCGCTACGATTTACGAAGGCCTGTGCGGCCTCAACCGACTTTGTGGAGATGGAAAGGAGATAGCTTTATGAAATTCGACTCTATTATAATAGGCGGTGGCCTCACGGGCCTCACCTGCGCGCTGACGCTGGCCAAGGCCGGGCAGCGGACGGCCCTCATTACGGCCGGACAGAGCACGTTGCACTTTCATTCGGGGTCTGTCGACCTGTTGGGTTACGACGAACAGGGACAGACCGTGCTCCACCCGCTCGACGCCATACGGGCATTGAGCGCTTCACATCCGTATCATAAAGTAGACGACGTGGCCGCACGGGCCGAAGAAGCCGCACGGCTGTTGGCCGACGCGGGACTGCTGATGGACGGAACGACAGACAGAAATCATTTCAGGCTCAGTCCGATGGGTGTCAGCAAGCCCGCGTGGCTGACACTCAACGGACTTGTTCGGAGTGCCGAAGAGGACAGTTTGCCCTGGCGGACGGTGACTTTTGCCAATATTCGGGGCTTCCTCGACATCCCCACCGAGTTTCTGGTTGATAACATCCGACGCAAGGGTACCGACGTAGAGGTAAAAAGTTTCACCACGCCCGAGCTGGAACAGGCTCGCCGCAGTCCGTCGGAAATGCGGGCCACGAATGTGGGTAAGGTGCTGGCCGACGAAACGGCGCTGCGCCGGATGGTCGAAGCCATCGACGGTCTTGAGGCCGATGGCGAAGTGATCCTGTTGCCGGCTGTGCTGGGCGTTGCCGACGCGCGGGCCGAAAGCAGTCTGCGGCAACTCGTCGACCGGCCGATTCGCTTCGTCGTTACCATGCCGCCGTCGATGCCGGGCGTGCGCCTTCAGACGTGTCTGCGGCAAGCCTATCAGCAACTGGGTGGCATGTATTGCGCTTCCGACGCCGTGACGGGAGGCTGTTTCGAGGCGGGGCGCCTGCGTTATGTCACGACCGAGAACATGCCCGACGAACGCTTCTATGCCGACCACTTCGTGCTGGCCACGGGCTCGTTCCAGAGTAGGGGACTGATGAGCAATTACCGGGGCGTGTTCGAGCCCGTTTTCGGTCTCGATGTAGACGCGGCGGACGATCGTGGCGCCTGGACGGCCGAATACGTATATGACGATCAGCCCTATATGCGGTTCGGCGTGCGTACCGACGAGCGCCTGCTCGTCAGCCGCAACGGCGTACGCGTCGATAACTTATACGCGTCGGGCTCCGTGCTCAGCGGCCACAACGCCCTGAAACTGGCCGACGGATCGGGCGTTGATATGCTCACGGCTCTGCAGGCAGCCCACAATATTCTAAAAAAGTAAAGACGATGGCAGAAGAAATACAGAAGAAAAGCAAAAGCGCGTTCAACTTTGAGCAATGCCTCAAATGCTCCATTTGCACCGTCTACTGCCCCGTTTCGGCCGTGGAGCCCGACTATCCGGGTCCCAAGCAGTCGGGACCCGACAACGAACGCTACCGGCTGAAGGGCATGGAGTTCTTCAACGAGTCGCTCAAGATGTGCCTCAACTGCAAACGTTGCGAGGTGGCGTGCCCGCAGGACGTGAAAGTGGGCGACATCATTCAGGCGGCCCGCATCCGATACAGCACCCACACGCCCGGTCTGCGCGACCGCATGCTGGCCAATACCGACATTGTGGGTACGCTGGCGCACAACTTCGCGCCGCTCACCAACTTCGCCCTGAAGCTGGCGCCTGTGAAAGCGGCGCTCCACGGCGTGATGGGCATTGACCGGCACCGCACGTTTCCGGCCTATTCGTTCCAGACTTTCGAGCAATGGTATCGCCGGCACGAGACCGAGCAGCGCCGGTTCGATCGCTTCATCACCTATTTCCACGGCTGTTATGCCAACTACAACTATCCGCAACTGGCCAAAGACTTGGTCAAGATTATGAATGCCTGCGGCTATGGCGTGCGGCTGCTGGAGAAAGAGAAGTGCTGCGGCGTGGCCTTGATAGCCAACGGCCTCTCCAAGCAGGCCCGCCGGCAGGGTGAGACGAACATGGCGTCGATGCGCAAGGCCGTGGTCAGGGGTGAGCCTATTCTGACAACGAGTTCCACCTGTACCTTCACCATGCGCGACGAGTATAAGCATCTGCTCGGGATAGACAACGACGACGTGCGTGACAGCCTGACGCTCGCCACCCGCTGGCTCTACCGCATGATAGAGGACGGCAAGCTGAGACTGGCCTTCCGCGACGATTTCAGGATGAAGACAGCCTATCACAGCGCCTGCCACATGGAACGTCTGGGGTGGATTCCCTATTCCACGGGATTGATGAAGATGATTCCCGGACTGGAACTCGTCATGCTTGAGAGCCAGTGTTGCGGCATAGCCGGTACCTATGGCTTCAAGAAAGAGAACTACGAGCGGTCGCAGAAAATCGGGGCGGGCGTGTTCAAGCAGATCGAAGAGGTCGACCCCGACTGCGTGTCGACCGACTGCGAAACCTGTAAATGGCAAATAGAGATGTCGACCGGCTATGACGTGAAGAATCCCATCAGTATCATTGCCGAAGCCCTCGACGTGGAGAAGACCCGCCGCCTGAATGCTTGAGGATGCCATAAATCGTATGTTATTCACGCGATTTAAGATTCAGCCCTGAGCAACAACCTAAATAATTACTATCTTTGCATATAACTGAAAACAATTTTGTATACCAAACCTAAATCATTATGTGGAACTTTCTGACACCTCCCGCGTACAAGGCGGAGCAAACCGGCCCCGAAGCCGACGCCCGCTACAAGGCCTTGCGCTGGCAGGTATTCCTCGGTATCTTCATCGGATACGCGGGGTTCTATATCGTTCGTAAGAACTTCTCAATGGCCATACCGATGTTGGCCCCCTTCGGATTCGAGAAAGGTGAGCTCGGCGTCGTGCTTTCGATGAACGCTATCGCCTATGGCTTCTCCAAATTCATCATGGCCAGCGTGTCCGACCGTAGTAATGCCCGTCGCTTTCTTCCCTTGGGATTGACGTTGGCCGCCGTTTCCATGATGTTCATGATCGTTCCTGTACAGTATATAGGTCCCGCCCATAAGGGGTTGGCCATTACGTTGATGGCGGTGTTGAACTTCCTCGTGGGCTGGTTCAACGGCATGGGGTGGCCCCCGTGTGGCCGTGTGATGACCCATTGGTTCAGCATTACGGAGCGCGGCACGTGGATGTCGGTGTGGAACTGTGCCCATAACGTGGGCGGAGCCTTGGTCGGTCCGATGGCCGTCTACGGCGCTATTTGGTTCGGCAGCTGGTTCTATGGGGCCGACGAGCAGCGCTACTTCCTCATCGGTACCTACCTGTTTCCCGCCTGTGTGGCCATCCTTATCGCCATTGTCGCCTACTGTCTCATCCGCGATACGCCGCAGTCGTGCGGCCTGCCCTCCATCGAGAAGTGGCGCGACGACTATGCCAAGACCTACGACGAGAAGGCCGAGCAGGTATTGAGCACCGGTGAAATCTTCAAGACCGTACTCTCCAACAAGTTCCTGTGGTACATCGCCTTCGCCAATGCCTTTGTATACATGGTAAGATACGGTTGCTTAGACTGGGCGCCGACCATTCTGACCGAGCAGGGAATCGACATCAAGAACGCCGGCTGGGCCTATTTCGCCTACGAGATGGCCGCCATCCCCGGCACGATTATCTGCGGTTGGATGTCGGACCGTGTGTTTCATGGCCGCCGCGCCCTGCCCACGATACTCTTCATGGCCGTGGTGGCAATCTTCATCTTCATCTACTGGCAGAATTTCGATAATATCAACGTCGTCATCGGCTGCCTCATCGCCATCGGCTTCTTCATCTACGGACCGGTCATGCTCATCGGCGTGCAGGCTCTCGACCTAGCTCCGAAGAACGCGGCCGGCACCGCCGCCGGACTGACGGGGTTCATGGGCTACGTATTGGGTACGGCCCTGCTGGCCAATGTGGTCATCGGCTACGTGGCCGACGCCGCTGGCTGGAGCTGGACCTTCGTACTGCTGATAGGAGCCTGCGCCATGTCTATCGTCTTTATGGCCCTCACCTACAAAGAAGAACAATATCTTATCAAGAAAAATCAGAAATAAAACATCAAGCAAATAGCAATCTATCATCACTATGGAAAAAATGGACGTCTACAGTTCGCTGGGCGAGCAGCGGAAGAAATTCCTGAGTTGGCAAACGAGAACCATCCTGGTCACGATGCTGGGCTACGCCACGTTCTACTTCGTAAGAAAGAACTTCTCGCTGGCCATGCCCGGTCTGACGGCCGAATATGGCATCACCAACAAGAGCTTCGGCTGGATCATCTTCGCCAGTTCTCTTGTTTACGGTTTCTCACGCTTCATCAACGGCTACACGGTAGACCGTATCAAGGGCCGTATTGTCATGGCGCTGGGCCTGCTGCTGTGTGCCGCCGCTAACTTCGCTTTCGGCTTCGGCGTCAACCTGAGCCAGGTTTTCACCGGCACGACAAGCGGCCCCGATTTTACGAGCGCGCTGATTCTGGTGATGGGCGTCACCATTATCCTGAACCAATACTTCCAGGGGATGGGCTTTCCTCCATGCGCCCGTATTCTGCCTCACTGGATTCACCCTGCCGAACTGGCCACGAAGATGTCGATATGGAACACGTCACACTCGATAGGCGCGGCCTGTGCCGTCATCGTCTGTGGCTATATCATGGGGTCAATGGGATCGGACATGAGCGCCAACACGGAGGTCGTGGCCCGCGTCACGGCCAACCTGACGAACAACGACGTGGCCAACGCGGCTACACAGGCGCTGACCTATGCCGCGCATATCGGCGCCTGGAAATGGTGTTTCTGGATTCCGGCCTGCATGGCCGTGGCCGGTGCCATATTCATCTTTCTGGGGCTGCGTGACGAACCCAAGGAGGTGGGACTGCCCGACCTGCCCGATACGTCGCTGGGAAACTACTCCGAGAGCATGAGCGGTAAAGCCCGCAAGAGGTTTGAGAGCGTCATGGTGTGGAGAAATCGTTGGGTGTGGACTTTCTGCATTGCCAATATGTTCGTGTATGTGGTGCGTATGGGCGTGCTCGACTGGGGACCTAAGTTCCTGACGGAGAGCCGCGGCATGGACATTTCGACAGCGGGCTGGACGGTGGCGGCATTCGAGATAGCCGGTATCGTGGGCACCTTGTTTGCCGGTTGGGCCACCGACCACATTTTCCAAGGCAAGGGCCATCGCATGTGCGTGATGTGCATGCTGGGCGCTGCCGCCTTTATGACTGTCTTCCGCTTCCTGCCCCAGAGCGCCGGAATCACCGTCACGGCAGCCGTTCTCGTGGGCGCGGGCTTCTGCATCTACGGTCCGCAGGCCCTTGTCGGTATCGAATTGAGCAAGCAAGCCACCAAAGAAGCGTCGGCAAGGGCCAACGGCATTGCCGGCATTCTGGGCTATATCGGTTCGGGATGCTCGGGACTGTTAGTGGGCTATGTGGCCGACCTGTACGGATGGACCCGCGTGTTTGAGACCATCATCGTGGTAGCCGTGGTCGGCATGTTCATCCTTCTCTCGATGTGGCGGGCGCCTCGCGACGGCTACGCACGCAGTCAGCAAATCAATTACGACGAAGAATAAATGAAGATGACCCATTTTGACAAATACAGTTCGCCCCTGTCGGAAGAGAAACTGATGGAGGCTTGCGCCAAAATCAAGCACGTGGCCCTCGATATGGATGGCACCATCTACTTAGGCGGCACGCTCTTTCCTTACACAAAGGGCTTTTTAGCCACGCTCACCCGCCATGGCATATCCTACTCTTTCCTGACCAACAATCCCACGAAGAGCAGCAAGGACTATCTGGCTAAGCTGGCTCGGCTGGGCATTGAGGCTACCGAGGAGCAGATGTACACCTCTTCGATTGCCACCATCGACCATATTCGCCTGCATTATCCCAAAGCCAAGCGGCTTTTCTGCTTGGGGACACCGAGCATGCAGGCTGAGTTTGAGAAGGCGGGATTCACGCTTTGCGAGGACAGCGCGGATGACCGTCCCGACATTTTGGTCGTGGCTTTCGACATGACGTTGGTGTATTCGCGGCTGTGTCGTGCCGCATGGTGGGCTTCGAAGGCAGACATTCCCTACATCGCGACCAATCCCGACTGGGTATGTCCGACCGATGAGGAAACGATCTTGGTGGACTGCGGTTCGATTTGCAAGGCGATAGAAGGCGCGACGAAGCGCCGGCCCGACATCGTAATCGGTAAACCCAATCCGAACATGCTCTACTGCATCCGTGACAAGTACGGATTGAAATCGGACGAAATCGCCATGTGTGGCGACCGTATCTACACGGACGTGGCCACAGCACAGAACGCGGGTTCGCTGGGCGTGCTGGTGCTGTCGGGCGAAACCACGCTGGAAATGTCGCTCGCTTACGAGCGTCAGCCCGACATTACGGCCCTCAACATAGAGGAATTCGGCAAACTGCTCCTCAAATCGCATCGAGAATAAATAGGATAAGAAAGGAGGTTTAACGATGAAACGATACAGAGACTTTTGGAAATCAACCTATGCGATTCTGCTACTTGTGGTCAGCATCCTCACGGGAGGTTCGACTGCTTGCTCGGGGGCGGACTCCGGAAAGGCGAACACGACACCCGATAAGCCCGGACAGGAGACGGTCGTTCCCGACAAGGAAGGAATGACTCTTAAAGGAAGGGTGACCTGCCAAGGCCGGGGACTGGCAGGAGTGGAGGTTTCGGACGGAATAGAGGTGACGGTTACCGGCGACAACGGAGTGTACTACTTGCCTTCGAAGAAAAAGTATGGCTACGTGTTTATCACGATTCCGGCCGGCTATGAGGTGAAAAACAAGAACGGCAACGTGCCCGATTTCTTCAGAAAAGTCAACTCGGTGAAGACTTCCACCGTGGAACGGCAGGACTTTGAATTGGAGAAAGCGGACAATCAAAAGCACGCCGTCATCGCCATGGCCGATTTTCACTTAGCCAACCGCACGGAAGATTTGAAGCAGTTCGCTACCGTGGCGACGGACATTAATATGACGATCGGTCAACTTCGGCAGCAAGGATATAAGGTTTATGGCCTGAGCCTGGGCGATGAGAGCTGGGATCTTTTCTGGTATGAAAACAATTTTGCCATCGCCGAGGCCATGCAACAGACCAAGAAGATAGACGCCCCGTTCTTTCACTGCATGGGAAACCACGACAACGACCCTTATTATGCCGATGACTGGCTGGCGGAAAAGGCTTTCATCGACTGCTTCCCCGTGTATTACTCTTTCAATGCGGGCAACGTTCATTATGTCGTTCTCGACGATATTCAATACTTCAATGCGGGGGCCGCCCTTGGAAAGATCGGTGACAGGAGCTATTACACGACCATCATTGAGGAGCAGATGGCCTGGCTGAAAAAAGATCTGGCCCTTGTGAAGGATAAGACGCAGCCCTTAGTCATCGCGTTTCACGCGCCGCTCTACCGGATTCCCGGGTTGGACGATAAGGGAAACCTGACTGTAAGGTACAAACTGGCCAATGCCGACGATTTGGTGGCGTTGCTGAAAGACTACAGAAACGTGCACATTCTGTCGGGACACACGCACGACAACTTCAACGTGGCGGCGTTGCCCAACATCCACGAACACAACACGAGCGCCATCTGCGCCACTTGGTGGTGGACGGGAAAGCTCACTTCCGGCAAGCAGCATATATGTTGCGACGGAACGCCGGGCGGCTATGGAGTCTATCTGTTCAATGGAAACGATCCGGAATGGTACTACAAAAGCAAGGGCTTTGACAAGGATTACCAGTTCAGGACGTATGACATGAACCGGGTGTATATAGGCGCTGACGACGTAAAAGGAAACACCGACCTCTTTGCCCGCTACGCCCATGGCTACGACAAGGCCGGCAGCGACAACGAGGTTCTCATCAACGTATGGAACTATGACAAAGGCTGGAGCATAGAAGTGACCGAAGACGGCAAAGCGTTGTCCGTGACACGAATCTCAGGTTACGATCCGCTTCATATACTAAGCTACGAGGCCCAACGCTGTGCGGCCGGCAAAACCCCGACCTCAGATTTCGTTACGAGCAAGACCGCGCATCTGTTCAAAGTGAAAGCCGCAAGCACTACCTCGACCCTCTCTATCAAAGTAACGGATAGCTTCGGGCATGTCTACAAGGAAGAAATGAAACGTCCCAAAGCATTTGGGCTTTCCATGAGTTAGCCCGGCCTACCGAACAACACCGAATAGAATCTTTAATAATTGTAAACCTAAACAACATGAAACAACTATCTAATCTAAAGCAAATGATCTTGCTGGGGTTCTTGTGTGTCTTCGCCATGTCGCTCTCTGCGCAGACTCAAGTCAAGGGAAAGGTTCTCGACGCGGATGGAACCACCCCATTGCTTGGCGTTACGGTGAAACAAATTGGAACTAAAAACGGAGCCATTACCGATATGGATGGTAATTTCACCATTACGGTGACCGGAAAAGATCCTGTATTGAGCTTCACGTATGTGGGCTATGACGCGCAACAAATGAAAATTGGAAACAAGCGTCATCTGACCGTCGTTATGCACGAGGACACCAAGACGCTGAAAGATGTCGTCGTGACGGCTCTGGGTATCAAACGTGAGGAAAAATCATTGGGTTACTCGGTATCGAAAGTGACCGGTGACGACTTGACCAAGACCGTCAGCGGTAACTGGATGAACAGCATGAAGGGCAAGGTGGCGGGCCTTTCGATGGTCGACGCCGGCACAGGCCCGATGAATTCGATGCGTGTCACCCTGCGTGGCGACCACTCTCTGAACTATAGCAACAGTGAAGCGCTCTTCGTCATCGATGGTGTCCCTGTCAATTCGGGTACGGTTGCGACGGGCAGCGGCTCGACTTATGCCAACCAGGACGCGCCCGTTGACTTCGGTAACGGCGCGGGCGATATCAACCCAGAGGACATAGAGTCGGTCACCGTACTGAAAGGCGCGGCCGCAACAGCCCTCTATGGTTCTATGGCCGGTAACGGCGCTATCGTCATTACGACCAAGGGCGGCAGCGGAAAGAAAGGGTGGGGCGTCACGGTCAACTCTTCCGTAACATTCGAGAAAGCCGGTTATTGGCCCGACTTTCAGAAAACCTACGGTCCCGGCTCCGATATGGGACTTGCGCCATTCAGTTTCTGGGAGCTGACGGCTGAACAGACACCCGATGGTGTAGCCGTGACCGATCACATTTCACGATATGCCTTTGGTGAGAAATACGACGCTTCGAAACTTCGCTATCAGTATCTTTCAAAGAATTGGGACACCAACACCTACACTCCACTGCCGTGGCAGTATAATGACGACTGGTATAAAGGTTTCTTCCAAACAGGTACGACCTACAGAAACAATGTCACGGTGAGTGGTGGTAACGGTAAGGGCACGACTGCCCGCATCTCTTTGACCGACACCCGCAACGACTGGATCATGCCCAACACAGGCTATGTCAGCGACGCGGTGGCCATTGCTTTCGACAGTCCTATCAGTAGTAAGGTCAGTGTGTCAAGCCGTGTCAACTTCCTCAACAAACGAAGCGACAACCTTCCCGCAACGGGCTATTCCTCGCAAAACCCCATTTACGCGCTCGTCATGGGCTATACGAACCAACCTGCGTCCGTTTGGAAAGACGAATACTTTGCCGGCAGGTATAATGAAGAGAACTATCTGGCCAACGGCGCGGGCGGCAAGAGTCTCGTTTATCGCTCGGATCAACCGTTGAATCCTTACCGTAACGTATATGAAGAACTGAACGCGCTGAACAGGAACCGTATTTACGGCAACGTGTCGTTGAATATCAAGCTCGCTAAAGGGCTCAATCTGAAACTTCGCTCCGCGCTCGACCTGACTGATCAGTGGCGTACACAGCAGAAACCGTTCTACACATCCGGCTATTTGCAGGGCTTCTATCGTGAGCAAGTGAACCGGGTATACAATATCAATAATGATTTCCTGCTCAACTACGTGAATAATAAACTCGTCGGAGACCGTCTCGGTTTCAACGTTTCGTTTGGTGGCAACAGCATGAACTATAAGTATTATAACAATCGCGTGACACTGAACAAACTTCAGAACGACGGAGTTTACAACGTATATAATGTTCCTTCAGGCTATAGTCCCGAGGTATTCAGCTATCATTCCAAGAAGAAAGTGAACAGTTTCTATGGTTTCGCGTCATTCAGTTGGGACAACACCTACTATTTGGAATTCACCGACCGTAACGACTGGTCATCAACGCTGAGCGCCGGCAACCGCTCTTACAACTATCCGTCGGTTTCTACCAGTATCTTGCTCGACAAAGTATTCAATTTCGACAAGAAAGCCAAATGGGTAGACATGCTGAAATTAAAGCTCTCCTGGGCCAATGTCGGTACTGATACGTCACCCTATTCGCTCGACCGCTACTACAACGCGACGAGCTATTACGGCGGCTACACGATCAGCCCTACCATTCCGGACGCTATGATCAAGCCTGAGAATGAAGAAAGTTGGGAAGGAGGTTTGGAAGGAAAGCTCTTTGGGGGGCGTGTCAGCTTCGATTTTACGGTTTATTCTACCAGTACGACCAACCAGATTGTGAATGTAGCGGCCGACCAGATTACAGGCGCGACAGGCTATACCATCAATGCCGGTGAGATCAGCAGCAAGGGACTTGAGCTTACTTTGGGCTTCACGCCGATCAAGAACCGCGACTGGGAATGGAACGTGAACATCAACTGGTCGAAGAATTGGAACCGTCTTGAAAAGTTGCAAAACGACTGGGATCCACAGACTCCGTATCAAACCGACATGGGAACCACCATAGGCAACCGCGTCTATGTATATTCCTACTTAGGAAAAGAAATGTATCATCTTTATGGCGCAGGCTATAAACGTGCTCCGAAGGGATCTTACTATTTGGACGAAAATGGTAATAAGGTAGACTGCAGCGGCATGAAAATCATCAATAAGCAAGGTTATCCCGAGCTCGATCGCAGCACGCTGAAGGACTTAGGCAAGGTGAATCCCGACTGGACCGGCGGTTTGAATACGAATATCCGCTATAAGAATTGGAACCTCAGCATGTCGTTCGCGGGTCAATATGGCGGCCATTGCTATTCAGTGACCAACTTTGCCCTTTCCTATCAAGGCAAATTGAAGAATTCATTGAAGGGTCGCTACGACGGAATGGTAGTCAATGGCGTGCAGGCAACAGGCGAGGAAGGCGTGTATAAGCTTAACACCACTGTCTTTGCCAATGCAGCCAACTACTATAACACCTATGTCTGGAATCGCAATAACTGTGAAGAGAACACCTTCAGCACATCATACTTCAAGATGAAGGAAGTTCGTCTCGACTATTCTCTGCCCAAGAAAATCTGTAGGCAGACCAAGTTCCTGTCAGATGCCAGCTTCGGTATCTATGCCACCAACCTGTTCTGTCTCACCAGTTTCCCGCAGTACGATCCTGAAACGGCCATGGTCAACAACGGCGAAATCCACGCCGGTATTGAAACGATGTCGTTCCCGATGACCCGTACTTATGGTATTAATGTTAAATTTTCATTCTGACCAATCATGAGAACTATCAAATATTCTTCAATCGCTATGTTGGCGTGTGGACTAATGATGGCGACGGGGTGTACAGACAACTTCGATCAAACCAATACAAACCCCAATAAGATTACCGTAGAAAGCGGTAAGATGGCTGCCAGTTCCATGTTTGAACCGCTACTCTACGGAGGTGCCAACTTCCTGACTTACTACAGCTACAACTGGAACAACGAGTTAGCACAGTATGTAGCCCTGACCGGTAACACGATGGGCCGCGTCTACAAATACGATATCGGTGACAGCAACTGGGCCAGCGTGTGGAGAACTTATGCCAAGTATGCTTCCAACGCCCAGGAAATGTACCGCCTGGCAACGAAGCAAGGCAATAAACCGCTTGAAGCCGTAGCCCTGACCTTGAAAGTGATGTATATGGATGGGCTGACCGATATTTTTGGCGACATTCCCTATGCTGAGGCTTTCAAAGCTGCCGAGGGAGTGAAAACGCCAGTCTTCGATTCACAGGAAGACGTCTATAAAGAGATGTTTGCCGACCTGGAGGCTGCCAACAAGATATATGCCACCAATCCTGAAGTAAGCAAATCCATCAAAACGCTCGATGGCATGTATGGTTTCGACATGATGAAGTGGCGTAAGTTCAACAACTCACTCTACCTACGCCTGCTTTGTCGTATCAGTGGCCGACCGTCGACCATTGCAAGCGACGGTAAAAACGTGATTCAGAAGATCAATGAGATCGTTACCGACGCAGCCAATTATCCTATCATCGCTTCAAGCGAAGAGAACGCCACCGTGAAATTCTCAGCCATCGCTCCTTACTACAGTGAGTTCGATCCGCAAGAGTATACCAAAGATGGAATCAATTGCTATCGTGCAACCAAGAATCTGATCATGCTCATGGTACAGAAGAAAGTCGATGACGAAAAGGTAGACCTCAATATCGACCCCCGTCTGCAAATCTTCATGCAACAAGCCAAAGTCGGCTACTGGTCTTATTGTGGCGTGAACATTGGAAAAAGCGACTTTGGCGGCGGTGCCAACCTGAATGTGACCACGTTCCTGCGCAATAATGCCGACGAATGGTTCATGGACTACTCCGAAGTTGAGTTTATCTTAGCCGAAGCAGCCATGAGAGGCTGGATCAATGGTGGCGAAGAGGTGGCCAAAAACCACTATCTCAACGGCGTGAAAGCGTCGTTGAAGAAATGGTCTGACTACGGAATCGTTACCGAACCGCAGAATCTTATCACCGACGAGGCTGTCGAGGAGTTTCTTCAAACACCCCTCGCGTCATGGGATAATGCCGCTGATAAGCTCGAACTTATCGGTAACCAGCGCTATCTGGCTGCCTTCATGGTTGGCATGGAAGGCTGGATAGAATACCGTCGCACAGGTTATCCCGTTCTCACGGTCGACGAGTCGTTCATGAATGACGGCATTCTCCCCACTCGTTTTGCCTATCCCAACACGACTATCGCTACTAATCGCGTGAATGCAGAAACAGCGCTCAAGCGTATGGGAGGTGAAAACGACATGAAGACACCACTCTGGTGGAGTAAAAAAGCAATCGAATCAGGAAAATAATCCTCAAAATATAGTATAATGAAAACAAAGAATATATTCATGTTTGGCGTATTCCTGCTGGGATCATTTTTTGTGAATTCCTGCTCGGATGACTCCAAGGACAATGGCGCCCCCTACTATACGTTCGACGGTAACATAGAAACCGTAAATGTAGGGATCGATGGAATCACGAAAGATAAGATGGCGCCCGTTGTCATTCGCTCCAACAGGGGCTGGACCGTGAAGACCTCCAATGAAGACGGCCGGTGGCTTCATACCTTCATCGACGAAGGTGAAGACGACGGTATCTTCTACTACTGGGTAGATGCCAATCCTTCTTTCAAGGGCCGTGAAGGGCATATAGATATCTATTCTAATGGCGACAAAGTAAAAACCATCACTATTGCGCAGGATGCAAACGTACCAATGCTGTCGTTTGTCAATGCCGAAGGAGGCTATACTGCATTGCCAACAGGCGGTCAGACCAAGATTGCCGTAACCTCCAATGTGCCTTGGAAGGCTTCGATCGAAGCCACCGACTGGGCTAAGATTGATTCTGTGGGCAAAGATACCGTCTATATCTCACTCACCAAGAATACCGACGACAAGCGTAGCGTTACCATCACTTGTCAAGGTGACGGCGAGTTCAGCAACCTGGTATCGTCTACCATTCTCACCCAATCGGCTCCCGGTATTATTCTCAATGAGCGGTTCGACTGGCTACAGGAAGGTAAGGAAGATTACTACTATAACTATCCGGAAGTAAACTTCACCAAATGGAGTGAGGGAGAGAAGGCCATGGGTTGGACAACGTTAGGCGAAGCGATGTATGGCGGCCGTGGTTATACCAAGATAGGTAAGACAAACTACGCCGGCGACCTTGTTTCACCGGCACTCACGGCCATCAAGGGTAGCGCCAACGTAAATGTTTCATTCCAGTGTATTGGCTATATGGCCGGCAACGGAAAGAAAGACGATGGCGTACTGAGCGTTGGCTTGATTGGCCCAGGTACCATCGTGGCCGACAACATGGGCAAAATTTCTATCGGTGGAGCTACTTACAACGTGGCGGTCTTCGAGATTACTGTCTTCCCCGATTCACCCAAGAGTGAACATGGTGAGGGCTACAACCCATGGACAGAGCCTGACAGCAAGTATCAATTCACGATCAATGGCGCTACAGCCGATACCAAGATTGTCTTTGTCGGCGGTTCTAAATGGGGCCGCGATCTCAAGGGTATAGGTCAGGGAAAGAACCGTTTGCTCTTAGACAATATCAAAGTGCAAGAACAACAGTAGCTTATAAATAGAAAGGTGAAAGTTTTTATATTGGCAGTTTTCGCAAGTCGATTCTTTGCGTAATAAAAGAATTGGCTTGCGTTTACACACAAAATATGTTTATAAGCAGTATTCTTAACTTAATATAGGTTTATTTCACTTAAAATAAAAGAAATCAACAGCACGAAAAGAATATCTCCATCAGATTTCTATTATATTCGTATCGTAAAAACAAGAGCATTTGCGGCCAATCCGCTTTATGCCTAACACTAAATCAAGGACTATTTTTTATAAACTTAAAACAATTATTATGAAACATCTTCTTTATTCCATTCTTGGACTGATAGCTGTATCTACGGGGACAGCACAGGCAAGTGATGTTGTTACAAATGACAAAACAGAAGAAATTGTAACGACAAATGTGACACCTGAAACAACGAATGTGACGGCTACGCAAAATACCACAGCCGAAAAGACAGGTTGGGAAAAGGCGCTGGAAAAGCTGCCTAAACTCTCCGGCTATCTGCAAACAGGCTATCAGTATAACAGTCTGGGCAACCACTCGTCTTCATTTCAGGCCAAGCGTCTGCGTTTGATAGCTGATGGCTATGTGACTGACAATGTCAGCTTCCGTTTGCAGATTGAAGCTTTCAATGGAATCTCGGGCACCACCAATGGCCGCGGACAGAAAAACTTGCAAGTGATGGATGCTTTCGCAACGATGAAAGTGAACGACGCGTTGAAGATTCGTGCCGGTCAATACTATCTGCCTTTAGGTTTTGAGAACTACGATCTCTCTCCCGCGACGCTCGAAACGGTTGATTTCTCCGACATCTGCTATCGTATGGTATGCCGTAACACCTATGCTTATGATTTCATTGAGTACGGTCGTGACCTCGGTGTCATGTTGATGGGCGATTTGGCTCCATCAGGCAAAGGATTCAACTACTTGTCTTACAACTTGTCGTTGAGTAATGGTTCATTGCCTTGCAAAGACGACCAGAACAAGTCGAAAGATCTCGTCGCCGCCGTAACCGTTCGCCCGATGAAGAATTTCAACGTGAAAGCTTCTTTCAACTGGGGCGAATATGATGGCACCATCAACAGCGTAGCTTACAAGAATCAGGATATGACGCGTTATATCTTCGGCGCGTGGTATAACGATCCACAGGGACTCGACTTGCGTGCTGAATACGGCCATATCGGGTCGAGCAAGGACGGCAACGCCATCGTTAAAGAAGATGGTTTCTACGCGCTTGCCGGCTACCATGTAGGCAAATGGCTGCCCGTCGTTCGCTACTCTCTGTATCGCGACAAGGTGAATAATGCCAGTCTTAACAACTACGACCAGATTCTGCTCGGCCTTACTTATCATGCGACGGCCCGTTTAAAGTTCCAAGCCAACTACATGCTTAGCAACTATACCGACGACGCCAAGGTAAGCAACAACGACAAGTCAAGCTCAAGTAAGCTTCAAATCATGGGTATCTTCAAATTCTAACCTGATAAATCGTTTACTCAAGTTTTAACAATAAACATCAAATCCTTATGAAAAAAACATTTTTAATATTGGCACTCTGCTGTGTAGGTATGATTGCCGTCGCCCAACACTTAGGCACTGAGTACAGACTGAAGAAGGTAATCCCCGTAAAAGGCCGCCAAGGTATTGCCATCGATAAGGACTATTACTACGTGAGCGATACCAAAGCGCTCTACAAATATGACAAGGAAGGTAACATTGTCATGAAGAACGACCAGCCCTTCAGACATCCGGAACTGGCCAACCACTTCGGCGACATCGATATCTTCAATGGTGAGATTTATACCGGTAATGAGAAATTCGAATTTGGTCAGGGACACAATATCTCCGTTGATGTTTACGACGCCAAGACCTTGAAATGGAAACGCACGATTCCATGGGTAGCGGAGTCAGGACAGGTAGAATGTTCAGGCCTTGCCGTAGACCGCGAGAAGAATATGGTATGGATGAGCGATTGGGTAGACAGCCGTTACGTATATTGCTACAGCCTCGAAACAGGCAAGTACTATACCAAGATGCAATGTCGGCCGTGTCCTTACTGGTGCCAGGGCATCTTCATAGCCGATGGTAAGATGTTGTTTGCTGCCGACGACGGTGAGTCTACATTCGGTATTGCCGACAATATCTACATTGCCGATATCAGTAATGTTCCTTATACCGGTCTGAAAGACGGTACACAAGTATCTGTTGAGAACTTTAAGGCTGTGAAGAAGCCGGGTAAAGTTGCGGCAGGAGCCATGGCCGGTCGCATCAACTTATTCCGTGAGATGGGCGACTTCCGTCGTGCCGGCGAGATCGAAGGCCTTTCTATAGACCCAACCAACGACGACCTCGTAGTACTCAACAATCGTGGAAATCAGATTCTGCTCGGCATGCCTATCGGTCCATTCACCGAAGAAGGCTACACGGGCGAAATACATGAACTTTATGTTTATGAGAAAATCAAATAAAGGATTTTCATAAACATACTAAAAAAGTCTGCGCATAACCAATGATCATGCCGGTTATGTGCAGACTTTTTTTCTAAAAGAAGCCTATCGGATTTTTTCAATACTCTCCCATAGCGCAATCCTGAGTCTCTTAATTATTGCTTCGACCAAAGAAGCGGAGCAGATAGAGGAAGAGGTTGATGAAGTCAAGATACAGGTTGAGTGCGCCAATGAGTGCCACTTTCTGCGCGGTTTCATCAGGATATTCCTGCATGGCCAGCGCCGTCTTGATCTTCTGGGAGTCGTAAGCTGTCAATCCTGTAAAGAGAATGACACCGATTCCACTGATAATCAGGTCGAGCATAGAATTACGCAAGAAGATATTCACCACGAGCGCGACAATCAGTCCCAGCAAAGCCATCATCAGTATATTGCCCAACTTGCTCAGGTCGGCTTTGGTTACGTAGCCGTAAACGGCCATCACGCCGAAGGTGCCGGCCGTGATATAGAAAGTTGTGGCAATGCTGCTGGCTGTGAATGCCAAGAAAATGATCGACATGGTGACACCA
This sequence comes from Prevotella illustrans, assembly GCF_017426725.1. GTDB lineage: Bacteria > Bacteroidota > Bacteroidia > Bacteroidales > Bacteroidaceae > Prevotella > Prevotella illustrans. The sequence continues at coordinate 23,283 of NZ_JAERMS010000012.1, read as the reverse complement.
TTGAGCACGCTATAGAGCAAGAATGACAAGGTGGCAGTTGTCAGTGATAGTTTATGAATGCGAGCCGACAGGAATATCACCAGCGAAAACTCGGCGATGGCGATGCCCCAGAATAGCATCCGGTTGCTGATCAGCGCGAACGCCAGATTGGTGTTGCTGGCAATGCCATAGGCCGTGAGCCCCGTCAATGCCAGTGCCAACGCCATCCATATATATACTTTGCGCATGAGCGCGGGGAAAGCCAATGACAGAGAACCTTCCTGCTCTCTGATCATTTTTTCTAATTCTTTTACTTCCATTGTTTATAATTTTAATTGATAATTTACGATGGTAAAATCCTTCTTTCGTTGTTGTATTGTTTGCAAAGATAGTGCAAGTGAGCACAATGACAGTTTACTTTCATATTGCCGAGCGCAGCCTATCTTATGCAAAGATAATACCATTCGGCTTCATTTGGTATGAAACTTCTATATTTTTAACAATGTGATAAACGAACTCACTTCATGTTTTTGTTATCATGGGTGCGGCCTGTTATAGAAGGGTTTTATTACCCCCCGCATCTGATTTCGACTTTTTGTAAAGAAAGTAGTAAGAAAAACGGCCTCTGAAAAATCTTCAATTAGATGGAAAAATAAGGTTGAAAGAGCCTTTTCAGCCCATGCGCCATGTCATTTTCTGCTCTTTTCGATGCCAAAGCATAGCTTTTACACGCTAAAAGCTATGCTTTTACCTTCTCATAGCTATGCTTTCAGCGGCTGAAAAGGCTGCTTTTGGACGGTTATTTTCGCCATTTTAGTCTCTTTTGCGTGCGTGCAGACTTTGCTGTTTATGTTAAAAGGTTGATTATCAACGCTTTGCTATCTTGATGAAAACTTTCAAAATTCCGGGCTTTTAGTCACGAACTTTATTCTCGAAGCAAAATTCAACAATGATTTGTATATTTTTTTCACCGTGAAATGAGCCGTTTTTATGGGATAATAAAAGAGCCGTATCATTACTCAAAACAGAATTGATACGGCTCTTTCATTACATCGCTGCGTTGGGGTGTGTCGGAAGGTGTTGCCTATAGCGACGATCATGAAATATAAAATGTGTTTTATGGAAAGTTAAAAGAGCGTTTTTTCGGCAACGTAGCGACTGATGGTATTTCCATCGTATGTCTCTTGCGCCACGAGGTGGCTTGTCGTGGGAAGCTGTGGGGCCTTGATACCTTCAGAAATGGTTATGGGAGACGTCTCGATGCGGATTTCATCCCACAATCCACGATCGATGAATTGTTGTAGAACATTGGTCCCGCCTTCAACGATGAGGCTCTGCTTGCGGGCGTGGTAGAGATAATGAAGGACGTCGTCAATGCTCGTCAGGCAGAGGAAACCGTTAGGAACAGATGTCGGGCGATGGCTCAGGACTATGCGCTCAGGCGATGGACCGGCCCACTCCCTGACGTTTAGCCGAGGGTGGTCGATATCTAAGGTGTTTCTGCCGATTAGTATGGCGTCGTATTCGGTGCGCAGTTTGTGGACCAACATCTTTGTGAACGCCGTTGAGATGGCCAACGGTTGGCCGTCATGGGAGATGAATCCGTCGGCCGTCTGTGCCCATTTCAGCAAGATATAGGGTCGTTGATGCAGGTTGAAAGTGATGAACCGGCGATTGATGGCGAGACACTCGGCTTCGAGTATGCCTACAATGACTTCGATGCCGGCATCGCGCAGTCGCCTGATGCCACGTCCCTGTACCTGAGAAAAGGGATCGACGCAACCGCAGACGCACCGTCTGACGCCCTTGTGGATAATCAAGTCGGCACAAGGTGGTGTCTTCCCGTGATGCGAGCAGGGTTCCAGACTGACGTAGATGGTGGATTCGCCGAGCAAAGATTCGTCTTCCGGCCTGACGTCGGCAAAAGCGTTGACTTCGGCATGGCCCTCACCGTGGCGCACGTGATAGCCTTCGCCGATAATGCGACCGTCGCGAGCCACGATGACCGCGCCCACCATGGGGTTGGGTTTGGCGTTACGCAGGCCGTTGCGTGCCAGTTGCAGGCAGCGACGCATGTATTTTTGATGCAGGAGTTGCTGCGCTTCGGCTCCACCGGCATAGATGTCATTTTCCATAAAATAAGGCGTTTGATAAAATTATTCCGTACAAATGTAGGCAAAATAAGTGAAACAACTGCCTATAACGGTATTTCTTTGTAGTGCAAACAGTTACGAAACACCATAGGAGAAGACCGCTAAAACTAAATAATTATTAAAAACTTGTTTTGTTCGGATATAATCCATACCTTTGCAAAAGTATTAAAAACCAAAGATGATAGGGTACGGAATTCCGGCAACACGCAGCTGTCGGAATTCTTTATTTTATTGTCCCAAAGAAACACTTTCATAAACTTAAAGCAAAAATTATGGCTTACATGTCACAAGAAGGTTACGATAAACTCGTGGCCCAACTCAAACAGCTCGAATCTGTGGAGCGCCCTAAGGCATCAGCCGCTATCGCTGAGGCTCGAGACAAGGGCGATTTAAGTGAAAACTCTGAATATGACGCAGCAAAGGAAGCGCAGGCCCACCTCGAAGATAAAATCAATCAGGTTAAGGTTGCCATCGCCGAGGCCAAGATTGTAGACATGTCGCGCCTCTCAACCGACGCCGTGCAGATTATGTCGACCGTGCAGATGACCAACATGGCCAATAAGGCCAAGATGACTTATACCATCGTGAGCGAGAGCGAGGCCAATTTGAAAGAGGGCAAGATTGCCATTACCACACCGATTGCTCAGGGACTGTTGAATAAGAAAGAGGGCGACGTGGCTGAGATAAAGATCCCACGCGGCACCATTAAGCTGCGTATCGACAAGATTACGATTGAGTAAGTATTCTTTTTAGTGCAATATCATTAATGGAGGAAAACGATATGAGTACAATTTTCAGTAAGATAGCTGCCGGCGAAATACCCAGCTACAAGTGTGCCGAAAGCGAGAAGTTCTATGCTTTTCTGGATATCAATCCCGTGACGAAGGGCCATACGCTGGTCATTCCTCGTAAGGAAGTGGATTACATTTTTGATATGGACGACGCCGATCTGGCCGAGTTTGAGGTTTTTGCCAAGAAAGTAGCCCGGGCGTTGAGGCAGGTTGTGCCCTGCACGAAAGTAGCCCAGGTGGTGTTGGGACTCGAAGTGCCCCATGCTCACATTCATCTGTTGCCGATGAACAGTGAGGCCGATGTTGACTTCAGGCACCATGTGGAGGTGAGCGGTGAAGAGCAGCAGGCGCTGGCCGCAAAGATTCTGGCGGCTTTCAAGGCTCTTGGCTGATTCTATCTGATGAAAAGATAAAGAACAAAGGGGGATGTGTCGTGCAGACGCATCCCCCTTTGCAATTTCCCCACGCCGATCTTCTGCCGTGACGATACTGGGTTTCAAGTTTGTTTTTCTAAAAAGAGTTTATATGAGTGAGGCATATTAGGGAGTCTGCCAGGATAAGATGGACTTCTCGCGTGTCATCGTTGACAGACAGTAACGCTTAGACATATTTATCGCCTTTCTTCAGCCGCACTTCGTTGACGTATTTTCTGATAAGCGAAGAGGAATCCTCTTTCTTACAGATGAGCAACACATTATCTTCTTCGGCAATAATGTAGCCGTCCAGACCATTGATGACGGCCAGGCGCCCTTCGGGTAGCTTGATGATGTTGTTGCGGGCGTTGTCGATAATGATGTCGGAATTGATAACAACATTGTCTTCGTCGCTTCGTTGCATGGCCTCGAATATGCTGTGCCAAGTGCCCAGGTCGGCCCATCCGAAGTCGCATTTCATGACGCAGGCCTTGTCGGTTTTTTCCAACAGGCCGTAGTCAAGCGATATGTTGGGGTAGGAGGGAAAGTGTTCTTGAATGAATGCGTTCTCCTCGGCAAAAGTAGAGTTAGGGTTGTTTTGGTCAAACGTGCGCAATACGGCTGGTAGGAATTTATACATACACATGTTCATGCAGCGAACATTGCTCAGAAAAAGTCCCGTATTCCAGAGAAATTCGTCGCTCTCCATGAAGAATTTGGCAAACTGGCGGTCAGGCTTTTCGGTGAACGACCTTACTTTATAAACGTCGTCCCGGTCTATGCTGTCGCCTATCTGTATGTAACCGTAGCCTGGTTCGGGGCGGGTGGGTTTCACGCCCAGTGTCAGTAGCATATTGTTACGCGTCACAAACGCCAGTCCGTCCATGATATTCTGTCGGAAAACTTCTTCGTTGAACACCGCTTGGTCGGAAGGACTGACGATGATATTGGCATTTGGGTTTATCTTGGCTATCCGATGCGTGGCCCAGGCCACGCTTGGCGCCGTGTTGCGGTAAATCGGTTCGGCCATGATATGGTCGGCCGCTATTTCAGGCAACTGCTCTTTTACCAAATCCTCGTAAGCCGTGTTCGTGTTGATAAAAATGTTTTCTTGAGGAAGTATTTTGCAAAACCTGTCAAAAGTTTGTTGTAGTTGCGTTCGTCCGATGCCGAAAAAGTCGATGAATTGTTTGGGACGAGTCTCTCTACTGCATGGCCACAGCCTGCGTCCCTTGCCGCCTGCTAAAATAACACAGTAGTTGTTTTCAAGGACGAATTCCATAAAAAGGTGCTTAGGTTTCGTTTATAATTGCTACGAATTTATGCAATTATCCCGATACATCAAAGTGATTAGTATTATTTATAGGACGTTTTCATGAATTGAGGAAAAAAAACAAAATAAAGTTTGCCATTTCAGAAAAATGCGTTACCTTTGCACCCGTCTTCTTCAAGACGCCATGCATGCCCAGATGGCGGAATCGGTAGACGCGCTGGTCTCAAACACCAGTGGAGCAATCCATCCCGGTTCGATCCCGGGTCTGGGTACTACAAATCCCTTGTAAATCGCTGATTTACAAGGGATTTTTCTTTTTCAACATGTACTAAAAGTGTACTATATAACAATGTTATGAGAAAAGTGTACTTTTATGTTTTTTCGCCACTTAGATTTTATATTTAATTAACGACAACTTTTCCCTTTTATTCTGTTTATTTCCCTTTCTTGGCTTTTTCTCCAATGAATACCCTATCTTTGTAAACAGTACCCACCATAGAAAATTGCAAAATGGAAAATGACAATCTAAAGATACAGCTCGACAGTATTCAACGAATATTAAGCTATTGCATTACTCAGACCTACAATGTGCTCATTGGAAATATTCTGAGGAAGAAGAGTTGCATCAACAATATACAGTTCAAAGAGATTTTACAAAAAGAATATATCCGAATAACCGATGAACTATCTTACATTTATCTGAATTATTCTGCTCTTGCATGTGTAGAGGAATATTACAACGATGATGACTTTTTGTGGGAAAGCTCCTTCTTTGAATCACTGACCAAAGAACAAAAACAGAAATATGCCTCATTCTCTGTATCTTCGTTTGAATATGCGAAATACATTGAGAGACACACCTTATATAATGATGTCCTGCCGATGTTCTCGTGTCTTGTCGATGCGATTCTATATGAACGCTATGCAAAATATCTCATGGCAGAAATAGAACGAATTGAATTGACAGAGGTAAAGACCGCCCTGTATCGCTCTTCAATTTTAGTAAACGATGAACCATATGAGCAGAAAAAGAAACCGGTCATCATTGGTAAAGGAACAAATCCATTTCAATCTGATTTTACAGATGAGCAAATTGAGGTTCTAACCACTTGCATCAACGAAATTCAATTATTCACTACTCGCATATCTCCCAAGATACTCAAAGACTTTTTTGCTTGTAAACTAAAAGGTGTTCTGAAATCAAACAACAACCGCCAACTGGCATATCTTATGCAAAGTCTTAATCTTCGAGGGCTTATTACTGATGAATGGCAATCAGCTATTGCTCGTAATGAACTTGTCTTAGGAAAAACAAAAGATACACCACTGACACGCACCGACCTTTCCACTGCAACAGACCAAATCAACATGAAGCAGCCGAAAGGATGGGAAACCATTGATAAATATCTCAAACAACTGAAATTATAAACTTTGAGCCTACAATTTATAATAAAAGAGCTACCATTTAGGTAGCTCATAAGTGTGTGGCGGGGCAGGATTCGAACCTTTGGGGCCTTCATTGTAATATATGATTACACCTATTCTCTTTCATATGAACTTTCTGACTGGACCGCCGCTACAGCCCCAACCGCCTTCATAATTGTTTTCTCCATAGATAATCCTTTCTCTTTAAAGTTATAAAAACTAATCCCTCCCAAAACTAATTGGAAGTATGACGGGAGCGGGTAACCTATCGCATATGAAATCAAACTGGTGATTACAACTAAGCTTATATTCTTCTGCAAAGATACACATTTCTATTATTTTATCAAATGAAATGATAAGCAAATATATCAAACAACAGAAAAAAGGTTGAGCATAGGTTGATACCTCAAACATTGCTCAACGCCATTTACTTTTATCGTTTCTAATTTTGCCCTCGTTAACAAATAATTAGCGAAGGTGCACCTTCATATTGTTTAATTCAAAATGTTTTCAATATGAACAAGACATTAGAAACTCGAGTTGAAGAACTCGAACAAATGGTATTCATGAATAAGAACGTGCTGAGTTTTGAAGAAGCCAGCAGGTTCTTAAACCTCTCAAAGAGTTATCTCTACAAACTCACATCAGGCAATTTGATACCGCATTACAAGCCGCAAGGTAAAATGCTTTACTTTGAGAAGGCAGAACTTGAAGCGTGGCTACGGCAGAATCCTATTAAGACCACTGCACAGATAAATCAAGAGGCTCAAAGGTATATCATGGGCAACAAACCCTTAATGCAGAAATAGCTTATGGCACAGGAAGAATTTATCCGTGTTGGCACGACCTTGTACAAGATTGTGAACCAACCACGCATCAATGGCGGTTTCGTTAAGAAGCGTATCGTATGGAACAATGAAACGCTACGGCAGGATTATGGAAAGGATTTCATTGCTACTGTCCCGAAGTACGATGGATTCTGCACAGTTCCTAATCATGTGGATTATCAGCCTGTGGTTGATAAATTCCTGAATCTCTACGAGCCAATAGGACACCAGCCAAAAGAGGGAGAGTTCCCGCACATTGAATCCCTGATAAGGCATATATTCGGGGAACAATACGAGTTGGGGATGGACTACCTGCAATTACTCTATCTCCAACCAGTGCAGAAACTCCCCATTCTTTTGATGGTGTCAGAAGAACGCAATACAGGTAAGAGTACATTCCTCAATTTCCTTAAAGCGGTCTTTCAGAACAATGTTACGTTCAATACCAACGAAGACTTTCGAAGTCAATTCAATGCCGATTGGGCTGGTAAACTACTTATAGTAGTGGACGAAGTACTGCTCAACCGTAGGGAAGACAGTGAGAGATTGAAGAATCTTAGCACTACTCTTTCTTATAAGGTGGAAGCAAAGGGCAAAGACCGAGACGAAATCTCCTTCTTTGCCAAGTTCGTGCTGTGTTCCAATAACGAGTTACTTCCAGTCATCATCGACGTGGGAGAAACCCGATATTGGGTAAGGAAGATAAACCGACTTGATAGCGATGATACCGACTTCCTGCAAAAACTGAAAGCCGAAATCCCTGCCTTTCTCTATTTCCTGCAACACCGAACTCTGTCCACCCATAAGGAAAGCCGTATGTGGTTTGCGCCCAAACTGACCTTTACACCAGCCTTGTAGCGCATTATCCGCAGTAACCGAAACAAGTTGGAACTTGAAATGTCCGAGCTGTGTCTTGACATCATGGAAATGAATAACGTTGAGAAAGTCTCTTTCTGCATCAATGACATGATGCCACTTTTGAGTAATACGCAATGCAAGTACGACAAAGGGCAGATAAGGAGGATTGTGCAGGACATCTGGAAACTCACGCCTGTGTCCAATACGCTGACCTACACCACCTACCAACTCAGTTACAACGCTCCGCAGTATTACTCTCCTATCCGAAGAACCGGCAGGTTCTATACTATTACCAAGGATCAGCTTAAGAGTCTCTAAACAATTTTATATCCATTATTTTGATGAAATGATGAATAGACCATATAAAGTATTCAGTACAAGTTGTTTACGTTCTCATCTTTTGCTCATCATAGATATTATGCTGATGAAAAAAGAAAAGGATAATGTTTTTCTTTTCGGTAGTAATTCCATTTTGCAGAGTACTATGATGAGGGTATGATGAGAGCTTAACTATCTGGTAGCCATATAAATAAAATTAAATTCATCAACTCATCAAATTTTTCATCACTTTAACTTCTATATAATTATGAATATAGACCAAATAAAACAGATAAAGTTGCAGGACTTTCTTGCAGCAATGGGCTGTAAACCCGTAAAACAATATGGTGTCAACCTCATGTATCTTTCTCCATTAAGAACGGAGAAACACGCATCGTTCAAGGTAAATACAGAAATCAATCAATGGTATGACTTCGGTATTGGCAGAGGTGGCAATATCATCGCCCTTGCAGAGTTGCTCTACAACTCTTCGGACGTGTCGTATCTCATTCATCAGATAGAGCGTAACGCACCAAGCAGCGTGTCAGGCAGTCTGCCCACAGTCAAGCCAACCACACCGCAGAACTCCTTTGAGCATCTTCAGGTGCTTCCTATCACTCATCCAGCCCTTATCAAATATCTTGAAGAAAGGTGTATTGATATTGAAACGGCAAGAACTGTGTGTAAGGAGCTGCACTTTGATACAAGGGGCAAGCATTACTTTGGTATTGGCTTTCCCAATATCGCAGGTGGCTACGAAATACGCAATCCGTTCTTCAAAGGCTGCATTGCACCAAAAGACATCAGCCATTTCTATGCAGAAGAACCAAAGAAAATATGTTTTGTTTTCGAGGGCTTCATAGACTTTCTTTCATTTATGACGCTCCGAAGAAAGGAGAATGACGGATTAAAGCGGCAAGATTATTTGGTACTCAATTCTGTGTCAAATATCCAAAAGGCATTAGAGCGCTTGTCGCAATATGATAGTGTTCAATGCTTCTTGGACAATGACAATGCCGGAAGAAATGCCTACCTGCAACTTTCAAAGGAATTAGAAAATTCTGTTGTGGATGCATCAACTTTATACAATGGCTACAAGGACTTGAACGAGTATCTGTGTGCTAAAATTAAGCATTCAGAGAAAGCAGAAAATAAGAAGACCAAAGGGATTAAGCTATGATTACAAGAATAGTTTGGCATAATCTGTTTTTCGGGGAGCAAGTTTATGTTTTGGGCATACCAAAACCACCTGCTCCACCTCATGACACTCGGTGCAGAGGATTATCCCGTCGGTCTCCATCAAAACAAATTAAAGAAACCAATATGACTAAATCAGAACACAACAAAGGTGGTCGCCCAACTAAAGGCGCAGCCGAAAAGAAGAAATACCGTATCACGGTGAAACTTACTACAGAGGATTATTATACGCTCAAAGGCAAAGCCAAGAACGCAGGAATATCCATGAGTGAGTTTGTAAGAAAAGTTTTTGAGAAAGGAAATGTCATAGAACGGCTGACCGTAGAGCAGGCAGACTTCATCCGTAAACTGTGTGGCATGGCAAACAATCTCAACCAGTTGGCACATCGTGCCAATGCGGAAGGCTTTCATACCGTTGCTCCTTTTCACAAAATCATCATTGGAAAGATTGATGAAATCTTAAACCTGATACGAAGATGATAGCCAAGATAATGAAAGGGTCTGGCTTCAAGGGTGTTATTAATTACATCCTTGACCCGAAGAAAGAAACGGAACTCATAGATAGTTCCGGAGTGAGAACGGAGAGCATCAACCATATTGTCCAAAGTTTCATCGACCAGACAGAACTGAATCCACGAGTAAGCAAGGTTGTGGGGCATATCTCCCTGAGTTTCTCGGCACAGGATTCCCCAAAACTCAGCAATGAGTGGATGGCGAAAGTGGCTCGTGAGTACATGGAGAAGATGGGTATAAAAGATACACAGTATATCATCGGTCGTCATTTCGACAAGGAACATCCGCATGTCCATATCGCCTTCAATCGGATAGACAATAATGGTAAGACCATTTCTGATCGTAACGACCGATTCAGAAGTGAGAAGATTTGTAAGGAACTGACCGCCAAATATGGTTTATATTTCGCTGCTGGCAAGGAGAAAGTCAAGGAGTACCGCCTGAAAGAACCTGACAAGACCAAGTATGAAATCTATCAGGCGTTGAAAACCGAAATAGCTCGGTGCAGGGATTGGAAAGCCTTACTTGCTCATTTGAAAAAGCAGGATATTGGTGTCCGTTTCAAGTACAAAGGCAACTCACAGGAAGTGCAGGGGATTATTTTTGAAAAGAACGGCTATCATTTCAATGGCTCTAAAGTGGATAGGGGTTTCAGTTATTCCAAGATAGACTTTGCTCTGCAACAGAACAACAGGGAACACGAGCAGCAGACACAAGGAATGATAAACCTCATATCCAATATTGCAAGTGTTACGAGCGAAATTACCAACAACCTCATAGAAGGAGGATTGGATTTGTTTCAAACTCATGGTACTGTCCCTGCGGAGATTTACAACACACTCGATAAAAAGAGGAAAAAGAAAAAACGTAAAATACATTTATAACTATGGCAGATAATAATACATTTGTCCTCTTTGAGGAAATCAAAAACAAACTGGAGACAATTTACAGAGAACTAAAGGAACTGAAAGAAAAGGAGAACGGTTCTGTTTTTCTTCCTGTTCCATCTACACCTGTACAACGTGACGAACAGATGGAACAGGAATTGCTCAATAAGTATGAACAGCGAACAAAAGAAGTGATTAACAAGTATATTGGTGTGCAAGTGCGCATCAAGGACGAGGAGGCTAAATCTATGGACAAATTGGTGGCAAGTGTCTTGACCATGCTGCACGAATGGCAGGAGAATAAAGTGCATCCACAACCACAGGAACACATCCATAGGCACAGCTTTGATATCAAGTCATCGAAAGTCTTTACTACTGTGGTGGCTGTGTCTATCCTCTGTTTTGTTTCTTTGGTCGGCAACTATTTCCTATGGCAAAGCAAACAGCAAAACAAAGACGATGCCTTGAAGTTCCGTATCATCAGAGTGTGGCGGGGCTGTAGCTCCAAGGATATTCTATGGCTCAACGATGTGTTTGATATTAATCGCAATGAAAACACAATCAGAAAAATTAAGAAGGCAACTGATAGTTACGACATGGAACTGAAGCAAAAGGCCGATAGTTTGATGCAAATGAAATTGAAATAACCCTATATGAAGCAAGCCCAACCAAAATTCTCGCTTGGTTGGGCTTGTGCGCTGCATATTAGTCTATGATTTCCCAAAAGCCACCATTATCTGGTCCAACACGACGGAGGTATTTATTACGCATATATTCGATGTTACGCATGATAGAGGTGGCACTGATTCCTACGGCAGCAGCAAGTTCTATCTTGGTAATATAAGGATTTTCAGCCATTAATTGCAAGATGGTAATACGATTTGATGTTAATTTATCACCATTTTCTAATGCTTTGGCTACAACTTTCTCCACTATTACCGTTCGGTTATCAGCCACCTTATCAGATACCTTTGACTGTTCATCGGTCACCTTTTCAGATACCTTTAGGTGATTATCAGTCACCTTGCTCGCATTCTCTTTCACAGACTTCTCTTGCTCCGACACAACCTTCGGCACTGTGATTTTCAAAATAAAATCATCAAGATGGAAAGATAAATGTGATGTACCATTAGCTTCCAACTCCCTACACATGCGATCCACACCTTCGCCAAACTCCTTTACAAAGTCGTATGCTTTAAGGAATTGGGCTATTTTAGGATTGCGCGAGAAGTGTGTATGACGAATGTTAGAGGGCTTAACCGTCCCGGGCAATCTACCCGGCGACTCGAAGACAAGGCGATCGTCGAGCATCTTAATTTGGATTTCCGTACCCTTGATATTGTAGGCCCGGTGGCAACACGCATTGACAACCATTTCTTGAATCACAAACTTTGGGTAATCCCTATTGGTTACAAACTGCCCATGCTGCCCAAGGAATGTATGTTCCTCCACCTGGGTTTCAAGATAAGCTATCGTGGCTTTCACCTGATCAAGTATCGTTCCTTCAAAAGTTACGTCCTTAATTACATTCATCTCTGCACCCACTCGCTCCTCTGTACCTTTATAACGGATGAAACGAGTACGCCCACGAGGAAAGAACTTTTGAGGATATTTACCAAACAACAGAATACAAGCCACACTAACTTGCTCCTCTCCCTTTGCATTGGTAGTTATGAAGCCATTATTCTCATGTAGATATTGCTTTGCCGATTTGGTATAACCAATCAATTCTGTATATCTTTCGACAGCAGCCATATCAATGTCATCTACCGTAGCACCATACACTGCTGTATCTTCATAGTAACGCTCACCCTTGTCATACATCAACTGTATGCGTTCTTCAAAAGACAGTTTACGGCTCTTATCTCCAACACGCATATAGACTTCGTCTGCCTGATTGGCGTGAAGCTCCGAACTTGCAGGGATATACATTAACAAGATATGGTTGTCGTTCCCATCCTTGTCAGTACAGGGTAGCAGGTCGCTGGTAATAGGCACAGAAGGATTACAGAAATCTAAAGGAACACGTAGTAATTCATTCAGCTTCTCTGTATGTTGATCCATGCCTTCTATCTTCCTCTTCTTATCAGACACACCAATAGCAATCGTTCCACCATCAGCATTTGCAAATGCCACGATGGTAATAGCCAATGCCTTTGGATCTATTTGAACGCTCTTGCAATCAAACGTTTGGTCTTCCTTGCGAGTTATTATTTTTTGTATGGTCATATTACATATTTTGAATATATAAATTACATTCTTAACTTCCTATATCTTCCTTACTTTTTCCCTTTAAAGAGAAATGCACATAATTGAATACTACTAATTAAATACTTTCCAAATACAAGTGTTGTGAGGTGATTATACATAATATTGCAATAATTTATAAAGGGAAATGTGATGAAGTAAAACTCCTGATCCATAATCTTTATACTGTTAGCATTGTGAGAATCTTGTCTATCCCGTATTCTATTGTTTTTTGTCCTATTATAACTTTGAAACTTTTTAGTGCACGAAGTGCCCTTTTTATCACTGCTGGTTGAGGCATTTTTGAATTTATTTCTTGCTGGATTTCAAGAATATACTGAGCCATATCCTTTTCGTCATCGTTAACGGTTACCTCAAGTTGCTCAATACGCTGCACTATTGACTTAATCTCGTCAAGAGTTTCTTTCTCAATAGTAACGTGATTATCTTTACTTACAACATTACTATTGTCTATATTAATTTCTCCATTACCAGTATGAACTATCGTCGCATTGTAAATATTATTAATAATTTCGTTTTGCTGGTGTTTTGACATTTTACCAAAATCAATATTGTTATTAAATATATCTTTATTAATCTTCAGAAGCATTTCTAACAGATGACTTGTTAAGAAATCTACTATTTTCATGTAATCTTGTTTTGAAAATACTTTGCAAATAGAGAATATTTGACACCCTTGTAATATACCACTTTGAATATAGTACAGTTGATTCGGTGTTAAGCTACCGTAAATATTATCTTTTTCAGGTATAGATTGTTGAATTATAGATAATGTTTCATAGACACGCGTGCATACTATCTCTTTATATAATTCTGAGCCTAAATTCTGTATAGGTATAGAAACATTACTATACTTTATGGCTCCTCCAAAACCATGTGGAACGATATAAGTTCCACAAACATCTATTGCTTCTATTTTTCTATATTCTGGCATTTCGTCATCAACTGTGTAGCCATTTACAAATTCTTTGCTAACCCAACTTGAAAATTTGGCATTTCCCAAAAGGTTTGCAACAACTTGTGCTTTCCTACTTATGGAAACTATATTACCATTATCGGCAAGGTCCAATATAAGACTTTCTATAAGATTCTTTATCTCCATAACGTGTAAACAAATAAAAGATTATAGTTCATTCAGATATTGCAACAACTGCTTAACAGTAATTGCACCTTCTATCTCTTTTGTCTGGAATACCATAAAATATTTATAGTCGCTTCCAGCAAGGTCGGCCCATTTATTACCAAGCCAAATCTTGTTCTTCGAATCATCATTGACTAAATGATCGCCTTTTGTCTCTACAAGAATAGTGTTTCCAGACTTCATTCGAACGATAAAGTCTGGGTAATGATTGATATACCCATTAATGCAGAAATCCTTCTTTTCTCGGTTACGATGCCAGAACAAGACATTGGGGTTGTCTGCGATGGCCGAGATGACATCGTATTCAAAGTCATTGACAGTTTCTTCTGCAACATACAACCCTTTATCGATGCCGACCATTTCTTCTTTTGGCATTGCAATGGCATCAATAAAGGTATAATGCCCTTTAAGTTGAATCTTTCCCACATTTAGCCATTGCTGGAAAACCTGTTTCTGATAATCCCTTAAGAGGAACTCTATTTTCTCTTTTATGGTATCTCGTGTCAAGTAGAGGTTGTCCACCAAACTAGCAATAGCATCGGCATCGAGCCCAGAAATCACCCTATCTATGTATTTCTTAATATCTGGCTCCACAACATTGTCAAACTTAATCATACTTGCAATCTGCTTGCTTAACATATCTTTCTGAGTGGTTGCGGACTTATCCGTATATTGCTGTCGGATAAAGTCTATGGCTTGCTGATTGTTGCGACGCACTGGCACATAATCATCGCCTGATTCCACAACGTCGATAGTAACACCCTGTGGACGGACAATGGTGAAATCCACAGTAGCATCCTTTGATGGCAAATCAAAACCTTTCGTCAACATCGATTTTTCCAAAGGAATCCATTCGTCATCGGAGAATATTGATGCAACAGTCTTTGTGTAGAAGACAGGGAGATTTATTTCTGCTACTACCTCTTTATAATTTTCATTGATAGGATAATACATTTCTGTTGGTATAATAGCCGCAAGAGGATCGATGTTTCCGCTTTGTGACTGTTCATTTATTTTCTGATTATACTCATTGCCCATCTGCTCCGCCTGCTTTTGTAGGTCTTGGATATATTTACTTGGAGCATCGTTCTGTATTGTTTCTTTGATTGTAGTTACCTCTTCTATTGATAATTCGATAGCATCCTCTGCCTCATTCTCTTTCTCCTGATTTTGTGACTTATCAAACAAATTGGGAATAATTTTCTTTTCTTCAGCAACACTACCCATATTTACTTCACGGAAGTCTTTTTTACTGAATCCCGCCTTTTGTAACGAAAGAATGATTCTCTCGACTGTATCACGGAAGTCATTACTGCTTGTGAAAACATAGGAAAGATTGAGCAAAGGATTCTGATGCTGGGTGGTATATGGCTGACGGAGTATGCGTCCCAAAATTTGTTCTACATCTACACGACTAGTTTTATTCGCCAATGTTGCCAAAATGTAGGCAAAGGGACAATCCCAACCTTCTTTCAGCGCATTTACGGTTATAATGTATCTCACCTCACAAGAACGACTCATCAAGTCAATGCCCTTTAATTCGTCTTTATTAGCCGTCTTGATTTTGATTTGGTCCTCTGGAATACCAAAACTAATAAGGTTGTTTTTTATCTTATCAAAAGTAATGTTGTCGTTATCAATCTTTGGTTGAGCTTGAAATAATACAATTGGACGGATGTATCTACCACCATGCTTTTCCATCTCAAGGGCATGTTGTTCCAGACTATTACGCATTCGGATGGCACTAACAAGCACATCTTTAGGCGAGTTGCGGTTTTCCACGATGACGGGAAGTTTCACCATGTTTTCACGCTTCAGTTGCATGGCATCGACAAAACTGATGATATTGCTATTGTCGCGTGGAGTTGCTGTCAATTCCAATATGAATCGGGGAGATAGATTGTTGAGCAGTTCTACTCTTAGATCGGCCTTGAAGTTATGACTTTCATCTACTATCACCAACGGATTCTGCTGGGCTATCACCTGTATGAGTGCCGTAGGGTCTGCATTGTCAATCAACTGGTCTGGGTGAACATAATATTGCGTATGTTCAAGGAAGTTTCCATTCTCTCGAAAAGCACGAGGCTTCAATTGCTCTACACTTTTGTCTTTCTTCACACGGATGGTTTCCACAAACGACTGGGCGCTTAACACGAAGATGGTCAGATTATTGTGCATCTGCACAGGACTAATGCCTTGTCCCATCAGCGCAGCCTCCTTGTCCACTACTGTCACACGGTGGAAAAATAGTGCATCTATCGTTTGACGATAGGGGTGAGTGGCAGCCTGTAATTTCTCTAAAGTTTGCTTGAGAATGCTATCGCTGGGAACAAACCATGCCACAACCCGGTTAGGAGCACCTGTTTGCAGGTTATTCATAATCCTTTTAATAGCATTGCAGGCAATGAATGTCTTACCGCCTGCCGTGGGAACTTTCAGCGTTACACGCGGCGCACCATTCACGGTATTGACATAGGGATGCAGATAACTGTTACTGAATCCGTTCACCGAAACCCCTCTGTTTCTCCAATATTGAGAATAGGCGGCAGAGAGGTTTTTGCTACCATTCAAAGCCTCAATATATTGCTCCAGGTCTCGGAGCACTTGGTGTTGATATTCTTTCAGTTGCATACTTTAAAATCTATTGATGTCGCGAGGAATCTTCTTGAATGTAATATTCAATTGTGCCAGCTGCTCTTTACTTATCGTGCAGATATCAGCATAAATGACATAATGGTCTGCAGTCTTGGGTACTATGTTTAATGTGTCATACGACAAAGTTGTAATCTCATTGGGCTCGTAATAAAAGAAATAGCCCATACCGTCCTTGTAGTCTAACAGATAGGGGTGATTCACTGTTTGCTGACTTGCCAGGTAATCGTGGGTCTCAGTGTAATAAATGTATTCACGCATCTTTTCTATACCTACCTGTTCATTTAAGTTGCCATCTTCAGTGAACAAAGGAGAACCTAACTCGTAGTAATCAAAAGAGCCGCCCAAACCTTCAACTGTTTTCTTCCCTTCTCCGTAGCCTTTGATTACCCGGCGTATTCGTTCTGCAGTAATACTTTCTGCATAAGCCTCCATCTCTATTAAGATAAACTTTCTGTTGCCTTTCGTATTAAAATTAATATCTAACACAGAATGAGCTGTCGTTCCTGAGCCTGCAAAAGAATCGAGGATAATACTATCATCATCAGTTGCAATTTGAATAAGGTGTTCTATCAATTGGAATGGTTTAGGTGTCGTAAAAGGAATTTGTTCAGAGAAGATATTTTTTAAATTGTTCTTGGCAATTTCATTTGTAGCTACATCATCAGCAAAGAGAATGGTTTCTGGGGTTAATCCCCTATCTTTGTCATTTAGATATGTCTTCTTTCTCGGAACATTATTACCACTTTCTCCAAACCAAATTCGCCTATCGGCAATAGCTTGCCGCATTACCTCTTCTGTATATAACCAACAGCGTCCATTGGGTAAAGTATGTTTTTTCCCGTTTGGAGCAATCAATGTGTAAAATTGGCTCTCAGTGGCATGTCCTGCTTGTGCTGTTGCCGGGTCTGACTTCCATAAGCCACGTGGATCATTATCAGGGTTTTGATATCTACTCAACGCTTCTTTCGACATGGGTAAGAGATGCAGGCTTCTATCTGTCTTCATTATATCTTTACAATAGCAAAGGATATAATCGTGACGACATGAAACAACCTTTCTATTCTCTCTGTTTTTTCTTTTTTCCCAAATAAAAGTGGCTACAAAATTTGTGCTGCCGAAAATTTCATCACAAATACACTTTAGATTCGCATATTCATTATCATCAATACTTATAAAAATAATTCCTGTATTGGATAATAGCAGCTGAAGTAGCCTCAGCCTTGGATACATCATACAAAGCCATTTATCATGTCTGCTAAGATCTTCTCCCTCGACACCTACCACTTCTCCGAGCCATTTGCGTATATGTGGGTCGTTCACATTATCGTTATACACCCAACCCTCTTCGCCTGTATTATAGGGAGGATCTATATAGACGCAATCCACTCGTCCTTCATATTCTGGTAATAATGCCTTTAACGCTTCGAGATTATCTCCATGAATAATTTTATTTCCACTATGTGTTTCAGATGTATCAGCAGGATTTTCTCCCCGATACCCATATTGATGCTCCAACACACGGAACGGTACTTCCGCATGATGATTAATGACCTTATCTTTTCCTATCCAATGTAATGTAGGCATATCTCAATTTTATATATAAAACTTAAAAGGTAATACACCTGTGTCTAAATCTTTTCCTGCTGTCAATATTTCTCCTATTGAGTCTGCAAATTTTAATGTTACCGGTAATCCATCTCCATAAATACATGCATTATAATTGAGTTTTGTCAAACTCATAATATCTTTGCAAACAATATCAATATTTGCAGTTCCACGAGTGATTTGAATTTCAACAGGATTCGGAGTTTCCAATCCAATTTGAGTCTTAAATCTTGGAATATAACCTTTGGTCCACAAAAGAGCTTTATATTCATCATATTGGAGCATTAGTCCTCGCGGCACACAATATGAAAATTGCCTATACAATTTGAAGGTGTTGTTACTTCTGATTCTTACACCAATTATTTTTGATTTGTTACATGAGGCTTCTTCAAAGCCTGCCCACTCTGGATCATCAAAGTATGTTCTTGCATGAATAAATACTTCAGATGGATAGACCCCAAATTTTTTAAAATATGACTCTAATGATTGGCTTATTATATTATATGCATCCTCTTTTGACAGATGAAACTCTTTTGTCTGTGGATTCCACCAAGGTCCGACATTACCTTTAAATACCATACCATCTCCAGAATCGAGGAACATTTGTGCCGCACAACAGGCATTCCTGTTTTTTTCATCAGTCTTTTTATAAACTAATCCTAAATAACAAACTCCTTCTCGAACCTCTCCCATTTTCCATGGTAGTCCTCCGAGTTTATAATATATGGCAGATGCTAAATTCCAAGCTTTTGCTGTTCTAACTTGTTCTTCTTTCTCTATTTGTTTTTCAGACAATCCAATGTTTGATATTTTTGAATCTCTAATAATTTGTGTCGCTATATTACTCCCTAACAGTCTTGCTTTTAACTGGTTGTGAAAATTTATTTCATATTCATAAGCTTCCCTTATTTTATCATCTTCTTTCTGAAACTCGGGAAAGAGATTTTGATTATTTGGATTTAAAATCTCTTTTGAAAACTTAATGTGTATATTATCATCAGCCTTCTTTATTTTTGATTGTGGTCGGCCATAAGTAAAAATAACTTCTGGAATAACTACTAACCAAAGGTTTACGGGAATTTCTTCCTCTTTCATGTAAGCCATCAAAGGATCTACATATAAATTCACAAGTTCATGAATGCGAATATGCGTATTTGTATGTCTTAAAGCCGATTTAATATTTTCTTCTTTTACATTTATTTGCGGTATGTTTCCAAAATTCACAGCTATCCCCATTGTAGATTCAATTCCAGGAAAAATAGGATACTTTTTAGAATCTTTAATTGGCAGTATTTGTTCATGCAGTTTTCTAAGATAATCTATCATAGATAATCGTGCCGCTGTGGGACCAATAATACCCAGTGTTATGGAACCTTTTAACTTCGTCTTGTCAAAAGGGCCAAACAGCATCAGGCCATCTCTCGGATCTATTGCCTTTTGGTTACAGCCAAATGTTAGAAATGGTTCTTCTATGTATTTAATAATTGGCTCTATCATTCTGTTTTATCTTCATCTGTCAAGTTTACAATGTCATCTTCACTCATAGTGCTACATGGGTCATAATAGCCATATTCACTCCAAAAGGTTTCTGTCCAATTTTTCATTTCAAGCATATCATTAGACTGGCTTACTGAAAGCTTAATCTCTTCATTATTATCTTGTAAAGAAAATAAAAGCGCTATCAGCATATCCCTCCATTGTTCATTGAAAAAGGTTTTCCCCTTATTTCTTCGGTAAGAGTGTTGAGTTGAATCATTATCTATAATATTCACCCCATCTTGAGTAAATATCAAATGCGGCTTAATAGAAGCCCCAATAAAAGGATAAACGATTGGTTGTATGGATATTCCGTAATGCCAAAATCCTTTATCTTTATACCTGCCACCTAATGATTTTCTTTTGTTTTTTGAGGAGTATTTATATTTGAAATGAATGGGGATTGGCTTTTTCTTATGTATAGGTCGATAAAAAACATATTTTTTATTAGATAACTCCGTTTTGCGATAACCTTTATTCCTAAGAACTTCCGAGATTAGATATCTTAAGAAATCTTTAAAATGATTTACCACATCCTTGTGTGTAGGGAAACTATCAGAATTGAAGCCATATAAAATTTGTTCAAGAGAAAAAGAATATACCGACTGTGGATGAACATCAAAACTTTGTCCCTCTTTATCTATTAGATATGACAATCTATCATCAAAAGAAGATAATGTATTTGCCAATTGAGCTATAGGAATATTTATGTTCGCTTGCCGAATATAGGTAGCTTGTTCTTTATTGAGGAATTGATACATGTAAAATTTCTGGGGAATTGATTTTACACTCCACCAAGAAGTATAGTATAATTCTTTCTTCAAGACAATTGATGAATCGGTCGAATATGAAGTTTCGTACCAATTTGATAGTGAAGATTCTATATATGTACTATATGTTACTCCATCTTTATCTAACTTCTTAAATAGCTGTGCCAATCCTTTTGCCCAGTTCCCAACAAATGGGATATGATTGATATTAGGTAATCCAATTACAAGATTATATGCAGAATCATCAATATGCAACGGAATAACAAACTCTGTGTCATTCTTTATCCCTACAAGACTTTTGGCATATTCTAATTCATCTTCGATACCTTTTTTGAATATACCATCACGTAAGATATTTTTAGAATAAACTAGCAAAACTTTTCGAGAGGAGTAAATTGCTGTTTGTATGGTTTGCCAAAAACGTTCTCCTCCAAGAAGTCCATTTTTGTCAATCCATACTTGATAGCCCCGCATTTCTAAACGAGAAGCGAGCCATATGGTAAAGTCATTATCTTCTGGTGTCGCATGACTTATGAATATTTGATCTTTCATCTTAATATCACGATACTCGTTTATATATGAGGATTAAATATCCTCTGTCCACAACAAATCATCAACTCTCACTCCCAATATCTTTGCCAACTGGATGAACATTTCAACATTGGGCTGGGCAACATTAGTTACCCATTTTGATATAACCGCAGGGTCTTTGTCCAAAATTTCTGCCAATTGTTTATTTGTCATTCCTTTTTCGGCAAGAACCACCTTTAGGCGGTTTACTTTCTTACGTTCCATACTTATGTAATTTGATTACGCCATAAAATTACTCATTATTTTCCAGAATGTATCTCTTTTGAGTAAAAAAGATGGTTGTTTCTAATCAAAAAAATGTTTTTTAATTCATTTTTCTTATTACAGCTTCAATTCTGGTAAGCTATTTATCGCTTCCGACTTCAACTTATCCACAGCACGAGTATATTTCTCGGTGTGTTTCAATCCGCTATGTCCCAATAGACTAGCTACCGTCTTGATATTGGCGCCATTATTAAGGATATTCACGGCAAAGCTGTGGCGAGCACAATGCCAACTGATGTGTTTGTTTATACCTGCACGCTTTACCCACCGTTTTACTGATTTGCTGCAACTTTCATACGATGGCAGATTGAAGATAGAAGAATTTAAATCCTCAGGAACTTCACCAATTAAAGAGAGTAAGCCGTCATTGAGAGGAATAATAACGCCACTATGTGCAGAATGTCCTTTGGTTTTATTCTGTTCAAATTTCAGTAAGCGATTGGTATAATCTACGTTCTTATAGGTAAGGTCTTTTACATCACAGAAGCGCAAACCGCAATATAGGCATAGAATAAAGGCTCGTCTGACATTGGGGTTCTCGTTGTCGTAATGACATTGAATCAAAGATTGGATTTCATCCATAGACAGCACATCTTTACGCAAAATCTGGTCATCCACCTTGCACACCACATCCTTGCAAGGGTCTTTCAACATCACTTCGTGATCAATAGCATAACGCACCACTTTCTTGAAACGCTGATAGATACTCTTTGCCCCTTCGCCTACACTTCTCGATTGTAGGTATTCAACAAAGTGTTCCATCATATCCCTATTTACCAAGTCAGGCTTAATGCTAAACTCATAGAGTGGGTATTGCTCTTTCAGAAAATCCTTAAAACGATTTAAGGCTATTTTTATCATTCGCAGGTCTTTCTTGGTATAGCTGTCTATGTACGCTTGGTAGTAGTCCAAGAAATTGATATCTCTATCCTTCTTCAAACGATAGCCGAGCATAGTCTCCTTAAACTGTTGTTCACGCTCCGCTCGAATTTTGGCAGCCAGTGCAAGTGTTTCCTTGTTCTGTTGTCGTTCCGCTGGAGTACGAGGCTTAGCTATCAAGTATAACTGCAAGTTCTCTTTTCTTCTGTTATGCTTGATGTGTACTTTGGGTTTGCCTGCCATCTTTCCTGTTTCATACAAAACAGGATTACCATTTTTATCCAATACAGGCGTTTCTTCTCTACCAAGATAATACTCAAGATAAAGACTTATCCGACCATCAGAAAGCGTATTTTGCTCTAATTTCGGGTTTTCTTTCGTTTTATTTTCTAATTTTGCCATAGTTGATAGTTATGTACCTAAACGCGTATCAAACCGAGTAAAATCATTAACTCGTTTATTTTCAGATGTTTTCTTATTTTGCAAAGATACTAAAAAGTTTGGAATATCAAAGTGTACTAAAAGTGTACTACCTAACGAAAAATAGGCGAAAAAGGGCAAAATCGACAAATATAAGAAAATCACAAAGTGTTGATAATCAATTATATACATTCTCTTTATTTCTCTTGTTATACCCACTTTGTACCGGGTCTGGGTACAAGGTAAAAGGATAAGTGTTTAGTAATAGATGACTTATCCTTTTTGTCTTTTAAGGATGCTCCCGTTTTGTTCCCACAGAGCAACAACTTAGGGCATTCTAAAAAGGAATAATAATAAATTGATGCAAGCGGATATGATTAGAAATTCTGAACTTGTTGATAAATTGGTTACAGACCTTCATTTTCATAAATACTAGTGATGCGATAATATTTAATAAACACATGGGAATCCCTTTGTATATAAGGGTTTCAAAGCGTTCTTTGATTTTTTGATTTGAATT
>NZ_JAERMS010000122.1 GCF_017426725.1 Prevotella illustrans | reverse complement strand
TAAACTTGCTCTACAATCGCTTATTTTCGTCCAAGTCTTTTCTTTTTCAAAATAACGCCACTTTTTTGATGGTATATGTAAAAATAATTCAGGGCGCGGCAGGTATCGATTGATACTTGAAAACCTGTCTCCACTAATTTTCTACTGAGCCCTTATCGTGAGGTGGCGACATGATTAAGGCCTCTTTTTTTATGTTTTAATCAATAAAAAACCAATAGTGTCCTAAATATTTTTCAAAAAAGTGAAGGAAGTTGTTTTCA
>NZ_JAERMS010000121.1 GCF_017426725.1 Prevotella illustrans | reverse complement strand
TTTACATATACCATCAAAAAAGTGGCATTATTCTGAAAAAGAAAAGAGACGGGCGAAAATAAGCGATTGTAGAGCAAGTTTATAAAGCGCTGGTTATCAATACATTGTGCTTTTTAGGGTGTTTCCTCTCCGCTTTTTTACCCTTAATAGCTATGCTTTTAGGCTGTAATCGCAGCCCTTTTACCGGCTAAAAGCTATGCTTTGACGGCTTAATCGCTGTGCTTTGAGCCGATAAAAGGATAGCTTTGGGCATAAAAGGGTATA
>NZ_JAERMS010000120.1 GCF_017426725.1 Prevotella illustrans | reverse complement strand
CTCCGGCTTCATCACTTGTAAGCCCATCCAATTATATTGATTCAGCGTATCCGTGCCTTTTGTCAGAAAAAACTACCTGATTTTAACACTTCCGCAACATGTCATCTAGCTTATCGGCAGGCCGAAAAAGGCCTTCGCTTTGCCGATTTTGATGCCCTTTCATGCCCAAAGTTATCCTTTTATCGGCTCAAAGCATAGCGATTACACGACCAAAGCATAGCTTTTAGCCGATGAAAGGGCCGCGATTACGGCCTAAAAGCATAGC
>NZ_JAERMS010000119.1 GCF_017426725.1 Prevotella illustrans | reverse complement strand
AACGCTGGTTATCAACGTTTTTCGTTTTTCATGGTCTTTCTTCTTCGCTTTTTCGTCCTTAATAGCTATGCTTTTAGGCCGTAATCGCGGCCCTTTTGCCGACTAAAAGCTATGCTTTGGCGGCGTAATCGCTGTGCTTTGAGCCGATAAAAGGATAACTTTAGGCATGAAAGGGTATGAAAATCGGCAAAGCGAAGGACTTTTTCGGCGTGCCGACACTTAGATGACATGTTGCGGAAGTGTTAAAATCAGGTAGTTTTTTCTG
>NZ_JAERMS010000118.1 GCF_017426725.1 Prevotella illustrans | reverse complement strand
AACGCTGGTTATCAACGTTTTTCGTTTTTCATGGTCTTTCTTCTTCGCTTTTTCGCCCTTAATCGCTATGCTTTCAGGCCATAATCGTGGCCCTTTTGCCGACTAAAAGCTATGCTTTGCCGTGTAATCGCTGTGCTTTGAGCCGATAAAAGCATAGTTTTGGGCATAAAAGAGCATCAAAATCGGCAAACTGAAGGCTTTTTTCGGCGTGCCGACACTTAGATGACGTGTTGCGGAAGTGTTAAAATAATGCGATTTTTTATAACA
>NZ_JAERMS010000117.1 GCF_017426725.1 Prevotella illustrans | reverse complement strand
GCCGGACGCTGTGGCGCAACGGCGAAACCCGCTTTTCGCTGATGGGCACCAGCCTGTTCTGGGGCGCTGGCGTGACCCTGCGTTTCCTGCTGGTGATCTGGGTGCCGGTGGCGCTGGGCATTACCAGCAACGCCATGCCCACCTATCTTAATGCGATGGTGGCGGTGGGGATTGTGCTGGGTGCCGGGGCGGCGGCGAAGCTGGTGACCCTGGAGACGGTGTCGCGCTGTATGCCGGCCGGGATTTTGATCGGTATCGCGGTGATAGCC
>NZ_JAERMS010000116.1 GCF_017426725.1 Prevotella illustrans | reverse complement strand
GAATAAGCGAGATTACCAACTTTTACACCTCTTTTCTTAACCCGAACTGGCGTATAAATGGCTATCAAAATCGGCAACGCGAAGGCCTTTTTCGGCGTGCCGATAAGCCGGATGAAGCGTTGCGGAAGTGTTAAAATCAGGTAGTTTTTTCTGACAAAAAATCACGGAAACGCTGAATCAATACAATTGTATTGGCCATACTATGGCAAAAAGTAAATTATTGCTGTCCGGTAAACATTTTTGTTATATAAAAGTTAAGGGCTAAAATCC
>NZ_JAERMS010000011.1:302-72412 GCF_017426725.1 Prevotella illustrans | reverse complement strand
GATTTGATGAAACTTTATATGCGTTTTCACAAAAATTATTTAGGACACTATTGGACTTCAATAGTATATTTCTTTTTAAGAAACTGTTTTTCTTGATTAAACCGGCGTATAATCCGATGATTTTATGTAAGTTTGCAAAACGCTATCGATAATGCACGTATAAATGAAAAAAAAGATTGTTTTTATCATGAATCCTATTTCTGGTAATTCCAGCAAAGCAGGCATACCTGAACTTATCGAAAACAATATTGATAAAAAACAGTTTGATTACCAGCTAAAACTTACAGAATACGCAGGACACGCGTCAGAGATTGCCACCCAGTGTAAAACAGGTGGTATTGATATTGTCGTAGCTATTGGTGGTGACGGCACTGTAAATGAAGTTGCCAAAGCAATTATCAACTCCGACACAGCGTTGGGTGTAATACCTTGTGGTTCAGGAAACGGTCTGGCCCGCCACCTCATGCTACCAATGAATATAAAAAGGTCTATTGAGGTTATCAATCAATGCGTAATTCATAAATTAGATTATGGAATCATAAATCAGTATCCCTTCTTCTGTACCTGTGGAATGGGATTCGACGCATTTGTCAGTCAGAAGTTTGCCGAATCAGGCAAACGCGGTCCCATTTCCTATGTTGAGAATATTCTTCGGGAAGGACTGAAATACAAACCGGAAACCTATACCATCAAGAGCGAAAACGGGGCCAGTCAATATAAGGCTTTTCTAATTTCATGTGCCAATGCTTCACAATATGGAAACAATGCATATATAGCGCCACAAGCCTCCATGAGCGACGGGTTATTGGATGTTGTTATTATGGAACCTTTTGATGTGCTCGAAGCACCACAAATTAGCATTGACATGTTTAACAAGACCTTGGATAAAAGTTCTAAAATAAAAAGTTTCAGATGCAAAAAGCTCCATATTCGTCGTGACCATCCCGGCGTTATCCATTATGACGGAGATCCGGTAATGACAGGACAAGACATCACTGTCGAGCTTGTAGAAAAAGGTATCAATATCATTGTAAATCCCAATGCGGACAAACGGCTAAGAAAGCCTAACCTGATACAAAATGTCGCTTGCGAAATCTTCAATCAAATAAATAGCATTAAAGCAGAATTTGAAAGGCAAAGTCGACAGATTCAGGCGCTCAACAAAACTTTGCTCAGAAAACTTAATCTATAATGCTCGCCCTATAAAGATTAAAGATAAAAATCAGAAGTCAGCTGTTGATACCACTTACTCCGTTCCCCGTCATCAGTATTTAAGACTTGAACTTCATACGCAAACGTAATATCTCGCCTATTCGTCAGTTCCAGCAAACTACGTTTAGGCGATTTCCTTTCCACTGTCTTTACATCACACCGCCTACTCAAACGCAATCCATTTACAGCCGCAACAGACAATATATGCTCAATATAATCAGTAGGAATAATCATTGAGAAAAAAGAATCTTTATCCATCAAACGAACCGAATGAAAAAATAATTCTTCAAAACTTAAACTGTCGGTATGTCGTGCGCAATTTCTTTTTATATCCCGCGCTTTTAGTGAATCAACAAAGAAAGGAGGATTGCTCACAATACAATCAAACTTACAAGATGGCACAAAAGTTTGTAATGAACAATTCTCTAAAGAGATTTGGGATGCAAACCGACTTATATTCACATTCTCACAGGCCTGCTCATAAACTTCATGATCAATTTCAATACCCCAAACCTCTGCCTTTGAAAAACGCTGTGCCATCATCAGCGCAATCAATCCGGATCCTGTCCCAATGTCTAATATACGCTTTCCGCCTTTAGCCCAAGCTCCAATCAACACCCCATCCGTACCAACCTTCTGTCCGCACCGATCATGCCTAACTACAAATTGTTTAAAAGAAAACGAGTCTGAACCCATCCTACTCGTAGTCGTCAATGACACTATTCATGAAATCCATCATTGGCTTGGCAATTTGAAATATTTTTGCAGCTTCAGCCAGCCAGCCATCACCTTTAAAGAAATCATCGTCCACCCTATGCCAACAACAATAATCTTTCATTCGCAGATATTCAATATACTTATAATCTTTTGGGAAACCTGCAGGACAGGTTTTAAGCGCGGCTAATCCAAAGCCTTTATCCGAAGATTCCCAATTACCTTCGTTGGGATAGCCAAACATTTTAACAAACTGCCCATTCTCTACACGGCGACGCCATTCATCGATATTGCCCATTATCTCATTTCGACACGAGGTAAGAATATTTGTCGGCAACCAATAACTACCCACTGCCACCAAACAATGTCCCGGTTCCAAATGAAGGTAATATCCTCCGCGAAGCGCCTTCTTGCCCTTCGCGCAGATATAGGCACCCAAATGATTTTTATAGGGAGACTTATCCGGAGAGAAACGTGTATCGCGATTAAATCTGTAAGTACAATCCTTAACCTTCAGATGAGCTATTTCATTATCAAAACGGCTAAACCGAGTGATGGCTTTCGCCACACCTTCTTCAAAATCGCTTCGGATTTTCTGATACTCCGCCTTATGCTCCTGATACCATTCACGATTATTATTTGCGGCAAGGGTCTGTAAATACCTCAATATTCTTTCTACGTCCATCGTTATTCTAATTTACTGTTCTTCATCAATTTGGGACAAATCTTCTCAAAGTCACATTGGCTACACTTCGGTTTCTGACTCTGACAAACATATCTGCCATGCAATAACAACCAATGATGGGCCTTCGGGATATCCTCGTCTGGAATATGCTTCACCAAATACTCTTCAACCTTTTGAGGTGTTGTGGCAGTCATTGGCACAAGCCCCAATCGATGACTCACCCTGAACACATGCGTATCCACAGCCATCGTGGCTTTACCAAACCAAACTGCTTGAATCACGTTGGCCGTTTTGCGCCCGACACCCGGCAACATTGTCAACTGCGCCATATTATCAGGAACTTCTCCACCAAATTTCTCAACCAACATTCTTGCCATCCCCACCAAATGCCTACTCTTGGCATTGGGATAACTGACGCTCTTCACATATTCGAAAACATCTTCCTCTTCGGCCTGCGCCATTGACTTCGCGTCCGGATAATGTCGAAACAGCTCAGGCGTTATCTGGTTAATACGTTTGTCCGTACATTGCGCACTCAGCAACGTAGCCACCAATAACTGAAATGCGCTACCAAATTGCAATTCAGTCGTCACAATCGGTAGCGTATTTCTAAAATGTTCCAATATGAATTCGTATCTTTCTTTACGAGTCATATCTTCATTTATATTTTACTTCTTTTCTTCTTTCGCTGCAGCAGCTTTCTTTGAAGGTTTGTAAGCCTTGTTCAGACCAGCGATAACTTCTTTCGTAATATCATAGACTTTGTCTGCATACAAAAGATTATCACCCTGCTTGCTAAAGATGATACTGAATTTCTTATCCTTATTATATATATTAAGAAAATTCTGAATACTGTCACGCAAAGCAGAATTATATTTATCCGTTTCAGTCTGGAACTCGGTGCTCAAGCGCTGATTCAATACCTGAAGGTCGTTGTTCTGTTTCTGCAAACCAGCTTGAATAGCCTCAGCCTGCTCACGAGTATACGTGTTCTGCTGAACCTTTTGTTGAAAATTAGCTACCGCAGCCTGTAGTTGTTGCTGTTTTGCGGCAAGAGTATTCTGGATATTCTGTCCCTTTTTCTGAAGAATCAAAGAATAGTCTTTACAGAATGTATATTGAGACATGATACTATCAACCTCAACATAAGCTATTTTAAGACTGGCAGGCGCATTTTGTTCTACGTCAGCTTTTGAATCCATCTTTGGGCTTGACTGATTACAAGACGGCATAGCCAAAGTTACCATTGCAGCCACAGCAAGACTGCCAATCATGTTTTTCTTTCTCATATTATTTTTTTGTTTCAGAATCATTTTACTAAAATGCACGCCGTTTTGAGCGGGCTTCCTTGTCTTGATCAATTACACAATGAATGCCTTGCTTTCTCAAACCGGGATTATCATGGATATGCTGCGAAGCAAATTTGCCATTTTTCTTCAACAACAACTTAATCGACAATAAAGCTACGCAGATAGCAATTATTAACATGCTAAGAAGTATGGTTTCTATCATTATTTACTATTTTTGCAGTGCTTCAGTGTAAATATATTGGTGCAAAGATAGTGCAAATCAACGGAATATCAAAAAATAATTCCTTCATTTTTGATTGCCAAAAGGTTACACTGACTTTAAATAAGATTTTTTTAGTAATTAAAGTTTAATAATATGGAGAAAAACTTATTAAAACCCGTTAGCGTATTCGAGCAGTTTGCTAAAATCAATACGATTCCCCGCCCTTCCAAGCATGAGGAAAAGATGATCGAATATCTCAAACAATTCGGACAACAGCACAATCTTGAGACTAAAATCGACGAAACAGGCAACGTTCTGATTCGCAAACCGGCCACGCCTGGTTACGAAAACCGACCTACGGTCATTCTGCAAAGCCATATGGATATGGTATGCGACAAACTTGTCGACGTAGACTTCGATTTCAATACCGACGCCATTCAGACTTATGTAGACGGTGAGTGGCTGAAAGCCAAAGGAACAACCCTTGGTGCTGACGACGGTATCGGTTGCGCCATCGAGTTGGCTGTGCTTGAAAGCGACGATTTTCAACATGGTCCCTTGGAATGCGTCTTCACCCGTGACGAAGAGACGCAGCTCACCGGCGCCATGGGAATGAAGGCCGGCTTCATGACCGGTGACTGGCTCATCAACTTGGATTCTGAAGACGAAGGACAGATATTCGTTTCCTGTGCCGGTGGACGCAGCACCACAGCCACGTTCGATTTCAAGCGCGAGGCCGCTCCCGATAATTACTTCTTCTTCGAAATATCTTTGAAAGGACTTACCGGCGGACACTCCGGCGATGATATCAACAAGATGCGCGCCAACGCTATCAAAGTGCTGACCCGCTTCCTTTATCTCGAACAGGAAAAGACCAGCCTGCGTCTTGTCAGTTTCAATTCAGGAAAACTCCACAACGCCATTCCTCGTGATGGCAAGGTTGTATTTGCCGTTCCCGCAAACGAAAAAGAAAATGTTCGTGCCGATTGGAATGTTTTCACCCACAACGTCGAAGACGAATTCCATGTTACCGACACGACCATGGTTTTCAACATGAGCAGTACCGAAGCCATGCCGGTTCTTCCTGCAGAAGTTAGCCGCAAACTCATTCAGGCTTTGCAGGCCGTCGACAACGGTATCTTCTCCATGTGTCAGGATGAAGCCTTAGCCGGTATGGTCGAGACCTCCAGCAATATAGCTGTAGTCAAGACTTCCGAGAACCAGATTGAGATTCTTGCGTCGCAACGTAGCAATGTAATGAGCAATCTTGACAACCAGTGCAACACTATCAAAGCCGTATTCCAGCTGGCCGGCGCACAGATCGTCCAGAACGACGGCTATCCGGCATGGAAGATGAATCCCAACAGCAAACTGACTCAACTGGCTGTCGACGCCTACAAGAAGCTCTTTGGCAAGACTCCGGAGGTCAAGGGTATTCACGCCGGTCTTGAATGCGGACTTTTCTCCGAGCGTTATCCTAACCTCGACATGGTTTCATTCGGGCCGACACTCCGCTATGTACACACGCCCGACGAGCGTCTCCACATCCCTACCGTTCAAATGGTTTGGGACCACTTGCTTGAGATTCTCAAAAACGTTCCCGTAAAATAAGAACGGCAGGATTGATTCTATCAGTGAAATATGGATAGAATCGATACGCCAATTATGACAAACGCGCTGTTTGCTTGTGAAGATAATTCCATGCAAACAGCGCGTTTATAGGCTCGGTAGAATCTATCAAGCTATGACTGATCAAGTAAGAACTCTTCGGGACAACCTCTTTCAACAGGGAATTGGCGTAAGGCATAAGAACATATAACGCAAAAAGAGGTTTCCATTGCTGAAAACCTCTTGCCGGTGACTTCGCTGGGATTCAAACCCGGAACCTTCTGATCCGTAGTCAGATGCTCTATTCAGTTGAGCTACGAAGCCAAAACCATTATTTTATTTCGCTCTTCAAGAAAAGTGACTCCGCTGGGATTCAAACCCGGAACCTTCTGATCCGTAGTCAGATGCTCTATTCAGTTGAGCTACGGAGCCAAATTTCTGATTTGCGAGTGCAAAGGTAGCTACTTTTTCTGTAACTGCCAAACATTTACACTTATTTTATCAAATAAATATCATGCCGCCTCCTACGGCATGACAATTTACCCAATCAAATCAACGCTTCGCTTGAGGAAGGCGTCCAAAGCCGCTCCTTTCAGCATGCCGTTTTGCAGCAAAGCCAGGTCGATCAATTGATGAACCACAGCGTTGTCCTTGGCATAAGACGCGAGAATGTCGTTCTTCTTAACGCGCTCATCCTGCAAGGCCTTTTCCGTGTTGGCCAAATCGTCCTTCTCCTCCTGGGTGACTTCCTCCGGTTTCTTCTTATCCTGCCTCTGGCGGAGGGCTGCCAAACGGGCCTGCTGTCCCTTGATTTCACTCAAAACAGGCTTCAACTGCTCCTCCGTGGCCTTGCCGGCATCTTCGAGCACCTGCTTTACCAACTTATGATCACTATTGAGCACGATCATATAGCTGTCGGGCATTTGGGCATAGAAGTTCATACCGGGCTGGAAGTGGCTCATTTCCTTCATTCGACGCATATACTCGTTCTGCGTAATGACAACCGGTTGAGCCGTCTCGCCCAATGCTTCTACCTCCACGCCAAACTCCACTTTATCGAGTTTTGGCATTTGGCTGCGGAACACTTCTGACAAATTGTCACGCTCATCGTCGGTCAGATTGCTTACCTTGGCGTCTTCCTTCACGATGAGACGGTCGATAATATCAGAGTCTACGCGAGTGAAGCGGCTCTTCTCCAACTTCTGCTCAAGCATGGATGTCATAGGCACATCGAGATCACCATCCATCAACAGAACGCTGTAACCCTTGTTACGTGCAGCCTCGATATAGCTGTACTGGTCGTCCTTATTCGTGGCGTATAGATAAATCAGGTTGCCATCCTTATCGGTCTGCTCACCTTCGATAAGCGACTTGTACTCCTCAAAGGTGAAATACTTGCCGTCTACACTCTTCAACAGCGTGAAGTCCTTGGCACGATCGTAGAAGTCGGACTGTGACAGCATACCATAGTTGATGAAGAGCTTCAGGCTATCCCACTTCTCTTCGTACTGCTTGCGATCTTCCTTAAAGATACTTTGCAGACGGTCAGACACCTTCTTCGTGATATAAGTGCTGATTTTCTTCACGTTGGCATCGCTCTGCAGATAACTACGGCTGACGTTCAACGGAATATCGGGCGAATCGATAACACCATGAAGCAGTGTCAGGAACTCGGGCACGATACCTTCCACCTGATCGGTAACGAACACCTGATTGCAATAAAGCTGAATCTTGTTGCGCTGGAGTTCGATGTTGGAATGTACGCGTGGGAAATAGAGAATACCCGT
The DNA here is from genome assembly GCF_017426725.1 of Prevotella illustrans. GTDB lineage: Bacteria > Bacteroidota > Bacteroidia > Bacteroidales > Bacteroidaceae > Prevotella > Prevotella illustrans. Next base: position 64,894 of record NZ_JAERMS010000011.1, on the reverse strand, counting down.
CAGGTTGAACGGATAGTCCACATTCAGGTGTATCCAGAACAACGGCTCGTCCTGCATGGGATAAAGTGTGCGGTAGAAGCTCTTGTAGTCTTCATCTTTCAACGTACTGGGAGCCTTCACCCACAGTGGTTCCACATTATTAATAATATTATCCTCGGCCGTTTCCACTTGCTTGCCGTCCTTCCACTCTGTCTTTTTGCCAAAAGCAACGGGTACAATGAGGAACTTGCAATACTTATTAAGCAGTTCTTCGATCTTGTTTTTCTCCAAAAACTCCGCACAATCATCCGAAATATGCAGAACGATGTCCGAGCCACGGTCGGCCTTCTCCGTCTCGTCAATCTCAAACGAGGGACTTCCATCGCAACTCCATTTCACAGCCTGACTGCCTTCCTTGTAGCTACGGGTGATGATTTCCACCTTATCAGACACCATGAAAGCCGAGTAGAAACCCAGTCCGAAATGACCGATGATGGCATTGGCGTTATCCTTGTATTTATCCAGAAAGTCGGTGACACCCGAGAAAGCAATCTGGTTGATGTACTTGTCTATCTCCTCGGCCGTCATACCAAGACCACGGTCGCTGATCGTCAGGGTCTTGTTTTCCTTATCCAAGCTGATACGAATGGTCAAATCGCCTAGTTCGCCACTAAATTCACCACGTTCGGCCAATGTTTTCATCTTCTGTGTTGCGTCAACAGCATTCGACACCATCTCGCGCAGGAAGATTTCATGATCAGAATAGAGAAACTTTTTGATAACAGGGAAGATGTTCTCGGTCGTAACCCCAATATTTCCTTTTTGCATAATATTATATGTAAATTATTATTTTCTGCCTCAAAATATGCAAAGAGCGTGCCAAAGCAAATAACCCCATAAACAAATGGTCAAAGAAATTAGAAGTGGACAAGCAGAATTATTGAAGGAATGTATCCAACTTCAAGAAGTCTCCATCTCGCCTACAACACATAAACAAATATAGAACAGGTATTTATAAAACAACAAAAACTTGGCTACGTGCATACTGAATTTGTTTGACAAACAGCTCCAAATGGCTGCGTTATTTTGAAAAAAGTTTGTCTTGGTCCTGAAAAAGCTAAAATTTCGACACTTTACCAAACACCTGATTATCAAGCACTTAATTACAAACGCATATTTTTTATCACACAAAAATACTCCATTTGTGTCGTAATAGAGGGCTAATTGCAGTGCTTTTAGCATGCAAAAGTTACACTTTTAGCATGTAAAAGCAGCCCTTTTACATTGTCAAAGCATAGCTTTTGGCAGTCGACCTTCTGTTTTTCCTCATCCAAAAGGTTAACTTTAAAACTTTTAACACTTAGAAGGCGTCGTCCAGAAAGCCATTTTTTACACCAAAAAACTTGACAAAATACCCTTTCACGGACTACATTTCTCACCTTATTAATATAGATAAATCATAAGAAACAGCACCTATATCGAAAAATATTAGTAACTTCGCAGCCAAAAGAATATATTCTATTATAAAACTATGAACATACTAGAGTTAAGTGAACAGGAGATTGTGCGCAGGCAAAGTCTCCAAGAATTGCGCAACATGGGTATCGACCCATATCCTGCAGCAGAGTTTCCCACCAATGCTTTTTCTATCGATATCAAAAGTCTTTATAGTGAAGACGAGAAACGCGAGGTAGTTATTGCCGGCCGCATGATGAGCCGCCGTGTCATGGGTAAGGCCAGTTTTGTGGAACTGCAAGATAGCAAAGGAAGAGTTCAAGTATATATTTCGCGCGACGAAATCTGTCCGGGCGAAGACAAAGACTTATATAACAAAGTATTCAAGAAGCTGCTCGACATCGGTGACTTCATTGGCGTGAAAGGCTTTGTGTTCAAGACGCAGACCGGCGAAATTAGCGTTCACGCGCTGGAACTGATTTTATTGAGCAAGAGTATCAAGCCTCTGCCGATCGTGAAATACAAGGATGGCGTGGCTTATGATAAGTTTGACGATCCCGAGATGCGGGCTCGTCAGCGCTATATAGACCTTGTGGTGAACGATGGCGTGAAAGACACGTTCCTTAAGCGTGCCACCGTGCTACGCACTATGCGTAATTTCTTCGACGAACATGGCTATACCGAGGTGGAAACCCCTACCCTTCAGAGTATTCCCGGAGGTGCTTCGGCTCGCCCATTCATCACCCATTTCAACGCGCTCAACGTCGATATGTACATGCGTATCGCCACCGAGCTTTATCTGAAGCGCCTCATCGTGGGCGGCTTCGAAGGCGTTTACGAGATTGGCAAGAACTTCCGCAATGAGGGTATGGACAAGTTCCACAACCCGGAGTTCACCTGTATGGAACTCTACGTGCAGTACAAGGACTACAACTGGATGATGAACTTCACCGAACAACTGCTCGAAACCATCTGTAAGGCCGTAAACAACGGCAGCACAGAAGTTCAGAACGGCGACAGTATTATCTCGTTCAAGGCTCCGTTCCGCCGTCTGCCCATCCTCGAAGCTATTAAGGAACAGACCGGTTTCGACCTCAGCGACAAGAGCGAAGATGAAATTCGTAAGATTGCGATGGTCGATCTGAAGATGGAAACCATCGACGAAACCTTTGGAAAAGGCAAGTTGATTGATGAAATCTTCGGCGAGTTCTGCGAAGGAAAGTTCATCCAACCGACCTTCATCACCGACTATCCCGTCGAAATGAGCCCACTCACCAAGATGCACCGCTCGAAAGCCGGACTGACAGAACGCTTCGAGCTGATGGTCAACGGTAAAGAACTGGCCAACGCCTATTCGGAACTCAACGACCCCATCGACCAAGAAGAGCGTTTTAAAGATCAGATGCAACTGGCCGACAAAGGCGACGACGAGGCCATGGTTATCGACCATGACTTCCTGCGTGCGCTGCAATATGGTATGCCTCCCACATCGGGTATCGGCATAGGTATCGACCGTTTGTGCATGCTCATGATGGGTAAGGAGTTCATTCAGGAAGTTTTGCTCTTTCCGCAGATGAAACCCGAGGCCAAAATGCCGCAGAGTAGCATCAAGGAATGGGCCGAACTCGGCGTGGCCGAAGACTGGGTCTACGTATTGCGCAAGGCCGGTTTCAACCTCATCAGTGATATCAAGGACCAGAAAGCTCAGGGATTGCAGCAGAAGTTGGGCGAGATTGTGAAGAAATACAAGCTCGATTATCAAAAGCCAACTGTAGAAGAGTTCCAAGCTTGGATAGACAAAGCCAATGAATAACTGCGGTAAGATAGCCATCATCGGCGGCGGTTCGTGGGCAACGGCTATCGCTCGGATTGTGGTGCGTCATACGCACCACATCGGATGGTATATGAGACGCGACGACCGGATAGCCGAATTCAAGCGCCTCGGACACAATCCGGCCTACTTGATGGCGGCTAATTTTAACGTTGAAGAAATAGATTTTTCAAGTGATCTCAACCGAATTGTCAATGATTACGACACCTTGGTGTTCGTAACTCCATCGCCCTACCTGAAGAATCACTTGAAGAAACTCACCACGCCGCTACGTAACAAAAACGTCGTCTCGGCCATCAAGGGTATCGTGCCCGATGAAAACGTGGTGGTTTCGGAATACTTCCATCAGGTATGGGAAGTGCCCTACAACAATATTGCCTGCATCGGTGGCCCGTCCCACTCGGAAGAGGTGGCCATGGAACGTCTCTCCTATCTCACGATAGGTTGTAGCGACATCACGAAGGCACAGGCTTTTGCCGATATCATATCAAGCGAATTTATCAAGACTAAGACCTCTACCGACATCATTGGCATAGAGTACGCGGCCGTGTTGAAGAATGTCTACGCCATTGCGGCGGGTATATGCCACGGTATGAAATACGGCGACAACTTCTTGGCTGTGCTCATTGCCAACGCGGCGCAGGAGATGGAACGCTTTCTCAATGCCGCCTATCCGGCCCAACGCTGTGTCAATGACAGCGCGTATATCGGCGACTTGCTGGTAACATGTTATAGCAATTTCAGCCGCAACCGCACTTTCGGAACGATGATTGGTAAGGGATATTCGGTAAAGAGCGCACAGATAGAGATGGAAATGGTGGCCGAGGGCTACTATGGAACCAAATGTATGAAAGAAATCAATGAACTCATGCAGGTAGACATGCCCATTCTCAACGCCGTTTACAGTATCTTATACGAACGTCAGGGGCCATTGCTCGTGATTCCACAACTGGCCAATCGTTTACAATAATCAACCCATGATCCGACAGACGACAGCGTCTTGTCCGGATTATAAATACAAACAACAATGAAAAGTATCACATTAGACATTACAAAAGCTGAACAGTTTCTTACCAAGGGTGCCGTAGAGGCATACGAAGCAAAGGTAAAAGACGCGCAGGAAGCACTCGAAAACGGCACTTGTGCCGGCAATGATTTCTTGGGTTGGCTGCATTTGCCATCCGGAATTAGCGAAGGATTTCTCAATGAAATACAGGCTGTAGCCGACACGCTGCGCAAGAAATGCGAAGTAATCGTGGTGGCCGGCATCGGCGGTTCCTACCTTGGCGCACGCGCGGTTATCGAGGCTTTGGGCAACAGCTTCGCATGGCTCATCGATGATCGGAAGAATCCTACGATTCTCTTTGCCGGCAACAACATCGGCGAAGATTATCTTTTCGAGCTGACAACTTACCTGAAAGATAAGAAGTTTGGCGTTATCAATATTTCAAAGTCGGGAACTACGACCGAAACCGCGCTCACTTTCCGCCTGCTGAAGAAGCAGTGCGAGGCTCAACGTGGCAAGGAAGAAGCACGCGATGTCATCGTTGCCGTTACCGATGCCAAGAAAGGAGCTGCCCGTACTTGTGCCGACAAGGAAGGATATAAGAGTTTCATCATTCCCGACAATGTGGGTGGACGCTTCTCTGTGCTCACACCCGTAGGCCTGTTGCCGATTGCCTGCGCCGGCTTCGACGTGAAAGCGCTCGTGAAAGGTGCTGCCGACATGGAGAAAGCCTGTGGCAAGGACGTGCCGTTTGCCGAAAACATGGCTGCACAATATGCAGCCACACGTCAGGCCCTCTATACACAGGCAGGCAAAAAGATTGAGATTATAGCCAACTTCCAACCCAAACTCCATTTCATGGCCGAATGGTGGAAGCAGCTTTATGGTGAAAGTGAGGGTAAGGAACTGAAGGGTATTTTCCCCGCAGCCTGCGACTTCACAACAGATCTCCACTCAATGGGCCAATGGATTCAGGAAGGCGAGCGTTCTATCTTTGAAACGGTTATCTCCGTTGAGACACCTCGCCACAAACTGGACTTCCCCCATGACGAAGAAAATCTGGACGGTCTCAACTTCCTCGAGGGCAAACGCGTGGACGAGGTCAACAAGATGGCCGAGCTGGGTACCCGGATGGCGCACGTAGACGGTGGCGTTCCCAACATCCTGATTAACATGCCGGAACTGACCGAGTATTACTTGGGTCAGCTCATTTACTTCTTCGAAAAGGCATGTGGTATCAGCGGCTTGCTTCAGGAGGTGAATCCGTTCAACCAACCGGGCGTAGAAGCTTACAAGAAAAACATGTTCGCGCTGCTCGATAAGCCCGGTTACGAGGCTGAAAGCAAGGCTATACGTGAGAGATTGTAAATCATGCTGAAAGACAAAATCAAACAATACTTAGAAGAACACGGCTTTGGGCAATTCTGTCCCAAGGCCGTTCTCTTTGATATGGACGGCGTACTCTACGACAGTATGCCCAATCACGCCGTTGCCTGGCAACAAAGCATGGCGCAATTCGGTATCAAAATGACGGCCGAAAATGCCTACGCGACCGAAGGCGCACGCGGAATTGACACAATCCGACATTTCGTAAAAGCACAGAAAGGACTGGATATTTCGCTGGAAGAAGCGCAGAAAATGTATGATGTCAAGACCCATCTCTTCCATCACATGCCTGAAGCGCCAGTCTTCGAGGGTGTTGTCGACGTGATGGAACAGGCTGATCGTCACGGCATGAGTATCAATGTAGTCACCGGAAGCGGACAGAAACCATTGATCGACAGGCTGATTCGGGACTTCGAAGATTATCTGTCAAAAGACCACATCGTAACAGCATACGACGTGGAACGTGGCAAACCGCATCCCGATCCTTACCTGATGGGACTTCAGAAGGCCGGCAATCTGCGTCCCTGGGAGGCTGTTGTCGTTGAAAACGCGCCACTGGGTGTCAGAGCCGGAGCCTCGGCCGGCATCTTCACGATAGGCGTCAACAGCGGGCCGCTGCCCGACGAAACGCTATACAACGCAGGGGCCCACGTCGTTTTTCAAAGGATGACCGAATTGCGGAACCACTTTGAAGAACTGTTTATATAAATATGTAGTTGCAAAACGAATTGGAAAGCAAGATGAGATACTTTATTATCGAGAACAATCAACAAGCCGGCCCTTTCAGTATCTATGAGTTGAAAGATAAGGGAATCACTTCCGAGACATTGGTCTGGAGCGAAGGAATGGCCAATTGGACTCCGGCATGGCAGGTGGAAGAACTGAAGAACTTCCTATTCAACACCCAAGCCACGTCCACGCCACCTCCTTTCAACCCACAGGAACACCCCAAGACTGCCGACAACGACCGGCAAGCCGGCACGAATCAGGCCTACCGTGAACCTCTTCAGCCGCAAAAGCCCAAGAAAAAGAGGCCTTTTGGTAAAATCATCGTCGGGCTGGTAGTGGTCATCGCACTCCTTTTCGCCTTCACAAACCCCGGCAAGCGCGACCACCAGGACGCGATTCGTGACAGTCTGACATCCTTCCTGAACAAGAAAGCGGCCGATACGGAGGATAATATCTTCGCGGCAGGCATGCGGATGATCAGCAGGATGATGACCGGAAGTATCGTTGACGCGCTCAGCGAAACATTAGAATATCATAATTACATACTTTTCTCGAAGACAACGGTCAACTGGAATGGCAAGGAACACACGGTTTCGTTTGGCATTTTGGGCAAGGTGATCACCCTGAACGATGATGATATTGCCAAAGCGCTGGAGAAGAAGAAACTCAGAATGCCGAGCCAACAGGACGAAAGCGGGACAATAGACAGCCAAAATACGGATGATGAGAATGAAACCGGCGTGTCGAAAGACGATGATAGCGATGGTCCTACAGACGAAATTACCAAACAAGCCAAGGACAAAATTGTCAATTCCATCGGTAAGATGGTGAAGAAGAAAGTGGCAGAGGAAACCGACAGCGCGACGGAAAGCGGCATCAGCAAAATCATCGACGACATTCTGAACCTCTTTAAATAGGCTTTTACGATACGAACGGAAAGAATGGCATGATCATTTGCCGGTCTCTCCAATCTCCCTCACAACCCGAAGGGAGTTTTATTAACTATCAAACATCAAATAAAATGACTTTAGAAAAAGATTTCTTGCGTAGCAATGACTGTGGATTGCTTCTTTTACGACTTACCGTCGGCGGTCTTATGCTGTTTCACGGCGTACACAAACTGACAGCCGGCGTCGGCTTCATTGGCGGCATGCTCACACAAATGGGCCTGCCCTCATTCATCGCCTATGGCGCATTGGCTGCCGAGTTGGTTGCTTCGATAATGATTGTTATCGGCTTGTGGACCCGTGCGGCCGCCGTTGTTTTTGCCGGCAACATGGTTGTCGCCATCCTCATGGCGCATCTCGGACAGATTTTCTCCGTCGACCCGATGACCGGCGGCTGGGCCATCGAACTGCCCATGCTCTACCTGCTTGGCGCAACCGTGCTCTGTCTGACCGGTGCCGGCAAGTATGCGGTGACCAAAGGCGGTATACTCGACTAAAGACTACGGCATTCCTTTGGCGGAATGACGAAACCAAAAGCCAAGGGCGCAGCGGAAAGATGGTCTTTCCGTTGCGCCCCCTACTTGTTTCCAAACTTTCAAAGCCGGTCGCCCGACTAAAGTTTCTTCAATACCGGATTGTGTTTGGCCAATTTTCGCAATGCCGTTTTCCGAATCTGACGCACCCGCTCGCGCTTTACCGCCAGCCGATTGCCTATCTCCGCCAGTGTCGTATGGTCTTGGCCGATTCCATAAAAAGCCGCGATTACCACACGTTCACGGTCGTTCAGTACGGTCATCGCTTCCTCCAAAGCCTTCCGGTCGGACTCTGTTACAAGTCCTTGATCGGCTTCCGGCGCTTCATCGTCGTGCAACACACTCAAAAGAGTAGCGCTCTTGCCCGTTGACAAGGGAGCGTCCACGGAGAAAGGTTTGCTATTGTATTGTTCAATCGGATTCTTTTCGCCTTGTGGCAACCGATAAATACCGGCCTGTTCGTTCAACGCCCGTTCAATCGCCCGGCGTATATACATCTCCGCATAGGCCACAAAACGTTGTCCGCGTCCGGCGTCAAACTTCTCCGCGGCATGCAACAACGCCACATTTCCCTCACTGACAAGGTCGTTCATGCCCAATCCAAGTCCCTGATAATGCTTGGCCACGGCCACGACGAAGCGGAGATTGGCTTCCGTCAGCTTGTGCAACGCTTGACGATCGCCTTGGCGTATCTGCTCCGAAAGAGCCTGCTCTTCTTCCATTGACAGCAAACTCTCCTTGCCAATTTCATCCAAATAAGCTTTCAGAGAATTACTTTCACGCTCAGAAAGCGGTTTACCGGTTTTTATCTTTCTCATATCTTATATTTCAAAATGAAAACAAAAGACATTCATTGCATTGCTTCCTGCAAACTTACATAAAAAGAACAAGGAATCAAAAGAAAATCGGAATAAAATATTCTATGAGACAACTGTTATCTGATAAACGCTCTTCCGTGCGCATGGGTCAGAAAGTTATCTCGCCACTGCCGTAGCAACGGTGATGACACGCGTCGTAGACTACGCAGAACTGACCCGGTGCCACGCCGTGGATGGGCTCCACAGAATGAATGATAAACTCGTGGTCGGACAACCGCTCGACCTCGGCCGGATGGTATTCGGGGGTATGTCGAATCTTGAACGTTACCTTGCCACCCGTAGCAAGCACATCCCGGCGGGTGAGAAAATGGAAATCGTGCACCTTAAAATCTTGCTTGTAAGCCGTAGCCGGGTCGTAACCGTGGCTGACATACAGAACGTTGCGCTCCACATCCTTCTTCACCACAAACCAAGGACCGCCGCCGAAGCCCAGTCCTTTGCGCTGGCCGATGGTGTGATACCACAACGCCCGGTGCTCACCGATCTTCTTGCCGGTTTCCAATTCGATGACGTCGCCCGGGCAGTCGCCCAAGTAACGACGCAGATAATCATTGTAATTGATTTGTCCCAAAAAGCAAATGCCCTGGCTGTCCTTGCGTCTGGCGTTGACCAAATGCTCGGCCTCGGCTATCTCGCGCACTTCGTTCTTCACGTGATGGCCTATCGGAAAGATGGCTTTACGCAACTGCCAGTCGTAAATCTGAGCCAGAAAGTCGGTCTGGTCTTTGACGGGATCGGGACTCGTGACGAGCCATTTCTCTCCGTCTGTCACCTCCGTCCGGGCATAATGGCCCGTAGCAATCAGGTCGTAGTCATGTCCCTTCTTCTCATCGAAGGCTCCGAACTTGACCAATCGGTTACACATCACGTCGGGATTGGGCGTAAACCCGGCCTTCACCTTCTCCATCGTGTAGCGAGTTACCTGATTCCAATACTCCCGGTGACAATCGACAATCTGCAACCGACAGCCATACTTGGCCGCAACGGCCGTAGCCATCTCCAAGTCTTCCTCACTGGAACAGTCCCATTCCTCCTTTTCCTCGGGTCCAATCTTGATATAGAAACAGTCGGGATGAAGCCCTCGACGGGCAAACTCCCAGACAACGACACTGCTGTCGACCCCCCCTGACAGCAACACCGCAACGCGCTTTCGGCGAAGCTCATCGACGGTGAGCCCGTCGATCATATCTTCCTCGGTTATCATCATAGGTGCAAAGTTACGAAAAGAAGGAAGAACGCAGAAGCCGAAAAGAAGCGCCCAAGGGTTAATATACATTAAATATAAGGTATATATGCTACAACTTATCAAATTAACGCATATATTTGTGATATCAAAATGATATCATTTATTTTATAAAAAAGCCACTGCAAACGGCTTAAAGCAAGACTATCATTAACCCTTTAAAAGCATTAAGAACATGGAAGAGAAAAACCTTGAAAACGAAATGAAACTGGAAGTGGAATTCAATGGCCTTATCTTGAATGGCTTCTTGGCACTGTTTGTAATCCTGACAGGCCTTGGCATAAGCGCCTACTGGACCTATCTGGGTACTATATACAGCCTTGGTATAAGCGTCGCGGGGGGCATTCTGCTATTTGTTGCCTGTCTGTTTTGCCTTGGCGGCTTCATCCGGCAAGAGCCTAACGAGGCCCGCGTCATGATGTTCTTCGGTTCCTATGAAGGCACTTTCAAGCAAGTGGGCTTCTATTGGGTCAACCCTTTCATCAACGGCAAGAAGCTTTCGCTGCGTGCCCGTAACCTCGATGTAGAACCAATAAAGGTGAATGACAAGCAGGGAAACCCGATTATGATTGGCTTGGTGCTGGTTTGGAAGCTCTCTGACACGTATAAAGCGATGTTCGAAATCGACGCGCAGACCATGGCACAGACCACTCAGGCGCATAGTAACGTGAATATGATTATGAGAGCGTTTGAAAACTTCGTCAAGATACAAAGCGACGCAGCTCTTCGCCAAACGGCCGGACAGTATGCATACGACGCCAATGAGAGCGATGACGCACTGACGCTACGCGGTGGTGGTGATGAAATCAACAAGCAACTGGAGGCCAAACTCGACGAAAGGCTGGCCATGGCAGGCATTGAAATCGTAGAGGCACGAATCAACTACCTGGCCTATGCGCCCGAAATTGCGGCCGTCATGCTGCGCCGGCAACAGGCCGACGCCATCATCGCAGCCCGTGAGAAGATTGTGGAAGGTGCGGTAAGCATGGTGAAAATGGCCATTGACAAGATTACTGAAAACGACGTTGTAGAACTGGACGACGACAAGAAAGCCGCCATGGTGAGCAATCTGATGGTGGTGTTGTGCGGTGAAGACAACGCGCAACCTGTCGTCAACACCGGCACCCTCAACATGTAAGCGGCCCAAATGGCTATCAACCCGGAAAAATGGCTAAGAAAGAAACAAACACGAAATCATTTATCCTGCGGCTCGACAGCGACACGATGGCGGCCGTAGAGAAGTGGGCCGCCGACGAATTTCGCAGTACTAACGGCCAATTACAATGGATTATAGCCGAGGCACTGCGCAAAAACGGACGATTGCCCAAGAAACGAAAAAACAAGAACGAAGAAACGCCATAAGCGAGTTTATCGTCTGAGCAGAAACAAAGGCAGGTCTGACTCGTAAAAACAGGCAAACACACTTCTGTTTTGTCAAAGAAAATGTAAGAATTTTAACACTTCTGTCCCGTGTCATCTAAGTGTTAAAATTCCTTTTCCATAACATTCAGACTGTCAAATCCGCACTATTACGAACTCATTGTCATGCTTTCAGCCCGCAAAAGCGCAGCTATCATCTCCTAAAAGGGCTACTTTTATCGCCTCAAAACGCCGCTTTCTCACCCTTAAAGCTGCATTTTCAAGCCCCTTTTTCGCCCCTTTTGTTCACTTAAAAACGCAAGACACTGATTCACAACCACATACAAATCCGCCCAAAACTCGCGTATTTGCCCGCGAAAAACTTTTTGTGGCAAACGACGCGGCCATTCGGAAGAAGATGTAAAGATAATTCGCCGATTTTAACAATTAATGGACCGCACTCATTTCTGTCTTGATTTCCCGCATGAATAAATATGATGGCGGAACAAGAGACCCATCGTGGTAAAAGTTTAGGGCTAAACGAATGGCTTTACGGAAAAGTTGCTATCTTTGCATAAGAAGTAAATCAATAGGAAAACCGTATGGAACAAATTAAGAACGAGCTGCTCACGGTCGAAATTTCGGAGCATGGAGCCGAATTGCAGAGCATTAAAGATAGCGAGGGACACGAATACCTGTGGGACGGAGACGCCAACTATTGGGGACGTAAGTCGCCCCTCCTCTTCCCTATCGTATGCGGACTGTGGAAAAATACTTTTCGCATCAACGGCAAAGAGTTTCGGATGAACCGACATGGATTTGCCCGCGACACCGACTTTACGGTGCTGGCGAAAGGTGAAAACAGGATAATCCTGGGCCTCCACGACACGGCCGAGACCTACAAAGTATATCCTTTTCATTTCAATCTGGCCGTCAGTTACAAACTGAACGGCAACAGGATTCACGTGGTTTGGCACGTGGAGAATACGGACAGCAAGGATATATTTTTCCAAATCGGCGGACATCCGGCCTTTGCCGTGCCCGGTTGCAGAAAGGGAGAGCCGATGAAAGCGAAGTTGAAGTTGGACGAAGCTGAACCGATGCGCGTTTTCGGCAACGTGGAAGGCTGCCTGAAGCCGGGCTATCACAAAGTGGAGACGAACGGCGGCATGTGGGAAGTGGATGAAGAGACGTTTAAAGACGACGCGATCATCTTCGACCATCAGCAGCTGAAACATGTGGAACTGCTGGACGAAAACGATGAGCCCGTTGTCAGCGTCGACTTCAAGAGTCCGGCCGTAGGCATTTGGAACCCCGCGGGCAAGCACGCTCCCTTCATCTGCATAGAGCCTTGGTACGGCATTCACGACTGGGCGGAATTTGAAGGAGAGTTTAAGGATAAATACTTGATGAACAAACTCCAGCCCGGTGCCTCGTTTATGAGTGAATACACGATTACGATTGGAAAGTAACGCAAAGCAGACAGACTCAATGGAATCAACAGAAAAGAAAGAACAGATATTGATCAGCATTACCGGACAGGACCGCCCCGGACTGACAGCGTCGGTCATGACGATTCTCTCCCGGTATAATACGCAGATTCTTGATATCGGTCAGGCCGATATCCATAGCACCTTGTCGCTCGGAATCCTTGTCAGAATGGACGAAAGTTACTCGGGACAGGTGATGAAGGAACTGCTTTTCAAGACCACCGAACTGGGAGTCAACATCGGATTCTCGCCCATCAGCGATACCGAATATGAGAACTGGGTGGGCCGACAGGGCAAAAACCGTTACATCCTGACCATCATCGGCAGGAAACTGACAGCCAAACAAATTGCGTCGGCCACACAGATTATCGCGGCGCAAGGGCTGAACATCGACTCCATTCTCCGCCTGACCGGCCGCCAGAGCATTCTCAACCCGAAGAGGAATGTCAGAGCTTGTATTGAGTTTTCACTCCGAGGAACGCCCGAAAGCCACAGCCGGATGCAGGAACAGCTGATGAAGATGTCGACCGATATGGAGATAGACTTCTCTTTCCAGCGAGACGACATGTACCGCAGAATGCGCCGTCTCATCTGCTTTGATATGGACTCGACCTTGATTCAGACGGAATGTATCGACGAATTGGCCGAACGGGCAGGCGTCGGTGAGCAGGTGAGAGAAATCACAGAAAGAGCCATGCGGGGCGAAATAGACTTCAGAGAGAGTTTCACGGAAAGGGTAAAACTGCTCAAAGGGCTGGACGCGCATGTCATGCAGGACATTGCCGAACAGCTCCCTATCACGGAAGGAGCCGACCGACTCATGTCGGTACTGAAGACATGTGGCTATAAGATCGCGATTCTAAGTGGTGGATTTACCTACTTCGGCGAATATCTGCAACGCCGTTATGGCATTGATTATGTCTATGCCAACGAACTGGAGATAGACGAAAACGGTAAGCTCACGGGCAACTACGTAGGCGAAATCGTTGACGGACACCGCAAAGCCGAGCTTCTTAAACTGATCGCGCAAGTGGAAAAGGTGAATCTGGCACAGACGATAGCTGTCGGTGACGGTGCCAACGACCTTCCCATGATATCCGAAGCCGGTCTGGGTATCGCCTTTCATGCCAAGCCCAGAGTGGTGGCCAACGCCAAACAAAGTATCAATAACATCGGCCTTGATGGTATTCTGTACTTCCTCGGATTCAAAGACAGCTATCTCGGAGAACAAGGAAGACTGTAAAGAGGCCGGGAAAAGGCCTAAATAAAAATAAGAAAGGCTGCAAAGCTGGTGTCCTCGCAGCCTTTCTTGAATAATCAAAAATGTGTATTCGAGCCTAATAAGCCTCCCGATATTTGTTCTCATCCTTGTCTTCAAGCATGCTGAGATAGCTCTGATAACGGCTCGCCGCTATATAATGATTCTCAACGGCTGCCAAGACGGCACACCCCGGCTCGTGGGTATGGGTGCAATTATTGAACTTACAACCTTCGGAAAACTTGAAAATCTCCTTAAAATAGCTCGTCAGCTCCTCCGGTTCCATGTCAAACGTTCCGAATCCTTTGATTCCCGGCGTATCAATCAGGTAACCGCCATCAGGCAACTCCAGCATTTCGCTGAACGTAGTGGTGTGCATGCCCGTGTTATGGGCGTCACTGATCTCAGCCGTTCGCAAGTTAGCACCGGGCAATATTCGGTTAATCAAGGTCGACTTGCCCACCCCGCTGTTGCCGCTAAGCAGTGTTATCTTGTCTTTCAGCAAGGGAATCAACTGCGCTACGCCCTCTCCCGTGGTCGCGGAGATTTCGTAACACGCGTAGCCGATGGTCTGATAGAGGGTCATCATCATGCGTTCATAACGCTGTTCATCCGCTGTCAGCAGGTCAGATTTATTGAAAATAAGAACGACAGGCACACGATAGGCTTCGGCCGAAGCCAAGAAACGATCGATAAAAATGGTGCTTGTCTGCGGATAGTTGACCGTTACGACCAGAAAAGCCTGGTCAACGTTCGCGGCTAAGATATGACTTTGCTTGCTTAAGTTCTGCGATTTACGGATAATATAGTTGCGGCGGTCTTCAATCGCAGAGATAAAAGCCGTTCCTTCTTGGTTTGTAATAAGTTCAACCCTGTCACCTACGGCGACAGGGTTGGTGCTTCTGATACCTTTCAAACGAAAGTTACCCTTTATTTTACTTTCTATCACTTGTCCGTCGTCGGTCTTCACTGAATACCAACTGCCGGTATTTTTAATGACAAGTCCCTTCAATACAATGCTGTTCTTAATGGATTATACCGTCATAATTTCTTTCTGCTTCTCTTCAAGCAGCGCGTCAAGCTTCTTGATGTACTTGTCATGCAGCTTCTGCAAATCGTCTTCGGCGTCTTTTTCCAAGTCTTCAGAAAGCCCGTCTTTAATCGCCTTCTTCAGTTTTTCTTTGATTTCAGCCCGCGCGCTACGCACTTCAACCTTCGTTCTCTCGCCTATTTTGTTGCATTGCTTCACCAATTCACGGCGTCTTTCTTCTGTCGGTTGAGGTATTCCCAAACGAATGATCTCGCCATTGTTCTCCGGCGTGATACCCACATCACTGTCCATGATGGCTTTCTCAATGTCTTTAATGGCCTTTCTATCCCATGGTCGAATGGCGATTGTCCGAGCATCAGGCGCAGAAACGTTAGCTACTTGGTTCAAGGGGACCATTGAACCATAACTGTTCACACGTACACCATCCAGGATAGCGACGTTGGCGCGGCCCGCACGAATATGAGAAAGCTGGTCCTCAAGGTACATAGCAGCCATCTGCATGCGCTCTTCCGCGTCTTTCAATGTCGTCTTTACGTCTATCATATAATCCTTTTATTATATTTTAATGATATTGTTTTACACAAAATTAGAGATTATTCTTTGATTCTCCAATATTTCCGCCAATATTTTAGCGATCTCTTCCAATTTTTCCGCATCCTTTTCATCGAATGTATGAAGCGATGTGCTGTCAATATCGATAACGCCCAACACCCTCGCAGAACCTTTCTCACGAATGGGTACTACGATTTCGGAACGTGAAAGGGAAGAACAGGCGATGTGATCGGCAAACTGCTCGACATCGGAAACAATGAGCGTGCGATTCTCTTTCCATGCCGTGCCGCAGACGCCACGCCCTTTCGCGATGCGCATGCAGGCTACCGTGCCTTGGAAAGGCCCTAATTGCAACTCGTCATTCCGCACAAGGTAGAAGCCTACCCAGAAATATTGGTTCGGGAAGGTTTGCTTCATGGCTGCCGAAACATTTGCCAAAACCCCGATCATGTTGTGCTCACCGGCAACCAAACTTCTGATCTGCTCAATCAAAGTGTTGTATAGAGCTGTTTTATCTGTATGATTCATTCGTTTTAAACTATAAAGTTGATCTACACAAATTTACGTTATTTATTTCTCCGTTCCAAATTATTTACTTACTTTCGCACCAAATACGCATCACGATGAAAAAGCTTTTTCTATTTGTTTTTGCCATCATAATCTCCTCAATGGGCACAATGTCGTGCAGGTTTGCAAAAGAAGACAACCCCGGAGACACGGTGGCCGCGTCTGTTTTCGAACCCGTTGAGCCCAAAGTTCGCATACAACAGGATTCGACTCATACAACTTTGACGGAAGGCCGTGATAGCATCGGTATTTATTATATAGGTGAGGCGTCGAACAAATCGCAGTTACAGTTGCTCTCCTATCCCAGTCGCCGAGACACAACTTCATATTTCAAGGCACATCACGTAAAGGTAAAGGGCAGCGCACAGATAGGAAATGTCGTCAGAATAGGCTTCTTTCTGCTACCATCAGGCGACAGTATCGTCAATCGCGTGGAGCAAATCAAGCCGTCCGCAACCACATCAAAGTCGTATAAGCTCCATCAAGCCCCTGACCGGACAGAAGAATAGCATAAAAGCCCCTCATCAACGATGAGAGACTTTTAGTCCTATTGGGCTTCAAGATAGAGCACCCGACTTGCCCAAGCAGTATTCTTATGGTAATCAACATGATGGGTATAAGGGATTTCAAGCCCTTGCGACATCAAGTAAGCGCCACTAAAGGTCTTTCCTTCAAAAGCTAAAGGCCGATTATCGATTCGGTTCAGCTCATGCACCTTATACATCTTACCGGCATCCAGGCCTGCCATCTTGATGCGGGGAAGGTGCTGATTGACAAACGTCTCCGTCTTCCACCAATAGAACACGGCCTTTTGCCGTGCGTCATCCACGTACATCAGTGAAGCAACTCCCTTATTTTCATAAGGACTTTGCAAGCGATAGATATTTCCCATCTGCACAATCGGACGAATCTGCTTGTATTCAGAGATCGCGTTCTTGCACAATGCCTTCTCTTCTTCCGTCATATTCTTCGGCTGAATCTCCATTCCCAACCGACCGCTCATGGCTACATCCACGCGATACTTCAGCGGTATCAGTCTATGTGTCTGATGATTAGGCGACGCGCTGATATGGCTGGCCATCGCGATAGCGGGGAAAAACAAGCTCGTTCCCCACTGCATGTAGACGCGCTGCAATGCGTCGGTATCATCACTGACCCAAAATTCATCAAACCAAGGCAGTATTCCCCAGTTGGCTCGACCGCCGCCGCTGGCGCAAGCCTGAATCGTCAACAACGGATATTTGGCACGAATGCGTTCCAATGTCTTCTTAAATCCTTCGTGATAGGCAAGATACAAATGGCTCTGCTCCTCCATCGGGAGATACTGACTGCCATGGTTCATAATCGCCATGTTGGCATCCCACTTGATATAAGCAATTTCCGGATACTTTGTCATGAGGTTATCCACTACGCCGAACACGAAGTCCTGCACTTTCGGATTGGAGAGGTCGAGCACCACCTGCGTACCGCCACGTCCCAAAACTGCGTTCCGCTTCGGTGCCTTGATGATCCAGTCGGGATGTTTCTCATAGAGTTCGCTCACCGTATTCGACATCTCCGGTTCGATCCAAATGCCGAATTTGACACCATACTTCTTAGCGTCACGCAACAATCCTTCAATGCCGTCGGGCAACTTTTGCCTGTCTATATTCCAGTCACCAAGCGAGGAAGAGTCATCTTTACGTGGATATTTCTCACCAAACCAACCGTCATCCATCACGAAAAGCTCACCGCCCATAGCCGCTATGTCACTCATCATGCCGTCCATGCCCTGCTGATTGATGTCGAAGTAGACACCTTCCCAACTATTCAGCAAGATACTGCGCTCCACATTACCGTTGGCCAACTTATAATTCCGCCCCCAGCGGTGGAAGTTGCGGGATGCTCCGCTCAATCCCTCCCTGCTATAGGTAAAGGCCAAAGCCGGCGTCTCCAGCGACTGGCCCTTCTTCAGTCGGCAGACAGAGTTGTCTTCATTGATTCCTGCAAAGAAGTAATGATATTCCGTATCATCGGTTTCTACCTTCAAGCGATAATTGCCTCCATAGCACAACGCGGCGCCAATGACATCGCCACAGTTTTCCCTGGCCTTGCCATCGAGCGAGAACATGATTTCCGCATGATCCGTATGGCTGTTCCGCACGCCGTCCTTATTCTTGATAACTAACTGTCCGGGATTAAGCGGTTCCTCTGCCACTCTTCCTTCATTGGCCCAAGAGCCATATAGATGGGTTGCCCAAACATCGTCACGCCGAATGGGCATGCACCCCGAAGAGAATTGCGTCAACATGACCTTTCCTTTTTCTTCGTTCCGTATGGTAGCCCAAGTTTCAATCATGTCGACATCGGCATAAGAACGATAATTCAAGTCTACATAAAGTGGATAGAGCGTATCTTTCAGATGCACCACTGTCAATGTTGTCTTGCCCTGTGGCTTCACCTCATGACCCGTTGCCACCAGTACAGTCGACATATTTCCGTCGGCATGCGTCATGGCAAAGGCGGTCTCCACGGGAGTGTTCATCCCGTAAGCCGGATATACGTCCATCCGTCCTTCCGTCGGTGTGGAGATACTCTTCAAGTCGTCACCGGTCAATTTGTTGCCAAAGTACATGAACTTAGGTGACTTACCCTTTTCCACATTCAATACGAGCGCAATATTTCCGGATTGTATCACGACACTTTCGCCCCTTGAAACGATAGGAGCCAATAACATCAAAACTATAAGTAGTTTCTTTTTCATGAAAATATTGGATTGTTATTATAAAAAAAGACATAGACCCGCTATAGGAAAGTCTATGTCTTAGTATCTTATTGCATGTCGTAAACGACTTGCATCATCTGCTTGCCCAGCCGGTCGGCCTCCTCCATGGAGCCGGCTTCGCTATAGACACGAATAATCGGCTCGGTATTGCTCTTGCGCAGATGCACCCACTTATCGGGAAAATCAATCTTCACACCGTCAACATCATTTACCTTGGCGTCGGGTTGCGCGTCAAACATCGCCTTCACCTTTTCCAATATCGCGTCGACATCAGTGCTTGGTGTCAGGTCTATACGGTTTTTAGCGATAAAGTAATCAGGATATTCCTTCCTCAACTCACTCACTTTCACTCCCTTATGAGCCAGATTACTAAGGAAAAGCGCTATGCCAACCAGAGCGTCGCGGCCATAATGGCTCTCGGGATAGATCACACCACCATTACCTTCGCCACCGATCACGGCGTTTACTTCCTTCATCTTCGTTGTCACATTGACCTCACCCACGGCAGCCGGCGTATAAACGCCACCATGCTTTTCAGTAATGTCGCGCAGCGCACGGGTCGAACTCAAGTTACTCACCGTATTGCCGGGGGTATATTGTAGCACATAGTCGGCCACACTGACCAATGTATACTCTTCACCAAACATCTTTCCGTCTTCACAGATGAATGCCAGACGGTCAACATCGGGGTCAACCACAATACCCAAATCATAGCCACCATTCTTCAATTCGCTCATGATTCCACCCAAATTCTTCTCTAATGGTTCAGGATTGTGGGCAAAATCACCACTGGCCTCGCCATTCAGAAACTTATAGGTTACACCCAACGCGTCGAGCAACTTCGGCAGAATGATACCACCTACCGAATTAATGCTGTCGACAACAACTTTAAAATGAGCGTTCCGAATAGCTTCGACATCCACAAGTTTCAACGCCAAGACCGCATCAATATGTCGACGGTCAAACGAATCATCATCGACATAATGTCCCAGATGATCAACATCGGCAAAATCAAAATCTTCACGGGCTGCTATTTCCAGCACTTCGTTACCGTTATCCTTTGTCAAAAACTCGCCTTCGGCATTGAGTAACTTCAATGCGTTCCAGTGACGAGGATTATGGCTTGCCGTAATGATGATACCGCCGTCGGCCCCTGTCATCCTTACAGCCAGTTCCGTAGTCGGCGTTGTGGCCAGACCGATGTTGACAACATCGTATCCCATGCCCATCAATGTGCCACAAACCACATTCTTGACCATCGCGCCGGAGATACGTGCGTCACGTCCTACGACAATTTTATTGGAAGGATTCTTTACACTGCGCCGAATAAAGGTCGCGTAAGCAGATGTAAACTTGACGATATCCAGTGGATTCAAGGTATCTCCCGTCTTACCACCGATCGTTCCACGAATGCCGGATATAGACTTAATGAGTGTCATAAAGTATATAATTAAAATTGATTAAGGTCCGCGCTATCAAAGATTATTCCTCCTGGAAAGTCAGCTCATACATATACGGAGTGACGCTGTTCGTGGCATTTTGCGTGCCTGACGAACTTGGTACGATAAGTTTCACCTTGGCTATCTCATCGCCATCTTTCTTCGGACGGCCGATGTTAATGTAGTCAAACGGCACCATCCATCCGTTGGGCACAGCCGTAGAACGATACCGACTCCACATCGTGCTTTTGCCGGCGATGAATACACCTAAATAAGAACCGGAAGTATTCTTGATGACCATGTGGTCTACCAAACTTGAATAATAAAGCCAACGGTTTGACAACGTAATAGAATCGGTCTTCAAGTCTGTCTCGTCAAAGCGCACCAAGAGATTCTTTATTTCCCCCTGCTTGACCTTTGATCCAACACCTTTTCTGACAATCTGCATATAAACGCCCGTGCTGTTCATCAAAACCCACTCGTTATTCTTAACATCTGTCATGCTGTCATGCGCAAAAAACTCAGCTTCCGAAATCACTTTAATTTTGTTTTTCGCAATATAATCATTGATGGCAGCACGCTCTTTCTTCTTCCGATCGGCATACGTTTCGCTATCCTTGCACGATTCAAAAGTTACTAAAGCCACGATGGCCAGCAGCAACAAAGATACTTTTCTCATCTTATCAACAAAATAGTTTTGGACAAAGGTAGTAAATTTTCCTTATTTCTACCGGTGTGCCATGTAATGTTTTATTATATTTTCAACCTTTCAATAATTTTTCATAATGCACAATGGCTTGGCGAACAACCTTCTCCGCTTCGGCCAAAGAACAGTTGAGGTGCCCCCCACTCGCGTTCAGATGGCCGCCACCATTAAAAAACTCCGCCGACATTTGGTTGCAGGGGAAATCATCAACAGAACGCAGACTCACCCAAACAACATGGTCTCTGCGATCATCCTCACGCAACGAAATACTCAGTTTCATACCTTTGATTTTCAACGGCTCATTCACCAAACCTTCCACATCGCCTTTGACGAAATGGAAGTTCTTCATATCCTGCCGCGATATAGTGAAA
The DNA here is from genome assembly GCF_017426725.1 of Prevotella illustrans. Classification (GTDB taxonomy): domain Bacteria; phylum Bacteroidota; class Bacteroidia; order Bacteroidales; family Bacteroidaceae; genus Prevotella; species Prevotella illustrans. The sequence continues at coordinate 43,350 of NZ_JAERMS010000011.1, read as the reverse complement.
TAACTTGCATGAAAATCATCAAAGACATTGAGTTTCTGCGACATAAGATAGCCACGCAACCTTATCGCCCAAGGACTAAACACGTTGAAAATATTGCGGTATATTTTGTCTTTATCAATTCCTCTGGTCAACAGTTGACCAATGATAAAGAAGATTTCAGGACGCGTAGAATTATAAGTAAACCCTCCGGTATCAGTCATCATACCCGTATAGAGAGCTACAGCCATCTTACGGGTCATCTGTTCAAACCTGCCTAATTGACAGATCATGCGAAACAACAGCTCACACGTGCTGCACATCGATGGGAACGAGAGTTCCAAAGCATTGGGAATACGTGGACTCGTATGGTGATCCATCAAGACATAGCGTCCTCTGAAACCCTCCATCGCCTGTGCCATATCGCCCAAACGGTCGAGCCCGTCAAAGTCAAGACAGAAAACCACGTCGGCTTCGGCCACGATTTTATCGGCTTTGGCTTTATGTTTGTCATAGCGCATCAGCATTTCATTGCCCGGCAACCACTTCAGAAAGTCGGGAAAAGCGTCCGGCACAATCATCGTAGGCTCTTTTCCCTGCATTCTGAGATACTCCGACCAGGCCAGCACCGCCCCCAACGCGTCGCCATCAGGCGACTTATGACAGCAGACCACGATTTTTTCAGCCTGTTCGACAGCCTCTCTGAGCAAGGCCAACTGTTTGTCTGTTAGTACGTCAATATTCATAATGAATGCAAAGGTACTAAAAAAAGGCGCATCGATGATGTGCCTTTTCTTTATTTTTCAGATATATCTTAAAACAGGTGTGCCGGATATACACCGTCATCCACCAACTGACGGATTCTGTCAACGACGCCCTGACGATCGGCCGCATAGGTGACGCCGAACCACTTACTCGTCGTATCGAGCACTTTGACCGAAGCCGTTCCATCCAGAATCAACTTATTGACCATCAGCGGAATAAAGAATTCGGCCTTCAGATTGGTCATATTGGCCGTATCTGATAAGAATTCCTTGAAATACGCTTCGCTGTACGCAAAATAATCGGGAGTGAATCCCCACACATTCATACTGACCGGCGTATTGTCCGACACGGTTATCCATTCACCGTTTTCATCCTTATATTGCACTTTTCCGTCACGGCGCTCTATCTCCGTACGCTCCACGACCGTCGTCAGGTTGTCTTCCGCGTCTTTCGAACAGATACCACGCGCTACCGTTCCATTGTCACTCAGCGTGTTGCCGACACGGAATCCCACCATCGCATAGCGATTCTTGCTACCTTCGGGTAGCTCACTCAGAAACGCTCCCATAGCCATGAAGCAGTCACGATTGTAGAAATCGTCACAGTTAATAACACAGAAAGGCTCCTTCACTACATCTTTGGCCATCAATACCGCATGATTGGTGCCCCAAGGCTTCTGTCGGCCTTCCGGAACGGCAAAACCTTCGGGCAGCGCGTCCAAACTCTGGAAGCAGAGTTCCAGTGGCACATGGCCCTCATACTTCGTCAATACCTGTTCTTTGAACTGCTCTTCAAAATCCTTACGAATAATAAAGACAATCTTGCCGAAGCCTGCCTGAATGGCATCGTAAATGGAATAATCCATGATCGTTTCGCCGTTGGGCCCCAAACCGTCCAGCTGCTTCAGTCCTCCATATCGACTGCCCATACCCGCAGCCAATAGCAACAATGTTGGTTTCATTCTTATCTTAAATTTAAGTTATTCGACTTGCCTATTCAAGTCTGACAACAAAGTTAGCGTAATTTTATGATTATGCCAAACTCTACGGCAAGAAAAACGGAATTCTTTCATAACCATCAAGCTCTAATACAACTTGAATTGATCAGACGAAAAAAGGTATCACAAAATATTGTAACCATCAAATAAGCAACAAAATATTCTACTTAGATTCTCAAAATAGACATTTATACAACAAAATTTTAACACTTCCAAAACTTGCCATTTAGCTCCTCAAAACGACAAAAAGAGCTATTTGGAGAGTCTTCGCAAGGCGATTAGGGGTAGAAAAAGCGGCAAAAAAGGTGTAAAAGTACACTTTTGAAGCGTAAAAGCAGTGCAATGACAAGGCAAAAGCTATGCTTTCACAAGCTAAAAGGGCTGCTATTAGGAGCTAAAAGGGCTGCTTTTGGAAAACCGGAAAGGCACGACAGCTTCCCAAGAAAAGATAACTTGCTATAAATCAACATGATAGCAAAACTTCAAAAATAAGCCGTTTTTCGGCCGAAGAATGACGTTGGTGATTCAGAAGCGAAGGAATCGACAACTTGGTGTAAAGAAAACGGAAGTTTTTTAACATTTCAGAATCATCGCTTTCCAAAATTAAAGCCTACGTAGAAATTGACGCTGCCGAACGTAGAATTGGTATAAAACTCCGGCCTCCGATAGTTATAGGTGTGAAAAATAGCGCTTGTGCCGATATACCAACGGGTGTTGTTCCACACGATACCGAAGCGTCCGACACCGTCGAGATTAAAATTCTTGAGATTGAAATTGCGGAAAATAAAATTGTCACGGTCCAGTTTACTCTCCGTATGCTTGTAGGCTATCGCCAACGACAAGGAAATATCAAAAAGGAAATCACGTGCAAATACCCAGTTATAGGCATAGCCCGCCGAGATGGCGAAGTCCTTATAGTTCACTTTACTCGCCGTGAGTGAGCTGTCGATAGCGCTGAACGTCCCCTCGGGCAATCGCCATCGTGACAATTCCATGAGTCGCTGCCAGTCGACATCGATCTTATGGCTCGAATAGCTTATTCCGAACAGCGGACTGCCGCACGAACGGCGTTGCACCGTGCTCTGACTATAAGCCGCGGGATAGGAGAACTTGCGATGATTGGTGATGTAATAAAGGTTAAACCCTTTGATACTGGCATGAAATCCGTCGAAAGGCATCTGCTCGACGGGCGAGGTATCAATGTCATCGGCCAGTTTGAAGCGTCTCACTTTATAATCGTTGCCCGTCTTCCGGAAAAACAGATCGATGCCAAGCTGGCTGCTATAGAGCGACAACGAGAAATCTTGCTTGCGGCTGCCGCCCGAGTGAACCAAGTCGAGCGTATAGCCCAGAAACACCCAACGCCAACCAAAGTAGGGCCCTATTTTGTAAGTTGGCTCGGGAGAGAACGTCACGCTCTGCCCCGTGCGGCTCTGTAAGCGATAGACCTCATAGGTATTCGTATTCTGCAGCATGAAAGTGAAATTATAATGCTGCGGTTCTATGTAATTGGTATCTACACGCGAGAAATCCCTTACAAACTCGTAAAGACCGTGAAGAAAGCCACGTCGCGGCTGATGGCGCGAAACCGGAGCCACGGATAACGTATCTCCACCGGCCCAAACCGGCACAGACAATCCTATCCAACACAAAAACAGCACTATTTGTCTCGCGTTCATTACCGTAATACCTATACTATGATTTGAGTCAGACGACGGTCCGACGAAACCAAAAAGCAACTAAAACTTGCCTAAAATACGATCCATCACCCAATTAACCGGCGTGGCACTGACACTGGTGGCCGAACATGAACCTATGCCTTGCAAATCCTCTATGACCGATTGAATGATAGGCAACTGCACATAAGGCGGGTTGGGCACCCGAATGCTCGTGCGGCCCTCACTGGTAATCACCTGTATGGGATTGTAGTCGTAGACCGAAAACGTCAGTGTTCCCTTCTCGCCCACTACTTCTATGCAGTCTTCCTTGGCGCTCTGGTGGCCTACGAAGCACCAAGAGCCACTGCCCGGCAATCCGTTTTCAAAGAAAAAGCAGGCACTAATGGAATCTTCGGCCTGATAGAGATGGGCTCTGTTGGCACAATAGCCGTGGGCTCGGGTGATGACGCCAAACAATTCCTGCAAGAGATCAAGCTGATGAGGTGCCAAATCATAGAAATAGCCGCCTCCGGCGATATCGGGCTGCAATCGCCAAGGCAATGTTGTCGACTGCGAGTAGTCCAAATCGCGCGGTGGAACCGAGAAACGAATCTGCACATTGGTGACATTGCCAATCACTCCGTCGTCTATAATACGTTTGACACGTTGAAAATAAGGCAAATAACGACGGTAATAGGCCACAAAGCAAGGCACCCCCGTCTGCTGACTGACGCGATTGATGCGGGCGCAATCTTCATAGCTTGCGGCCAAAGGCTTTTCTACATAAACGGGTTTTCCTGCCATCATGGCCATGATGGCAAAGGTAGCATGACTGCTGGGAGGCGTCGCGATGTAAATGGCGTTGACTTCCGGGTCGTCTATCAGTTCTTGCGCGTCGGTGTACCATTTAGGAACCTGATGGCGCTCGGCGTACGAACGTGCCTTCGTTTCGTTCCTACTCATCACGGCTTCTACATGAGAGCCGGGTACTTCGTTAAAAGCCGGGCCCGACTTCTTCTCCGTCACCTCGCCACAGCCAATAACCCCCCAATTGATTAGCTTCATTTACAAAATTGCTTTGCTATAAAACATTTCACTTTCATGCAAAGATAATATTATTTTATTACCTTTGCAATAAATACCCTACTATTATATATGGAAATAAAGAAAGCTGAATTTGTCATTTCCTCGCCTACGGTGAGCAAATGTCCTACGACCCAACTACCCGAATTTGCTTTCATCGGCCGATCGAATGTAGGCAAGTCAAGCCTCATCAATATGCTTTGCAACAAACGACAGTTGGCCAAGACCTCTGCCACACCCGGCAAGACGCTGCTGATTAACCACTTTATCATCAACAATGAATGGTACTTGGTAGACCTGCCCGGCTACGGATTTGCCAAACGCTCAAAGACAGAACGCGTCAAATTGGAACAGATGATACACAGCTATGTGCTGCAACGCGAACAGCTTGTCAATCTCTTCGTACTCATTGACATCCGTCATGAGCAACAGAAAATTGACCGTGAGTTTGTAGACTGGCTGGGAATGAGTGGCATTCCTTTCTCTATCATCTTCACCAAGGCCGACAAACTGGGACCGGGCAAGGCCAGACAGAATGCGCAGGCATGGCTCGACAAACTGAAAGATGTATGGGAAGAGTTGCCGCCATCATTCATTACATCGTCTGAAAAGAGGGTTGGACGCGACGAGGTATTAGATTATATTGAGAAATTCATATAGAAAGCAATGGCAGTTCCCTACATGGATGTTCAGAACTTGAGCAAGCGTTTTGGTGCTCAAGTTCTTTTTAATCATATCAATTTTTCTATCGCCGAAGGCCAGCGTGTAGGTCTGGTGGCGCAAAACGGCACCGGCAAGTCGACATTGCTCAGCATCATCACCGGCAAAGAGGGCAAAGACGAAGGTTCCATCATCTTCAAGAACGACCTGCGGCTGGGCTATCTGGAACAATGTCCGAAGTTTGCGCCCGAAGAAACGGTGCTCGAAGCCTGCTTCAATCATGAGGGCGACCCCGAAAAGATACTAAAGGCCAAACAGATTCTGACGCAATTACAGATCAAGAATCTGGACAAACAGATGGGACAACTCAGTGGCGGGCAGCAAAAACGGGTGGCATTGGCCAATGTTCTGATTACGGAGCCCGACCTGCTCATCCTTGACGAGCCCACCAACCATTTGGATTTAGAAATGATTGAATGGCTCGAAGGTTTTCTGAGCCGTGGCAATAAGACGCTGTTCATGGTTACCCATGATCGTTTCTTTCTCGACCGGGTGTGCAATCTGATTTTGGAACTCGACAACCGGACCATCTACACCTATCGGGGCAACTACAGTTACTATCTGGAAAAACGCCAGGAACGCATCGATAATACGAGAGCGGAAATAGCAAGGGCCAACAACCTGTATCGGACAGAACTGGAATGGATGCGTCGCATGCCACAAGCCCGTGGCCACAAGGCACGCTACCGCGAAGAGGCGTTCTACGAACTGGAGGCCAAAGCGAAGCAACGGATAGAAGAAAGGCAGATACGGCTGAAAGCAAGCAACGTGTATATTGGCTCGAAGATATTCGAATGCCAATATGTCAGCAAATCGTTCAACGACGGCAACAACCCAACGGGCAGCCAACAGGAAACGATTATCCTGAAAGACTTCTACTACAACTTTGCCCGGTTCGAGAAAATGGGGGTTATCGGCAACAACGGAACGGGCAAGTCTACTTTCATTAAAATGCTCTTGGGACAGGTGCGGCCCGACAGCGGCCGCTTCGATATCGGTGACACCGTGAGATTTGGTTACTTCTCACAAGAGGGTTTGAAGTTCAGAGAAGACCAGAAGGTCATTGATATCATCACCGACATTGCCGATTACATTGATTTGGGTAGCGGCCGACACATGACAGCCAGCCAGTTTCTGCAATATTTCATGTTCTCGCCCGAACAACAGCACAACTATGTCTACAAACTAAGTGGCGGCGAGAAGCGCAAGCTCTATCTCTGCACGGTGCTGATGCGCAATCCCAACTTTCTGGTGTTGGACGAACCGACCAACGATCTCGACATTCAGACCTTGCAAGTGTTGGAGGAATATTTGCAAGACTTCCCCGGTTGCGTCATCGTCGTAAGTCATGACCGCTTTTTCATGGATAAGGTGATAGACCATCTGCTCGTGTTCAAGGGCGATGGTGTCATCAAGGACTTCCCCGGCAACTACACACAATACCGTGAGTTCAACCAACTGCAAAGTAAGGAGAACGCAGAAAAAGCCCAAGTCAAGGATACGCCCAAGAAAGATTATCACCATGAGACCAAGCGCAAGATGACTTTCAAGGAGAAACGGGAGTTTGAACAGCTTGAAAAAGACATTGAAACGTTGGAAAAAGAACAGGCAGCTATTGAAAACGAATTATGCAGTGGCAACCTTTCGGTAGACGAGTTGACCGAAAAGAGCAAACGACTACCGATTCTTAAAGATGAACTTGATGAGAAAGGAATGAGATGGCTGGAACTTTCTGAACTCATGTAAGTATCATTACAGAGAGTCGCGTATATAACAACAGGTGTGTCAAGAGATTGCTTGGCACACCTGTTATTATTGAAAGACAAAACAAAATGAGTGATAAACCAGATTCAACAGTATATACACCAAAAGCCATCCTGCATATTTGCGGATGCCGGCAGTTAAGATATCGAAGAGTCGGTCTAACCTGTCAATATGGCCACTGGCCAAAGCGTATGTGACACTGAAAAGGCTCAACGCAAAGCAAATGACGGGAATGAGGCTCCATGAGAAGCTACTCGGGAAGAGTTCTCCCTCAATATTCGTCAATACTGCCTGTGGAAGGAGGGTGAGCAAGCCCATCACAACGACGATGAGCAGAAGCTCTATACATACGAGTGTCATGGCAAAACGCTCACGATAGGTACGTTCGTGGCGCGAAGCAAGTAGTCTGCTTTCTTCCACCGCTCCCACTCCGACCATGGCCAGCACCATCCAGGCCAACACGGGCGAAGCCAGATTGAAAGAAAATTGACCGAAAAACCATCTGATACCCTCGCTGCTCAACAACGAACGGACAGAGAGTTCGGGCATAGCGGCGGTGATAAGCCATGAAGCCAAAATAATAAAGACTTCTATAATGGCCAATATCACCGACAAGACAGACAGCTTGGAATTCATTCTTCGTCGGGCAACAGATTATCAATGTCGAGGATTCGAAGTTCAAGGGCACGCACCGCGAGTCGTGTCGCATTGACACCCAACCGGCCATTGCCCTCGGGGAAGAGTTTCTGAACCAGTTCATTCTGGCGTTTCTCCAGACTTTTCACGCCAAAGGGCATACCTCGCAGATTCGTGATTTGCTCCTTGGTATATCCCAAAGCCAAATGGCGCAAGAAGCGTTCGTCGTATTCATCGATCTCATAATTGACCAATGCTTCCTGACGCATGATCTGATTATTGACGCTACGCTTAAAACGTTCGATGATTTTCTCAAGAATAGGCTGATTGAAAACCATTTTTTTACCACCCATCACGCTTGCCACGTCGCCTCGGGTGAGCAACTCCCCACTCTTCAGAATGATTCCATCGCAACCGGCATCCAGCACGTCGACCCACAGTTTCTCGTTTAGCACCTCGCCCGTAAAAATCAATACCTTGATATCAGGATAACTTTCTTTGGTATGCCTGCAAATTTCCACGCCAATCGTAGTAGAGCCTCCTAATCCCAAATCGAGCAAAACAAGATCAGGTTTTTCGGCTTTCAAAAGTTTCCAAAAGCCGGGTTCGTTTTCTGCCGTGCCGATAATCTCGGCTTCGGGTATATCATTTCTGATAATGCCTTCAGTTCCTTTCAGTTCCAAAGGAACATCTTCTACGATGATAATTTTAAACTTGTTCATATAATAGCATTTTATTCATTATCTTTTTAGGCAGCGTTATCTCTACCACGATTTCATGATTACTTTGTCGCAATGCCTGAATGCCGCTTCCCCGCATATTGGTCATCTCGCCAATTTCGCGCACGATCTGCCGACAGATCATGAACTCAATATTGACAGACGTAGGCGTAAACAGATTTAAGCACTGCTCCTCGGTAAGCGTGACACCGGTCAACGTGTCCTTTATAACGACATAATGCTCATCGCGTTCATGCACTTCTATAGCCGCCGTTTGACACTTGCTCAGCTTTTTCAGCAGATCCAAGAGATATTTCAACATGTCTTCATCGATCCGTAGTTCATAATCCAACTGCCTCATAGCCTGTTGACTCAGGATGGAATAGAGCTGTTTGTAATAGTTGGCGACTTCGCCGATAGCCACGAGATTATCTTCGCGCCCCTCTTCCATCAATCGACTGATACGTGAAGGATAATACATGGTTTCGTGCTTCAAGGTAGACAGGCAATTATCGAGCACACTGTTGCTGATATAAAGCCGGGCTTCCTCAAACCGGGTGCGGCGCAATTCGTCACGGGTAAGGTCAATGTTGTCTTGCCACAGCTGTTTATTCTGAATGCTTTCCTTCAATGCCGACCTGATCTGATTGACGATGGCAGCCAGCCGGTTCTCACGCCCGCTGAGATAACGCCTGCGACTACTCCATATCAAATTGAGCTGATTCAATTTCTCTTGAGCCGAAAGGTCAGACAATAACTTATCATTAATCTTATTGATCAGTTCCACGCAATAACGATAAAAGACCACATGACGATAATAAAGGAAGAAATAAGCGGGGAAAATACTAAGCAAGAGTAACACTAAAAGGATGATGGCAACGTTCTTGCTGTTTTCACTTCGTTGCATCACGCGCACGTAGTTGTCGAGCGTATTGTCGGCCGACATCTTGCGGAACAATTGTGTATAGACTTTATTGTTAGCCCGGTACACGTCCCACTTGTGCAAAGCCAGCGCCGCTACAGCCGCTTCGTTCTTCATATCGAGCAAAACGAGATTGTAATCACGGTTTCGCAAACGGCGGGGAATGGTGTTCAGGTATTTCATGGTAGAATCCGCAAACGCCAATGCCCGGTCGTAGGCACCATTGATATTGGCAAAATACACGCTATCCGCATAGCGCGAGGCATCGTAAAGATCACGACGGTGTTGGAAAGCCTTGCCAAAGACCACATGCTCGTTCTTGGCCCATGAATGTCCTATCGTGAGTGTGCCCATCAGCAACAGCACCAGGCCACGGGCAACGCCTTTCGGCAACCGGAAGAAAAAGCGGCTCCCCTCTCCCTTTCTGCTGACGGCTCCAATCACGCAGACGCTGAACACGCTACTGATTTTCTTATATTTCTCAATAATACCTTTACAATTCATCAGTCCGAAGCCATGACCACCATTCACAGGCTTATGATCGAACACGTGTGAAAGTTGCTCCTCATCCATGCCACAGCCATTATCCGTAACCGACACCTCAACATAAGCCTCCGATTCTTCGGCCGAAACGGTGACGGTACCCCCTTTCGCCGTAAACTTTCGGGCGTTGTCGGCAATCGTGTTGATCATGAACAGCGTTAAGGTTTTATCAGCCTTCACTACCAAAGACGTATCAATCACCCGGAGTCGCACCCCACGCAAGCTGAAACTCATCTGTCCCTTGGCTACCAAATTAAAGAGCTCGGACAGCGGAAAGCTCTCGATACGCAAATTCAATTCGCCTTGCCGCAACTGAATCCAACGTGTAAGAATATCATTATACTGATTAATCTGACTCGTAAGTTCGGCGATATAATCAAAACGCTGGTTTCTGATGGCAGGATCTTCACAAGAATGCTGCAATCGATTGATTTCATTCAGAATACGATCAATGAAAGGAGTGATGCTGTTTACAAGCGCAACCTTAGCCCGTTGTTCAATATTTCTCTTTTTATTGTTCAACACATGCAATCGGGACACTTTGATCTGCTCATCCACTTCTTCATTCTGTTCGCTCAAACGGGTCATTTCATGGGCCTCGCTAATATTCCATCGACGCAACGGTTCCAGGAGATCATCGAGCGATTCTTCCGCGTCCTTCTTCCTGCGCATACGTGAAAACTGAATAAGAAGGGCTACAACAACGAGGATCATCAGTACAACGCCGGCTATCATCACATTCAGCTGCTCAGAAGAAAGGTCAAGCTGGGCCGCACGCGCGTCCAATTGGCGGTCTTGGCGTGTCATTTCCTGCATATCCAAATAGATATTGCGGTTGTAATCGCTGTTGGGTTTATCGTCGATGGCAGAATAAGCCAGTGACAACTGCTCACGGATAGAAGCCACCAAATCAGGCGCCCGATTGATGACCGTATCTTGTTCCAACGCTTCGTTCAGACAGATTAAGGCGCTACGGTAGTCTCGTAAATCCCAATAACATTCTGCCAATGTTCGATAAGCGCCTGCAGTTTGGTAGACATCGCCATATTTAGAGAAAAGGTCGGCGGCTCTTTCGGCCAGATTGCCAGCCAAAAGAGAGTCGGGCATATTATCCTTATTGATAAACTTCATGGCAGGGAGATTGTCACGAATCAGCGTATCACGCATGGCCGAACGGCGCATGTGCTCGCTGATCGCCTGAAGTGAGTTGGCCTCCCAATAGATATAACCATGTTTAAGAGCGCCTATAAGACATTGTATGAGATAATCAAATTCACGCTGATAGATTTCACGCTGACTGCCCGCAGTAATGATTCCACCAGACCCTATATTATAATAATACGCAAGAAGCTGGGCTGTGTCCTTGATAATCTCGCTACTTGGGTCAATCTGCTCAAGTGCCTTCATTGATTTCTTTGGCAGTCCAATATAATAATAGTAAGTAGATTCGACAATAGCGTATTCACTATTGGCATAAGTAAGGCGTAGTTGCTGCCGACCGGAAAGAGCTTTGAGATCCTCACGAATACGCTTCTGACATCGTATCGCTTGCTGACGGTAAATATAAAAATCCTTATTGCGCGACTGACGCTGGCACAATCGCATCTTTTGAACATTGGCAACGTAAAGCTCCAGTTGGTTGTCGCTTCTGTAAAGAACTTCATCTAAAAGATCATTGGCACCATCATAATCCATTCTGGCTATCTTAACAAAAGCAAGATTATTCATAGCTTCCGACCAACCGGCGTCATAAAGCTCAGCCAGATTGAGTGCTCGCTCTGCCAAAACCTTTGTAGAATCAAGACTTCTATAATGAAACGCGTAAGAAGCTTGATTCAGAATATCGACCTCTTTATTATAAGTTGGTTCACAAGCCGACAAGAACGATATACTCCAAAGAATAACAAGTCCAAGGAGACATTGACGAAATAAAAATAAAAGTCTCAATGCTCTCAAAACGATTTGATAGAGTTCGGCCATAATAGCATGGTAATTGCAAAAATACGGAATAATCCGCAAAGTCTGAAATAAATCAAACAAAAAACACAATCACACAAAAAATAGCTGCGCAATCATGTTAATTCCCAACAATTATTACTACTTTTGTAGCGGTTAGTAAGCTGGTGTGCGTGCACGGAGTATCGTATTACAGGGGCACCCAAGCCATAAGTGTCAAAACAAACCAGATAATGACAGAGAAAATACGTATTAAGGACATTGCTGAAAGAGCCTGTGTATCGGTAGGCACCGTAGACCGTGTGCTCCATAATCGCCCCAATGTGTCGCCCTCTGCGCGTGAAAAGGTAGAAAAAGCCTTAAAGGAAATGAACTACCAGCCCAACATGTATGCCAGTGCCTTGGCTTACAACAAATCCTATCAGATTCAGATTGTGCTGCCCAAACACGCTTCCGAAGCCTATTGGGAAGAGATCGAAGAAGGTGCCCGCAAAGCAATGGAAGCCCGGCGAGACTTTCATATCAACGTTAGTTTCCACTATTACGAACGATTCAATGAAAGTTCGTTTAAGGAAGTATATGAAAGTTGTCTTGACACTCAGCCGGATGGCGTGGTCATCGTGCCGTCGACACTCGAAATGACTCGTGGTTTCACGGATCAACTACACAGACTCAAGATACCATTTGTATTGCTCGACTCCTACATGCCCGACCTGAAGCCTCTGTCGTTCTTTGGTCAAGACTCTTTTGCCAGCGGCTTTTTCGCGGCCAAAATCTTGATGCTCATCGCTTCGCAGGAAAAGGAGATTATGCTGATGAAGCATACCAAGGACGGTATTGTCGTCAGTAAACAGCAAGCAAACCGAGAAGTGGGCTTCCGACATTACATGCGTGACCATTTTCCTAATATAAAAATAACGGAACTTGAGCTACCTTTGGGCATGAACAAAGATGATTTCGACAAAATACTGGAACAATTTTTCCACACGCATCCCGACATACACCATTGCATCACGCTAAATTCCAAGGCGCATTTGGTAGGCGACTTCCTCTTGCGGCACAATTATCGTGACATTCAAATTATGGGTTACGACATGGTTGCCAAAAATGCGGAGTGCTTGTTGCAAGGAAGTATCTCGTTTCTTATTGCCCAACATGCTTACCAACAAGGCTATAGCAGTGTGAACGCGTTGTTTCAGGCCATCGTGCTTAAAAAGAAAGTTCAGCCCGTAAATTATATGCCGATTGAGCTGTTGTCGAAAGAAAATGTAAAATTCTATCGCCGGACGCAATTATAACAGATTGAAATTGAACAAGAGAAAAGGTTTAGTGGCGTTGTCACCACTATTGATACTGATTGCATTTATCATTATATTTACGATTTATTCAGTAGATAAAGCAGAGAGTGAGCCCAATCTTTCACTCTCTGTCGCATTCATGATATCAAGTATTTACGCCATCATTATCTCCGGAGGACTTCCCATCAAGAAGCGAATCGACACCTACAGCAAAGGCGCCGGAGCCACCAATCTCATGCTGATGTTGTGGATTTATGTCCTGGCGGGCGCCTTTGCCGCTTCGGCCAAAGAGATGGGTGCCATTGATGCCACTGTCAATCTGGCGCTACAGCTGCTTCCCGCCAATCTGTTATTGCCCGGTTTGTTTCTGGCAGCCTGCTTCATTTCCATATCTATCGGTACGAGTGTGGGCACTGTCGTAGCCTTAGTACCCATCGCGGCCGGCATTTCTCATTCCACAGCGTTCAACCCGGCGCTTATGACAGCCACTATCGTAGGTGGCGCTTATTTCGGAGATAACCTCTCGTTTATTTCCGACACCACCGTTGTAGCGACCCAAACCCAAGGCTGTAAGATGAACGATAAGTTTCGGGTCAACTTCAGTATCGTCGCCCCCTCAGCCTTTTTAATTCTCCTATGTTACTGGATATTGGGAAAAAACATGACCATTCCTACCGAAGTTCCTCAAGTTGACTATATTAAAATCTTACCTTATTTACTTGTGTTGGTTACTGCTGTGGCCGGAATGAATGTCATGGCAGTGCTCACGTTGGGCTTGGTGCTCTGTGGGATCATCGGTGTTGCCTCTGGCGATTACAACGTCTACGGATGGTTTGCGGCCATGGGCGATGGCATTTTAGGAATGGGTGAACTTGTCATTATCGCCATGATGGCAGGAGGCATGCTGGAGATCATACGCGAAAACGGAGGTATTGATTTCATCATCAATAAATTGACCCGCCGCATCACGGGCAAACGAGGTGCCGAACTTTCCATTGCCGCATTGGTTTCAATGGTCAATATATGCACAGCCAACAATACTGTAGCTATTCTGACGGTAGGCAACATTTCGAAAAAGATTGGCGATCGATTTGGGGTTGACAGCAGAAAGGCGGCCAGCATACTCGATACCTTTTCATGCTGTGTGCAGGGATTGATTCCTTATGGCGTACAGATGTTGTTGGCCGCAGGACTATCCGGATTAAATCCTATCCAGATCTTGCCCTATCTCTATTACCCCATGGCCATCGGAATCGCTTCGCTGTTGGCCATTATCTTCAGATTCCCACGTAAATATAGCTAAATCATGGAAATCATCAAACGGAATCTTTTTACCAAACTCAGGGCAGACAACTTCAAAACGCAGGAAGTTCTTGAGCCCATGTCTGCCTTCAAAACCCGGAAGATGGTCTGCATGATGCGCAATATCGCGGACATGCCGGCCGGCGAAGTGGTGCTGGCCAATCCTCTGCTTAACATGCGTCTGAAACATTTGCAGGAAAAAGAACGGCTACAAGATACACCTTCGCTGGAAACAATCTACATTCTGCGAATCATAGTCAGCAATGTCAACGCTACCATGAACCACGGAATACCCATCCGAGGCATCATACAGTTGGGACAATATATCCGTTCCCGAGGCCCTAAGGTTGATTATGGCAAACTCAACAACTGGCTTTCACAATTACATATCAGCCGTATGGCACAACTACAAGGAACAATTCTGGTTAGTTGTTTTGGCTTTACAAAAGAGGAACTGCCATTCGTCAAAAAGACGGAGAGACAAGCCATACCGCTTATGATACGCACCATAACCAATACAGAAAAAGATAGCCAAGCCTGGCACTTCAAACAAGGCAAAGGAGGATTCGTCTATAACAACTCAACGCTGCTACGCCGCAACCTCCGCCGTTCGCTGCGCTATTATCGCTATGCGCCAATCGAAGACATCAGTAATTTTATTAGGAATTTCGGGCGTAGCTTGTCCGAAATCGAAGAATGATAATTAATTTTAATTCTGTTTCATTTTTGCATCATATCAATATTTTTCGTTTAACTTTGCAATTATGGACAAGATATATAGAAAAGCAACTATCTTTTTAGCTTTGATCTTATTTTCTCTCACCATTCACGCGCAAAACGATTATGTACAATGCGAAGACACATGCAGCCACATTCACGGCATTGACCTCAGTCACTATCAGGGCGATGTTTTTTGGGAGACAATAGGTGATAATACGAAAATGGCTTACGTATATCTGAAAGCCACTGAGGGTGGAGATCGTATCGATGATAAATACGAAAACAACATCGCGTTGGCTCATAAATATGGTTTGAAAGTCGGTTCTTACCATTTTTTTCGTCCTAAAACCGATCTGCAAAAACAGCTCAACAATTTTATTCTCCAGTGCAGGCCCGGCGAACAAGACCTGATTCCGATGATAGATATTGAGACAAAGAATGGACTCAATACCGAAGAATTCTGTGATTCGCTGTTTAAATTCCTGAAAATGGTAGAAAATGCCTACCAACAAAAGCCCCTTCTCTACACTTTCGCCAATTTCTACGACCACTACTTATTGGGCAAGATCGACAATTACCATCTGATGATAGCCCAATATACAACCCGTGAACCTGTATTGAAAGACGATCGAGACATCACCATGTGGCAATATACGGGTAAAGGCCGTATCAACGGTATCAATGGATATGTTGACAAAAGCAGATTCATGGGCCGCCATTCGCTGCGTGAAATCAGATTCAGACACTAAAAACAAACAATATGGCAATCATAAAATGTCCCGAATGCGGACATCAAATCAGCGACAAAGCCCCCGTCTGCCCACAATGTGGTGTAGAGATTGCGGGCAAAATCACCAGATGTCCACAATGTGGCGAAGTTTATTTCAAGGACCAAAGCGCATGCCCCGTCTGCCGGCACCTCACGATGAGCGATGAACAGATGAGCACGACACGTCCGCAAAGCCCCATACAGCGACAGCAGACATCCCCCACTCCGCCCATTCCGCCGGTTGCTCCACAACATTCCGAAGCAAAAACCGCTCCACAGACACAGACCGAGCAGCCTACACCCTCATCCCCCAAGAAAAATAACCGAACGGTGCTGATTATCAGTTTCATCGTGGCAGCCATCATATGCGCCGGACTTTGGTACTTCTATGCCGAAGCCGGTAAAAAGAAAGAACTCGAGGCCTATGAATACGCCATTAAAAATTCAGATCCGGCCGTGCTGCAGAGCTATCTCGACACCTATCCCGACGCGCCCCAAGCTCACCGCGACTCCATCCGGGCCCATCTGTCCACGCTGCAACAGATAGACCAACAGTGGAACGACGCCTTGGTCAACAACTCGAAAGAAGGTTTCGAAGAATATCTTGAGAATCATCCCAACTCCCCCCACAAGGCAGAAGCCAGACACAAGATCGACTCACTCGACTGGGTTTCGGCGTTAGCTGCCGACTCGGAAGGAGCCTACAAGCGTTATCTGGAAGACCATCCCAACGGCGAATATGTGGATGAAGCCAACGACGGACTGAAGAGAATCAGCGCCCAAACGGTTCAGCCACAGGAACGCCAAATGATCAGTTCTGTTTTCCGCAACTTCTTCCAAAGCGTCAGCGCCCGCGATGAAGAAGGGCTCCGCTCATCTGTCAGCAGCCTGCTCACCTCTTTCCTGGGCAAGCCCGATGCCACCAAGAGCGACGTCGTGACTTTCATGAACAAGATATACAAGGAAGATACCAAAAGCATGAACTGGAAACTGAACAACGATTACAAGATCGACAAGAAAGAAGTGGGCGACGAGGAATACGAATATACCGTCAACTTCTCAACCATTCAGGAAGTGGAGAAGACCGATGGCACCACAGCCAACAACAAGTTCAAGGTGAAAGCCCGTATCAATCCCGATGGTGAAATCTCCGAAATGAACATGACAAAGATTGTAGAATAAGCTTTCTATTCCAACGTACCGGCATAAAAGCGGTTGAATGGTTTCGGACATTCAACCGCTTTTTTCAATAGCACAAGACAAAAGGCGCAAGCCCTGTTCTCACACAAGTCTTGCGCCATAAAAAAGAAAATGCTTCCGCCGTGGCGGAAACGTATTTTTTACCGTTTTTTGTATTTCCGCCATGGCGGAAACGTCATTTTTCTTGTTTTCCGCTCATCCGAGGCCTCGGAAACACATTTTTTCTTGTTTTCCACTCATCCGAGGCCTCGGATAAAACAAAACCCGTGAAATTTGGCATTGAACACACGACGGAAAACGGAAAATCCCGGCCGGCGGTTTGCGGAAAAGCAATCGTCCTATGCTCTCGGACGATGCGGAGCGTGGTGGACGGAAAGACGTGATTCGTAATTTGTAAAAATCACCTGCTAACGATGGCAGAGAGAAACTCGTGCGGTTCGTAAACAGTGAGTTTCGATGTCGCGAAATCCGGCTTGTTGCGCGTAACGATAACATCGCACTGTGCTGTGAGCGCAGAATCATGTTGCAAAGCATCCTCGAAATCATGAAAATCGGAATGGATGGCATGGCTTACCGTATCGGCATCCACGGTCGTAACGTGACAGAGGGTCGTGAAGCGGTCGAACAGGTTCATGAATTCCGCATGGCTGCGCTTGTGGTGCGCGCTCAGAATGTAACCGGCTGTGGCAAACGAAAGCGAAGACACATATAGGCGTATCTTCTGTCGCTGCGCCAACGTAACGATTGTTGCTGCTTCCGGGAAGCCGTTGCGGCTGCCAAAATAGTCAATGAGCACATTGGTGTCAAGAAATACGTTTCTCATTTGTATTTCGCTACTAAATAATCCAACTTTGCCTGTTTGGCATCGAACGTGTCGGGCAGTTCAAACCCCTTGACGAGTGCAGCCACTTCGGGTGAAACCATGATGTCGGTTTCGGTGATTACTGTACCTTTGGCAGGATTCATCGTGGGTTCTTCAACCGACGCCATCAGCTTTTTAGCCAACCAGTGACGGTTTTGTGCCGATAGCGAAAGTCCTTGCAAATAACTCCACAGATTGTTCATTGATGCGATATTCATATTTTTGCCTCCTTTAATATTGTCTCGGTGCAAAAATTGTGCAAGCGAGTGCAAAGAAAGTTTACTTTCAATTTGCCGAGCGCCGCCAATTTTCTGCAAATATAGCGTTTTCTTGCGGCAATTCCAAATCCGCGGCACGGATTTTCGTTTCCGTCGTGTGGCAGTATGTCAAAGAGCGAGGGTATTCCGGGCGGCCTTGCCGCCGCCCGGAATAAACCGAATGAATCAAATCAATCGGATTATTCTGAGACAGGGCGGACAGAGAACCCGTACGACCGATTGTTGAAGTACTGCGGGTTCGCGTACCACTGGCAGAAGTACAGGTAGCAACCGAAGTTCGTGTCGCTCGGGACGGCCGACCAATAGCAGCCGTAGCCGCCCAGGTAGTACAGCGAACCGCCGTTGCCGTTGCGATAAGTCGAGACAGGGAAATATACGGTGGCATCAGGACTGCTGACCTTGTTGTTGAAGTTCCAACCGTTGTCCCAGGCACCGCTGGTATTCATTGGACCACCGTTCTGTCCGTTGGTGGTGAAGCCCGTGAAGGCGTTGGAGGCGGGCATCTTGAAACCGGCAGGACAGGGGTCGTAGATGGTCTTGACCACGGCGTTGTCATTGAAGCCGGTTGTGGTGTTCTCCATCGACCAGAGGTTGTACTGGTTGTAACCTGCATTCCAGCCGCTACCCGATATATAGAATGTACCGGGATTCTGTATGCCGTTTTGGATGGACATGTTATTGCCGCCGTTCTTGGTGAACGAGCCGTCACTCACAGTCTGCACACCCGGCATGGCATCCTTGCGCCCGAATTGGTAGAGCGTGGAGTAACCACCCTGGCGCACATTGCCGTTGTTCTGAGTGATGGTGATGGTGGCAAACTTCTTCGCACCACCGTTGGCGACGGTCTGCTCCACCCTCACCCTGACGCTGCGGGGAGAAGTATAGGTGGTACTCATCAATGAGGTGTACTTGAAGCCGAGCGTCTCGTTGGTGAAGTTGTATTTCACTTTCTGGAAGTTGGTTACTTCCGTAGTGCTAAGCACGTCCTGCGGAGCGAACCACAGATGCCAGGACCAGACCACCACGCCGCCCTTGGTCACGGCGATGACGGCATTGCCGTTCTTGATAGCCGAGGCGGGAACCTCGAACTTCACGAAGGCATTGGTGCCGCTGCCCGTAACAGCGAGATTGGTCACGAGACCTCTCTCATCAGCCCACACAATCTTGGCAGCATCGGGGGCGTTGGCGCCGCCGTTGGTCTGCGTGATCCACGGGTCGGTGATGTTCTGACCGGCGTGGTCCTTGAAGTTGCTGAGAATATAAGTGCCGGTGTTAGAGGTCTGGTAAGAACTGGGATTGTTGTTGCCATTTGTTATTGCGTTGCCATAGACCAGCGGAATTTCGTAATAGCCCGGCGCGGAGATGATGTAGCAGTTGGCGGTACTGCGCGCTACGCTTCCGCCCTTGGTGGAGAGGTCGTAGGGAGCGCCTGCGGACCCCAGGGGTGTGGCAGCCTTCAATGCGTTGTTGCGGGCGGCGAGCAAATCAACAATACCTGTTGTGAGCGTGGCCGTACCAGATTCGGCAGATGTACCGCCATCTCCCTCGGTCTTGCTCAAGCCGGTGAGCCAAGACGGCTTTTCGGTCATAGAGAAAGTACCATCATTGTCGGCATCATAGCCCACAACCTTCCACTTGACAGCTTGTTGTGTGCCGTCAGGTGCCTGGCGGTAGCTCTGCACGGTATAGCTGGCAGCCGTGGTGGAGTTATAGGCAGCGGCGGCAGGGTTGGTGGTCGTCAGCGTATAGCTCCAGTCGGAGGTGTTCTGCGACAGGGCGTAGGTCTTTGTGGTACCAGGCTTCCATGTACCCGAGAGGTTGGCGGTGATGGCAGGCGTGCTGCTGCCATCGAAGTATATCTTCACGCTCACGCCGGAGAGCGACTGGGGAATCATGTAGAACGTGTAGTTGTCGCCGGCATTGCCCATGATGATGTTGTTCGCGTCCTTCGAGGTGCTCACGCTGACCGTGCCGTCACCGCCGAGGGTGAAGGTAGCCGGAGTGTTCTGTCCGCTCCAGCCGGCACCCGCGCCAGTCTCATCCGTGGCAAGCGTGTAGCGGCCCTTGCTCACTGCATTGACAATCTCCACCTTGGTAATTTTCTTGTTCCACGAGAGGTTCTGACCCACCTTGAAGCGCACGGCCGTGAGGGCGTGGCGGAAAGCGAGACTGGTGGTGGGGACGACGAAGCGCGTGGCGTAGTGCACCACGCCCGAGCAGGCGGTCATGAGGTCCTTCTGCTTCTTCACGTCCGTCTCTGCCTCGAAATCCACGTAGGGCGTGGAGGCGTAGTTTGCGTCGGAAAGGGTGAGCTTGTTGTAGGAGCTCGTTACCTGTGGCGAGATGCCGTAGAACTTGCCGTAGGGCTGCGCCCATGCCCAGAGGATGGGGCTGGCGAGCGTGCCGTCGGCATTGGTCTCCTTGTTGTGGAACCACGGCGTGGTGCCGATGACGGAGGTTGTGGTGCTGCGGTAGCCGATGGAAGAGAACTTGTTTGTGATGCCGGCCGAAATGTTGGCACGGGTCTGCGCTCCCGTGTGCTGCATGGGGTTGACGCCCGCCACGGTGGTCTCGATGAGGCAGGCGCTGCCGTCGCCGCCCTCGGCGGGGAGCTTCTGCGCGGTGAGGTCTTCGGGCGTGAGGCCTTGCATGGCAAGTCCCTCGGTAAAACCTACGAGGGAGACTCCACCGGCGAAGGCGCGTGTGCTTCCGGCGACAGGCGCCGCCATGACGTTTTGGGCGTCGTCCTGCGCGTCGCTCACATAGAAGGTTACGGCTGTGCCTTTGTCGCCGCCTGTCCCGCCACCATTGGCAAGGTCATCATCGGCGCAGGAGGCAAGCATGCCCAGTGAGGCAAAGATGCCCGACAATAATAGGAATTTCATTGTTTTCATTGTCTTGTTTGTTTCTCTTTGTAATTTCAATTTTAATAAGGATTGCGTGATGACAGGACGCCTCCCGGGCATTCTCCGCCCATGCGGGGCAGGTTCCTTGTCAGTCGTCCCATCCTTCCCGCAGGTTGAACTTCTTGGCTCCGGAGATTTCGGTGTCTTCGTCGTCTTCACCCGGCGGCACTACGCTGATAGAGCCGCCACCGCCGCCACCGGGCTGCACGGTAGGGCTGCCGGCAAGGATGGGGTTTTCGTTCTCTACGGCGATGACTTCGCAGTACGGACTGACATAGGGGTGCCTGTGCTTGGCTTGCCCATTTTTTACATTCATGTTTATACGCTTCATTTTAGTTTGGATTTAAAACTTGCTTTTTGAATTGCTTAAAAGCCGCTTATTCTCCTTTTCGCACAGCTGCGAAAAAGGCACAGAAAGTGGGGCAAGGGAAACTCTCGGGAGTCCTTTGCCTATTGAGGTTGCGCGGGTCGCCTCGCGCGCGTATGAAAAGATGTTTGTGTAGGGTATAAGCGGCGGTGCGCCTATGAGAGAGAGAGAGTAGCAAATTATTTGGAACTGCCAAATAATTCAATAAACTTTTTTCAGAAAACAACTTGTTTTCCTGCGTCGCAAATACACCTTTATTATATAGGGCATGTTGCCGGGAGTGAGTATGTCTCTCTAATGCGTTCAATGACTGATGGTTAGGATGTGGTGGCAAAGGTAAGGGAAATATTTGGATTTATGCAAAGAAATGTGATTGATTTAAAATTTTTGCAATTCCTCACCCTCTTTTTCTATTCCATCAATTTCCCATACGGTTGTTCAAGCATAACTGTGCATGCCGCCTAACACGTAGTTAACGCCGAAGAATGTCATCAAGATACAGAGAAAGGCTATCGATACATACAGATGATAGGCGCGTGGACAGCTGAATGTCGGCAGGCTTTGCGTGTGCAGTACAACGGCGTAAATCATGAATGTAATCAAGGCCCACGTCTCCTTCGGATCCCAACTCCAATAGGCACCCCAACTGACATTAGCCCAAATGGCGCCGATAAAGATTCCCAGCGTCACGATGGCCGGATAGAGAAACACACGGCTCAATACCTGCAGCTTCTCAGTCTGCGAAGGCATGCAAAGTCCCATAATGGCGCAGACGAATGTCAGTGTCAACAGGGCGTAGCTCATCATGATGACGCTCACATGAACGCTCAACAATGGACTGTTGAGCACCGGCATAATCCGGCCGATAGCCGGATCCATCTGGCCGATGTGACTTACCAACAGGAAGAAGCCGCTCAACAGGAAACCAACAGGGCCAAATGACGCACACGAAGCGACATAAAGATTGTAAAGAGCTGCACGAACCAGGCCACCGACAACATCGACTCGTAGCCGTTGCTCAGCGGAACGTTGCCGCTGACCATCCAACGAAGCGACAAGGCCAGCGTCAGAACCGCAAACGACAAGACCGACGACAGGATAGCAAGTGCCGTTACCACACTATCGCGCATACCACGAACAAGCCTTTTGTCAGATGTGAGACCGCGAATCGTTAGGAAAAGGGTTACGAATCCCATCGCCAGATTGACCATAAAGAGGATGGTGGGCAAGAGAATGGCGTTGTTGAGACGCTCTGCTTTGAATCGGAGCGGTGGCGGCAGACTCGCGCCCGCATTGGTGGCCTGATAATATTTCATTCTGATGAAAAACTCATCCACACGTTGCAGATTGCCGGCTTTCACGTCCGTAAATATCAGCGAGAATACGTTGCCGATATATTCTGCATGCCGACTCTCCATCCTGGTGGGCAAAGTGTCGGTAGGGGCATACCACGTAGTAGTTCTCCCCTCCCCTTTCTTGTGGGCGATTGTAGTGTAGGGGAAAAGCTTCAGCAGGCTGCCTCGGCGCAAATCCATGATGAGCGCTATCTTCCGGTCTATGTCAATAATCTGCTGATGCAACTTATCATTATGGCCCTCGTAATACTCCTGCACATAGGGCCCAAGTTTGTAGCCGCCTCCGGCACCACTGAAAAAGCTGTTCAATGAACAGTATTTATCCAGACTCAGGGCCGCTCTCACTTCTCCACTCTTCACTTTGATGAAAGGCTCATCGGCCCAATCGTCACTATAGAATATCCATCCCGACACCACTTGTTCGGCAGTCAGCCCATTGTAGCGGCGGCTGCCATAAAGTTTTTTGGTGAAATCGAGGGCAAAGGTCTGCATGGGACAAATGCGATCGTTGTAAAGCATGAACAGCTTCCCCATCCTATAGGCCGTCTCTCGGGGCAGAACGGCTTGCGCGTGAACGCCCTGTGTCAGACAGAAAAGCAGACCTAATACCCCAACTCCCTTTTGCAACGTTTGTGCTGCATGAGATCCGTATAAGGATAAATGGTCTGATGCTGATAACGGGGCAACTGACGGCCGGCTATCATCATCGGCATCCAATAGTTGTCGTCCGTTGTCTGCCACTTGGGACGATGGCGTCGATCAAGCCGCTACCTCCGATACCGATGGTCGACTCGAATCTTACGGCGTAATTCGTCGGTACGGGAAGCGTACGGAACGCGCCGGCTTCTATCGTTATTTCGGGATAAATCAAGTCGATAGTTCAGCAGTGACTTTGCGACAGGCGCATCCACGTCGCGCGCGCCATAGAGCGAATTCTTGATAGAACGGATATTATCCTGATAGTCGATGAACGAACGCTTGCTGTAAGGCGACTCGATATAGTCGGCGGCATCATCCTGCGTGCCCGACCCCGTGGCTACACGGTAAGCCTGTCCCAGTTTCTGGGTGGCAACCTCCTGACAGATATTGGAGCAGCCGCCTACAAAGATGTTCTTCAGAGTCTCCTGCCAAGTAGCGAACATGCCGGTAGACAGCTTGGCGCTGCGCACATAGTCACCATAGCTGACATCCTTGGGCGAAAGTCCCTTGTGGCTCATTTTCTCGGTGAGCCAAGGAGCAGCCTGCAAGACGGCCGAGTGGGCAGCCTCAACCTTTGTGCCGAGCCATCCGTACTCCAGCAGATATGTCATATTACGCAAGTCGCCCGATACGGCTGCGGCAAAAGCAAGCTCATCAAGCGTGTTCACGCCTGTCAAACCTTCAGCTGTTTCCTTACCGGCATTGATGGCTTCGAGCGTACGGTTCTTGCCATCACGGAAGAGAATGAACTCCAGTCCGTGGAATCCCACGACAGAGGCGAAGTCCTTGTTTTGCGTATAAATGTATTTAACAGGATCGGAGCCGTTGATACCATCAATGATGTCCTTCTTGTTGAGCACATCCCGCAACTGCTTATGGTCGAGTGGCCATGAGTCGATATGCGGATCTATTCGCTTTTCATTCTCCACAATAATCATTTATAGGTATCGCGTCTTACCCAAGCCAAGCGCATCTCAAACCCACTAATAAACAGACACTTAGCTATCGGTTTTTAAAAGCTGCCCTTTTACCTTGCAAAAGCTATGCTTTTACACGCTAAAAGCAGCCCTTTTGGAATGTCAAAGCATAGCTTTTGCAAGGTAAAAGGGCTGCTTTTAGAAAGCGATTGTTCTATGCTGATTTCGGAGCAAGCCAAAAACGGCTGCCAACCATGGTGAAATAAGGGAAAGAAAGAAAAAAATACAACCGCTTGAAAATATCTTATCTCCTTGGCATGACTATTGCTATGCTATCAATGAGCACAATATCGTGTGACATGAATAAAAAAGCAGAAATATGAGAGCTAACATCAGAAGGAACGAACAGAGAAGAATCGTTATCGTAGGTGGAGGCCTGGGAGGGCTAAAGCTGGCCTTGAGCCTGAAAAAGACAGATTATCAGGTTATGCTGGTAGACAAGAACAACTACAACCAATTTCCACCGCTGATCTATCAGGTTGCCTCGGCCGGACTGGAACCGAGCAATATCTCTTTCCCTTTCCGCAGAATGTTTCAGAATGACAAGAACTTTTTTTCCGCATGGGTGAGGTCCAGAGTATCAACACGCGGGAAAAGACCATTCAAACTACATTCGGAACCGTGCACTACGACGATCTTGTGCTGGCAGCCGGTGCCACAACCAATTTCTTCGGCAATAAGAATCTGGAACAGAACACTTATCCGATGAAGACGGTTTCGGAATCGATGCAACTGCGCAACACGATATTTTCTCGACTGGAAGAGGCCGTATGCCAACCCGACGAGGCCGAACGCGAGGCACTGATGACAATCGCCGTCGTGGGCGGAGGACCATCGGGCGTGGAGATAGCGGGCGTACTGGCCGAAATGAAACGCACCGTAATTCACCGTGACTACCCTGATCTCTCGGCTCGTATGCACATCTATCTGATCAACGCGGGCGACCGGTTGCTGGCCGCGATAGATCCTAAGTTGTCGGCAGAAGCTGAAAAAGACCTGAAAGAGATGGGGGTTCACATCAGACAGAACAGCATGGTGACGGACTATGTGGACGGCCGGTTGGTGCTGAAGAACGGAACCCGCATTCCATCGAAAACCGTAATATGGGTAAGTGGCATTGTGGCAAACAGCATAAAGGGGATTCCTGCCGAGAGCATTGGTCGGGGTGGACGTATACTGACCGACCGCTACTGCCGCGTAAAAGGTATGGAACATGTATATGCCATCGGCGACCAGAGTCTGGTAGAGGGCGATCCGAAATATCCCTACGGTCATCCGCAGCTGGCTCAAGTGGCCATGCAACAAGCAGACATCGTAGCCAAGAACTTGAAAGGCATGGACCACGATCAGGCACCACAACCTTTTATCTATCGTAATCTGGGCACCATGGCCACCATCGGCCGAAAGAAGGCTGTGGCCGAAATCGGCAAGCTAAGATTCGGCGGACTTTTCGCATGGCTTTTGTGGCTCGTCGTACATCTGAGGTCTATCCTCGGTGTAAAGAACAAGACCATTGTGTTCCTGAATTGGATGTGGAACTATATGAACTATAAACAGAGTCTGCGCCTTATCCTGAGGCCCGCCGGGAAACCGACGGAGGAAAAGTAACAAACGCAACAAAGAACCAAAAAGTAACAAGATTATGGCACTATTTGAAAAAGGAAAAGTTTTTAATGCAAGTGAGTTGATAGACTATGCCGAAGGAGGTGTAGTGAGTAAGGAAATCGTCCACAGCAAAGCAGGCAGCATTACGCTCTTCTCTTTTGACAAGGGACAGGGACTCTCCGAACACCTGGCGCCGTTCGACGCTCTGATACAGGTGACAGACGGAGAAGCGGAACTGATGGTGGACCACAAAGACTTCGTAGTGAAAGCCGGCGAAAGCTATGTCATCCCGAGCGGAGCTGTCCATGCGCTGCACGCCGGAAAACGCTTCAAGATGATGTTAACGATGATTCGTGGATAAAAAATAAAAGACTTTGAACAATATGGCAAAAAAAATAGATTTCAGCAAAACGGTTTTTGAACTAACCCGGGAATATCCTGAATTGGTAGACATCATGGCAGCATTGGGCTTCACGGAAATAAAGAAGAAAGTGATGCTTCGCTCGGTCGGTAAGATAATGACCATCCCCAAAGGCGCACAGATGAAAGGTATCAGTATGGTCGATATCATCAAAAGCCTACAGGAGCATGGATTCGAAATATCCGGAGTTGGCCCAACGCCTAAGACTACTATATATAATAAGGTGGAAAAAGCTAAGCCCTTGGTAGGAAAAATCAGCTATGATCATGCCAAAGCTGAAGCCAAGGGCAGAATCGGATTGCTGAAATCTTATCTTCAGCGGCTCTCCAATGGCGAAGACCTGGAGCAGGTAAGGGCCGACTTTATAGCGAACTTCAACGAAGTGGAGGCTGCCGAGATTATGCAAGCCGAACAGGAACTGATGAAGGAGGGCGTGCCCCTACGGGAGGTGCAACGCCTGTGCGACGTGCATTCGGCCCTCTTCCATGGCAATACGCACGAGGAAAAGATAGCCGGAAACCAAGATATAGACAGGGCAAACTCTTTGGAGCATACAGAGGGTCATCCGCTTCAGACGCTCTATCGTGAAAATGAAGCGCTGGTCCGATTGGCCAATCAAGCGCTTGAGCGCCAGCAGGCAGGTGAGGACATCGGTGAAGACATTGGAAGAATACGCGCCATCGCCATTCACTATGCCAAGAAAGGTGATTTGCTCTATCCGCATTTAAAGGTGAAATACGACATTACCGGTCCCTCGCAGGTGATGTGGACAGTGGATGATGAGATTCGTGATGAGCTGGGCAGACTGAGCAGAGAGGTCAAACATGACGAGCAATGGAACCGACGGGCCAAGGAAGTATTGACTCGTGCTCTCGAAATGACTTACAAAGAGAACAATATCCTCTTCCCTCTGTGTGCAGCCAACTTCACGGAAAACGAATGGATTCAGATTTATCACGACGGAAAGGATTACGCGGAGTGTCTCGGCGTGGAGAGAACGGTATGGCAACAAGCAGAAAATACGCATAGCCGTAAAATGCAGCAGGAGCAGGGCAAGGTTGTTATGCCCGGTGGTACGCTGACATTGGAACAACTCACTGCCATGCTCAATACACTCCCGATGGAGATAACATTCGTAGACGCTGGCAATATCAACCGCTATTTCAGTGAGGGGCCTAAGGTGTTCAAACGCCCACTGATGGCGCTCGGTCGTGAAGTATTCACCTGCCATCCGCCCAAAATAGAGACTATGGTCAGGGCTATCATCGACGATTTCCGCACAGGAAAACGCGTCCGGTTCCCTGTTTGGATGGAGAAGAATGGTCGTTCTATGCTTGTCAACTACATGGCAGTGCGTGATCATGATGGCAATTATCTGGGAACGGTAGAGATCGTGCAGGATATGGAATTTGCGAAAGAACATTTTCTTGGTAAAGAATAGTATGCAATCTAAGCACGTTAATAATTACTAAACGAAATAATTGACAACCGTAACTCATTGGTTATAATGAAAATTATTTGTAAATTTGCGCCCGATTTATGCCGGATATCCGGCAATATGTTAATTAATATAAAGTCTAACTTTATTAATTTTAAAAACAATTACTAATTATTTATGTCAAATTTAAAGAACGTACAGCCATTGGATGACTTCAATTGGGAAGAGTTTGAAAATGGCGCGAGTGCAGGCGTCAGCAAAGAAGACCTGAAAAAATCTTATGACGAAACCCTTAACAAAGTTTCTGAACATCAGGTTGTTGAGGGAACCGTAATCTCTGTAGACAAGAAAGAGGTTATCGTAAACATCGGTTATAAGAGCGACGGTATCATCCCCGCTTCTGAATTCCGTTACAATCCCGATCTGAAAGTAGGCGACAAGGTTGAAGTTTACGTAGAAAATCAGGAAGACAAGAAAGGCCAATTGGTCCTTTCTCACAAGAAGGCTCGCCTGAGCAAGAGCTGGGAGCGTGTTAACGCTGCTCTCGACAACGAGGAAGTTATCCAAGGTTACATCAAGTGCCGCACGAAGGGCGGTATGATTGTTGACGTATTTGGTATCGAGGCATTCTTGCCAGGTAGCCAGATCGACGTTCATCCTATACGTGACTACGACGTATTCGTAGGCAAGACCATGGAATTCAAGATTGTTAAAATCAATCAGGAATTCCGCAATGTAGTTGTTTCTCACAAGGCTCTTATCGAAGCTGAGTTGGAAGCACAGAAGAAAGAAATTATTTCCAAGCTCGAAAAAGGCCAGGTACTCGAAGGAACTGTTAAGAATATCACTTCTTACGGTGTATTCGTTGACCTCGGAGGCGTTGACGGACTCATCCACATCACAGATCTCTCTTGGGGCCGCGTAAGCGATCCGCACGAGGTGGTTGCCCTCGACCAGAAGATCAATGTCGTTATCCTCGACTTCGATGAAGAGAAGAAGCGCATTGCACTCGGTTTGAAGCAGCTCACTCCTCACCCATGGGATGCACTTGACGCCGAGCTCAAGGTTGGCGACCATGTAAAGGGTAAGGTTGTCGTTATCGCCGATTACGGTGCATTCGTTGAGATTGCTCCGGGCGTAGAAGGCCTCATCCACGTTTCGGAAATGTCATGGAGTCAGCACTTGCGTTCAGCTCAGGAATTCATGCACGTAGGTGATGAGGTAGAGGCAGTTATCCTTACACTCGACCGTGATGAGCGTAAGATGAGCCTCGGTATCAAGCAGCTCAAGGAAGATCCATGGGAAGCGATCGAGAATAAATATCCTGTTGGCAGCAAGCACACCGCAAAGGTTCGCAACTTCACCAACTTCGGTATTTTCGTTGAACTGGAAGAAGGTGTTGACGGCTTGATTCACATCAGCGACCTGTCTTGGACTAAGAAGGTTAAACATCCATCGGAGTTCACCACTGTAGGTGCTGACATCGATGTTGTCGTTCTCGAGATCGACAAGGAAAACCGTCGTCTCAGTCTTGGTCACAAGCAGCTTGAAGACAATCCTTGGGATACTTACGAAACCATCTACACTCCAGGTTCTGTACATACCGGTAAGATTACCGAAATGATGGACAAGGGTGCCGTCATCACATTGAATGAAGGTGGTGAAGGTTTCGCAACTCCTAAGCACCTTGTCAAGGAAGACGGTACGCAGGCGCAACTGGGCGAAGAGCTCGACTTCAAGGTTATCGAGTTCGTAAAGGACACCAAGCGCATCATCCTGTCTCACTCTCGCACTTTCGAAGAGGGTAAGGAAGAAGCGGCAGCTACCAAGCCGGCTCGCAAACATACAGCTAAGAAGGGCGACGCTCCTGTTATCAATAATGTAACAGCCGGCACTTCACTGGGTGATCTCGATGTACTTGCCGATCTGAAAGCCAAGATGGAAAAGGGTGAATAACCATTTATTACCCTAAATCACATAACTAAGAGCATATTGCAAACATTTGTAATATGCTCTTTTTCATTTTCTTCATGGACTCACAGTCCATTCCTAATAAATGTTAAGTCGGCAAATTGTTATCTTGTTATTGACCATTTGTAAAGAAAAAACATTACCTTTGCACCCACAAAGTTTAATACATTATTCGTTTCTCTTCTTGAAACGAACTTTTTCAAAACAAATATTTTTAAATAATTCATATGTTTAGCAAAGACGAATTATTGTCTAAGAGCATGAATGAACTCGAAGATATTGCTAATGACATGGGGGCTTCGTATGATAACAAAGGCTCTATGGAAGACATTATCTATTCGATACTGGACAAACAAGCTACTGACGAAGGAAACAAAAATCCATTAGGAGCCAAACGTAAACGCACACGCATTGTCAAAAAAGATACAGATAGGGTCTATTCTGTAAAGGGAAAGGATGGTGAAAATTTCGATGTAAAGAAAAAAAAGCCAACCGGTAACCAACAAACACAACAACTTTTTCAAGACACAGAGGAAACAGAAGACACCGTAAGCACAGAGAATGACGCTGATTCTGCAGAAACAAAAGTTGAGGAAGTAACTACAGAAAAGCCGAAAACCAGAGGTCGCAAGCCTAAAAAAGACGTGACAAAA
Organism: Prevotella illustrans; assembly: GCF_017426725.1. Lineage (GTDB taxonomy): Bacteria > Bacteroidota > Bacteroidia > Bacteroidales > Bacteroidaceae > Prevotella > Prevotella illustrans. The sequence goes on along the minus strand of NZ_JAERMS010000011.1, from coordinate 12,790 downwards.
GTGCAAGAGCAAAAAGAAGCGGAAGTCAAAGAAGAGGTTGTGCCGACTACAGAAGAAACTCCGGAACCGGAAATACAACCAACAGAAACAGAAAACTCTTTTGTTCCGGAAGAACAGTTTGGAGCAAACACAAATGAAGAAGCACCTAATGAAGACCTCATTGCAAAGCTCCAAGCAAAAATAGCAAAGCACAACAGCGCTCAGGAGATCAGTACAGAACCTTCCGAAGAGTCTGCCGGAAGTCAGCCGGCAGCCGGCAATAATGGTGAAAATCATGTAGCGGAGCGTCAAGTCCATTCCGACTTTTGGGAAGAAGATCCCTGTGACGGTACAGACTTCATCATTAAGGTAGACTTACCCATTGAAGATCAGGGGGCTGTGCCTAATTATGATATGTTTGATAACCCGACCACCCCTGTTCCATCACCGGCTTACCAGATTCCCGAACAGCAAATAGTAGCTACTGGTAAATACGATTTTTCGGATATCATACAGGCAAATGGTGTTTTAGAAGTTATGCCAGATGGTTATGGTTTCCTTAGATCAAGCGATTACAACTATCTGTCATCACCAGACGATGTGTATATTGCCACAAACCAAATCAAGAAATACGGACTCAAGACGGGCGATGTCATTCAGTGCAAGGTTCGCCCTCCACGCGATGGAGAGAAATACTTCCCCATGACAGGGATTGACAAAATCAACGGCCGTGATCCCAGCGAAGTAAGAGACCGCATTCCCTTTGAGCATCTTACCCCACTCTTTCCTGACAAGAAGTTCACACTTTGTGGAGACAAAGAAACTACCAATCTTTCAACACGTGTGGTAGATTTGTTCTCACCTATTGGCAAAGGCCAACGCGCTTTAATTGTCGCACAACCCAAAACAGGTAAGACAATCTTGATGAAAGACATAGCCAATGCCATCGCTGCCAACCATCCGGAAGCCTATTTGATGATGTTGCTCATTGACGAACGCCCAGAAGAGGTTACCGATATGGCACGTACGGTAAACGCGGAAGTAATCGCCTCAACCTTTGATGAACCGGCAGAGCGTCATGTAAAGATTGCCGGAATCGTATTGGAAAAAGCAAAACGCATGGTCGAATGTGGTCACGACGTCGTTATTTTCCTCGACTCCATCACTCGCTTGGCCCGTGCCTACAATACAGTAAGTCCTGCCAGTGGCAAGATTCTGACCGGTGGTGTTGACGCAAATGCCCTTCAGAAGCCCAAGCGCTTCTTCGGAGCGGCACGCAATATTGAAGGAGGAGGCTCACTGACTATCATCGCGACAGCCCTGATTGATACCGGTTCGAAGATGGACGAAGTCATCTTTGAGGAATTCAAGGGAACCGGTAACATGGAATTGCAGCTTGATCGCAGTCTTAGCAACAAGCGTATCTTCCCGGCTGTCAACCTTGTGGCTTCAAGCACGCGACGCGATGACTTGCTGCAAGACAAGACAACGCTTGACCGCATGTGGATTCTGCGCAAGTACATTGCCGACATGAATCCGATAGAGGCCATGAATTCCATTCACGACCGTATGAAAAGGACGCATGACAATGAGGAATTTCTTCTTTCCATGAATGGATAATACAGAAAAATCATACTGATAAAATAAAATAGCTTTTGCAGAACAGACGGTAAAAAGTCTACTACAAAAGCTATTTTTTATATTCCCGAATTACAAAAACAGATAAGGTAATTCCGCAACAAAGTCCTACGAACTAATTTCCTGCCATACGAATCAAGTCTTTCATCAAGGATATCTCGACGCCATTCGTGACGAATTGTGAAATCAAAGCAGCATCCGTGTCCAAAGTTTGGGCCACTTTTTCTACGCTACTGAACACTACGGCATGCCGAAAACTATCTACAGCCATCTCTATCTCACCCAAAAACCAATGACAATAGCCCATATTCACGAAATCGGCTCTCCCCATTTCACCCTTAGCCTGCACCTTTTCGTATTCAGTCAAAGCCTTTTGAAACTCACCTGCTTGCAGAAAATCCCACGCTAACAGCCGAACAGCATTCAAATCCTCAGGAAATTTGTAGATCAACTCAAAGATAAACTTACGTGCCCGAGCGTCTTTCATATCCTCAAGACACAAACAAAGGTTGAACAAATAAGCTCTTTTGTCGGGAAACAGCTCCATCAGCCTTTCATAAACAAGTACCGCAACCTTGTCATCACCTTTCTCACGACACAGTTTGCCCAACATTCGCAAAGTCGAAACATCATTCTCGTCCTGTCGCAATACCTGTCGGAGCAACTGTTCGGCCTCTTCCCAACCTTCTTTTGTCCCCATAAGCAACGTTGCTTTACCGATAAGATAGTCTTTCGCTGTCTGGTCCGACATGCTATCAACAATCCGTTCAAGTTCGGCCATCATGTGCCGCTTCAAGAAAAAGTGAACATATCGCTTTTTCTGCTGATCCATCGCCTTGTCTGAAAAAACAGGATGATCCATGAAGAAAGCCACATCAGCAGTCTGGACGGAGATGCCCCGCAGTTGATCGGCAGAGAACGCGCGCGGCAATTCTTCTTTCTGCATGAACAGGCGGAAAAACCGATACAGATCCTGCAAGTAAGTCTGACGGACATAGCGCGGCTCATCCTGACGCACATTCATAGATGACATGCCCTGCTGCAACTCACCACGCTCCAGCATTTCGAGTACATTCTTCGGTAATTTATCAATGACGCCCGACAATGCCAGCGTAAAACTATATTTATCACTATCACAAAAAGGATTCTCTTTTACGAAAACATCAAGCAACCGGGTATTAGGCAACTTATGAATTACCGATTTCAGATCCGGATGATCCGTATAATAAGGCATAAACCAGTTGACAAGCGAATAGAAAAAACCGTAACGCTTCATCTGGGCAAAGCCTCCAAAATAGATATCACTTCCCCGTCGTTGCATCTCCATCATCTTCTGATAGCCTTTTTCCAACTCTTCCATCGCCTTGTCTTTCAAATCCGGATGCAGAATATCTTCTATACTATCTTCATCATCTTTTTCGACAAAGCCTCGATCAGAATATTTCAAATTGCTGTTTCTTATCAAACCCGGCATGATATCCCGTTGAATTTCCTTGCTATCCTTGTCCGCGTCCATGCAATAGAATATCTGCAAACCCAACTCACCAAGTTCCTGACGGCAGTGTTCTTCTTCCAACAATCGACGCACCATGGGTAATTGCTCCGGATAAAGATCCGTGTCATGCGACAAAGACAATACCCACCCCACCAAAGAACGCTGTCGCAAGCGTTCGTCGGCAGCAAAGGCGTAGACATCCATCAAAGTCTGCAATTTTCGTAAATCAAATTGCATCAGGCAAGCCATCATAACGGCGCTCACCAAAACCAGGCTGTCATTTACGTCTATGGTCGGCGTAAGGATAAGCGCCGTCCAATCTTGCTTCTCACTCTCATTCCACATGTGCGACGTAAGAATATAGTTGAAGGCATGATTAATTGTGGCAAAACGAGCCGCAAACAGACTTTCCCGTTTCGCTTCGCCTTGATCACCTGAACCTAAGGAAAGCATGGCCAAATCGGAAACAAATTCTTCCAGTTGATTGCGCACTTGCGCCACATCGGTCGTTCGGCCGGCAATCCTGATCAACGCGGTTGTCATCACGATATTGTTACGACGCAAATAATCCACCCGCAAATTGGCATAAGCCGTCAAAAGGCGCTTCTGAACATTCTCGAAGATCCGCTCCCGACTATGATCGGCTATCCCCTGCCGATAATAAGTAAGCATCATCCGGTAATCACTTTCCAAATCATCCACCACCGAAAGGTCAGAACTACACCTGAAAACACTCTGGAAACCGCGGATTTTATCAATGGCTGACAGTATATTCCGTGCCGTGATAGCCTCACGAATCTCATCAAACCGCTGTTGGGCGTCCTTATTTTTTATAATCATCGTTAAATGTCTATTTAGAAGCTTTTTCGATATCGGCTGCTTGTGGCTTCCGTGCGTGCTGATAACGAATAACCGGCAAAAATTTTAACGTTTTCTCATCCACGTCATCATACTTTTGAAGCAATCCGGCATAATGCGATAATCCATTCTTGTTGATACTGTCACATGCCATGTCGTAAGCCTTGATAAATAACCTGAGCTGCTGTCGGCGCCGTTTGTCGGCCAAGGCTTTTTTACGAAAAGCGATCACCCTGAAATTGACACCCAACTTACGCGAGTCGGCCAGCACGTTATGGCCGTTCAACCGGGCCTTAGTGGCCTGCGGCTCAGGCAACCACACGGCATCGATTTCGTTATTCAACAACATGGCAAGTCGCAATTTTACATTATTGATTTGAATGTTGAAAACCTGCTCCTTCAGTTTCACGGTGTCCAATGTATGCTGTGTCAGATAATCGGTCGCAGAGTAACGTGTCATGGCAACCATCTTGTCGCCCAACTGATTCAAGCGACGCAGACGGGCGGCACGATTGGCGATCAGCTGCCAGGACGCTTCCGTCGTCGCAACGTATTCCAACGGAACACCCCGAGCCGCAATGCGCCGGGCTCTCACTAAATCTGTCACCATCCCTTCAATGCTACCGCCAATAATCTCTGTATCGCAATCCATCTGAGCGTTCAGGTGGCGCAGATGAACGTTGACGCCAAGGGTGTCAAAAAGGCGATTATCTTTAGCCACAAGAATGGGCAGACAATCCAGTGTGGGTAGCACGGCCACTTTCAAGGCCAGGGAATCGGCCCGGCGAATACGCGCTTGCTCCGCACGCGAGAGGCGTTGTCGCTCTTCATAGGAGTTTCCACATGAACAGAAAAAGGCCAAAGTAAGAAGACAGAGGATATATTTTTTAAGGAAAATCATTACTAATTCTACTGATTTCGTTATCTGTGCAAAAATAATAAATTATTTTGTAACTCTGAAAATTATCACTACTTTTGTAAAGATTTACACAACGAACCCATCATGGCAAAAGACAAGATAGCGTATGTTTGCAGTAATTGCGGTCAAGAGTCTACGAAATGGATTGGAAAATGTCCGAATTGCGGACAGTGGAACACATTCAAAGAGATTCGGATAGCTAACGACAAAGGCGCTAACGCTGCCAAAAATACAGCCCAATTGGTTCGTTCTTCTACGACTCAGGGCAACAAACCTCTTTTTCTCCATCAGATTTCAGCGAAAGACGAACCGCGCATCGACATGCACGACGACGAACTGAACCGCGTGTTAGGCGGTGGTCTCGTGCGGGGAAGCATCGTCTTGTTGGGCGGTGAGCCCGGCATTGGCAAAAGTACGCTCACGCTGCAGACCGTCATGAGCGTCAAAGACCGGAAGATTCTCTATGTAAGCGGAGAGGAAAGTGCCCACCAACTGAAAATGAGGGCCGAGCGACTATGCCGGGAGCAGAACGACAATCTGATGATTCTTTGTGAAACATCGTTGGAGAATATCTTTGAACACATTCGCGACATACGTCCCGACATTCTCATAGTCGACTCCATACAGACAATCTCCACCGAAGAGGTTGAGAGTTCACCCGGAAGCATAACGCAAGTAAGAGAATGCGCCACCCTCCTCCTGCGGTTTGCCAAGACCAGCGGCACCCCCGTCATCCTGATAGGACATATCAACAAGGAAGGCACATTGGCCGGTCCGAAGATTCTGGAACACATTGTTGATACCGTCGTTCAATTCGAAGGCGACCAACATCACATGTATCGCATCTTACGAAGTATCAAAAACAGATTCGGGAGTACGTCCGAACTTGGTATTTACGAGATGCAACAGAATGGTCTGCGACAGGTTTCCAATCCGTCGGAGTTGTTGCTCACGCAGGACCACGAGGGCCTTTCAGGCATTGCCATCTCGTCGGCGGTGGAAGGCGTAAGGCCATTTCTTGTTGAAACACAGGCTTTGGTGTCCTCCGCGGCCTATGGCACTCCTCAGCGTTCGGCCACAGGATTCGACCAACGCAGGCTCAATATGCTGCTGGCCGTACTTGAGAAGCGGGTCGGCTTCAAACTGATGCAGAAAGACGTGTTTGTCAACATCGCCGGTGGACTGCGTGTCACGGACTTAGCTATGGACCTCAGCGTTATCGCGGCCATTCTTTCCAGCAATGTCGACACGGCTATAGAATCGGGCTGGTGCATGGCCGGCGAAGTGGGACTGAGCGGTGAGGTGCGCCCCATCAACCGCATTGAGCAACGCATTTCAGAGGCCGAGAAGTTAGGATTTGCCCACATGATTATCCCCAAATATAATCTGCAGGGACTCAATACCGCAAAGTTTAACATGAAATTATACCCTGTAAGAAAGGTGGAAGAGGCGCTCAGATTCCTCTTCGGATAGCCCCCCGACAAATAGCTTTCAGCCACGGGGGATTATACTTAATAACAATGAAAGATTCTATTATTATTGTCAGCGGTGGCATGGATTCCATCACACTGCTTTACGACAAAAAGGACGAAATAGCCCTTGGAATATCGTTTGACTATGGAAGCAACCACAACGCCAAAGAAATTCCACTGGCCAAGATGCACTGTGAGCGTTTAGGAATCAACCATCTGACGATTCCGCTCGATTTCATGAGCAAGTATTTTAAGAGTTCGCTCCTCGATGGGGCCACGGCCATTCCCGAAGGCCACTACACAGAAGACAACATGAAGTCGACCGTCGTGCCTTTTCGCAATGGCATCATGCTGTCGATAGCCATTGGCATCGCCGAGAGCCACGGCCTCAAAAAGGTTCTCATTGCCAATCATGCCGGTGACCATACCATCTATCCCGATTGCAGACCCGAATTTATCACAGCCATCGACCGTGCCGCGCAAGCCGGAACCTTTGTCAACGTGAGCGTAGAAGCTCCCTACACCGATATTACGAAAGGCGAGATTGCCGTCATCGGCAAGAAGTTGAAGTTAGACTATACCGAGACGTGGAGCTGTTACAAGGGCGGCAACAAACATTGTGGCAAATGTGGCACCTGCATTGAACGCAAAGAAGCCTTGGCCTTTGCCGACATTAACGATACCACACCATACGAAGCCTAACCAACTGTGCCTTTTTATCGGCTTCGGCGGAAATTTTAGATCGTTTGTAAAGGAAGAACGGGGCTGTAGAAAATCAGTAAGGACAGGTTTACAAGTCTCAATGATGTCTAATGCGCTGAATTATCTTTACATATACCATCAAAAAAGTGGCGTTATTCTGAAAAAGAAAAGCGACGGGCGCAAATAAGCGATTTTAGAGCAACTTTATAAATCGCTGGTTATCAACAGATTGTACTTTTTCGTGTGTTTTCTCTTTGCTTTTTTATCATCAATAGCTATGCTTTTAGGCCGTAATCGCGGCTCTTTCACCCGCTAAAAGCTATGCTTTGACGGCGTAATCGTTATGCTTTGAGCCGATAAAAGGATAGCTTTTAGTGTAAAAGGGGTTCAAAATCGGCAAATTGAAGGATTTTTTCGACATGCCGGCAGCTGGATGACGTGTTGTAGAAGTGTTAAAATCAGGTAGTTTTTTCTAACAAAATCTTCAGATTTTGCCATGTTCACATGGCATAAGTAATTGCGGCTATACAAAAAACTATTAATTATCAATGGCTTATTTTATCAATCAAATTTAAAATGCTATCTTTGCGATAGTTTACTATTCGTATATTTTTAATTCACAAAATAAACGTAAAACAAATGAAAATCGATCAATTCAATTTTGCCGGTAAAAAGGCTATTGTTCGTGTAGACTTCAATGTTCCATTGGATGAAAATGGTAATGTGACTGACGAAACCCGTATTCGCGGAGCTCTTCCTACACTGAAAAAGGTTCTGGCCGACGGCGGTGCCCTCATCATGATGAGCCACATGGGCAAGCCTAAAGGCAAGGTAAAACCTGAACTTTCACTTGGTCAGATTGTCAAGAACGTAAGCGCCGCCCTCGGTGTTGACGTCAAGTTCGCTCCTGACTGCGCCCAAGCCGACGAGGCTGCCGCCGCATTGAAGCCGGGAGAGGCTCTGCTGCTCGAAAACCTGCGCTACTATCCGGAAGAAGAAGGCAAGCCGGTTGGCGTAGAAAAGGGCACCCCCGAATACGATGAGGCCAAGAAAGCCATGAAGGAAAGGCAGAAGGAATTTGCCAAGAAATTGGCTTCTTATGCCGATGTTTACGTGAACGACGCCTTCGGAACCGCACACCGTAAACACGCTTCTACAGCCGTCATCGCCGACTACTTCGACGCCGACTCCAAGATGTTGGGCTATTTGATGGAGAAAGAAGTAACCGCTATCGACAATGTATTGAAAAACGCTCAGCACCCGTTCACCGCTATCATCGGTGGTTCGAAAGTAAGCTCTAAGCTCGGCGTTATCAAGAACTTGCTCGACAAGGTAGATAACCTCATCATCGGTGGTGGTATGGGCTACACTTTCATCAAGGCACAGGGCGGAAAGATCGGTAAGTCGCTCCACGAGGACGACTTAATGCCCGAAGCACTCAATGTAATGGCTGCTGCCAAGGAGAAGGGTGTCAACCTCAGTCTGTCTGTCGCTACCGTATGCGGCAAGGATTTCTCTAACGACACGGAGCGCAAGGTATTCCCAATCAACCAGATTCCTGACGAATGGGAAGGCATGGACGCTTCTGAAGAGAGTCTCGAAGCATGGAAGAAGATTATCCTCAGCTCTAAGACTATTCTTTGGAATGGTCCTGTAGGAGTCTTCGAACTGGAGAACTTCGCTCACGGAACCGGCGAAATCGCCAAGTATGTGGCTCAGGCTACCCAGGAAAACGGCGCTTTCTCACTCGTAGGTGGTGGCGACTCCGTTGCCGCGGTCAACAAGTTTGGCCTGGCTGACAAGGTAAGCTACGTGTCTACCGGCGGTGGTGCTATGCTCGAAGCCATTGAAGGCAAGGTGTTGCCGGGTGTTGCCGCCATCAAAGGCGAATAAAGCACGATACTTTTATTGAATCTATATTATAAAAAAAACTCATCTTGGCGCAAAACCAAGATGAGTTTTTTTATGTTGTTTTATTGCTTTTTTACATACAACGACATTTCGAGCGCTATGCCCTTTTTCGCTATCCGACGGCCCAAGTCAGCACATAAGCAGGCGTTATTTGATAGCTGAAATCGACGGTAACTTTGCGCAAAAGGTTCTCTATCCTGCCCCGATGTGCCTTTTTGTCAACCGGCGTGGCCTTTTCAAGCGCTGAAAAGTCAACTATACGCATGTCAAAGTATTGCAAATCGTCTTCATAGAACAGCTTATACAGCGTTTCTTTGGCACACCAGGCGATCAGGCGACTGACCGTATCAGGCGCGTATTCATCTTCTCGGATGAAACGGCCGGCTATCCGGTCTACCCGATTGCTCATGTATTCCACATCGACGGCTACATCGTGTTCCTTAGAGAGCATTACTGCCGCGTAACCACGGGTGTGACTGATGGCGATATGCCAGCCTTCCACGACCGGACGGCCCGAGGATTCATGAAAGATTACAAGTTCACGATCGCCTGTCATGGTATGAAGCAGGGCATAGACTGCCAGCTTTTCCTTTCGGCGCGAATCGCTCTTGCTGTCTGCCTGCGTCTTTTCCCAAATAAATTCGGGCACAAGCGGGCGCAAGTCTTCTACTTCGTTCTCGATTTCCCACAAACCCAACAGGATGTCGGGCTGAAGTCGCTCAACTTTAATGAGTGCCATCGGTTTTCTTATGAACGGTTACTTTAATCTTGGTAATTCGCCTTTCATCTACAGACAGTATCTCAAACGTATAATTCTTGTAGTTTATTACTTCATGAACATTGAGAAAATCGCCTTTGATTTCGAGCAGTAATCCGGCCAAAGAGTCTGCTTCTCCCTCAACCTCAGAGAACTCATTGTCGTTGATATTGAGTATTTTACAGAAATCACTCAGTAGCGTTTTACCCTCGAAGATGTAAGTATTGTAGTTGAGTTTCGAAAAGGTTTTCTCGTCCTCATCGTATTCATCATTGATTTCTCCTACAATTTCTTCCAGAATATCTTCCAACGTGACAATGCCGCTCGTACCTCCAAACTCATCAACTACAATGGCTATATGCACCTTATTGTCCTGAAACTCCCGCAGCAAGTCATCTATTTTCTTTGTCTCAGGCACGAAATAAGCAGGACGAATCAATGTTTGCCATCTGAAATTAGCTCCTTTCTGCAAATGGGGCAGCAGATCCTTGATATATAAAATTCCCCGAATATTGTCCGCGTTATCCTGATAAACGGGAATACGACTGTAATTATTCTCCACGATACACTTCAATACCATAGAGAAATTGCTGTGTATTTCCAAATCGACAATATCCTGACGGCTTGTCATGACTTCCTTTGCGGTTTCATCACCAAATTTTATGATACCTTTGAGCATACTTTGCTCGTTCTTGATATCATTCTTATCGGTCAACTCCAAAGCCTGTTCCAACTCATCTACACTAAGCACATGGCTCTCTTTCTGCACCACTTTTTCCGCCATCACTCCACTTCGCAACAGAAGTGTTTCCAATGGCCAGAAGAATTTACGCAAAAACAGGATGCTATTCACTGCCCTACGACAAAACATCAAAGGGGTCTGCCGACTGTAAATCTTAGGTATGATTTCTCCGAACAGCAACAAAAGAAATGTAAGTAAGACCGTAATAATCAGAAACTGCAGCCAATACGCCTGCGGTCCAAAGTGAATCAGCGACCCGAAAATATAATTGCAGAGCATAATGATCGTAACATTTACGAAATTATTTACGATCAGTACGGTAGCCAAAGTTCGTTCACTGTCCTCTCTTAGAAGTTGGATATTCCTGTCATCTTGAGTTTTACCTTGCGACAACTCTGCGATATCTGTGGGCGAGAGACTAAAGAACGCGATTTCAGACCCACTGGCAAAACCGGAAAAAAACAACAAAACGATCGTCAGAATGCCTGCAAGCATAATTCCTATTGTAGGCATCTGAAAGTAGATGTCGTCCAAAGCGTTTGTAAGAAATGAAATATCCAAAGTAGATGGTCTTTATGTTAATCTGAAAAATCAAAATCCATTCTGACAAAAAGCATCAGAATGGAAGTGGACTATTTGAATCTGTAGTAGTTTCTTTACGTTCTTCGGTTGGGGTCTGCGGCTTTCTGGTCGAACCGTCATCATGCTTTACCGAAAGCAATTCCATATTGTCTGCCAGAATCTCTGTCACATAGCGACGTTGTCCCTTTTGGTCATCATAAGTCCGGTAGCGCAACCGCCCTTCAACATAAATCCTGTCACCTTTGTGAATATACTTTTCCGCGACCTTAGCCAGTCCCCGCCACATAATGATATTATGCCAATCCGTATGATCAGGCACCTGCGTACCATTCTGTAACGTATAGCCTCGTTCTGTCGTAGCCAATGGAAACTGGGCCACAGCTTGATCATTATCGTAATAACGGATATCAGGGTCTTTCCCCACATTACCGATCAACATTACTTTATTCATAGGCTAAAAAGGAAATTATCAAAGCGATAGGGATTATTTCCACATTCCCAAATATCTGAAACGGAAGTTTTTTCCTTTTGCGGAAGGAAATTGAGAACGGCCATCCACGCGTCCTCGCAGGTAATCGACAATACGATCGTAGCATTCCTGGCCGGAAGTTGCCTTGCAAGCCACCACAAAATGTGTATCGCGATACTCATGTTTGCCTGTTGCCGGAATCATGACAACCCGCTTGAAGTCCAAAGAACCTTCGTACCAACCGGGTACATTCTCCGTCAAGCGTGTTACTGCCGTTGCGGCTAAATCCTGCTTCTCATTGATAATAGGACGTAAAGCTTTCTTCTGCTTGAAATCCATCATCGTGGGAGCTAATGTCTTGATAATGATGAAATACACCCGCTGACGTACTTTATAGCGCTTGGGGTAAAGAACATCGCTATTCACATATTCGCGAATATCAGCTTCAAGCTCCGGGCTGACACCTATTTCCGGAATGGAATAAAGAAAGTCTAAAGCTCCTTCGACATTAGAAACTAACGTCTCTTTATCAAAATATCGCAAGTATAAATTCATTGATTTGATGTTTCTCGTAAAAAACAAAGAGCGGAAAACGGGACTCGAACCCGCGACCCCGACCTTGGCAAGGTCGTGCTCTACCAACTGAGCTATTTCCGCAAATAAAATCCACCAACAAGGTGAAGAGGAGGAGACTCGAACTCCCACGTCACAATTGACACTACCCCCTCAAAGTAGCGCGTCTACCAATTCCGCCACCTCTCCAGAATGTTGTATGCCGAATAAAATGGTGCCCAGAACAGGACTCGAACCTGCACGTCGTGAAACACACGCACCTGAAACGTGCGCGTCTACCAATTCCGCCACCTGGGCAAAAGAAGAAATCTTCTAAGGTATTTTATTCAGCATGTTGAGCGGAAAACGGGACTCGAACCCGCGACCCCGACCTTGGCAAGGTCGTGCTCTA
>NZ_JAERMS010000011.1:0-205 GCF_017426725.1 Prevotella illustrans | reverse complement strand
CTACCAACTGAGCTATTTCCGCATAGTCCTTAATCACAAGGAGCATTCCTCTAAATGCGGTTGCAAAGGTAAGGATTTTTTTTATTTCCACAAACTTTTTGCTACTTTTTTTCAACAAAAATGTACATTCTCTGCCAATAGTGTCCTAAATCAATAGTGTCCTAAATATTTTTCAAAAAAGTGAAGGAAGTTGTTTTCACTAAGG
>NZ_JAERMS010000115.1 GCF_017426725.1 Prevotella illustrans | reverse complement strand
CTACACGTGCTGTTTCATCTGTCGATCCGTCATTCATAACAATGACATCTACTGGAACTTGCTGTTGTATTATCGAATGTAGTAAATGACCTATTCTTTTTTCTTCGTCTCTAGCCGGAATAATAATTGTTAATGATTTATGATTGAAGTTCAGCGTTTTCGCCTTTAGCTGATGTCTACGATTAAATATCAATGCACCACACGCCATAGACATGGTCACTATTACTGTTAATATTCGTGATAACCATTTCATAGATATCACTTCCTATTC
>NZ_JAERMS010000114.1 GCF_017426725.1 Prevotella illustrans | reverse complement strand
GGAATAAGTTTTTCTAAAATCAGCAGTGTGCAATGCTTGATTGCCAAGGCGGAACCTCCCGACAAATGACGGCAAGCCTTGCCCAGCTTGGGCAAACGCCAAAGCAAAACAGATGTTAAATGCTCAACTTGAGCAAACGTCAATGCTTGATTGCCAAGGCGGAACATGATGAATCACGCCCCTTCGGCTCACGCCACGCCGCTTTCCGGTAGACGCAAATCAGTCTTTAGAGAAAAAACTTATCCCGAACCGTAATAATAATCTATTTTGCCCTATT
>NZ_JAERMS010000113.1 GCF_017426725.1 Prevotella illustrans | reverse complement strand
GTTGTTTTTTTGACATAAAGACATAAAGACATATTTTTCAGTCAGCGGGGAACAAAGTCATAAGGGCCGCAAGCGGCCAAGAAAGACATAAAGCTAAGTGGGAAGTGAGAAGTGGGAAATGAAAAATGAGAAGTGGGGAATGTAAAATAGAATGTGAAATGTGAAATGCGAAAAGGTAAGCTATCTACATTTTGCATTTCACACTCTTCAGTTAGTTCTCCCTCCCTTTGGGAGGGCCGGGGTAGGTTTTCTTATGTCTTTACCCTGAATAATCTTTACATA
>NZ_JAERMS010000112.1 GCF_017426725.1 Prevotella illustrans | reverse complement strand
TTGTACTTTTAAGGGTGTTTTCTCTTCGCTTTTTTACCCTTAATCGCTATGCTTTCAGGCCGTAATCGCAGCCCTTTCATCGGCTAAAAGCTATGCTTTGGCGGTGTAATCGCTATGCTTTGAGCCGATAAAAGTATCACTTTAGGCATGAAAGAGTGTCGAAATCGGCAAAGCGAAGGCCTTTTTCGGCGTGCCGACACTTAGATGACATGTTGCGGAAGTGTTAAAATCCAATAGTGTCCTAAATATTTTTCAAAAAAGTGAAGGAAGTTGTTTTCACTAAG
>NZ_JAERMS010000111.1 GCF_017426725.1 Prevotella illustrans | reverse complement strand
TGATTTTCTACTGACCCGGTCAGAGTCAGGGACAACCTGATTTATAAGCGCATGGAAGAGCGGGATTTGCCTGACAAGGCTCACCCGGAAGTACTCATTGACGAGATTGTGATACTCAAAGGAAACGAAAATCGACCTGTAACAATGGATTAACAAGCCATTCACACCACCGCCTGAGAACGAATTTGAGACATAAGGGGGGATGTGATGTTTTACCATTGAAACAAAATACGTCAAATCAAATGATTTGATGCAACTTGTATGCGTTTTCACAAAAATTATTTAGGACACTATTG
>NZ_JAERMS010000110.1 GCF_017426725.1 Prevotella illustrans | reverse complement strand
ACGCCACGACAGGCGGAACGTGATGAATCACGCCCCTACGGCTGACGCCACGCCGTCGATAACCCGCAACCCTATATATAATGATAAAAATTGTAGGATTTGGAAAGATTTGTAGGATTTACTCGCCTGTCGGCTCATCAACTCGTCTCGGCGAAGCCGACTAAAGGAGTGTGCCTCACGGCACAGAAATCTTACAAATCGGAACAAATCGAACAAATAAAATAAATAAATACAGATGAAAAAAGATTTGGAAGATTTGGAAAGATTTGTGAGATTTCTCGGCGAAGCCGACTGAAG
>NZ_JAERMS010000109.1 GCF_017426725.1 Prevotella illustrans | reverse complement strand
CAGAAAAAACTACCTGATTTTAACACTTCCGCAACATGTCATCTAAGTGTCGGCATGCCGAAAAAGGCCTTCACTTTGCCGATTTTTATGCTCTTTTATGCTCAAAGTTATGCTTTTATCAGCTCAAAGCACAGCGATTACACGGCCAAAGCATTGCTTTTAGCCGATGAAAAGGCCGCGATGACGGCCTGAAAGCATAGCGATTAAGGGTAAAAAAACGAAGAGAAAACACCCTTAAAAGCACAATGTATTGATAACCAGCGTTTTATAAACTCGCTCTACAATCGCTTATTTTCG
>NZ_JAERMS010000108.1 GCF_017426725.1 Prevotella illustrans | reverse complement strand
CTGAAAAAGAAAAGACTTGGACGAAAATAAGCGATTGTAGAGCAAGTTTATAAAGCGCTCGTTATCAATATATTACGCTTTTTATGGTATTTTTCCTACACTTTTTCGCCTTTAATCGCTATGCTTTTAGGCCGTCATCGCAGCCCTTTTAGCGGCTAAAAGCTGTGGTTTAGCGGTGTAATCGCTATGCTTTGAGCCGATAAAAGCATAGCTTTGAGTATAAAAAGGTATAAAAATCGGTAAATCGAAGGACTTTTTCGGCGTTCCGGCACTTAGATGACGTGTTGCGGAAGTGTTAAAATCAGGT
>NZ_JAERMS010000010.1 GCF_017426725.1 Prevotella illustrans | reverse complement strand
AATGATTTGATGCAACTTGTATGCGTTTTCACAAAAATTATTTAGGACACTATTGACTTCCTTCACTTTTTTGAAAAATATTTAGGACACTATTGGCTTCGAGCCCTTAAATATACATTGTTTTGTCAAGAATAATGAGTGTTTTTTAACACTTCCGGCACATTCCATACAGCTTTTTCAGATAGAAAAAGGCCACTGCTTTTCCGGTTTTTTATATTCGTTGATGCTCATTGCCATGCTTTCATCAAGTAAAAGGGCAGCTATTAGCTTGTCAAAGCATAGCTATTGGGTTGTAAAAAGGCTGCTATTGCGGGTTAAAAGCATAGCAAACAGGGGCAAACAGGCAAGGATGAAATTGGGATGAAAATACAACAGGCTGATAATCAGTGTTTTATAAACGTTCTGAAAAAATCGCGTATTTTCGACCAACGCTTCTCTTTTTCAAAATAATGCCACTTTTTTGATGGTATATGTAAAGATAATTCTCTTTTTTAACAATTTGATAATTGGCTTCATGATTTGCGTGGCTGTCGCTGTTGTCATTGTCGGTTGAATCCTCGATGGTATCTTCCGTATGACGTTTGCGAGCAAAAAAATCCCAACTCTCGATGTCGAGAATTGGGATTTCTATACTTTTGCTGTCTAAGATTACTTACGCAGGCCGAGTGCTTTGATGATAGCACGATAGCGTTCGATGTCAATCTTATAGAGATAGTCGAGCAAACGGCGACGCTTACCTACCAACTGGGTCAGTGAACGGGTTGTAACGTTGTCCTTGTGATTCTTCTTTACGTGCTCCGTCAGGTGAGCGATGCGATAAGTGAACAGCGCGATTTGGCTCTCGGCAGAACCTGTGTCGGTTGTACTTTTGCCATACTGGCCGAAAATCTCTTCCTTTTTAGCTTTGTCTAAATACATTACTTTAATTATGATTAATGGTTTTTGCATCAATTACATCCTTTGAGCGAGACGCTGTCTTAATCACTACATCGACGCTCTCGAATGCTTCGGAGATTCCGAAATGCGGCTGCAAAGGTAGTAAAAATTCCTTGTTGCTTATGCGATTGGCCCAAATATGGTTTCTTAATTTATCCTTTTTTAACCAAAAAGCGGGCTTTCAGCGTGTGTGCGGCGGACAAAAAAGCCTATGAAATCATAATCGGTGTTGATAATTTTTCGTAATTTTGCACCCACAAATTTTAAGGTATAAAGATTTAAAAAGATGCAAGACATTAGAAACATTGCGGTGATTGCGCACGTCGACCATGGCAAAACCACGCTGGTTGATAAGATGATGCTCGCCGGAAAACTGTTCCGTGACGGCCAGGATAACAGCGGTGAAGTTCTCGACTCCAACGATTTGGAGCGTGAACGCGGTATCACCATTCTCTCCAAGAACGTATCCATCAACTGGAAAGGCGTAAAGATCAACATCCTCGACACGCCGGGGCACTCCGATTTCGGTGGCGAAGTGGAGCGTGTGCTCAATATGGCTGATGGCTGCCTGCTGCTGGTCGACGCCTTCGAAGGCCCTATGCCGCAGACCCGTTTCGTTTTGCAGAAGGCTTTACAGATAGGTTTGAAGCCTATTGTTGTTGTCAACAAGGTGGATAAACCCAACTGCCGCCCCGAAGAAGTGTATGAAATGGTGTTCGACTTGATGTGCGACTTGAACGCCACGGAAGACCAACTCGACTTCCCCGTCGTGTACGGTTCGGCCAAGAACGGCTGGATGGCCGAGGACTGGACGGTTCCTACCGATAATATCGACTATCTGCTTGATACCATTTTAGACAAGATACCGGCACCAAAACAGATAGAAGGGACGCCACAGCTGCTGATCACCTCGCTCGACTATAGCAACTATACCGGTCGTATCGCCGTGGGCCGCGTGCATCGTGGAACGCTGCGTGACGGACAGAACGTGACGATCTGCCATCGCAACGGCTCGATGGAGAAAACGAAAATCAAAGAACTTCATACTTTCGAGGGAATGGGCCACGTGAAGACCGATCATGTGGACTCGGGAGACATCTGTGCCGTCATCGGTCTGGAGAAATTCGAGATAGGCGACACCATCTGCGACTTCGAAAATCCCGAGCCGTTACCGCCCATCGCCATCGACGAGCCTACGATGAGCATGCTTTTCACGATCAACGACAGTCCTTTCTTCGGTAAGGAGGGAAAGTTTTGCACCAGCCGACACATTCAAGAGCGTCTGGACAAGGAGCTTGAGAAGAATCTCGCCCTGCGTGTGAGGCCGTTCGAGGACTCTACCGACAAGTGGATTGTGAGCGGTCGTGGCGTGCTCCATCTCTCCGTGCTCATCGAGACGATGCGCCGTGAGGGCTATGAGTTGCAGGTGGGCCAGCCGCAGGTGATCTATAAACAGATTGATGACCAGAAATGTGAGCCGGTAGAAGAGTTAACCATCAATGTACCACAGGACTTTTCAAGTAAGATGATTGACATGGTGACACGTCGCAAGGGCGACTTGCTTGGTATGGAAAGCCAGGGCGACCGTGTCAACATCGAGTTTGAGATTCCTTCACGTGGTATCATCGGCTTGCGCACCAACGTTCTGACAGCTTCGCAGGGCGAGGCCATCATGGCTCACCGTTACAAGAACTACCAGCCTTTC
This sequence comes from Prevotella illustrans, assembly GCF_017426725.1. GTDB lineage: Bacteria > Bacteroidota > Bacteroidia > Bacteroidales > Bacteroidaceae > Prevotella > Prevotella illustrans. The sequence goes on along the minus strand of NZ_JAERMS010000010.1, from coordinate 70,241 downwards.
AAAGGAGAAATCGACCGTCGTACCAACGGTTCGATGATAGCCATGGAGACAGGAACGGCTTATGCTTACTCCATTGACAAGTTGCAGGACCGTGGGAAGTTCTTCATCGACCCGGGTGAGGACGTTTATGCCGGTCAGGTTGTGGGCGAGCATGTTCACGACAACGACCTCGTTATCAACGTGACGAGAGCCAAGCAGTTGACTAACGTGCGTGCCAGTGGCTCCGATGAGAAAGCGCGTGTCATCCCGAAGACCGTCATGAGCTTGGAGGAATGTCTCGAATATATCAAGGCCGACGAGCTCGTTGAGGTCACTCCGAAAAATATGCGCATGCGAAAGATTATTCTGGATCATTTGGAACGCAAGCGTTCTAATAAGGAATAACGCATTGCGGTAATTAGTAAATAACAATATCGCTTTCTTAAAATGGCTCTTGAATAAAGAAGTGGCCTTTCAATAGCTTATTTCATTGCTATTGAAAGGCCACTTCTTATTGGGTATGATTGCTGCTTGGTACTGCAGTTACATGCAGGCGACCGTCAGTCCGGCCATCACAATACTGACCATTGACATAAGTTTGATGAGGATATTGAGGCTCGGTCCGGATGTGTCTTTAAAGGGGTCACCTACCGTATCGCCCACGATGGTGGCCTTATGGCATGCGGAGCCCTTGCCGCCAAAGTGCCCTTCTTCCACCATTTTCTTCGCGTTGTCCCACGCGCCGCCGGCATTAGCCATGAAGACGGCCAACGTAAAGCCGGCCGACAGGCCGCCAACCAAAAGGCCTAACACGCCTGCTACGCCCAGTACAATACCAACAATGATGGGGATGACAATAGCCATTACAGACGGAATTATCATCTCGCGTTGCGCTCCTCGGGTGGAAATCTCTACGCAACGGCTATAGTCGGGCGTTGCTTTTCCTTCCAATATGCCTTTGATTTCTTGGAACTGGCGACGCACTTCTTCCACCATGCTCTGAGCGGCGCGACCTACCGCGCCCATCGTGAGGCCGCAGAAGAGGAAGGCTGCCATTGCGCCGATGAAGGCACCGACCAATACTTTCGGATTCATTAGGTTGACTTGGAAGAAGTTCATGAAGTCGGTTATGCTGGCATTGTTGGGATTAAAGATGTTTCCTGCGGTGTCGAGGAACTGCTGTCCTTCACCGGCTGCCCTCACCATAGCAATCTTTATCTCTTCAACGTATGAGGCCAACAAGGCTAAAGCGGTAAGTGCCGCGGAGCCAATGGCAAAACCTTTGCCCGTAGCAGCTGTCGTATTGCCCAGCGCATCCAGCGCGTCGGTACGATGACGAACCTCTTCTCCCAACTCGCTCATTTCGGCATTGCCACCCGCATTGTCAGCTATCGGGCCGTAGGCGTCAGTCGCCAGTGTGATACCTAAGGTGGAAAGCATACCTACGGCGGCAATTCCAATACCGTAGAGACCGCGCGACATGCTGCCGGCACTCATGCTAAGATCGAATCCGTTGGCAAAAAGATAGCTCAACATGATGGCAAAACAGATGGTAACTACAGGTATACAGGTTGATATCATACCCGTTCCGACACCCTTGATGATGACCGTAGCCGAACCTGTTTGTGAGGCTTCAGAAATCTTTTGTGTAGGTTTATAGCTCTGTGAGGTATAGTATTCTGTTGCCTGACCGATGATAACACCGGCACACAGACCACTGATAACCGAGAAAGAAACGCCCAGCCAGTTTTCAATTCCCAGCAGATAGAGGATAATGAATGTAGCAATGGCTATCAATACGGCCGAAATATTCGTACCCAAGCCCAGCGAATGGAGCAGGTCTTTCATCGTAGCGCCCTCCTTTGTCTTCACGAGGAAGATGCCGATGAGGCTCAGGAAGATGCCCACGGCGGCAATAATCATCGGTGCGATGACTGCCTTGAGCTGCATGTCGCCGTTCATGGCAAAGGCGGTAGCACCCAGCGCGGCCGTAGAGAGAATACTTCCGCAGTAACTTTCGTACAGGTCGGCTCCCATGCCGGCCACGTCTCCCACGTTGTCGCCTACGTTGTCGGCAATCGTCGCCGGGTTACGTGGGTCGTCTTCGGGGATGTTTGCCTCCACCTTGCCTACCAGATCGGCGCCTACGTCGGCCGCTTTGGTATAGATACCGCCACCCACACGGGCGAATAAAGCCTGGGTAGAAGCGCCCATTCCGAATGTAAGCATGGTGGTGGTAATGGTAATGAGGGCCATGTTGTCACCCCGATAGCAGTGGTTGAGAATCAGAAACCATAGCGCGATGTCGAGCAATCCGAGACCGACGACAACCAATCCCATGACCGCTCCGCTACGGAAGGCGATGCGCAGACCTTCATTAAGTCCTTTTCGTGCGGCGTTTGCCGTGCGAGCAGAAGCGTATGTCGCCGTTTTCATGCCGAAGAAGCCAGACAATCCCGAAAAGAGACCACCCGTAAGGAAGGCAAACGGCACCCATGGATTCTGTACTTTGAGTACGTATGCCATAAAAGCAAAAAGGATGGCAAGCGCAACGAAGACGTAAAAGACTACCTTATATTGTTGCTTAAGATAAGCCATGGCGCCTTTTCTGACATGCTCGGCGATTTCAATCATACGTTGCGTACCCTCTTCAGCCTGCATCATCTTGCTGAAAAAATACCATGCCATGCTCAAAGCTACTACCGAAGCGATGGGCACTAACCAAAATACTGTAGGAATTTCATTCATGATTTGTTAGATTTTTTGTGGTGTTTAAATATGTAATATGTAAGTTCTCTATTTACAACGATTGCAAATGTAAGTAATTTTCATGAAACTATTTGTAATTAAAATAGAAAAGTTTCAAAACGAATATCTTAATTGCAGATCTATGTCCGTTTGGGTAGCCTTATTGATTTGTTGCAGTCCGGAAGAAATACTTGTGCGGTCGAAGTAATGCGTGGTGCCCCATTTTCCTGATAATTGGATATTTCGGAATTGGAAAGAGGCCAGTAGCGCATATCTACATCCTTTGCCTGCAAACGACGGAATGTTCATCATATAAAGCAATGTACGCTCATAAGAGTAGACGCGACTGTAGTAGTCTTGGGTATGAAAATAGCCTATGCTTCCCAGAATGTTGAACCGTTTGCTTTGGAAACGACCGTGTTGCTCAAGTAAATAGCCTAAACTGTGCTTCTGATAGTTACAATAACTCAGGCTTGCTTTTGTCTTTAGCGTGAAATGATTGTGACTATATTCTACAGCTAAAAGTCCTCGATGGTCTTGTTTGGGGATGAGACTTGTTTTCTCTTCGTTATCCCGTTGCTTGTTGCGATAGCGATAACGGGCCTGAATGGTGAGTAACTTGTGTTGATAAAGCAGGTTGGTCATGATATCCCATCCACGGGAAGAGCCCAAAGTCTGATACTTTGGCCATGGGAAATAGGCCATGTCGGCGTAGGTAGAAAGTGTCAAGTCTTTTGTTATTCGCCAGTTGGCACCTAAATATAGTCCGCTTTCGTTTTGAGTGGAACCGCCATCGCTAAAGCTTAAACTTTGCAAAGCATAATAACGTAAGGCGTAAAAACGATATAAAGCAGTCAGTGCGAATTTGCTTGAAAAAGAATAACTGGCGGCATTGATGGAAGCAATGGCATTGCAATTTCCGTAAGCCGTTTCACCATTTACGGAGATATTCCCTCGGTTGTAACCATAGTTCACCCCGAGATTCCATATCTGTTGTCCCTGTGGAAGCCACATCCTGTATAATTGTGAAAGCGAGAACTGTCCGAGACTATCGATCTTCATCGGTTGAAGACTTCTGCTTAACCGATTGAAGATAAACGTAGCGCCTCCGTAAAATCCATTTTTTACAAGTCGCAGATGGACACCTCCCGTAGCGAGCGACGTATTATGCTTGCGGGCAAGTTCACTTTCTGTGCGATGATAACCACTGCCTGCTATATTATATAAGGTGGTGCTGTCTTTGTTGAGAGTCCCATCGAGATAACGAAAAGATAGAAAGGGCGTAATCCATACGGAAGGATGGGGGTGGAGAACGGCAGCCGCACCTTGCAGATAGTTGAACTCACTTTTTGAAGAATGGGCAGTAAGGATGTTGGTCGTGTTTCCGTTTGTAGATAGTAGGGAAGCCTTTCCCAAAGCCAAACCATTGTTAATAATCAGTCCCATCCCCGTTTTGATTTTATATCTGCCTACGACAAGGTTATCGAAAACACCAAACCGGCGTAGTTGAAAATAGAAAGAATAATGGTCATATCCGCTTTTGTTCTTCCCTTTAAACAATGGCTCACCGGCATCCTGTGCGGCAATGAATCCCCAACGCATTCGGTTTTTGGCGTTCATGTTGTAGCGAAGCCAGTGACGAAGTGGCCCTCCTTCGTATTTTCCGTTCGTCTGTCCGAGCCGTTCATACAAGGGAATGCCGACCATGGCCACCGCTTCATGCCCGGCATTGCGAAGAAGTTGACGAAATGTTTCTTTATTTTGCGCCATCTCGCCTATGTAGATGACGCAGCTTAAGAGCATTTTTCGGTCGGTGTCAAGTTCACGGAGCATGTTGAGTTCGGCCTTTGTTCGCATGCCATGGTATTTTCCCAGATACGTCATAATCTCATCAATCTGCTTCTCGTTGAGGAAAAGCAGTTGCCGAAGGTCATCTTCGGTGGCCTGATTGATGTTGATGGGATTGCGTGAAAACTCACTCAGCACTTGATGAACTTCTTCCCAAGAGGTCGATTCGGCTTCATCAAGTGTGGCAAGGTGTTCTAAATATCGTTCCCAATCATTGTTCTCTTGTGCGCAAACACCAATGGAGAACAATGAAAAAAGCAGAAAAAAGAAAGCGTGTTTCAAGGTATTAGAAACCTATTATCTATTGTGGATAAATTAAATTCTCTGGTTTGAGCTGATTCAAGACTTCTTCCAGATACTTTTTCGATTCATATCGGGCCATCGGAAGATCGTGCAGAAGACAGTTGCCGCAGTCTTTTGGTGTCGTCCCGGGTATCTCTTCCTCGTAATTGGCGATGAAATCAAACATACGTTGAAGCAAGGAGACGATATCCTTACTTTCCAAATCGCCGTGAAGAATCAGATAATTGCCTGTCAGACAGCCCATAGGACCCCAGTAAATCACCTTGTCTTTCCATTCCGCATCGTTCCGCAGGTAGGTGGCAGCCAAGTGTTCGATGGTGTGGATGGCACCGTTGTGCAGCACCGGTTCATGGTTAGGCTCTTTCATGCGCACATCAAAAGTCGTAATTACTTCGTTTCCAACTTTGTCCTTGCGGCTTACGTAAATACCACGGAGTAACTGCAGGTGATCGATGGTAAACGAGGGAATGGGCTTCATGCCTGCTTCATGAGATGAAGTGGGGGCAGATGTTGTTTTTTCTGACATCATATAAATGGATAATTATAAACGGAATAACGGAAAAAATATTTGTTGTCATGTGCGCTTAGCCGTCAGTTAGCGGCTAATACGCGGAGAAATTCTTTGGTGATATCAAAACTTCCTTCAGCCATTCTGTCCCAAAAGTCAAAATACATTTGGGCCTTATGGTCTTTAAGAGGAACGTCGCTGATAATTCGGAATGAAATAAACGGAACGCCGTAGATATGGCATGTCTGGGCTATGCTGCAACTTTCCATGTCGACAGCCGTTGCTTCGGGAAAGTGGTTCATGATTTCTTTCATCTTGACTTGGTTGTCAACAAACCATTCTCCGCTGACGGTCAGCCCGCTGATAATACGCGGTAAGGTGTTTTTCGTGTTGTCTTTGGGCGCCGTCTGATTGATAGAGAGTGCTTGGCTGACCAGCTCTTCGGGTGCTTTGAAGCGTGCCGGCATGCCTAAGATTTGGCCGTATTGGCAGTTGTCGCCGCAGTAAGCGTCGTGATAGACACATTCACGGGCCACCACAACATCGCCTACGTTCAACCCGATGTCGGCTCCGCCGGCACAACCGCTCGAAATAATCAGGTCGGGATGGTAGCGATGAATCATTTCCACGCAGCCAATGGCACTGTTCACCTTGCCTATTCCGCACTGCATCAGTATGATTTCGTTGCCAAAAGCCTGACCCGAAATAAACGTCTTATGATTAAACGTTTCGCTGACAGGAACTTCGAGCAAGCCTTCCAACTGCTTGAACTCCTTGTCCATAGCTACGATAATTCCAATTCTTTGCATCTTTTGTATGTTTTAAAACCGAAAGGCGACACTTTTATTTTCATGTGAAAAATACGCTTTCCCGCATATTTTACAGAGTCTTTGTGTCTCTTTGTCCTCACAGCAGATTGCTACCGCACAACAAATATATGGCTTTTTTGTCAATTCTCCGTACTTTTTGCATAAATAGATAGCTGTTTGGACTATTTATTTTCATTAATCTCAAATTGATTCACGGCACGATGGTGGAATTACCGCTATGTGGTAATGCGATTACCGCTGCGTGGTAAACGGCTTCCCATGGGCTGGTAATATGATTACCGCTGCGTGGTAATACGATTACCAAAACGCGGTTTCATTTTGGTAATTTCTCTTTAAGCTTTTGATATGGCTGCTTTTATGCTGTTCAAACGGCCGATTTGGAGTTGTTGTTGTTAGTAAAAATAATTCAATAGCATGCCGTCGGCCGTGCTCAAAGCGCAAAAACAGCGAAAAGATCGTGGATTAGGCGGATATATGGTTGATTTTTTGTATTTTTGCCTTGTAAATAATCTATAATGAAATGAAAGTTTTGAAGAAGTATCTGATAGACATTGCTGCTGTCGTATTATTTATTGTAATCTCATTTGCTTATTTCTTCCCGGCCGATATTGATGGTCGCATTCTCTATCGGCACGATTCTTCGGCCGGTAGAGGGGCCGGTATTGAGATGAGTCAGTACACGGAAAAGACCGGTGAGACCACGCGTTGGACTAATTCCTTGTTCAGCGGCATGCCAACTTATCAGATGGCTCCCTCCTATAAAAGTGGTTCGGTGCTCAATCAGGCCGAAAAAGCCTATCATTTGTGGCTACCTGAGAACGTATGGTTCCTTTTTGCCTACCTGCTGGGCTTCTATATTCTGCTTCGGGCTTTCGATTTCAGAAAGTCGTTGGCTGTCTTAGGCTCTGTCATTTGGGCTTTCTCCAGTTATTTTCTCATTATTATTGCGGCCGGTCACCTGTGGAAGGTGATGGCGTTGGCCTATTTGCCGCCGATGATGGCGGGCGTGGTGCTGGCGTTCAGAGGTAAACTGATTCCCGGTTTCATCGTTACGGCCATCTTTACGGCCTTTGAGGTGAATGCCAACCATGTGCAGATGACTTATTATTACTTGTTCATCATCTTGTTTATGGTCATCGCCTACTTGGTGACGGCTATTCGGGAGAAGACACTGAAGCAGTTCTGGAAAGCAGTCGGTGTGTGTGCCGCCGCTGCTGTTTTGGGCATTTGTATCAATCTTTCCAACCTGTATCACACCTGGCAGTATGGTCAGGAGAGTATGCGCGGCAAGAGCGAACTGGTGAAAAAGAACTCGGCGGTACAGACCAACAGTGGTTTGGATCGCGATTATATCACGCAGTGGAGTTATGGTATTGACGAAACGTGGACGCTGTTGGTGCCCAATACCAAGGGCGGCGCTTCTGTTCCGTTGACTGCTAATCGTAAGGCCATGGAGAAAGCCGACCCGAATTTCATGCAGATTTATCAGCAGTTAGGGCAATATTGGGGTGACCAACCCGGCACGAGTGGCCCCGTTTATGTGGGCGCTTTCGTGTTGATGCTCTTCATTTTGGGACTCTTTATCGTCAAAGGCCCGATGAAGTGGGCGTTGCTGGCAGCTACCATCTTGTCGATACTCCTTTCATGGGGGCGTAACTTTATGCCGTTTACCGACTTCTTCCTTGACTATGTGCCCATGTACAGCAAGTTCCGAACGGTAGCTTCCATATTGGTCATTGCCGAATTTACGATTCCGCTTCTGGCCATTATGGCTCTGAAGGAGGTTATTGAAAACCCCGATGTGCTGGCTCGGAAGATGAAATATGTCTATATCAGCTTTGCGTTGACGGCCGGTGTGGCCCTCTTGTTTGCCCTTATGCCCGGTGTTTTCTTCTCAAGTTTCATTTCTGTGCAGGAACAAACCGCGTTTAAGAGTATTCCGAGTGAGTATCTCGCGCCGTTGACGGCTAATCTGAATAGCATGCGCGAGAGCATTTTCACGGCTGATTGCTGGCGCTCGTTCTGGATTATCGTGCTTGGAATGTCGCTACTCTTCCTTTATAAGTATAAGAAACTGCGTGCCGATTATGTCATCGGCTTGATAACGGTGCTGTGTTTCATCGACATGTGGCAGGTAGACAAGCGCTATCTCAACGACGAAATGTTTGTGGAGAAGAGCGTGCGTGAAACGCCAATGCAGATGACAGCCACCGATCGCCAGATATTATTAGATAAGAGTCTTAACTATCGTGTGCTCAATCTGGCTTCAAATACGTTCAATGAAAACGAAACGAGCTATTTCCACAAGAGTATAGGTGGCTATCACGCGGCCAAGTTGCGTCGCTATCAGGAGGTGATAGAAGCCTATATCCATCCCGAAATGCAGAAACTGATGACTGCGGTGCAAGAAGCGGGCGGCGATATGACGAAGATTAATGGCGATAGCATTTTTCCCGTGTTGAACATGCTCAATGCCAAATACTTTATTCTGCCTTTGCAGGCCGGACAGACTGTGCCTTTGCAGAATCCATACGTATATGGTAACGGTTGGTTTGTTGACCGCCTCGACTATGTAGACAATGCGAATCAAGAATTGGATCGCGTCGGCAAGCTCAATCTACGTCATCATGCTGTAGCCGATAGGAAGTTTGAAAAGCAGTTGGGCAAGGCTGTGGCTGAAAACGAAACGGCATTGGTGAAGCTCACCGCTTATGAGCCTAATAAGCTAACCTATCAAGTGAAGTCTGATAAGGGTGGTGTCGTAGTGTTCTCCGAGGTTTATTATCCGGGTTGGGAAGCCACCATTGATGGTAATCCCGTTGAACTGGGGCGCGTCAATTATATTCTTCGGGCTATCAATGTACAGCCCGGAACCCATCAGGTGGTGCTCAGCTTCTATCCCAAGAGTGTCGATGGAACAGAAACTATCGCTTATGTAGCATACGCTATCCTGCTTGCGATGATAGGATTATCGGTTTATTTCGAGACTCGTAAAAAGAAAACCGTATGAAAAAACTACTTTCCCTTCCCCCTAATTTAGTAGAATGTTTCCATGATATTACAGGGTACGACCGCCAAGAGTGGTTCTGTACGCACGATCCGGTCAATCAAAAGCTAGGTTCGGGAGGCGGTTCCGTATGGTTGGTAGACCGCTATTTGGCAGAGCGCAAAGGGCTGTCGGGAGAAAAGAGTGACACGAATGAAACTTCTTGTCTGTCTGCCGAAGAACGTTATCTGCTGTTGCATGCCGGCGGACAGAGCCGAAGACTGCCGTCGTATGCACCTTCGGGGAAAATATTGACACCCATTCCCGTATTCCGTTGGGCCCGTGGGCAGCGCCTTTCGCAGAATTTGTTATCGTTACAAGTGCCGCTTTACGAGAAGATTCTCAATGCGGCGCCTCGTCATCTGAACGTGATGATTGTCAGTGGCGATGTATATATACGGGCCACACAGCCTTTACAGCCTATCCCTGACGATGTGGACATCGTGTGTTACGGACTTTGGCTGGGGCCGGAGATTGCACAAAATCATGGCGTCTTCGTGTCGTCGCGTGAGCACCCTACTGAAATGGAGTGTATGTTGCAGAAGCCTTCGGTTGAAACGTTGAGCAATCTGCAGAAAGACCATTATTATCTGACGGATATCGGCGTGTGGTTGTTGAGTGATAAGGCCATGACGGCATTGGCCCGAAAGTCGAAAACACCTTCGGGAGAATATCGGGAATACGACCTTTACGGCACTTTTGGCTGTGCGCTGGGTAGCCATCCGTCGTTGCCCGACCCTGAAATGGCCGATCTGAAAGTGGCAGTTCTGCCTTTGCCGGGCGGTGAGTTTTATCATTTTGGTACGAGTAGAGAACTGCTTTCCTCAACGTTGGCCATTCAGAATCTGGTGAACGACCAGCGTGAAATCATGCACCATTCGCGCAAACCGCATCCTTCTATCTTTGTACAGAATGCCGTTACGGAGGCTGCCATTACAGGCGAGAACCGTAATCTTTGGATTGAGAATAGTTTTGTTGGTCGTCATTGGATGCTGACAAGCGAGAATATCATTACCGGTGTGCCCGAGAATGACTGGGCGTTGGACTTAGAACCCTGCCAATGTGTGGACATTGTGCCATTGGATGAGACCGCATGGGTGGTGCGTCCTTATGGTTATTATGACAAATTCGCGGGCTCATTACAACAGCAAAAGCTATTTCCGGTAGTTCGTTCGGTGGCCGACATGGGTGAGGTTCTGCAATATATGTTGAAGCAAAACCTTTCAGAGCATGCGCGCAAACTATATGATGAAGCCGAAAAGCTAAGTGCGGAGGACATATCGGCAAATGCAAATCTTCGCCGACTGGAAGCACAACGCAGGCGGTTTCGTGCGGAAGCCTGGCCGCGGCTGGCCAGCAACTATGAACATAGTGTATTCTATCAACTGGATTTGGAACATGCCGCACAGGAGTTTGCCCAATTCCAGCTACCTATGCCTGAACGTCTGCCCGCAGAAGCACCGTTGTTGACACGCATTCACGATGCGATGTTCCGAGGAGAGCCCGATCGGGCCTTCGGCTTGTTGCGTGAAGGGCTGACCCGTAGAGCACTGGAAATGAAGCAAACACCCCACATGAATGTATATGCAGATCAGATTGTGTGGGGAAGAAGTCCGGTGAGAATTGATTTGGCGGGTGGATGGACCGATACGCCACCTTATTGTCTGACGGAGGGTGGTAATGTTGTTAATCTTGCTATTGAATTAAACGGGCAGCCTCCATTGCAGACATACGTGAAGCCCTGCAAAGAACGGAAGATTATTCTGCGCAGTATTGATCTGGGCTCGGCCGAAGAAATTACTACCTATGAGCAACTGGCTGACTTCAATAAAGTGGGCAGCCCATTCTCCATTCCCAAAGCGGCTTTGGTGTTGTCAGGCTTTCAGCCCGGTTTCTCTTCGATAGACTATCCCAGTCTTTCAGCTCAGCTTGAGGAATTTGGTTGTGGTATCGAGTTGACCATGCTCTCGGCGATTCCCGCGGGCAGCGGTTTAGGTACGAGTTCCATTCTTGCCGCTACGGTATTAGGAGCACTCAATGATTTCTGTGGCTTATCGTGGGATAAGAACGAGATAGGGCAACGCACGCTCGTATTGGAGCAATTACTCACGACGGGTGGTGGATGGCAAGATCAGTTTGGCGGTTTACTGCCCGGAATCAAGTTGTTGCAGACCGGCAAAGGATTCTCACAAGAGCCTATGGTGAAGTTTCTGCCAACGGAGATGTTTACCGGACAGGAATACGCGCCTTGTCATTTGCTCTATTATACGGGCATTACTCGCACGGCTAAGGATATCTTGAGCCAGATCGTGCGTAGGATGTTCCTCAATCAACATGAGCAACTAGAATTACTATCGGTAATGAAGCAGCATGCGCTTGATATGTATGATGCCATCGTTCGTCAGGATTTTGCGTTGATGGGACAGCTTGTCCGTAAGTCGTGGCAGCTTAATCAGCTGTTGGATAGCGGAACGAATCCGGCTTCTGTAGACCGATTGACGGCTTTGGTAGATGATTTGTGCTTAGGGTATAAGTTGCCGGGTGCGGGCGGAGGCGGTTATCTCTACATGATTGCGAAGGATCCCGATGCGGCCGCACGTATCAAACAACGGCTGCAGACCGACCATGAGAGTCCCAATGCACGTTTTGTAGATTTGCAATTAAGCAAGACCGGACTCCAAGTCAGCCGTTCTTAATATATTATTAAAAGGAGATTGCTCGTGGAATTCAGAACAATCGTAGACATTCCTGTTTCTTCTTGGAAGATAAAACCTGCCCACCGATTGTTGTTTGTGGGCAGTTGCTTTGCGGGAAACATCGGCCGGCGTTTTTCGGAAGAGCGTTTTCGTGTGCAAGTTAATCCTTCTGGCGTGATGTATAATCCGGTCAGCGTACAGCATGAGATAGTCCGGTTGACTGCCGACGAAGCGCAGCCGCCGTTTGATGTGGTGTTTATAACGCTTGGGACAAATCATGTTTACGTGTTGAATGAAACGGGCGAAATTGTAGATAACTGCAATAAGCGACCACAACAGCTCTTCACGGAACGCGAACTGACGGTTGATGAGTGCGTGGAAGCGTTGCGATCCGCTGTAGACAGACTGCTTCAACGTAACGCGAATGTACGGGTCGTGATGACGGTAAGCCCCATTCGTTATCGCAAGTATGGCTATCATGAAAGCCGGTTGAGCAAGGCGACGCTGTTGCTGGCGGTCGACAGGTTGTGCAAGCTCTCTATACATAATCAAGTAGTGAGCTATTTCCCCGCCTACGAACTTGTATGCGATGAGTTGCGCGACTACCGTTTCTACGACGCGGATATGCTTCATCCGTCCGCCCAAGCCGTAGAATATATCTGGGAACGCTTTGCCGAGGCCTATTTTGACGATGTGGCCAATACTTTTATCGCCGAATGGAAACCGATAAAGGACGCGTTGGGCCATAAGCCTTTTAATCCCGACTCGGAGGAATACCGAAAATTTCGAGCGGATGCGGAATCGAGATTGAAAGCGTTTGAGGCAAAGTATGCGGTAGGGAAATAGCTTATGGGAGAAAAGGCTTACACGGTTTTGAAACGAAAACGGTGTAAGCCTTTTTCATGTGGGGTGACATAAGCCCTTAGTTGGAATCGCTACACGATCATATTGACCAAGTAGAGCACGACAGGTATGGTGACGGCGGCTATTCCGATAACGTCGATATAGACGCCGGTCTTGATCATCTTGGTGATGGGAATATAACCACTGGCATAGACGATGGCGTTGGGTGGAGTAGAGACGGGAAGCATGAAGCCCAATGAAGCGGAAAGAGCTACGCCGACGGCTACCGGAATGGGGCTGAAACCCGCGGAGACGGCCGCGCCGATGGCCAACGGACCTATCATGTTGGTGGCTGCCGTGTGGGATGTAAGCTCCGACAGTAGCAAAGCCATGACACAGAACACCGCAACGAGGATAAGTTCGGAAGGCCGGCCACCCATGATGGAAATGATTTGATTGCCGATCCAGGCCGAGAGACCTGTGCTATACATCATGCCGCCCATGGCCAGTCCGCCGCCGAAGAGCAATAACGTTCCCCATTCTACGCCCGCCACGGCGTCTTTCCAGCGCAGTGTCATCCAGCCTTTCTTCAGATTGACAGGCAAGAAAAAGAGCAACAAGGCACCTACCATGGCAACGACGGCCTCGGGGAAGAGCTTGTTGTAGCCTTTCAGAATATCGCTTTCCGTTCCGAAAAAGATACTGAGAAACCCCGGAGTGACCCATAATACAACGGCCACGATAAAGGCCGTGAGCGTGTTCTTCTGCGCCTGCGTCCATTGACCCAACTCTTTTTTCTTCTGTCCGATAAAAGCTTGCGCGCCTTCAATATGCTCCACGTCGGCGGGAAACATCTTGGAAAGAACGATATAGGCAATGATAAAATAGCACACCATGGCAACGAATCCCCATACCATCCATTGGAAAAATGAAATATGAATATCGCTCATTTCGCTCAAAAAGCCGAGCATAATGATATTAGGTGGTGTTCCGATGGGTGTTAAGACCCCTCCGATGGAACAGGCGTATGCGGTCATCAGCATCAGACCGGTCGCGTATTTGTATGTTTTAAGGTCTATCTCTTTGCCGTTGGCAGCCATCATTTCGCGGATAGCCTCAAGCAGACCGAGCGCAATGGGAAACATCATGGCGGCCGTGGCCGTATTGCTGATCCATCCGGAACAAAGCATACAGGCCAAACCTATGGCTAAGAATATCTTGCGGGGACTGTCGCCCACCCATTTCATGGAAATAATGCCGTAGGCTATGCGCTTGTCGAGCCCGTGAACCATCATGGCCTTGGCTATCATGAAGCCACCCATGAACAGGAAGATCATCGGGTTGGCAAAAGCGGCGAAAGCCTCTTTCATCTTGACAACGCCGCATACGACACAGAGAGTAGGGCCGAGCAACGAGGTCACGGGAATGGGAATCGGTTCGGTAATCCACCATAGCGCGACGAGGGTCATGACGGCCAGTAGCTTGTGAGCTTCGGGCGTGAGACCGTTGATAGGGGTTATCCAAACTAATAAGGCGCAGATGGGGCCGAAGACGGCACCGGCATAGCGGCGGTTGCGGTCGAATCTCGAATTGGGATTGATTGTGGTCTGTTCCTCCTCGGGAGAGATCCTTTTTACTTGAATGTCATTCATAGGTTTGATAGTTAAATCATGATATAATTCGGATGCAGCAAATATAGTGAATAATTCAACTCGTTATACCAAAAAGTGAGGGTAATATTTAAATAGGATAGTTTTTAGTGCTTTTTAAAGAAAAAACATTAAAAAGGGCCATCTAAATAACAGACTCTTGGAAAATATTGTATATTTGCGATATATTATATTAAGTTATTAACCTTATTAAATCAAGCGTTATGAGTCAGATTACCTTGTTGATTATCGGTGCTGTTATTGCGTTATTGGCCATTGCCATCGTCAATTATTCTTACCAAAAACGTATCAGCTTTCATCCCGATGAACTGAAAAAGAGAATTGAAGTCATTTTTCGGGAGCGGAAAACCGTTGAACTTTCAAGAACAACATTTTTGGTGAGCTTGAAAAATAAGTATGGTTGTTCTTATAAGAAGGCGCTTTACTTATTGGGCAAGGCCCGTGAAGCGGGGTTTGTTCAGGTAGAAGGAAAGAATATACGTATCGTCGAAAGTTGATTCTGATTTTTATAATATTTCTTTGGTCGTTTCTTTAGGTTGAAGTATCTTTGCAAGTGGTAAGCAAGGGTTTGCTATTCGGATAGGGGCCTGTCGTGCTTCTCTGTCTATTTCCGCTTACGATATTTAACATGATAGAACGATGACATATACGATTGAAAAAATCACCACACTTGTCGGTGCGCGTCGTTTTGGACATAGAGACGCTAATATAGCCTTTTTGTTGACAGATAGCCGCTCTCTGTGTTTCCCCGAAGAAACTTTGTTTTTTGCGTTGACATCAGAACGTAATGACGGACATAATTATATAGCCGATCTTTATCGGCGTGGAGTGAGGAACTTTGTCGTAGAACAGGTTCCTCTTTCTTATGAAGTGAATTATCCGGAGGCTAATTTTCTGAGAGTAGCCGATACGCTGAAGGCTTTGCAACGGCTGGCCGAGCGTCATCGCGACGAGTATGATATCCCGATTGTAGGTATAACAGGGAGCAATGGTAAGACCGTCGTAAAGGAATGGCTCTACCAGTTGATTTCTCCGGATAAAATCGTTATCAGAAGTCCGCGTAGCTACAATTCACAGATTGGTGTGCCTTTGAGCGTCTGGCTGTTGAAGGAAGACACGCAGGTGGGCATATTTGAGGCAGGCATCAGCCGGCCCGGTGAAATGCCGGCCTTGCAGACAATCATTCAGCCGACAATCGGGGTGCTGACCAATGTGGGAAGTGCTCATCAGGAAAATTTTGCATCGAAAGAAGCCAAATGCAAAGAAAAACTGCGTTTGTTTTATGAATCGGATGTCATTGTCTATTGCATGGACGATGATACGATTCGTCGTTGTGTGTCGGAATCCACGCTGAAAGGCGAGTTGCTGGCGTGGTCGAGCAAGGACGATAAGGCACCTATGTATGTTCATATCCATATCGAAGGCTTGCGGACGGTGGTCGATTATACGTTTAAGAACCATCTTCGGGGGCAATACACCATTCCGTTCATTGACTCTGCCTCGATAGAGAACAGCGTGGTGGCCGCAACGGTAGCCCTGCAGTTGGATGTGACGCCCGACGTGCTGGCAGAACGGATGGCCCGATTGGAACCTGTTGCCATGCGATTAGAGGTAAAAGAAGGACAACACGGGTGTACTTTGATTAATGATAGTTATAATTCGGATATCAAGTCGCTCGATATCGCGCTCGATTTTATGAACCGCCGTCCTGATCATAAAGGCCGAAGGCGCACATTGATATTGAGCGATATCTATCAGAGTGGCCAATCGGGCGAAAGCCTGTATGGAGAAGTGAGCAAGCTGGCGATAGAACGAGGGGTCGAAAAGTTTATCGGTATCGGAGCGGATTTGTTTTCCCACGCCGATTTGATAAAGATAAGCGAGAAGTTCTTCTTCAAAACGGTTGAGAGTTTTCTGCAAAGTGAGGTCTTCCGTTCCTTGCGCGATGAGGTTATTTTAATCAAGGGCGCACGGCAGTTTGGCTTTGACCGGATAACAGAAAACTTGGTTCGTAAGGTGCATGAGACGGTCTTGGAGGTGAATCTCAATGCCGTGGTCGACAATCTGAACTATTATCGCGACATGATGAAGCCCGGAACCAAACTCGTTTGCATGATAAAAGCCGACGCTTACGGTGCCGGAAGCGTTGAGATAGCCAAAACCTTGCAGGATCATCAGGTAGACTATTTGGCCGTGGCCGTGGCCGACGAGGGCGTAACTCTGCGGAAAAACGGTATTACCGGTAATATCATGATCATGAATCCTGAGATGTCGGCCTTTAAAACGATGTTTGACTACGACCTTGAACCGGAAGTGTACAGCTTCCGATTGCTCGAAGCACTTGTGAAAGCGGCTGAGAAAGAAGGTGTCACGGATTATCCGGTGCATATTAAACTTGATACGGGCATGCATCGCTTAGGCTTTGATCCTAAGCACGACATGGAAGAGCTTATTCGAAGACTGAAACGTCAGAACGCCATTATTCCTCGCTCGGTGTTCAGTCATTTCGTTGGTAGCGATGATGATGGCTTCGACGCGTTCTCCACACGGCAGTTTGAACTTTTCGATCAAGGAAGCCGGCAACTCCAACAGGCTTTTAGTCATAACATACTGCGCCATATTGATAACTCTGCGGGCATTGAGCATTTCCCGGAGCGTCAGTTGGATATGTGTCGGCTGGGGCTGGGGCTTTATGGAATCAATCCGCGTAACAACCAAACAATACATACGATTTCGGCCTTGAAGACAACGATTTTGCAGTTGCGCCATGTTCCGGCAGGCGATAGTATAGGCTATAGCCGCCGTACGGTTTTAGACAAGGATAGCTTGATAGCAGCCATTCCTATCGGCTACGCCGACGGCCTGAACCGTAGATTGGGCAACCGCAAGGGCTATTGTCTGGTCAATGGCAAGCAAGCGCAGTATGTCGGTAACATCTGTATGGATGTCTGCATGATTGATGTCACGGGCATAGATTGTAAAGAAGGGGATATGGTCGAAATCTTTGGCCCGGAATTGCCCGTCACCGTCCTTAGTGATTTGCTGGAAACAATACCTTACGAAGTGATGACGGGGATAAGCAATCGTGTCAGGCGCGTGTATTATCAAGATTAAAAATATCAGTTGAGTATATGGCACAGGCTGTTGTGGCAGAGGGCGGTATAGGCAGAGACACGGTTGTATATGATGAAACTTTATTCTCAAAAATAAGCGATTATGGAAAATAAGGAACGATACAGCGAATTTGCACGCAAGATGATAGATGGCATGAAAATCGCGCGTCAGAAGATGATTCACGAGAAAGTGCTCAAAGGCGAAGACATCGTGATAGCCGATGAAAACGGGCTGGTTACGACTGTTTCTGCAAAGGAACTCGCAAAAAGTGAATGAAACAGGCTTTCGCCGCAATATCCCTTTTCGTCCCACGCTCCGCATCGTCCGAGAGCGTGGGACGGTTGTTTTCCCGCAAACCGCCGGCCGGGATTTTCCGTTTTTCGTCGTGTGGTCAATGTTGAAATGCTCTCTCGGGAGCAGAAAATCGCGATTTTTCTTCGGAAACAGCCGTCAGGAACTCAGAAACTGCAGGTTTTCGATGAAAACAGCCGTCGGGAACTCAGAAACTGCAGGTTTTTGACAAAAACAGCCGTCGGGAACTCAGAAACTGCGATTTTTCAGCAAAACTGCCTGTAGGGAGCCAATAAATCGCAGTTTATCAGTAATCTTTTAAACAAAAATCTATGGAAATCAAGACTATCAATAAGGCACAGCTCCAGAACATGGAGCACTTCCGGTTTGCCGCCCACGTGCCGGCGATGTGTGAGGAGGCGAACATCGAGAAACTCAAACCTGTGCTTGAAGCGCCACTACCAACTCTAAAGTATGGCGCGGACTGTGTTGTGAAACACGGCCCGCGCCTTTTTTTTGTTATTCGATAAAGCCTTGCCGGCGTAAGGCTTCTATCAGGTGTTTACTCATTGCGACGTTATCGTTTTTGGTGTAGCGAAGATCGGTGAATACTTGGGCGAGTGTTTCCTTATGGTTGATGTCAACAAAGTGTTGATTTTCGGGCAGTAATTCCTTCTCTTTATAGAAATCGTTAATCTTTTCAGCAGTATAGTCTTCGAATGTTTCCGTATGAACGATGGAACGCAAAGGAAGTCGGTCGGTAAGCGCGGGCTGCTCGGCCGGCCAACCGAGCGTGATGGTGGCTACAGGAAAAACAAGTTGAGGTAAATGGAGCGTGTCGATAATGGATTGCGCGTTGTAGAGGGTTGTGCCCAGGAAGCAGGTGCCAAGTCCCTTTTCTTCGGCCAGGTTGCAGAACGTTTGGGTGTAGAGCAGGGCGTCGGTGGCCGCGTTCAGGAAACTCAAAAAGTTATCATAGCCCGGGCTCGCATTTCTTTGGTTAGCCCATGCGGTCGTTCTGTGGAAGTCGGCGCAAATGGTAAGCACGACGGGTGCCGACACGACCATGGGTTGATTGAAGTGGGCCGGGGCCAAAGCGGCCTTACCTTCGGCACTACGCGTAATCACGACGCTGTAGAGTTGTAGATTGCCCATGGTGGGAGTGCGTTCCGCAATCTCAAGTAGTTGATGGAGCATGTCGTCCGAAACGTTTTGCTCTGTGTATTTTCTAATAGTTGTTCGTTTGATGATTGATTTCATAACGTTGGAGACTTTTTTTTTAAGTGCAAAGATAAAAATAGTTTCTTTTTCGGAAAGTTTTAACGATTACTTTTCCTAAATAAATTTCTCGTTAATAAGTAATATTAAAAAATAGTTGTAGTTTTGCACCAAATCAATCCATTTTACGTTTCATGGAAAATAGTAAAGCTTATTCCTATAATGAGGCCTTTGAGTCTGCGTTGAAGTATTTTGATGGCGACGAGTTGGCTGCCCGTGTATGGGTGAACAAGTATGCGATGAAGGATAGCTTCGGAAACATTTTTGAGAAGAATCCTGTTGAAACGCATTGGCGCATTGCCAATGAAATAGCCAGAATAGAGCAGAAGTATAAAAATCCGGTTTCCGCTCAACAAATATTTGAACTTTTGGATCATTTCCGTTATATTATACCTGCCGGCAGTCCGATGACCGGCATCGGGAATGATCACCAAGCAGCAAGTCTTAGTAATTGTTTTGTGATAGGGTTGGACGGCGACGCTGATTCTTACGGTGCTATCATGCGCATCGATGAAGAGCAAGTGCAGTTGATGAAGCGGCGTGGCGGTGTGGGGCATGATTTGAGTCATATTCGTCCTGCCGGAAGTCCTGTCAATAATTCCGCGCTGACCTCTACGGGCTTAGTTCCGTTTATGGAGCGCTACAGCAACTCTACGCGTGAAGTGGCACAGGACGGGCGTCGTGGGGCATTGATGTTGAGTGTCAGCATCCAACATCCTGACAGCGAGGCTTTTATTGACGCAAAGATGACGGAGGGCAAGGTGACGGGTGCCAATGTTTCGGTGAAGATAGATGACGCGTTTATGCAGGCTGTCGTTGAAGATTGGCCGTATATGCAGCAATATCCCGTCAATTCGGAACATCCTTTCGTGAAACGGACGGTTTCTGCTCGCGAACTTTGGGCGAAAATTGTTCACAACGCGTGGCAGAGTGCTGAACCCGGTGTGCTCTTTTGGGATACGATCTTGAAGGAAAGCATTCCTGATTGCTATGCCGATTTGGGCTTCCGCACGGTTAGCACCAATCCCTGTGGCGAGATACCGCTTTGTCCATACGACAGCTGCCGCCTGTTGAGCATTAATCTATATAGCTATGTGAATGATCCGTTTACCGATCATGCCTCTTTCGATTTCGATAAATTCAAAGAGCATGTGAAGTTGGCCCAGCGCATGATGGACGATATCGTGGATCTTGAAATGGAGAAAATCGATCTGATTATGCGCAAGATAGAGCAGGACCCACAGAGCGCTGAGGTGAAGAGTGTGGAATATCACCTGTGGGAAAAGATCAAGAAGAAGAGCGGACAGGGACGTCGTACCGGTGTGGGTATCACAGCCGAAGGTGACATGCTGGCCGCTTTGGGACTGCGTTATGGAACACAGGAAGCTACGGATTTCTCCGTTTTGGTACATCAGACCCTTGCGCTGAATGCTTATCGTTCCTCTGTGACGATGGCACAGGAACGTGGCGCTTTTGAAATATTCGACGCCAAGCGCGAAGAACATAATCCTTTCCTTTTGAGAATCAAAGCGGTTGATTCGCAACTCTATGACGATATCCGTCAATATGGACGTCGGAATATAGCCTGTCTGACGATTGCGCCGACCGGAACAACGTCGCTCATGACACAGACTACCAGCGGTATTGAACCAGTTTTCATGCCCGTATATAAACGTCGTCGCAAGGTGAATCCCAATGATGCGGATGTGCGTGTCGATTTTGTCGACGAGGTGGGCGATAGCTTCGAGGAATACATTGTTTATCATAGCAAGTTCTTAACATGGATGCAGGTAAACGGCTACGACGCGGATAAGAAATATAGTCAGGAAGAGATAGACGCGCTCGTCGAAAAATCGCCTTATCATAGAGCAACGGCTAATGATGTGGACTGGTTGATGAAGGTGAAGATGCAGGGCGCCATTCAGAAATGGGTGGATCATAGTATCAGTGTGACTGTGAATTTGCCCAATGATGTTGACGAGGCATTGGTCAATCGCCTGTATGTCGAGGCCTGGAAGAGCGGCTGCAAGGGCTGTACGATTTATAGAGACGGCAGTCGTTCGGGTGTCATGATACCCGTTTCAAAGAAGGGCAAGAAGAAAGAAGATGAGAAAAAGCCGGAACTTGCGCCATGCCACCATCCCGAAGTGACAGAGGTTCGTCCGAAAGAACTGGAATGTGACGTCGTTCGTTTCCAGAATAACAAGGAAAAGTGGGTGGCTTTTGTTGGTTTACTGAATGGCTATCCTTATGAAATCTTTACGGGTCTGCAGGATGATGAAGAAGGAATCATGCTGCCCAAGAGTGTCACAAAGGGCAAGATCATCAAACGGGTCAATGAAGATGGCACCAAACGCTATGATTTCCAGTTTGAAAATAAGCGCGGATATAAAACTACGGTTGAGGGATTGAGCGAGAAGTTTAATCCGGAGTATTGGAACTATGCTAAGCTAATTTCCGGTGTTTTGCGTTATCGCATGCCCATAGAGCATGTCATTAAGTTGGTTGGCCAGTTGCAGTTGCAGAGTGAAAATATCAATACATGGAAAATAGGTGTTGAGCGGGCGCTCAAGAAGTATGTGAGTGATGGCACGGCAGCCAAGGGACAGCAATGTCCGTCTTGCGGACAGGAGGCGTTGGTCTATCAAGAGGGCTGTCTGATTTGTACGAATTGCGGCGCAAGCCGTTGCGGATAAAAGTGGCGAAATATAGCAATGATTATCAAACAAAGTAAAATACTACTGTCTAACCTGCGGTTTCATGCCTTTCATGGCGTGATGCCGCAGGAGCGTTTGGTAGGTAACGACTATTCTGTCAGCCTCGAAATCGCTTATGATTTCATGCAGGCAATGGCAACCGATGATATTGAACACGCGTTGAATTACGCCGAAGTCTATCAGTTGGTCAGTGTGGAAATGCAGAGACCGGTCTGTTTGCTCGAGTGTTTGGCAGGGCGGATCGGTCAAAAACTGTTTGACTCGTTCCCCCAGATACAGGAACTTACGCTACGCGTCATGAAGTTAAATCCCCCGATGGGTGCTGATTGTGACGGTGCCGGTGTGGAAGTTCACTTAATAAATGATAAAACGGGAAGCTAATTTTCGGTTTTGTAATATATATTCTGTAATTTTGCCTTAATTTAGTAGGTGTATGATTGGCAAGAAAGTTTTCTTATTTACCCTAATTCTCTTGTTTGTTACCTTGTCGGTTTCGGCCGATAAGAAATTTGTTTTGGTTATCGACGCCGGCCATGGCGGTGTAGATAACGGGGCCATGGGCGCTTTTTCAAAAGAAAAAGATATTAATCTAAATATCGCGCTTGAGTTTGGCCGTTACGTGGAACAGAACAGCCCCGACGTAAAAGTCGTCTATACCCGCAAGACCGATGTTAAGATTGCCCTGAACGAACGCGCGAATATTGCCAATCGTGCCAATGCCGACTTGTTTATCTCCGTACATACCAATTCTCTTCCCGCGGGAAGGGTTGCCCGGGGATTCCAAACCTATACACTGGGAATGCATCGTGCGAAAGATAATTTAGATGTAGCGATTCGTGAAAACTCGGTTATCTCGCTGGAAAAGAATTACAAGCAGACCTATGCAGGCTTTGATCCCAAGTCTTCCGAAAGCTATATCATGTTTGAATTTATCCAAGGCAAGAATATGGAAAAGAGCGTAGAGCTGGCCCGGGATATTCAGAACAGTGTATGCAAAGAGGCAGGGCGTATCGATAAAGGAGTGCATCAAGCCGGTTTCCTCGTATTGCGCGAAACGTCAATGCCGAGCTGTTTGATAGAATTAGGCTTTATTACGTCATCTGAAGAGGAAACTTTCTTAAATAGTCCGGAAGGTATTCGCAAGATGGGACAGGCTATTTACCACGGATTCCTGCGCTATAAGAATAGATATTTTAATGGAATTGTTGTTCCTTATAAGGCCGAAACGGCAGAGACCGCTGAAATTCCGCAACTGATCAAGGACAACGACGGTAATCGTGGAGTGGGTAAAGACCGGGATTCTTCTTCGGCAAACAAGCCTTCGGCCCAAGTCGTAGAGGCAAAGCCCGCTCGTCAAGTGATTAAGGAAGAGCCCCAAACGGTGTCAACCGATCAGGCAAAGCCGATCTTCAAAATACAGATTCTCGTCACTTCCCGTAAGCTTCGGCCGGGCGATGGGCATTTTAAGCAGCTCGAACCGGTAGAGTGTTTTGAAGAGAATGGTATGAATAAGTACACTTATGGAGCTTCTGATAATTATAACGAAATCCATCAGTTACGTAAACAGATTCTTGATAAGTTTCCGGAAGCGTTTATTATCGCTTTCAAGAATGGAGAGAAAATTAGTGTAAATTCGGCTATTCAGGAGTTTAAGAAAAGCCGTTAGCAGATAAATAATATACAGAGCAATGACTAAAATTTTAACACGAGAAGTGAAAATAGCCATCGTGGCTACAGTGGGTATTGTCGTTCTTTTCTTTGGATTGAATTTTCTGAAAGGAATGTCTGTCTTCTCGAATGACAATATATATTATGTGAAGTTCAAGGACATCAGTGGTTTGTCGTCCTCAAATCCTATTTATGCGGACGGCTATCAAATTGGCGTGGTGAAAGGAATAGATTATGACTTGAAACGTCAGGATGATATCATTGTGCGGGTTCAGGTAGAGAAAGGTTTGCGCATACCGAAAGGAAGCAGCGCGGAGATCGTAAGCGACTTGATGGGCAATGTAAAGCTGAATATCTTGATGGCCAACGATCCTCGAAATCGGCTCGAGCCCGGCGACACATTGTGGGGCGTAGTTAATGGCGGTGCGCTTGGCAAGGTTGCCAATATCGTTCCCGAAGTGCAGAAAATGATGCCGAAACTCGATAGTATTCTTTCGAGTGTCAACCGGTTATTAGCCGATCCCGCCATCGCAGCTTCCTTGCACAATATCCGGGATGTGACAGGCGACCTGACAACGTCGACCCGCGAACTCAATCAGTTGCTGTCTTCGGTCAATCGCCAGGTGCCCGGCTTGATGCAAAAGGCCGACGGCGTATTGGAAAACACAACTCGACTGACGGCCAACTTGGCCCAGGTAGACGTTCAAGGGACCATGGATCAGGTGAATAAAACGCTCGCCAATGTTCAGGAATTTACAGACCGGTTGAATCATAATTCGGGAAGCCTGGGCCTTTTGATGCGTGATCCGGCCCTTTATAACAATCTGGCTGCGACGATGAAGAGTGCCGATTCCTTACTGATCAACGTGCGTGAGCATCCGAAGCGCTACGTCCATTTCTCTTTATTTGGCAAGAAAGACAGATAAGAAATTATTCCGCTTTTCTGTATTTTATCAACGGTTTTCCAAACGCTATGCTATTGCCATGCAAAAGGGCTGCTTTTACACGCTGAAAGCAGCCCTTTTACAAACCCACAGAATAGTCTTTCTATTTTAATACTTGCCCTTTTGTTGTAAAATAAATTAAGTCTAAATTATACGCGGCTGATGTTTCACGCCGCCAAGATTGTTGTTGTTGGGTTTATACTTGCGTGTTTAACGTTCCTTTTCCAATGTTTCACCGGTGGGGAAGAAGTTTGTTTCGTTTTTTGTAATCCGCTGATAAACAGGGCGTTGTAAATTTGCAATAGCCATTTTGAATTTTGTTTTCTTTTATTTTCGTAAAGTGCCTATTTATAGTCAGTTAGCGAAAGTTCTTAAAAAATATATAAAACGTTGATTTGCAACTTTCATATTTCTTTGTTAAATTTGCATTGTAATCTATAGCTGAAGGCTCAATTATGAGAGGGAATTAAGCACAGGCTGTTAGAGAAAGACATTAATAAAAAATTGTAATAGAACTATTAAATATGGTGCGTTCCAATACATGTTGGGACAATGCTCTTGCGCTCATCCGTGAGAACATTGGGATGGAACAGTTTAATACATGGTTTAAGCCAATTGTCTTCGATTCTTTCAATCAGGAGAAGAGGCAATTGTTGCTCAAGGTACCTAGTCCGTTTGTCTATGAGTATCTTGAGGCTAACTATCTGGACTTGTTGCGCAAGGTCTTACGTAAGACTTTTGGCGACGGAGTGCAGTTAGGCTATCGTGTCGTGACCGATAAGGAGCACAATTTGACGCAGGATCTTCAGGCAGATTCTGCAGATACAGATATCAAGCAGCGTGCGAAGGCGCGTGGCAACCAGCCTCCTTCCGTCTTGGACGCGGCCCGTCCACAGGAGATAGATTCACAGCTGAACCCTCATCAGACTTTCAAGAATTATATAGAAGGTGATTGCAATAAATTGCCACGCTCTGTCGGCCAGAGCATCGCTGAACATCCCAACAATAACCAGTTCAATCCGATGTTTATCTATGGGCCGAGTGGTTGCGGAAAGACCCACCTGATCAATGCCATAGGCGTGTATGCCAAGCAGTTGTATCCGCAGATGCGCGTGTTGTATATCAGCGCCCGCCTCTTTCAGGTGCAGTACACGAATGCCGTTTTACAGAATGCGGTCAACGATTTCATCAACTTCTATCAGACCATTGACATGCTGATAGTCGATGATATTCAAGAGTGGATGACGGCAACAAAGACTCAGGACACCTTCTTCCACATCTTTAATCATCTGTTCCGCAACGGTAAGCGCATCATATTGGCCAGCGATCGTCCTCCTGTTGATTTGAAAGGAATGAACGACCGTCTGCTGACACGCTTTTCATGTGGCTTGATAGCCGAGCTCGAAAAACCCAACGTAGAGCTTTGTGTGGCTATTCTGAACAACAAGATACGACGCGATGGCCTGCATATTCCCGAAGACGTGGTTAACTTTATAGCCTCTACAGCCAATGGAAGCGTTCGCGATTTGCAGGGTGTTGTCAACAGTTTGTTGGCTTATAGCGTAGTCTATAATTGCGAAGTGGATATGAAATTGGCTACCAGAGTTATCAAGCGGGCTGTGAAGATTGATGATAAGCCGCTGACGGTAGACGATATCATGGACACGGTTTGCAATCATTTCAATGTCACGACAACTGCCGTCAACAGCAAAAGTCGCAAACGCGATTTGGTCGTAGCGCGTCAGGTGTCGATGTATCTGGCCCAGAAGTATACCAAAATGCCTGCTTCGCGAATCGGGCGGCTTGTCGGTAACCGCGATCACTCTACCGTTATTCACAGTTGTACGCAGGTGGAGCAGAAGCTGAAGTACGACGCGGCGTTCCGGTCGGAGTTGGTTTCAATCGAAAACTCCTTTCATCTGAAATAAGTATTTTATGGTTTTAAATAGAAAAGCGTCAAAGTCTGAACAGACAATGACGCTTTTTTCATGTTGTTTTGATTATAGTTGCTGTTTCAAAGGCTTGGTGTGGGGGGGTCAGACGCAGTGTCTTTTACCCTGAAATGTCAGATATACCAGATAATAACCGTCTCCTTTAAATTTTATCGTCGTTTTTTCGGCCTCGTTGAGAGTGCCCTGCCATAGCTCATCGAATGGGAAAACGTTCCATACAAGTCCCTCGCTTTCGAGCTGTCGGCAGCCGAAATTGAAGATACTCATCTGCTGTCCAACGAAGGTTGTAAAGCTACTGGCTCCATCGGATGGAATAAAATAGCCCTCATCGGTTATCATCACCGGCTGAATGTTCATCTCCCGGTAATAGCGCATCATTAATGAAATATTTGCGAGGGTGTGATCTTCCCGTTTTCCGGTGGCGCCTAAAAAGGCAATGCGGCTTCCGGAGACAGTCGTTGGTTGCGCAATGTAGTGGCGTGTGGCCTTGGTCAGGTCGTTGCTGTCTTGTTCCTCGATTTGAATAAAATGCAGTTGAACTTTCAATTCTTCGCTCAGGCTGTCGCCATCGCCTATCACCGTGATTCCTGTCGGTTCAAAACCTTGATTTAACAGCGTCTTCGCGGCACCGTCGCAAGCAATGATGTGCCGGGCATGGCGCAGTATGTTCAGTGCCACATCGCCTTTGGGGAAGGCACCATCGGCCACGATGACCGTGTCGAAACGGCTCTCTGTGTTTATCTTCTCGTAATGTTTCATAATTGTTGTTTCATCATCTTTTGCCACTTGAAGTAGCCTGCCACGGCTATGATGACGTAAAGACCGTAGAGTCCGGCCTTAAAAGGAATGCCCTTGTTGATATAAAGATAGCAGCTAATCAGGTCGACGCCGATCCAGAAGAACCATTGTTCCATATACTTCCGTGCCAAAGCCCACAGCCCTACAAAGCTGAGGGCGTTGGTAAAGGCGTCGAGTAGGGGAACAGTGGAGTTGGTAAACTCGGTCAGAATCCAGTAGGTTACGCCCCAGGCGACGAAGAAGAATACCGTGGCGGGTAGGTAAAGGCGTTTGGGCATGTGACTGATGAGTAGCGCCTGGCCCTCCCGCTGCCCGCGTTTTCGTCCGAATTTCCAGACGGCATAGCCATAAATAGCGGCCAGCGTGTAATATACAGCCATACCCGCGTCGCCATAGAGGCCGTGACTGTAGTAGAGCCAGATGTCAAGCGCGGGCATGATGATGCCCACCAGCCATAAAAGAATGCTGGCTCGATATTCCAGCACGATGTAGGCAATGCCCAGTATCGTGGTCAGAATATCGAGCCAGTGGATTGATAGATAATCAATAATCATTAGAAAGTGATGCTTAAATGTGCCAAAAAGTTGATGGGTGCCTGCGGAGAGTAGGTAGCCCAGTTTGAGGTTTCTTTACCGTTGTCGTCATAGCCGGCACCGGCATAGCCGTTGGTGAAATACTTTTTGGAGAACAGGTTGTAGACCGTGGCCCCCACCGTAATGCTCTTCACCGATTTGAGCTTGAAGGTATAACTCACGTCGACGTTGCTTACGAAGTAGGCGTCCAATGTCAGATTCTTGTTGTCGTCATTGGTCATGTACTGTTTGCCGATGTATTGGCTTTGCAGTCCGGCCTCCAAGCCTTTGTAACTGAACGTGAAGATGTTGTTGAAGATAACGTCCGGCGAGAAGCTCAGGTGCGTCGTGCCGAACCGAACATCCTTTCCGTTGCCGTTCTTGACCGTCCAATCCTTGGCCCTATTCCTGCTGAAGGTGGCGTTGGCGTCCCATCTGAACCAGTCGGAAGGCTTCCACGCGCCTTGCAACTCTATGCCCTGACGATACGAATTGCCCACGTTGCGGTGGATCATCTCGCCGATGGCGTTGATTTCTCCGGTCAAAACGAACTGGTCCTTATAGCTCATGTGGTACAGGTTGACGCCCGCGCTCAGCGTCGCGCTCTGGTATTTGTAGCCCAGTTCCCAGTCTGTCATGCGCTCGGCCTTGGGCTTCGGTATATCATGGCCCTCGAAATCGTTGCGCGTAGGCTCACGGTGAGAGATGGCCAGCGAAGCGTAGACAGCGTGGTTGGGGTTGAACTGATAGTACAAACCGGCCTTGGGATTGAAGAAATCATACTTCTCATCGTAGAGCCAGCCGTTCTTTGCGGCGTTGGAATACTCGTCGTTGGGGTTCTGGATGCGGTAGCCGATGTGGCGATATTGCAAGTCTACGTAGGTGCTCAGCCCCTTCCAGAGGTCTACGTTCAGCTTTCCATAGACACTGTTCTCGCTTTTCACGGCTTTGTTGCGGTAGTATTCCTTGCCCGGGTAATTAGTGACGGTGGGATTGATAATGCTCAAGATGTTGCCGAAATGGCGTCCGCTGTACCGGTTGATGGCACCGCCCAGCGAGGCATGCCAGCGTCCTTGCTCATAGTTGAGCGAATAAACGCCGCCCACGAAGTCGTTGCGCAAGTTCTTGCGGCGTATCAAATCTGATTTCAGCTTACTGCCCGCAAAGCCGTACTTGGCCAGTTTTTGTCCCATCTTGTACTGCTCGTAATAGCCGAAACCGGCCGTATAGTGCAAGCCTACATTCAAGTTGAATCCTTGACCCAGTATCTGGTTCCAGATGAGTTGGTAGTTTTGCTGATGGTAGTTGTCCTTCTGATTGTTGTAATACCGTTTTTTTCCGTCGGCATCCGTATATTCTCCGCATGGGTTATAGCGTCTGCCATATTTCTTCATCTGCTCTTTGCTGGCATAGTCCCAGGCCATGTACGTCTTCTCTATGCCGTTGAAGGTCAGCAGTTTCACCATCGTGTTGGTGCCGGTGTAAGCGCCTTGCAGAAAGTAAGAGTTCAGATTGGTTGACGCTCGTTCGATGTAGCCGTCACTGCCAATGTTCGACAGGCGCCCGTTGAAGCTCCAGTGGTCGGCCATCAGGCCCGAACCGAAGAGCAGACTCTCCTTGTGCGTGCCGTAGCTGCCTGCCGACAAGTTGAGTCGGACGTAGGGTGTGAGCGAAGGAGCGTCGGTCTGCATGTTGACACTGGCACCGAAAGCCGCGCTGCCGTTGGTCGAACTGCCCACACCCCGCTGTATCTGAACGTCTTGTACGCTCGACATGAAGTCGCCCATGTTGACGAAGAACACTTGCGAACTCTCAGCGTCGTTGATGGGAATGCCGTTGGCGGTGAAGTTGATGCGGCTCGGATCGGTGCCACGCACCTTCAAACTGGAGTAACCAATGCCGTTTCCTGCGTCGCTGGTTGTCGTCACACTCGGCGTGAGCGACAGCAGGAAGGGAATATCATGACCGTGATTGATTTTGTTGATTTGCCGTTTGTCCATCGTGGAGAATGCCATTGGCGTCTTCTGTCCTGCACGAGTGGAAACGACCTGTACGTTTTGCAATTCGTAAGTCCTGAGCGTATCGAGCTTCTCTTCTGCGGCATTGGCTGCCAAAACTGTTGACGCAACCGCCAGAACCATGACCATTTTCTTCATTTCGTGTAAATCTTAATCATTAGTAAATGTAATAATCATCAGAAAATGGGCATGCCACACGTCAATATCCGTCAGCGATGGAATTATAAAAGAACTTGTGGATTGATTTAATCATCCCTGCGTCGGCATTATCCGTTTCAGGTTCCATGGGTCTGTTCTCAGCATCCGCAATTGCGGTAGCACCCCTTTTCTGTTTTCATTTGTCTTCGAAAACATTGCAAAAGTAGTCATTCGTATTTAATTCCACAAACTTTTGGTGGAAAAACATCCTTTTAAGCAATAGTGTCCTAAATAATTTTTGTGAAAACGCATACAAAGTTGCATCAAATATAAATCTGTCAATCGTTTATGGGAGAGGGAGAGACGCACCGATGATGAAGTCTCCGGCTTCATCACTTGTAAGCCCATCCAATTATATTGATTCAGCGTATCCGTGATTTTTGTCAGAAAAAACTACCAGATTTTAACACTTCCGCAACATGTCATCTAAGTGCCGACATGGCGAAAAAGCCCTTCGCTTTGCCGATTTTTATGCTCTTTTATGCTCAAAGCTATGCTTTTATCGGCTCAAAGCACAGCGATTACGCCGTCAAAGCATAGCTTTTAGCCGATGAAAGGGTCGCGATTACAGCCTAAAAGCATAGCTATTAAGGGCGAAAAAGCGAAGAGAAAACACCCTTAAAAGTACAATGTATTGATAACCTGCGTTTTATAAACTTGCTCTACAATCGCTTATTTTCGTCCTTCTCTTTTCTTTTTCAAAATAATGCCACTTTTTTGATGGTATATGTAAAGATAATTCAGGGTGGGCAGATATCATCGATACCTGTAAACCTGTCCCCACTAATTTGAAAAATATTTAGGACACTATTGAAAGTAACTAACTGAAAATTTGGAAGATAATGAAAAAGTAAGTAACTTTGCACCGCTTTTCGGCGTAACCGCTTTCACGCAGATGAGTTGCGGGATATGTTGCGTTGGAACGACAAACAATATTTAATTATCAAAAAATGGATTTAATTAAAGTTGCTGAAGAAGCATTTGCAACCGGCAAACAGTTCCCGGCATTCAAGGCTGGTGATACAATTACTGTCGCTTAC
Source organism: Prevotella illustrans (assembly GCF_017426725.1). Taxonomy (GTDB): domain Bacteria; phylum Bacteroidota; class Bacteroidia; order Bacteroidales; family Bacteroidaceae; genus Prevotella; species Prevotella illustrans. The sequence continues at coordinate 39,180 of NZ_JAERMS010000010.1, read as the reverse complement.
AAAATCGTCGAGGGTACCAAAGAGCGTATCCAGCTCTATCGGGGTGTTGTTATCAAGATCGCCGGTCACGGAGACAAGAAGCGCTTCACCGTTCGTAAGATGTCTGGTACCGTAGGTGTAGAGCGTATTTTCCCAATTGAATCGCCTAACATCGATTCTATCGAGGTTAACAAGCGTGGTAAAGTACGTCGTGCAAAACTCTACTATCTGCGTAAGCTTACCGGTAAAGCAGCACGCATTCAGGAGAAGCGCACTATTGCTTCAAACGATTAATCGTCTGTTACTTTTCGACAAGAAAGAAATAGAAGGGATACTGCTTTTTGCAATATCCCTTTTTATATTACTCACAATACACGCATAAGCCGGCAAAAGCAACTTCTATTTATGGCGATTAGCCCGTTGTTCACGGTATTTGGCCTTCTGCTTGGCTGAGCCACTACCATGCGCGCCGGTTATATACTTCTTCTTTTTGGCCTTTGTCTTAACTTTATCGTTCTTCGAGCCACCCTTGGGCGCTCCTCTAAAGACAATGCCACTTTCTAATATATCATCGAAACTATCAGACATATAATAATAATGTTCTATGGATTAATGATGGAACAAACGCACGTGAGTAAACGCCATCGCAATACCGTATTTGTCGCAGGTTTCGATAACATGATCGTCACGAACGCTGCCGCCGGCCTGGGCAATATACGCTACGCCGCTCTTGTGGGCACGCTCTATATTGTCGCCGAAGGGGAAGAACGCGTCCGAACCTAATGCGACATTCGTGTTCTGAGCAATCCAAGCTTTCTTCTCTTCACGTGTCAATGGCGCGGGCTGTTCGGTAAAGAACTGCTGCCAAACACCATCCTGCAACACATCTTCATACTCTTCGCTGATGTATATATTGATCGTATTGTCGCGATCGGCCCGACGAATATCTTTCTTGAACGGCAAATTCATCACTTTAGGACACTGACGCAACCACCATTCGTCGGCCTTGCTGCCTGCCAAACGCGTACAGTGAATACGGCTCTGCTGGCCTGCGCCGATGCCAATGGCCTGTCCGTCCTTCACGTAGCAAACCGAATTGCTCTGCGTATATTTCAATGTAATCAGCGCAATAATCAAATCACGCTTTGCCTCTGCGGTGAAAGTCTTGTTGGCTGTCGGAATATCTTCAAACAAAGCGTCATCATCAAGTTTCACTTCATTGCGTCCTTGCTCGAAGGTAATGCCAAAGACTTGCTTCTGTTCTATGGGATTTGGCTTATACTCAGGATCAATCTGTATGACATTATAGGCACCCTTGCGCTTGGCTTTCAATATTTCCAACGCTTCGAGCGTATATCCCGGCGCAATCACACCGTCACTAACCTCACGCTTAATCAGCAGGGCCGTAGCCTCATCGCAAATATCGCTCAACGCCACGAAGTCGCCATACGAACACATGCGGTCTGCTCCGCGTGCCCGAGCATAAGCACAAGCCAGAGGCGAAAGCTCAAAATCGACGTCGTCTACAAAATAAATCTGCTTCAAGGTGTCGCTCAGAGGTAGTCCGATGGCAGCTCCCGCCGGACTAACATGCTTAAAACTCGCGGCAGCCGGCAGGCCTGTGGCCTCTTTAAGTTCCTTGACCAGCTGCCATGCGTTCAACGCGTCCAGAAAATTGATATATCCCGGACGACCGCTGACAACCTCAATGGGCAACTCACCCTCGTCGATAAAGATTCGCGAAGGTTTCTGATTTGGATTACATCCATACTTTAATGCCAGTTCTTTCATAAATATATTTGAATTTATTTACTCTTTTTCGATGTTATGCTTCCATTCTTTCCAAGGGTCAATGTCACTTGCTGCAGATTCTTCTTGGCATGATCGAAGACTACAGCGGGATTTATACGCCGACCTTTAAAGGAGATTTCAAAATGCAAATGCTCTGTGGTGGCTCTTCCGGTGCGTCCTGTCAAGCCAATTACTTCGCCGGCTTTCACCTTTTGACCCACTTTGACAAAGTTTTTCGACTGATGGCTATAAAGCGTTTCAAAGCCATAGCGGTGCTTGATTCTAATGCAATTACCGTAGCCGTAATGAGGTCCGGACATCGTAACAATACCATCAAATGCCGCTACAATCCCATCGTTAGCCTTGGTCTTGATATCTACACCCGCATGACGGCGCTTGCCACCATACGGACTTATCACATGACCACCCGGAAGCGGATAAGCCCATCGCTCCTGATCCAATGCCGACAAATCCAACTTCAGCTGACTCGTATCCTCAAAAGAGTCGTCTACAATATCGGGCTCTTCTTCGGTCGACTCAACAGTCGAAATATCTACCAGTTGCCCTTTGCCTTTCTTGCACAACAAGGTGCGCTTCCGCAACTTATGGCTTTTGAATCCCAAGATCGTTTCGGGGTTAATGCGTCCGCCGTTTACCATGATGGCAAAGATTAATTTACCCTGATTGCCATCCGTTCCCACAACGGCAATGGTCTGCCCCGCTTTCACACGTTGGCCCACCTGCGCCATATTCTGCGCATTGTTGCTGTATACGGTTTCTAAACCATTATTATGACGAATAACGATTACGTTTCCAAAACCATCTACCTTGCGGGATAATCTGACAACACCATCAAACATGGCCTTGACTACGTCGCCCGAAGCCGTCGTAATCTCCAGTTGTGAGTTATTGTTGATTAATTTGGCCTTTCCTACGGGTAAGGGAAAGGAATATTCTTTATCGCTTAATATACTGAAATCAATATTAAACGCGTTAGAACGGGCAAACAAGCCCGGAGTTTCTATACTGATTTGCTGCTGCTCGGCTGCGGTAAACTGATTCTTTGTCTGGGCAAAGGCCAACGTCACCATAACGAAGAAGAGGCCTGACAAGAGAAACCGCATTCGGTGGTTCGTCTTAATTGTAGATGTCATAAGTTATAGAATTGGTCATTTTAGCATGATGGCCGTATAGATTCGCCCTGAATCTATGCCTAATTTTCTGGCCGAAAAATACTCATTTGATTGGTCATAAGTACACACTGACGACATTTGGATATGGTCTTCTTTCACGCCCGACTGCGTCAGTTGCAGTTGATTGCATCGCGGTAAGTCGATATGCCACTTTTCTTGCATGGTCGCAATCTCGTTCATATCGAAGCTGGCTTGGGCGAAAGCGTCGTACACTTCTTGTCCTACTTCAAAATTCTTCAGACTGATGCCGGGGCCTATGACCGCCTTTATGTCCGATGGGTTTGTACCAAAAGCCGCGTGCATGTCTGACAATGCCCGACATACTATCTTCGCCACCGTGCCACGCCATCCCGCATGTACGGCCGCAACGGCATGCTGTTTGGTGTCATAGAGCAAAACAGGGATGCAATCGGCGGTCGACACGCCAATACAAACGCCCTTTTGATTGGTCATCACGCCATCAACTTTATCCAAAAAAGCGGTCTTTTCTTGCTCGGACAACGCAAAAAAATCATTTGAAATCAACCGAACGTCCGTACCATGAACCTGATGAGGTATAATAAGATGAGTGGCGGCTATGCCCAGACGCTCAGCCATCAGTCTTCGATTGGTGAGAACGTCCTGTGCATTGTCGCCACTGAATTCATTCAAATTCAATTCACCATGGTTGCCTTTACTCACCCCACCCTTACGAGTCGTTGAGAAAGCCACCACTTCTTCGGCCATGTGATATGATGTTACGACCGGTTTATTCATATTCAAAGTCGTCAAGTTCCTCTACGTCTTCTACTTCTGCATCATCAATAAACTCTATTTCCACGTCAGCTCCTTCGGCGAGAAGTTCTTCCGAGAATCTCGACATGTCTTTATCTCTGTGCACAAGGGTATCTTCTGAGGTTATCTCTTGCAACTTATTGCTCTCGCTGTTCAGTTCCTTCCAGAGTATGTCCTTCAGTTCGGGTAATCCCTTGCCCGTTACCGACGAGATGAAAATAACCGGCAAATCATGAGGCAACGTTTCTTTCAGCATCTCAATGAGTTCGTCATCCAGCAAGTCACACTTGGTAATGGCCAACACCCTATGCTTATCCAACATTTCGGGATTAAACTGTTTCAACTCATTGAGCAGAATCTCATACTCTTTTTTAATGTCATCCGTATCTCCGGGTACCATAAAAAGCAGCAATGAGTTGCGCTCTATATGACGCAAGAAGCGCAGTCCTAAACCTTTTCCTTCGCTGGCTCCTTCGATAATACCGGGAATGTCGGCCATCACAAAGCTCTTCTGATCATGATAACCCACGATGCCTAATGACGGTTCCAGTGTTGTAAAAGGATAATTCGCGATCTTGGGTCGTGCGCTCGACAGCGAAGATAGCAATGTTGATTTACCTGCGTTGGGGAAACCTACCAATCCGACATCAGCCAACAGCTTCAGTTCCATGATGATAGTCATTTCCTGCATCGGCTCACCGGGCTGAGCATAGCGTGGCGCCTGGTTGGTAGATGTGCGAAACTGGAAATTGCCCAGGCCGCCTCGACCGCCTTTCAACAGCACCACCTCCTGGCCGTCGTACGTAATGTCGCAAACATATTTGCCCGTTTCGGCGTCGTAGACCACCGTTCCGCAAGGCACGTCGATATATTGATCCTTACCATCCGTACCGTGGCATTTATCTCGTCCACCGTTTCCGCCGTGCTCCGCAAAGACATGGCGTTGGTATTTCAGGTGCAACAATGTCCAATAATTATGATTGCCTCTGAGAATAATGCTTCCTCCACGTCCTCCGTCGCCTCCATCAGGACCGCCATTAGACTGATACTTCACATGACGCAGATGCATGGAGCCCCTACCGCCTTTACCGGAGCGGCAATATATCTTCACATAATCGACAAAGTTACTTTCCATATATAGGGAGAATTAGGAGGAATCATAACAGATAATGGGTGTTAATGAATAGTCTTTACAAACACGCTATTCACCAACACCCATCACTCAAAACCTATTTAAAGACTATCTATTACTTTACAAATACGATCGAAGATATCATCTACCGTGCCAAGACCTTCTACATGATAATGTACACCTTCGCCTCTATACCAGTCAATCAGTGGAGCTGTCTGCGTATGATAAACATTCAGACGCTTCTTGATCGTTTCTTCATTGTCGTCACTGCGTCCGCTTTCCTTCCCACGGTTGATCAGACGGGCCATCAATTCTTCTTCCGGCACAGAAAGTTCAATCATGGCGGCAATCTTATGATCGCGTTCTGCCAGCATTTTCTTCAAAGACTCAGCCTGCGGTGTGGTACGCGGGAAGCCGTCGAAGATAACTCCTTTATGATCCGTGCCAAAGCTGTCATAAACGTTAGCCAGGATATTTACCATCAAATCATCGGGAATCAATTGACCGTTGTCAATGTATCCTTTGGCAATCTTTCCTAATTCGGTACCGTTTTTAATCTCACTACGTAACACGTCGCCCGTAGAGATATGTCCCAAACCATACTTCTCAATCATTTTGTCGCTCTGTGTGCCTTTGCCGGCACCCGGAGCTCCGAAAATAACAATATTCTTCATCTCTTATTTGTAATATAAATCTATTCGTCCAATACGTAAATATCACGCAACTGACGACCCTGCTGGTCATAATCCAAGCCATAGCCCACAATGAAGTCGTTAGGAATTTCCATGGCGGCATACTCAATATTCAATGGTGTCTGAAGTTTGCCCGGCTTTACAAGCAACGAACAGATATGCACCGACTTAGGATTGCGTGTTCCCAGCGATTCTATCATTTGCTTCATTGTCGTACCTGTATCGATAATATCTTCTACGATAACCACGGTTCGATTGGTCAAGTCTTCATTCAGACCGATTACTTCTTTTATTTTACCTGTAGAAGTAGTACCTTGATAAGAAGCCAGCTTCACGAAAGAGATCTCACATGGAATCGTGATATTGCGCATAAGGTCGGCTGCAAAAATAAAAGAACCGTTCAACACAGCCAATAATAACGGATTCTTGCCTTCCATATCCTTATTGAGTTTTTCGGCTACAGCCTTCACACGTTGTTGGATTTCTTCTTCAGGTATAAACGTTCTGAACGTTTTATCCAAAATTTTAATTTTACGCATAGCTGGGAATTGTATAATTTGGTGCAAAAATACGAAAAAACTATGTAACGCCATTATCGTTTTGCATTAATTTTGTAAATTTGCAACCAATGAAGATTTTCACCGGTACTCAGATTCACGAGCTTGATAATTACACGATAGAGCACGAACCTATCGCCTCTATCGACTTGATGGAACGCGCTGCCAAAGCTCTTTCATTTGCGATTTGTGAGCAATGGCCAACAACGATGCCTGTTGTAGTCTTCGTCGGACCAGGCAACAATGGTGGTGACGCTTTGGCCGTAGCCAGACTGCTTGCCAACAAAGGCTACCAAGTGAGTGTTTACCTTTTTAATATTCACAATAAACTGTCACCGGATTGTGCCACTAATCGTCAGCGGGCCATAGACAGCCATCAGCTTCATAACTTCAACGAAATAACCCTCAACTTTGATCCACCCCATCTCGGCAAGGATACGCTCGTCGTAGATGGTCTTTTCGGTTCAGGACTCAACAAGCCCTTAGCCGGCGGCTTTGCTTCGCTCGTCAAGTATATCAACAATTCGCCTTGCAAAGTTGTAAGCATTGATATTCCTTCAGGCCTGATGACCGAAGATAACACCTATAATATTCAAGCCAATATCATCCAGGCTGACCTCACACTGACACTGCAACAAAAAAAACTGTCCATGCTCATGGCTGATAACCAGCAGTATGTCGGCCGACTGAAGGTGCTTGACATCCGGCTTTCTCCCGAGTATATTCGCCAAACCAAGGCTCATTACACGATTACAGAGGAAAACGACATCCGTTCTTTGCTGCGCACGCGAGGTGATTTTGTCCATAAAGGTGACATGGGATCGGCCATGCTCATCGCCGGCTGCTATGGAATGAGCGGTGCCGCCACCCTTTCCGCCCGTGCCTGTCTGCGTTCCGGAGCAGGCAAAGTGTATCTCCACACGCCTAAATGCAATTACTCCATTCTTCAGATGAACGTGCCCGAGGCTGTCATGAGTATTGACAAGGAAGAAACTTACTTCTCCCAACCCGTCAACACTGACGACATCGACGCGCTCGGAATCGGCCCCGGACTGGGCAAGAACGAAAACAGTGCCATCGCCATGATAGCCCAGATCCGTGGCTGTCAATGCCCGGTGGTACTCGATGCCGACGCGATCAACATCTTGGCCAACCACCGCGCCTGGATGCAACAATTGCCACAAGGCATAATCCTGACACCACACGCAGCCGAATTCGACCGACTCACAGGCACAGGAAGCAATAGTTGTTACGATAGACTGATGAAAGCCGGCGATATGGCACAACGTTTCAAGGCCTACATTCTTCTGAAAGGCCATTATTCCGCGCTCTGTCTACCCGACGGAGACATCATTTTCAATTCGACAGGCAACAGCGGCATGGCTACAGCCGGCTCAGGCGATGTGCTCACCGGTATAATCACCGGTTTGCTGGCCCGTGGATATCAGCAACGAGAGGCTTGTCTCTTAGGCATGTATCTGCATGGACTGGCCGGCGACATCGCAATTAAAGACTTGGGTAAAGAGAGTCTCATCGCAAGCGACCTCATTCAATTCTTGCCCAAGGCATTTCTACGCGTCAATGACTAACGGGACCTTTTCTACCCCATTAATCTATTTTCGAACATTAAGAAAACATCACCATCATAATTTATGAAAAAACTCATTATCGTTACACTCATGGCTGTCTACGGTCTCATACCGGCCATGTCACAGGAGCCCGTCAATGGCGCAACATATTTTTTGCCGAAGACCGCTGTCAAATTTAAATTGTTGATCGAAAAAAGTACATATACTCCCGGTGAAATGGCCAATTACGCCAGCCGTTACATGAAACTGAGCAACGTTGGTATGCAGCCGCAAACCCACTACCGCCTCGTTCAGATCAACTTTTATGCCGTTGGGTTGCCCGATTCTACCAAACAATTCACGGCATTGATTGATAAAAAACACAGTATTATCAATCTTGACCGTGACGAAAACGGTGTGCTCATGGCCGTCAACGACAAAGCTGCGAGAATAACACCGCAGCAGCCTTTCCGACCGGCTCCCAAAACAGCTCCGGACAATCCACGCGATTTCTTTACCGAAGATATCCTTGCCGCAGCTAACGAGCCACGCATGGCCGAACTCATCGCACAGGAAATCACCGACATTCGTGAAAGCCGCAACTTGCTCACACGTGGCGAAGCGGAGTTCATGCCCAAGGACGGTGAACAACTCAAAATTATGCTGGCCCAACTTGCCCGACAGGAGAAGGCCTTATTACAGGTATTCCAGGGTACGACTCAACTGGATACACTTGAACAAGAGGTTACTTTCATTCCACAAAAAGACGGTGAAAAGTCACTTGTGTTCCGTTTCTCAAAGCACTACGGCCTTGTCGATGCCGACGACCTGAGCGGTAAGCCCTACTTTGCCCAAGTAGAGGACCTCCACACCTTGCAGACCATTAAGCCCTTGATAGAGAATGACGGTAAAAAATCGAAAGATGACTGCGGCATCGCCGTAAACCTTCCCGGCAAAATCAAGATAACGCTTCTCAATGTTACCGAACCTCGTGCCTCTTTTGAGCTCTACGCCGCCCAGTTCGGTCGTGTAGAACCCCTCAGCGGTGAGCTTTTCGGTAAGAAATTCACCACCCACCTGCTGCTCGATTCTGTCACAGGCAACGTAAAGCGACTCGAAACGGAGCCGCTGGATAAGTAGAAAGTTTTTTTTAAAATATGACTTTAGGCCTGTATTTCTTCCGACATGTATTCGATACCTTGCAGGAATACTCGCTTTATAAGGGGAGTCGTGTAGGCATAAGGGATGAATTCAACGGAAGGGATAGGGTCGGTCATGAAGAAGTTGGCAACCTTTCCTCGCGTAATGGAACCGTAATCATCGCTCAATCCCATTGCGCAAGCGCCGTTAAGGGTGGCGGCATTGATGGCCTCGGCAGGCATCAGTCGCATCTTGATACAGGCAAGCGAGACGATGAACTTCATATCGCCGGATGGCGTGGAACCCGGATTGTAATCGCTGGCAAGGGCGAGCGGAAGTCCGCGGTCTATCATCTTGCGACCTAAAGCAAAGGGCATATTCAGGAAAAACGATGTTCCGGGAAGGGCTGTCGGCATGGTACGGCTATTTAGCAGCAGGTCAATTTCTTCCTCTGTCATACTCTCCAAGTGGTCCACGGACAACGCGTGATGTTGAACGCCAACTTCTACCCCACCCGATGAAGCCAATTCGTCGGCATGAATCTTGGGTCGCATGCCATAGACGGCACCCGCTTCGAGAATACGTGCGGTCTCTTCGGGGGTGAAGAATCCCGTGTCGCAGAACACGTCGATAAAGTCCGCCAACTTCTCAGCGCCCACAGCCGGTATCATTTCTTTGACGACCAGATCGACATAGTCGCCCTGTCTGCCCTTATAAGCACGCGACACAGCATGTGCGCCAAGGAAAGTCGAAACCACTTTCAGACGTGTCGTCTCCTTGATTCGACGGATGACACGGAGCATTTTCAGCTCGTCCGCGGTATTAAGGCCGTATCCGCTCTTTATTTCTATACAGCCTGTTCCCTTTCTAATCACTTCGTCCACCCGTCTTATGGCCTGCCGATAGAGCTCGTCTTCGCTCATCTCGTGAAGTCGATCGGCAGAGTTGAGAATACCACCGCCTCGTTGAGCGATCTCGGCATAGCTGAGTCCGCGAATCTTATCGACAAATTCCTGTTCGCGACTATCGGCATAGACGATGTGCGTATGAGAGTCGCACCATGACGGAAGTACGGCGGCCCCCTTCGCGTCGACAACCCGCACGTCGTCGGTGGGAGCAGGACAGTCGGCCATCTCTCCATAGTCGGCAAACCGGCCGTTCGCAATAGTGAGGTAAGCGTTGGCGATCATGTCGAGCCGTGCCATCTCCTCGCCTTTCAGACTGCGTTTCCCATCCTGTCCGACACCGGCAAGGAGTCCTATGTTTGTTACGAATAGTTTCTTCATATCATCATTTTCTTCTCATCCCTTCCCCTCTCACGCTGGAGAGGGGGAAGGGACAAGAGACTTATTTTCTTAAAAACTCTACCGATTTGGCTATATGCGGCGCCATAAACTCGTCGTTGTCGATGAAGGGAACTTCCTTGCGGTAAGCCTCATGAATGGCTTCGATGGCAGGAGAAGACTTCAACGGCCGACGGAACTCCAAGGCCTGGGCGGCATTGAACAACTCGATGGCCAACACACGCTCCGTATTCAGTACCACCTGATACAATTTTGTGGCCGCATTGGCACCCATACTGACATGATCTTCCTGCCCTTGCGACGAAGGAATACTGTCTACCGATGACGGCGTACACAGGGTTTTACTCTGACTGACGATAGAAGCCGCCGTGTATTGCGGTATCATGAAACCACTGTTTAGCCCGGGTTTGGCAACCAGGAAACTGGGAAGGTCGCGCGTTCCCGATACAAGTTTGTAGGTGCGACGTTCAGAAATGTTGCTAAGTTCGCACAGAGCGATGGCAAGAAAATCCATCGGTTGTGCGATAGGTTCGCCATGAAAGTTTCCCGCAGAGATAACAAGATCCTCGTCGGGGCATACCGTCGGATTGTCTGTGGCCGCATTCACCTCTATGTCGATCACGGTTTTCACGTAGGCAATGGTGTCTTTCGAGGCACCATGAACCTGCGGCATGCAACGGAAAGAGTAAGGATCCTGCACATTCACCTTGGGTTGTCTAATCAGTTCACTACCTTCCAGCAGTTCGGTAATCCGTGCGGCCGTCCTAATCTGTCCCTGATGAGGGCGCACGGCATGCACGGCATGGGTGAACGGCTCAATCCTACCATCGTAGGCTTCCAACGACATGGTGCCGATTTTGTCCGCCCAGTCGCTCAGACGCTCGCTTTGCAGGAGTGCCCACACGGCAAACGCGTTCATATTCTGCGTTCCGTTGAGCAAGGCAAGCCCTTCTTTAGAAACAAGTTGAATCGGTTGCCAATTCATTTTCTCCAGAATCTTCGCGCCGGAAACGATTTCCCCTTCGTATTCCACTTCTCCCATACCTATCAAAGGCAATGCTAAGTGGGCCAAAGGAACAAGGTCGCCCGACGCGCCCAAAGACCCTTGCATGTACACGATGGGATAAATGTCGTTGTTGAAAAAGTCTATCAATCGCTCTACGGTCTGCAACTGGCAACCTGAATAGCCATAGCTGAGCGACTGAGCCTTCAGCAACAGCATGATTTTTACAATCTCATTAGGCACCCGTTCGCCTACACCGCAGGCATGAGACATCATCAGATTCTTCTGTAACTGGGCCAGACGATCCTTGTCGATGGATATTTTGCAGAGTGAACCGAATCCTGTCGTCACACCATAAATCGGTTTGTCGGATTCTTTTATTTTGTTGTCGAGATATTCTCTACAACGAATGATGCGCTGTCGTGCGTCTTCCGATAGTTCGAGCTTTGTGCCATTCTTGATGATTTCCCCTATTTGTTCTATAGAAAGGTGCTTGGCACTGATTTGATGAATCTCGTCCATAGTTCTTATAAGTGATTTTTAGGATTATAAATTAAGGTTATTAAAATATTGTGTCGATGACTTCATCGTCTACGAGGTTCGGAAGGGTCACGCAAAGATTGGGCGTACGCTCCATTTCCCGGCGAATGGCGTCCATCGAGCCTGTGTTGCGAGCCCAGCTACGGCGAGCGATTCCGTTATTCACATCCCAGAGAAGCATCTGTCGGATGTGCCGCTCGGCGTCTTCACTGCCGTCTACCACCATTCCGAAACCACCATTAATGACCTCTCCCCAGCCTACGCCGCCACCATTATGGATAGACACCCACGTAGCGCCACGGAACGAATCGCCGATTACGTTCTGAATAGCCATGTCGGCACAGAACTGTGATCCATCGTAGATATTCGATGTTTCACGGAACGGAGAGTCCGTACCCGACACGTCGTGATGATCTCTGCCGAGTACAACAGGGCGCGAAATCTCACCTTTACGTATCGCTTCGTTGAACGCTAAGGCTATTTTTGTACGCCCTTCGGAGTCGGCGTAGAGGATACGGGCTTGCGAACCCACTACCAAATGATTCTTGCCGGCCTCCTTTATCCAGTGAATGTTGTCGTCGAGTTGGCCGATAATGTCGGGCGTAGCAGTCTTCCGAATCTCCTCCAGCACCTCTGTAGCGAGACGATCGGTAACTTCCAAGTCCTTCGGATCGCCCGAAGAGCATACCCAACGGAACGGGCCGAAACCGTAATCGAAGAACATCGGGCCCATAATATCCTGCACGTATGACGGATAAAGGAACGTTCCGTCGTCCTTAACGATGGCTGCTCCCGCACGACTTGACTCTAAAAGGAAAGCGTTTCCATAATCAAAGAAGTACATACCACGAGCCGTCAACCGGTTGATGGCAGCCACCTGACGGCGCAACGATTCCTGAACCTTCTCCTTGAACAGCGCCGGTTCTTCCGCCATCATGCGCTTAGACTCTTCCAACGTGAGGCCTACAGGATAATAACCGCCGGCCCACGGATTGTGGAGCGAGGTCTGATCACTGCCCAAGTCCACACGTATATTCTCCTCCGCCAGCCGTTCCCAAAGGTCAACCACGTTGCCCACGTATGCCATAGACACCGTGCGCTTCTCCTCAACAGCCTTCAACGCGGCCGGAATAAGTTCGTCGAGCGAAGTATGAAGCTCATCTACCCACCCTTGGTCGTAACGCTTTCGCGCTGCCAGTGGGTTGATTTCAGCGGTAATGCTGACCACTCCGGCGATGTTTCCGGCCTTGGGTTGCGCGCCCGACATCCCTCCCAGTCCGGAAGTGACGAAGAGCATGCCCTTGATACTGGTCTCACCGGCCTTCAGTCGTTTGCGCGCGGCATTCAGAACGGTAATCGTCGTGCCGTGAACGATGCCCTGCGGACCGATATACATGTATGAACCGGCTGTCATCTGGCCGTACTGACTGACCCCGAGGGCGTTGTAGCGTTCCCAGTCGTCGGGCTTCGAGTAGTTAGGAATGACCATTCCGTTGGTCACCACGACACGTGGCGCATTCCGATGGGAAGGAAACAGGCCGAGCGGATGGCCCGAATACATGACGAGTGTCTGCTCATCGGTCATATCACTCAGGTATTTCATCGTCAGGCGATACTGCGCCCAGTTCTGGAACACCGCGCCATTGCCGCCATAAGTAATCAGTTCGTGCGGATGTTGCGCCACTGCCTTATCGAGATTGTTCTGAATCATCATCATGATAGCAGCTGCCTGCCGCGACTGATGCGGATATTCGTCGATCGGACGGGCGTACATCTCATAGGTAGGACGGAAACGATACATATAGATACGACCATACAGGCGCAGTTCTTCGGCAAACTCTGGAGCCAACACTGCGTGAAACTTCTTAGGGAAATAGCGCAACGCGTTGCGAAGAGCCAGCTTCTTTTCTTCGGGCGTAAGTATATCCTTACGCTTGGGCGCATGATTGATGGTGGTATCATAGGCCTGTGGTTCTGGTAAAATCTCGGGAATGCCGGCACGGATGTCGGCTATAAAAGCATCTTTGTTCATATTTGTTTAGGTTTTAGTTCATTGAAGATGGGTATATGGTTATTTTATTTAGGGTGAAAGGAGGTTCTGGGGGAGATAAGGAGTATCTTTGGGGAGTTAAGGAGTTAAAGGGAGTTATCGCTCGCTACGCTCGCTGAGGAGTTAAGACAAATGTTTTCTGGTTGTAATGATTCTTATCTGTTACGAACGACCATATATAATATACTACCAAGCTATTGTCTTAACTCCCTTTAACTCCTTAACTCCTTAACTCCTTAACTCCTTTCTATATCTCCTTGATATAACTCCTTGATATAACTCCTTTCTACATCTCCTTTACTTCATAATTTAGCCTCAACTATCTTCATAATCTCGGCTTCTGCCGTGTTAGCTTGGGCTATCAGCGTATTCGCCTGACCAACCAACCGATCGGCAGTGGTTCTATCTTTCAGTCCGGCGGCGTTGATTTTTACGTTAAGTCCGGCTCCCAAGACGGCCGCACGGGCAGCCAAGACGCCCACTCCCGCATCGGAAACACTGTTGGGATTGCCTTCTTCGGCCATGGCACGGCAGAGTTCAAAGACTTTAAATGCGGCCTGCATCGTATGCAAAGGCACTTCCGTGGCAAACAAAGTGGCTTCCTGAATGGCAGCCGTGCGAGCAGCCTTCTCCTCGTCCGTACTCTTAGGTAGTCCGAAGGCCGCCATGATACGGTTGAAAGCCTCGGTGTCTTCATCAACGAGCACCATCAGTTCTGCCTGTATAGCCTGTCCGCGACCGGCCCATGTGCTGAACTCTTCCCATCGTGCGTCCCATCCGGCCTTGTGACTGGAGAGATTGGCGACCATTGTTCCGAGTGCGGCGCCGAGCGCGCCCATATAAGCCGATATGGTACCACCTCCCGGTGCCGGAGATTCACGTGATGTCTCGTCAGCAAAGCCTTTTACGGTCAGATCAATGAGTTTGACGGTCTTTTGTTCGTCCTCCAACAGATACTCTATAACCTTCTCGCGGGGGTTGAACGGTTTCAAGTCATCGAGCCCCATCGACTTGATGGCGATTTTCAAGATATCTTCTTCCGGGATACCCGTTGAGCGGTTCTGTTTTTTCAGGAAATAAATACCCGCCTCAAGGAGCGTCCGCTTCGGTATAAGACCCACAATTTCGGTGCCCGTCACACGTATGCCACGGTTCTGCGCGCAACGACATACCTCGTCAAAGGCCACATGGAGCGGTGTGACATTGATATCGGTGATGTTCATCGACACCTGCGCAATGCCGTATTCGTCGATAAACCATCCGATGGCTTTCGTACTTTTCAGCGTGCCGGGAATCATAATCGGATTTCCGTCGGCATCCTTCATCGGCTTGCCCACGGGCGAACCGCCCTCACGTTGTGGGCGTCCTTTCTCGCGCACGTCGAAAGCAATGGCATTGGCACGGCGTGTGGAAGTGGTATTAAGGTTGAAGTTGGTGGCAATCAGGAAGTCGCGCGCGCCAACGGCGGTGCAACCCGTTCGTGCCAGTTGCTCATCCCACGCACGGGCACCATAGTCGGGTGCTTCCGCTTGGGCTGTCATGCGCTCCGGAAGTCCCTCGTATTCACCTTTCCGACACACGGCAAGATTCTTTCTCTCGAGCGTTGCGGCGGCAGCCTCATAGCAATAGCAAGGCACTTTCAGCTCGGCAGCAATGCGTTCTGCCAACTGGCGGGCCAGCCGTGCGCATTCTTCGAGCGTGATTCCGGCCACGGGGATGAGCGGACATACGTCGGTAGCGCCCATACGGGGGTGGGCACCATGGTGCTGGCGCATGTCGATGAGCTGCGCCGCCTTCTTTACACAGCGGAAAGCGGCCTCAACCACCTGCTGCGGCTCACCTACAAAGGTAACAACGGTACGGTTTGTGGCCTCGCCCGGGTCAACGTCAAGCAGTTTGACACCTTTTACACGCTCTACTTCGTCGGTAATTTGCTTGATTACTTCTTTGTTGCGACCTTCACTGAAGTTAGGAACGCACTCAATAATTTGTTTTTCCTGGATCATATTTATCGTGGATATTAAATTTGAGGCGATTTAGATTTTCGGGCATAAATATACGAATAAGTTGCCAAAAGACAAAATATTTAGCCCGAAACTATTGAAAACATTTAGGTTGTTCACCAATTCTGGGACAGAGATTATTGCGGGCAAGAAGTTCAAGAGAAAATTCCGAATCCGGAGAAACCTCCTTCTGCGACTATGAAATAACTTTACAACATGCTTAAAATGCAGCGATTATTTTCAAAAAAAAGTTTTTTGCCGACAAATACGCGAGTATTTTGCGTTTTCATTATTTTGCTATTTATCAACCACTTACAAACTTTCAGTCTTTGATTAGCACATGATAAAAATCTAAAAGGGCTGCTATTGATTGCCAAAAGCTATGCTTTTACATCCTAAAAGTGCAGCTTTGAGCTGACAAAAGCTGTGCTATGAGCGGTTAAAAGCGACCTTTCATAGCGCGAATGGTAGCAAAATAAATGATTATATAGCATTTTCGCATCATTCAACAAGCGGCAACTACTCTTTTACAATGGATAAAGGGCCCTAAATCAAGCTAAATTCAATAAGTAAGTGTGATGCTTTTCGGCGAATAAAAGTTTACAAAACCTATCACCATTAGTTCAGAAAAGAAGTCTCACGTTCCGTAAAGGAATGTTCGGCCGGGCGAACATTAAAAGGATGTACCATAAAAATAATGATTTATGATACATCCTCAAAACGAAAGAAAGAGCTTGATGAGCGGTCAGAAAGCGACAAACGTCGTCAGAGACGCCCAATATTCTTGATGCTTGTCCGGTGTTGCACGAATCATCGGAGCCGTAGAAGGAAAACCAATGGTTCCAGTGTAGGAAACATCATTCTTTCGGTTGCCATCGGCCAGGTATAATTTAGCATTCAGACCGACATCTATTTTCTTCATCCGGTGCTGCCACGTGACGCTTGCCACCACTTTATCAAGTTCGGCACAGCGAAAGGCATAGGGAGCAAAGGCTTGTTGAAAGTCAAGGCGGGCAATCTGCCCGTTCTGAAAAGATACATTGTAGTCGTTGTTGACCACACGCTGACGGGCGTATAGTATGCTTAGGCCGATATCATCCCGAGTGCCCTGCCTGTCTATGCCTATCTTGACATGGGGAGTGATGGTGCTAACCCGGATTCTGTGGCCGTCGACCTTGTATTTCTCCTCATAACTTTCTGTTGTTGCACCTCCCTGTAAGCTGAGTTCAAGGCGGGCAATCCGTCTGGAAGCTTTCAGCGCGGCAGAAAACCGACCGGTATTGCGAATGTAGTTCTGACGGGTATCGATGGTGCGGAAGTCATAAATGTTGTTTTCCTTGTCGATAAGGTATTCTTCAATGATGTTCTCATAACCTTTGCGCAAGATGATGGCGCCCATGGCGCCGAGTTCGAATTGCCAGTCGTTCCGAGGATCAAATGTCAGGCGAATAAGTGGCGACAACTGATGACTGCGCGACTCGTAGAGGTTGTAAATGTCGCTCTCTTCTGTCTTCATGTGGTCGAAGGAATAGCCCAGCGAGGCATGTAGACGTAACGATCGGGTCTGTGATGAAAGGTATTGCAAACGGGCATTGAACTCGTCGATATAGTACATGCGGGATTTACCGAAAGATACCGCGCTTTGGCGGGTATCGTAAAGTCCGAAACCATAGCAAACAAAGAAACGGTCCTGTTGTCCCGGGCGCCAGTAGCGCAGTTGTACATGTTGCTTGTTGCGACCATATCCGACATCGAGCAACAGCAGACTGCGCCCGAACCGACGTGCCACACCGGTGTTGAAGCGCAGCCAGGTAGTGTTGTTCAAGGCGCGCGGGTCTGTCAGGCGATAAGCCTGCTCGCCATAAAAGGAGGCCTTGGCGCCCAAAGTCCATTCGTTGAGCGTAAACGCGTAGTTGCCCTCCGCAAAATAAGAATCAAACTTAAAGTCTCCGCCGCAGGAATCGGTAGAGATATAAGGAAAATACAACTCCGGCAGTCGCATGGCGCTCCACCCGATGTTGCGGTGCTTGCCTTGGGCGTATTGGATGCGTCCCGACAGGGTACCGCTACGAGGGGTGGTGTATTCGCCGTAGGCCCCAATACGATAGTCTGTGTAAGCGTTTCCCTCGTAAGGGATGAAGTCGCCCTTGCTGTCTGCACCTGCCAATCCCGCGTAAACGATGGCAGAACGTTTGTACAAGGTAGTGTCGTTCTGTTTGTGCCATTGCGTAAAGGCCGGATTCGCATAGACGGTTTTGGCATCGGTTAGCGTGAAATCGGAAAGAGTGACATGATAACGGTCTTCGGATGGTGACAGACTGTGGTTCACACGGTCGAGCAACCTTTGAGCATAAAGCTGGTTGCAGGCAACCAAGACGAAGGCAGTGAGATATATTCGTATGTTGCGCATCATAAATTCAAATTAAAATACAATTCAAGCCCGAAATAAGGGTCGTGCCACTCGCGCTGGGTAATCTTCTTGCCGGAGAGATACTTGGGGCTGACATCAAGCAGACCATTAACGAAGAACGACAACTTGGTGCCTTTATTGAACTCCTTAGTGGCCTTGATATTCCAGAGAAGGGATATGGGCTTTTCGTTACGGGCGTACTTGACGGGCAGAATCGTGCGTCGGAAGTAGCGGAACGTGCCATCGTCAGCGGCGATGTGGGCACGGACCAACTCATCTACCGGCAGACGGTTTCCTTGCATGTCGATATACGAAGTGGGAATATAGTCGTGGTTATCCTTATACTGTGAGGTGTTGAGCCATACAACCTGGAAGAAATTCGTCAGAAACAACTTGAACTTCGGAATATGCGTGTTGAGCCAGATATTGGAATTCAGACGGCGGTACTGGTTTCTGGCACCGTTGTCGTAGATGCAGACATAAGGATACTCCTTGTTACCAATCTTCACGGCAGGGTAATAGTAAAGCGGCAACGACGAGGCATAGTCAGTCTGATAGTAGGCGCCGTTAATCTCTATAGTCGTGAACAGCGGCTTGATTTTCGGCAGTATCAGGCGATATTCTATCCCTCGTTTGGTAACCTTGCTGGCGTTTCTGACCTGTTGCGACGTAGTGAAAATGCTGTATTGTTCTTGTATATAATCGCTTTTCTGGGGGATGCGTCCCTCGATGCTCACACCGGGCTTCAATTTGGTATAGAGGTCGTAGGTCAGCGGATGGTATTCCGTGAAATACTCAAAACCGGCGTCCGACTTTTCGTAGAAGGCCGTCAGTGAGAGACTGAAGCCACGATAGTCGATATCCCATCCGACCTCCATCTTGCGATTCTTATTAACACGCAGGTCGCGGTTGGCCATGTCGTAGATATTGGTATACGTAATGAGGTGGCGGTAGTTGGGATCGACGGTATAGGCGTTGAGCATGTAAAAGTCCTTGTAGAGTTTCTCGGGATAGAGATAGTCGAGCGTAGGTGTCTTACTCTCCTCACCATAGCCCACGCGAAAGGTATTTTTAAGCGTTTTGCCCATGATGTACGAGAGGTTCAGGCGCGGGTCAGTCAACACATAGCCATGCAGATAATAATCGTGGGGCAGATTCATCAGCATAGAAGCGCGGCCTCCGATAGAGAGTTGCAGGATATTTCTATTATTATCATCGTAAATAAAGTCGGCCTGCGCATAAGCCGCGCCATTTCCCAAGGCAGGGATAGCCCAGTTTGGTCTTGGGCGCATATACGAGTTGTCGTAAGGAAACGGCGGACGTGTCTCGTCCTTGATGACGGCACCAGCCCCGTGGTTCTTCACGTTGGTATACTCGATACCGTATTGGAGGTTGAGCATCGTGTTCTTCACCAACTGAACGCGTGATATGGCATTTAGCTGGGCGTAGATGTTCACAGGCTGGTTGTCAATATAGAAGTCGCTGTAGTATTTGCGGGGCAGGTAAATACCTTCATGCTCGCCCTCTTCGTATGCCAGTGGCATGTTCATCGGACCTGAACCCGATATGACCATGCGATGACGACTTATTTTGTCGTGGGTATAGTCGGCAGACATGACCAGTTCCAGTTGGTTCAGCCATGA
Source organism: Prevotella illustrans (assembly GCF_017426725.1). Taxonomy (GTDB): domain Bacteria; phylum Bacteroidota; class Bacteroidia; order Bacteroidales; family Bacteroidaceae; genus Prevotella; species Prevotella illustrans. The sequence continues at coordinate 19,401 of NZ_JAERMS010000010.1, read as the reverse complement.
CTTGCCGAGTGTCAGCGTTCCCTTCATCATCAGGGCCGTACGACTGTAGTCGGCTTTGTAGGTCTCGTCATACTCGTAGGTCAGCTCGTCTTTTTTCATCTTGCTGATAGTGACGGTCTGGCTCAGTCGTCCGTCGAGGTCAAGACTATAGTTGCCGAGCCTTACCTTATTATTATAATAAAGCTGTCCCGTCAGGCGTGAGAACTTATCCATTTCCTCACGGATATCATCAATGGAGCGCAGATAGTCGACGCCTGCGTGGAGCGTACCGGCTTTCTCTCCAAGTCGCCAGCCTTTCCCCGCATACAAGAGCTTATTCTTCAGGTCAGTCTTCAGGCGGACACGCAGTGGAGTTACGCCATGCTTCGACGAAATGCTTATCATACCACTCGAAAGGTTGCCGTAGCGGGAAGACGATATGCCGCGCGTGAACTCCACACTTTGGATATGGTCGGTAGAAATCATTCGCATGTCGGCCCCTTGATTGATACCCGTTCGACTGCGCACTTCACCATCATAGCTGCCACTGCCAGCGGTAATACCCACCAACTGAGAACGGATACCATCATTTGTAACCGGGGCGCCATCAGTGACGATTCCCACTCCCAGCGAGGTGTTGGCATCGGTCCCCACTTGGCGACTGCCGATCTGTGAGAATTGCGTCAGATTGTTTTCTTTATACACACTGCCGGGCAACAGCAACATCACGTCGGCCAGCGAGGTGGGCTGGATGTACTCCAGAGCGGCCTCGTCGACAACAACCTTCCCCTTGCGGCTTTTTCTTGCCATCACTTCAAACTCCGGTAAGATGAAACTGCTGCTCTGCAGCTGAAGCGACAGGCTGACATTCTTCGTTGCTGTAAACTGGTGTTTCAACTTGGCATAGCCCAAGCACTCCACCTCGATGGTATGCTTGCCCACCGGGACGTTACGGAGTTCAAAGTATCCGTTGACATCAGACTGAGTACGAAGCTCCTGATTCCGGATACTGACGATGGCGAAGCTTGCAGCCTCGCCATCGTGATCGGTGATGATCTTTCCCTTTACCGTACAGGTCTGCCCAACGGCAACGGTCACCATACATAGCAGGGAAAGAGTCAAAAAAAGAATTTTCTTTTTCAATGCGTTCATTTATTGTTTCCCGCAGTCGGTTTACTTCTTTCTCCAACCAATGGGGAATGCGTTTTGTACGAGGCCGGCCTTCTTGCGTTCATTCACATCCTGCATGTCCTCACTACTGTTATTGGTGTCCTTATAGAAAATCTTATCGCCTACTTTTATTTCCTTACGGATACAGAGTTCTTGGCGATGGCATCCATTGACGAGGAACTTGCCTCGATCCACAATCTCAGGAACGGCGCGTGTCTTCACATCCTGCGGCACATCGCTGGTCTGAATGCCGTCGAGAATCTTGTCTGTATCAATGGCGAGGATATGAATGTCGATGTCGCCTTCGGGAGTGTCCTTCGTTGCCTTGACATGTGTCTTCGACATTGTGGTGTGAGTCTTGACAAAAGCGTCAACAGTAGACTGCAGACCGTTCTCCAAACGGAACATCACAGGTGATACATAGCCGCGCGGATGGAGGAAGAAGCCGTAAGAATCGCCGTTTTCCGTAAGGAGTACGTTGGGAACTTTGGGGTTATCAACGTCTTTAGAGTCCGGACCTTCGTATAATTCAAAGTCGGCACCGCTCAAATCCACGGCATGGTCGTAGGCAATCTCTCCATTCACCACTTCTGAATGATTAATAGCGGTAAAGGCGATCACCAGTTTCTCGCCCGGCTGCACGGGATGATCCTTGCCACTGCCCGGAATGGTGATGAATCCGCCTATGGGTACCCGATTAGGATAGTAGCTATCGTACCACAACTGCTTGTTTTGGAAAGATATCTGCATCGTAACACCGATACTAACACCGTCAGCATAAAGCACATTCTCCGTCGGGTTAAACAAAACGATATACTGGTCGGGATGCATCATGCGCCCCGAATTAGTCTCACCATTAAAGAACACCTCGCTGAAAATGAAGTCCTTGCCAAGAGCGCTGGCCGGCAACGAGTTCACATGACCATCGATAGACTGTCCGGAAGCGTTGATATTGACATTTTCCATGCGCAAAGAGATAACGACCTTCTCGCCCTCAGCGTTGGTAACGTCCTTGTCTATCGCAATATTATAGACGCCCATTGGCAGAGAAACGAACGCCTTTCCGGCGGCATTCAGCAGGAACTGACTTGTGTTTTGGCTGCGCACCTCGGTGAATTTGACGGGTGTACCTTCCAAAGTAGCCACATCCAATGTCCCTGATACCATGGGAATGGCGTTGAACGTCACATCTATTTTCTTCTCAGCCTCGTCATCAGAGCAAGAGGCGAGTAGCACCGGGCAGATGAGCGCTGCCAATGCGTATTTTAAAAATCGCATCATACTTTTTCAAAATTAAAGGGTTGTTTTACTTAGACTCTTTGTCGTGTCCGCAACCTTCGGCTCCACACTTGTGTTCGCCGGGGTTCTGCTTCTTCTCTTTCTTGCCGCATTTATGCTCACCAGCCTTGCCATCGTGCTTGCAACCTTCTTTCTTGTCACATTCCGTGGCAACTTTGGCGTCAAACTTGACATCGGTCAGTGCTTTTTGCAGTGCCTCTACATTGGTCTTCGTCGCATCGTAGCTTACACTGACGCCCTTGCACTCGAGATTGATCTTCACATCGCTGACAGCCTTATTGGCTTTCAGGGCCTTCTCCACGCGATTTGCACAGTTTTGACAGTGCATGTTGCTTACTTTGAATTTCACGTTTTCTGCCAGTAAGTTCATAGCGAACATGGTGGCAAACATCATCATTGCAATCTTTTTCATATTCTTTATTATTACTACGTTGAGTTATTAAATCGAAAGCAAAGGTAGGGACATCCCTTAGAACATGCAATACCTAAAAATAAGGTTTTTTCTCACCGATAAGTGTTCCAAGGGTTGACAATAGCAACCCTTACTAAAAACATTCCTTTTGCTTTGGTGTTTTCCACGCGCCGGGAAAGGTCGTCGGCATTTGCCGGGACGTTTGCCCAAGTCGGGCATTTAACATCTGTTTTACTTTGACGTTTGCCGAACTCCGGCATTTAACACCTGTTATACCTTGACGTTTGCCGAACTCCGGAATTTAACATCTGTTATGCCTTGGCGTTTGCCGAAGTCCGGCATTTAACATCTGTTTTGCTTTGATGTCTTCCGAAAGCCCGGAAAGTCTGCCGGCATTTGCCGTGGCGTTTGCCCAAGTCGGGCAAGGCTGTCGGCATTTGTCGGGATGTCTTCCGAACCCCATGAAAGCCTATCGGCATTTGTCGGGACGGCGAAAAGGCATGATTTATCGTTATAATTTGTTTATCGGACAGCAATCATTATTTAACAATCCCGAGTACGAATACTTTTGTTTCATGGGGTTGCAGGTTCCCGCTCCACTTCATAGCCTTACGGGCCACGCTCTTGTGTGCCCAAACGTCATGCAAATTATACTTCCCTGTCAGTCCGACGGTGGATAACGGCAGATTGATTTTAGTCCTATTATCGCCTGCATTGAGAACGGCCAGTGCATAGCGGTCGCCACTCAATGGGCGCAGATATACCCTGCAGTCGCCCATCCGCTTCACTTCCCGGGCCGCCTGCCCCAGCGCGTCTTGGTCGATGGCGATGATTTCCTTGTTCAGCAGTATGCGTTTGGCCTCGGCCGGCGTGCGCAGGATGTTGTGACTCATCTGCAAGGGCGAGGCCATCATGGCCCACAGACTCATCTGGCTCTGGTATTCCGTGTAGCTACAGCCCTTTCCGCCCAAGTCGCTCGACGGACCGCCACGGCCTTCCAGACCCACGACGAGCATGTCCATGTCGTTCCAATGGCCCGGTCCGGCATAGGCATGAAGCGGTGCCGTCAGGTCGGCGATATCCAGAATGCCCATGCCGCCCTCGTGCACGATGTCTTTCCACATGTCTCGCACGTCGTAGGTTGTGCGCCATTGCTGGCCGCCCGCGTCGTGGGCCCACAGCTCGGGACGCAGCTGTCCCCACTCGCAGACACCGAAAACGATGTCACGCCCGCTCTCGGTCAGGGCCTTTGCCATTTTCGCGTACCGCTGATGAGCCACCGCGCTGTCAGCGGGCGCGTGGCAATAATCATATTTCAAATAATCGATTCCCCATGCGGCAAAGGTCTTCGCGTCCTGCTCCTCAAAGCCAAGACTACCCGTCACGCCGCCGCAAGTCAACGGCGCCGCGTCCGAATAAATACCCAGCTTCAGGCCTTTGCCATGCACGTAGTCGACCAAAGCCTTCATACCCGACGGAAATTTCTTGGGGTCGGGAATGATGTTGTTGTACTTGTCACGGCCACCCTGCCAAAGGTCGTCGATAAAAATGTAGTTGTAACCGGCTTCCAGAAAGCCATCCTCCACCATTCGGTCGGCCACCCGGCGGATGAGTTCTTCACTGATATTAGCCTGATACATGTTCCAAGTCATCCAGCCCATCGGCGGAGTCGGAGCCAGGTGATCACGGTCGGCGGAATAACCGGCCGTCACCGCCACGAACAATAAAGCGCAAATCGCGCATAATCGTTTCTTCATAGCGTGTAAATATATAAAATAATCAGTCTTTCTCGTAATCTTCGGGCAGGACTTTCATCTCCCGATACGACTGCCGTATGTCGCTTTCGTCAATGGTAAAGCTGCGGTCGGCGTCACGCGGATTGTCTTTCGTGGAATGGCCGACGAGCCAGTCGTAGGTTTTCTGCATATAGAATAGACGGGCCAACGCGCCGTGCGAGGCGCCTTTCACCCAGAAATAGCGTAACAGCCTGTCGTTGCCGGTCTGCTCCAATTGGCTGACCACCCGTTTCGATTGCTGTATCGAGACCGCTCGGTCGGCCGTGCCATGTATGATCCACAGCGGCACCCGCCCCAAGCCGCTCACGTCCTTGAGCGAACAACCGCCGCAGAGGGCCATGGCGGCGGCCACTTTCTCGGGATAGGTGCCCACGAAATCCATCGTGCCATAACCGCCCAGGCTCATGCCGAGCACATAGACGCGCGTCGTGTCGACACGGTAGTTGGCCTTCACCCACTGCAACATGTCATTGAGTTTCTCAGGGTTCCACGCGCCGCCGGGATTCTGCGGTGCCGCCACCAGCATGGGAATGTGCTTGCCCCGCTCGATGGCGTCGAGTACGCCATAGCGCCTCACGCGGTCAAGATTATTGCCGCAGAGGCTGGCTCCATGCAGAAAAATCATCAGGGGCAACGGGTGCATGTCGGTCTCGTAGTCCGCCGGCGTGTACATCCAGAAGTTGTAGCCGCCGTCCGTCACGTTTCGCTTCGCCTCGAAGTTGCCATCGAAGGCCCTTATCGTCAGCGTGACGCAGCACAATACCGGCAGTATCATCAGTTTTTTCATCGTTCAATAGATTTATATATATATTGCAAACTTACGGAAAATAAGCTGAAAAGGTAAGCTCATCGCTCCCCGACTAACATCATTTAAAATAAATTGTAAAAAAACGATTTTGCGATTCGCAGCTTTTAACTTATCTTTGCCCGCATGCAAGAAACCATTCGCCTTGAGCATTTGTCCATCGGCTACAAACAGGGGAAAGCACGCCGTGTCGTAGCCGCCGACCTCAACGCGTCGATAGACAGCGGCCGCCTCACCTGCCTGTTGGGACGCAACGGTGTGGGCAAGTCGACCCTGCTGCGCACGCTGGCCGGATTCCTGCCACCGCTCGACGGGCGGATTCTGCTTCATGGACAGTCCCTCTCTTCGTACTCCAAGGCCGATCTTGCCCGTCTCGTCAGCGTGGTACTTACGGGAAAGCCGCAGGTGCAGAACATGCGGGTGGACGAACTCGTGGCTCTGGGACGCTCACCCTACACCGACTTCTGGGGCCGTCTGCGCACCGCCGACCGTCGGGCCGTCGGCGAAGCGATGCGCTTAGTGGGCATGGAAAGCCTTGCCCACCGCATGGTGAGCGACCTCAGCGATGGCGAACGCCAAAAGACGATGATTGCCAAGGCCCTGGCCCAGCAGACGCCCGTCATCATCTTGGATGAGCCTACGGCTTTTCTCGACTTTCCAAGCAAGGTAGAGACGATGAAATTGCTTCGCCATCTGGTCCGCGAAACCGATAAGACGATCTTTCTTTCTTCCCACGATCTGGAGCTTTCCATGCAGTTGGCCGACCGGCTATGGCTGATGTCCGGCCGCCAACTCGTCATAGGCACACCCCGACAGTTGACCGCCGACGGCACCCTCGCCCGCTACGTAGCCCATCCTGACGTAAGATTCAACGCCGAAGAAATGACGCTGGCAATAGAAGTTTGAAAGCCCTTTTCCACAAAAGTATTACCTTTTTTCAATTTCTTTGTAATACTTTTGTCGGCCTTATTACTATATATCAATAGCTAACCAGCATCTAAATGATTGACAAACATGTGATATGCGGATTGAAAAATGGCAACAAAAACCATTTTGAAACCATTTACCACCTTTACAACGGGTGGATATACAACTTTGTCTACGCGCTTGTGAAAGACGCGGCCGTCAGCCAGGATGTCACCCAGGACGTATTTCTTCAGCTGTGGAACTACCGTGGCAACATAGATGATGACAACAACTTCGAAGGCTATCTTTTCAGAATAACCCGCAACACGGTATACCAATACATCAGAAGAGAACTGCTGAAGAAACATTATCTGAAAGAGGTAGCCATGGAAAACGTACATGAAAGCGTAAACGCGGAGAAAGACATTGACAAGGCGCTGATGGAAGATTACCTGCTGAACCTGACCCGCCATCTTCCCGAAAGCAGAAGAAGAATTCTCTTGCTCTACTGGAAATCGGGACTGACCTATAAAGAGATAGCGACAATGCTGTCCATCTCCGAGAAAACCGTAGCCACGCAAGTACAACGCTCCTTAAAGTTCTTGAAGTCAAAGCTGGACTGACCGTAGTTGCGAAGCGTATATCTCACATTATATTATATATACACTATAAACACTATAAAAAGCCTCAACATGAAATATCAGAAATATAGGTTATTGATCGAGAAACTATTCAAGCGGCAACTGACGGAAAAGCAGGCCGCCGACTTGAGCAAATGGCTCCGGAGTCCCGAAGACAAGGAGGGCTTCGACGATATGTGTCACGAGCTTTGGGTGAACACCCCTACGGCCGCGAACGATTCGGTAGAAGCCGCCATGTTCGCCAACATCCAATCACGAATGGACGAAACGGAGACCGAAAAGTTCTCCAAACGGTTATCGTTCTATAAGATAGCGGCCGCCGCCCTGCTCGTTTTCTGTATAGGATTGGGCGCTTATACTTATTTTATACGGAAGAATATGACCGATCGGCTTGCCGAAGTCGTAGAGACCAAGGTCGAAAAGGGACAGAAAGCCCAAGTAATCTTGCCCGACGGAACGAAAGTATGGCTCAACTCTTTCAGCCAATTAACCTACGACGGCGCGTTCAACCAACGGGAACGAAGAGTGAAACTGAGCGGCGAAGCCTATTTCGAAGTGACCAAAAACCGAGATAAACACTTTGTCGTAGAATGTGAGGGAGTAGAGATCGAAGCCTTGGGGACGGCATTCGACGTCAAGGCATACCCGTTGGATTCCACCATAACGACATCGTTGACGGAAGGACGCGTGAGGGTGTCGGACAAGAAATCGGGTATAACGCTCGAACCCAATCAACAGCTCATTTACAACAAGAAAGGCAACTCCTTTGCCGTTGCCGAAATGGATAATATCAACGAGGCGGATTTCTGGCGAAAGAATATCCTCTATTTCCATTCAACCCCATTGGGAGATATCGCGAAAACCATAGAACGCATGTATGACGTGAAAGTTGTTTTCGCCTCCACCGATCTGGCCCGGGCAACCTTTTCCGGTACCATCAGAAACAACAGTCTGGAAAACATATTCCATATCATCAGCCTGACCTATCCGATGACCTGTCGGTTCCATGAAGATACCATCTATATAAAACACCGATAACGGCCATTCACCGGAAAATCGATTACACAACCATTTAATAACCAACCTTTTTAGTTTATGAAGAAGCATTATTCCCATTGGATGAAAAAAGGTATAGTCGCCGCTTTCGTGCTACTCGCACAGATTCCGGTATGCGCTCAAATCACGTTCAAGGCGCAAAACAAGACTATACAACAGGTGCTGAAGCAGCTTGAACGAGCAACAGGCTACAGTATCTTTTACAACGACGGACTGGAAGGACTCGGCCAAAAGGTCAGTCTGACGGCAAATGATGAAACGATAGATAAAGTTTTAAGTCGCTTGCTGAAGGATACCGACATTACCTACCGCATAGAAAACGGTAAGCAAATCATCCTGACACGGCGCGTCAGAAGAGATAGTCCCGTGACGCAGAAGAAGCGGGTGAAAGGCGTCGTAAGAGATTCCAAGGGCGAACCCCTCGTAGGCGTGAGCGTCAGTGTCGAAGGTACCCCCAATGGTACCGTAACCGATATCGATGGCAGATATCAGCTGGAAGCGGCCCCCGGTACGCGTCTGCGCTATTCGTATGTGGGATTCCAGAACAAAAGCGTTCGTATAGGCAATGCCGAAAACTACAATATAACGTTGACGGAAGACAACACGCTGCTCGATGAAGTGGTGGTAGTGGGATATGGCACGATGAAAAAACGCGACCTTACCGGTGCCGTGTCGAGCGTAAAGGGTGAAGACCTCGCCGTGGCAGGCGTGGCCTCGGCTGCCCACATGCTCGCGGGCAAGGCTGCAGGTCTCTATGTTCGCCAGAACTCAGCACAACCGGGCGGCGGACTTGATATCCTTATCCGTGGTGCGGGTTCCGTGAACGCAAGCAACGATCCGCTCTATATCGTGGATGGGTTTCCCATAGCCAAACTCGATCAGCAAAAAGGCGAGAACGCCCGCATGGACCCCGGTACGCAGGGAGTGCTCAACTTTTTGAACCCGAACGACGTAGAGAGCATAGAGGTGCTGAAAGACGCTTCGGCCACGGCCATTTATGGCGCACGTGCGGCCAACGGCGTGGTCATCGTGACGACCAAGCGAGGGCGCAAAGGCAAGGCCGTGGTAAACTATTCCTATAACTACAGCTATCAGCACTACAGCGACGAATACGACGTTCTGTCGCTGCGCGACTGGATGATAGAGAAGAACAAGTCGACTTGGGAGTACTGGATATGGGAGAACGGCGTAGCCCCGTGGGGTACGAGAACACTCGAAGAAGCTCTGGCCGCTCCGAAGAGCGGTCAAGCCTATACCCGTCCGTATACCGATGAGCAAATAGCCGCCGCCGGAAAAGGTACCGACTGGGTGGGACTCATCACTCGCAACGGTCACGTGCATGAGCACAACCTAAGCATACAAGGCGGTTCGAAAGACACGCAGTATATGATCTCGATGAACTACTATGACAACCAGGGTATCATACGCAACTCGGGCATGAGCCGATACACCATCAAGAGCAACATTGACCAGCGCTTCCTTGACATCTTTAAAGCTGGCGTGAACATGACACTGACGCGTATCAATAACAACAATACGCAGTTGGGATCGGCCCAATACGAGAAATCGGGTATCATACGTTCAGCTGTGCAGATGGGACCGAACATCCTGGCCTACGATCCCGCCACCGACTCTTATCCCGTAAATCCTCTGTTAGGCACGCAACCCAACCCTTACTCGCTGCTCAACAACATCGATCGAGGCCGTACCGACCGTTTCCTGGGCAACATCTACGTGGAGGCCAATCCGCTGGACGGACTCTCCTTGCGCGTGAACGCGGGCATCGACCGGGCTAACATCAGCCGCAAGACCTATGAGCCGAAGACCACACTCTACGGTAAAAACCTACAGGGAAACGCCGATATCTACACGACAGATAACAACCAATATCTGTTGGAGGCGACAGCTACCTATGCCAAGACGCTCAACGACATCCACAAGGTAAACCTACTTGCCGGAACGTCTTACGAACAGTTCAATGTGGAGGTCGCGAATCTTGGCAACAACAATTTCCTGACTGACGGATTCACCTATAACAATATGAACGCGGGCGCCGGAACGAAGATTGTGGGATCTGGATTCTCGAAGAACAAGATGGAGTCTTACTTCTTCCGTGCCAACTATATCCTTCAAGACCGCTACTACCTGACGGCAACCTTGCGTGCCGACGGAGCCTCGGTGTTTGCCAAGAATCATAAATGGGGTTACTTTCCGTCGGCGGCTCTGGGCTGGACATTCTCAGAAGAGAGCTTCATGAAGCCGCTCTCATGGCTAACTATGGGCAAAGTGCGTCTCAGCTGGGGACAGACGGGAAACTCTGACATCGGCTCCAACGCCTTCGCCAGTTACTATGCCCAACCGGCCTACAACAAAGAGGACGGAACACAACTCATCGGCGTGTTCCAAGGAAAGCTGGAAAATCCCGACCTGAAATGGGAGACTACCACGGAATGGAATCTCGGTTTCGACTTCGGGTTCCTCAACAACCGTATTCTCGCGAGCTTCGAGTTCTACCACCGTGTGATTTCAGACTTGCTCAACTATAAGCCGCTCAACTATTACCACGACGTTTCACGCGTCATGGCCAACGTGGGCAAGACCCAAAGCACCGGCTTTGAGTTTACGCTCAATACCACTAACATCAACACCCGTGATTTCAAATGGACAACAAGTCTCACTTTCACGAAGTACAAAGACCGCTGGAAAGAGCGTACGCCAGACTGGAAACCTGCCGTGTATGAGAAAACGGACGATCCCATACGTCCCATCTACTCACGCATTGCCGACCATATTCTGCAGATTGGCGAAGCCGTTCCCGCGGCGCAACCTGAACTCAGGCCCGGTGAAATCGTCATTAAAGACCTCAACGGTTATAAGCGCGATAGCAACGGACAGCCTATGGTGGACGAAAATGGCCGTTTTTTGCTCACGGGAGCCCCTGACGGTATCATCGATGATGCCGACGTAGTACTGATCGGCTCACAAGATCCCGGATGGATGGCCGGTATGGTCAACACAATCAACTACAAGGACTTCGACCTTAGCTTCCAGTTCAGCGGAATGTTTGACCGCATAATGCAAGATCCTACGGAGATGACATACGGACTTGGGGGTGGAGACGTAGCTCGCTATGGCTACAACGCGCTTAGTATCATCAAGAAACGCTGGACGTGGGACAACCCTTCCACCAAGTATCCTTGTTCCTTTAACGGATGGAACACCACCTACACTTATGGTGACTGGTACTATCAGAAAGCATGGTTCGTGCGTCTTTCCAACGTAACACTGGGATGGTCTATGCCCAAGGCATGGCTCAGCAAGGTAAACTTCATTTCGCGTGTACATCTCTCTTTGAGCGCTAATAACCTCTTCTGCATCACTCCGTATAAGGGTCTTGACCCGGAAACAGACTATTACACGGCTGCATACCCCAACGCCCGCACTTATAGTCTTGGCGTGAACATCACATTTTAGAACCTTTTAAGAATCTCAAATATGAAAAATATTAAGTTTATATATGCACTGATGCTGACAGTTGCCAGCCTGAGTCTGAACAGTTGCTCAGACTTGGAGCCCGTGGACTTCTCGGAAATCAACCCTTCCAACTTCCCGAAGACCGAGGCCGACATCCAGTCACTGGTGCTCTCGTGTTACTATCCGCTACGAGGCAGTTGGTGGGATGGCATGTTCTCCACCTCCGAACGCGGCATCATGTTCCTCAACGACGCAACGACAGGCATTCTCACAGGAACCTTCGGCGAACAGAAGATGTGTTCCGAGATGAACTATTTCCCCGAAAGCAAGGGTATTACCTGGTTTTATTACACGCGTGACACCGAGGGATATTCGGGCGGCTACTCACAGAAGATCAGTCGCTGCACACTGGTACTGGACGGCATCGCCAACAGTGCGCTTGACGAAAAGACCAAGGAGAAGTATGAAGCCGAGGTGCGCTGCGCCCGCGCCTTCCTCTCCTATATGCTCTATGATATGTACGGTCCGTTAGTGGTAGCTCCCCTCGAGACGCTGAAGAACCCTCTTGCCGAGAAAGCACTGCCCCGTCTGTCGCGCGCCGAGATGGTGAAGTTCATTGAAGACGACCTTCTCTTTGCAGGCGAACATCTACCCCTACCCGCATCGACAGAATACGGACGGTTCAGTCGTGGACTTGCCAAAATGTTGCTCATACGCTTGTATCTCCACGAGACAGGCGACTACAACTATCCGGAAGGATTAACCCATGGCGACAAGGAATATTATAATAAGGTGGTGACATTGGCCCGGGAACTCAAAGGGGCACAATATGGCTACTCCTTACAAAGCGACTACAACGCCATGTTTGCGCTTGGCGGCCAAGGGAAGGCCAACAGGGAAATCATCTTCGCCCTCCCCTGTTCTTATGAAGGGCCGTCACTCAACCAATGGCACATGATGGTTTTCCCCACCAACTATGCCGACCACGGCATGGGATCGGGCTGGGGAACAGTGACAAGCACGTGGTATTTCTACGATTCTTTCGAACCGGGTGACAGCCGTCGCAACGGTTTGATCACTTCATATGTTGCTTCAGACGGCAGCACCATAGACCGTAACACCTCCCAGTCGCCGATAGCCGCCGGCCCGATACCGCTCAAAATCGGCTACGACACAGGCGTGAAAGGTTCCGGAGGCTACACAGACATAGATATCGTGCTGTTCCGTTACGCCGATGTCTACCTCTCTTTGGCCGAAGGCCTGTGCCAACGTCCGGGAGCTTCCGCCGCTGATTTGCAAGAGGCCGTAGATAATGTAAATGTCGTGCGTAGCCGTGCGGGGCTGCCCAACCTCAATTATGCCGACTACACCGACTCCGGTAAACTACTCGATGCCATCTTAACGGAACGTTGGCACGAGTTCTGGTGCGAGAACGGACAATACCGCTCTGACATGATTCGCTATCATCGGCTCGTGCAATTAATCAAAGCCATCAACCAGTCGCCGTATGCCGAGGAGTACAAGGAATTATATCCACTACCGCTCGAGGTCATCACCGACGGCAAAGGGCAGGTGAAGCAAAATCCCGGTTATAAATAAAACATCATCTTCAAACGTCATTTTCATGAATAAGTTTTTGACCATATCCTTCTTGTCACTATCCCTTTCGCTATCTTCCTGTAGTGGCGGGGGAAGCGACAATCCCGCTCCCGGACCTGAAGGGCCCGACTCCGGAGGTACGACTCAGAAGACACAGACCGTGAGATATACTTCCACGGACGAGAACTTCTTCAATCCCGAACGCGGTTTCTATACGGAGGTAGAGTCTAATATGACCGTTCCCATGTCAGAGGCACGGCTCGTCGAGCTGAAACGCGATAAGAAATCGCTTGTGCAGATACTCTATTATCTGAAAGATCGACGCGACCGCGCTTTCTCTGAAGCCGATATCAGAAAAATAAAAGATGACATGGCAACAGTCCGCAAAGTAGGTCTGAAGATTATCCTACGCTTTGCCTATACCTCATCGGCCACCGAACCCGACGCGCCGATGCGTGTCATCAAGCAACATCTCGACCAACTGAAGCCCCTGCTGACAGACAATAAAGACGTAATAGCCTGCGTTCAGGCCGGTTTTATCGGTGCCTGGGGCGAATGGTATTATTCCAGCAACGACCTCAACAACACGGCTTCGCGCAACGAGGTGCTGACCAAGTGGCTTGAGGTTTTGCCATCCGACCGCTGTATACAGGTGCGCACTCCGGCCTACAAGAAGAATTTTACAGGCTCACAGACGCCTCTCGACGACGCCACGGCCTACAACGGCACCCCAATGGCCCGCATCGCCCACCACAACGACGCCTTTATGGCCGACGCGACTAACATGGGCACCTATGAAGATGTCACTAAAGACAAAGACTATCTGGCCAAGGACGGACTCTATGTCCCCGTGGGCGGAGAGACTTGCCGCACTTCTTCCACCGCAACCCCCAGTCACGGAGCCGAGGCCTTACAGGATTTAAAGTATCTGCACTGGTCATTCCTCAATGACGCCTACGACAAGGTGGTACTCCAGCAATGGGAGAAAGACGGACAGATGGCCGAAATTCGCCTGAAGCTGGGCTACCGCATCGTTCTCACCCGCGGCGAGTATTCCACCAAACATATACCGGGAAGTACGCTCAACGTGAAACTCTCGCTCCAAAATATAGGCTTTGCGGCTATGTACAACCCGCGTAAGGTACAACTGATACTACGTTCCACCGACGGGACGACAGAGTATGTAGCCGCCCTCGGTGACGACCCACGGGCCTGGAAACCGCTTCGTGCAACCACGCTGACCGCTGACGTCGCCCTTCCCGCCGATCTTCCGGCAGGCGACTACAAGCTCTTCCTCTTCCTGCCCGACGCCGAATCCTCTATCAGCGCACGTGCCGACTATGCCGTGAGACTGGCCAACAAGGACATGTGGGAGGCAGCCACAGGTTACAACAACCTCGGCGTGACTATCAAGGTAGACAAGACTGGCTCTTTACCCAAGAGCACTTCGAGTATCAGGTTTATCAAGAAGTAAATCATGGAGACAGCACACAACCAACAGAAACCACAGCGGTTGCTTTCGCTCGACATCCTGCGTGGAGCCGATCTGGCCTTTCTGGTTCTTATCCAGCCTATCCTGCTCAAGACACTCGAAGTGTCGCAGCCTGCCGAAGGTACCGTGGGACATTTCATCATGGGGCAGTTGCTCCATCTGCCGTGGCAAGGCTTCTGCTTCTGGGATATCATCATGCCCCTGTTCATGTTCATGTCAGGAATTACGATACCCTTCGCCATGTCGCGCTACAAACGTGGCGAGCGAGTAGACGGCCGTTTCTTCCGACGTATTCTGAAGCGCTTCATCATACTCTGGTTACTGGGTATGGTGGTACAAGGAAATCTCTTGGCATTCGACCTAAGACAACTGCATCTCTTTTCCAACACCTTGCAGAGCATTGCCATAGGCTATGTGGTCGTCGCTTTTCTATTTGTCTTTTGCCGTCTGCGTACCCAAATACTGGCTGTGAGCCTTTTGTTCGCGGCCTACATTGCCATCTTTGCTATATGGGGGCAATTCGACTTCACGATAGATAGCAACATTTGCGAAGAGATTGACCGACAGGTTTTAGGACGTTTCCGCGATGGTGTGATATGGCAAGACGACCGGTGGACTTGGGATCCTACGTATCATTATACCTGGATCATGAGCTCGCTCAATTTCGTCGTGACCGTCTATCTTGGCACACTGGCCGGTTATATCCTGAAAAGCACGCGGCCGGCGATGACAAAGTTCGGCTGGCTCATGGGCGGCGGCATACTGATGATAGCGATTGCGCTAATGATGCACCCGTGGATTCCGATCATCAAGCATATCTGGTCGAGTTCGATGACCCTTTTTGCGGGGGGCATTTGCTTTCTACTCATGGGACTCTTCTACTACGCAATAGATGTAAGGGGCTGGCGCCGGGGGCTGATGTGGCTACGGTTTTACGGTATGAACTCCCTCGCCGCCTATATCCTTGGCGAATACATAAACTTCGAATCCCTCACCGACTCTCTCTTCTTCGGTCTCAGGCAGTGGACGGGCGACTATTACTCTGTGGTCAATGCGACCATGCAAGGAGTCTGGGTGCTCCTTATCCTGAGATTGATGTACAAATTGAACATATATATCAAAGCCTAAAACAAAACTATTATGTTAAAGAAATTATACTGTCTTGCCTTGTCGGTTGCCATGTGCGGCTTTGCCGGTTGCAGCGACAACAATGAAGAAAACATATCCAATGACAAAACGGGACCCAAGCCGGGAATAGACCTCGTGATGACTCCGGCCGACTATAAATACGGCGATAAAGTGAGCGTCACAGGACTGCTCACCGACGACCGCAACCTTGAACACTATGAGATGCTGCTGCTCAACAGCCGGGGCGATACACTTGCTACGAAGTACCAGATGTTGCTCGGACAGCAATTCAATATGGACGACTTCATCCAAATTCCCTTACCCAAGAACGCTTCGGCAGACGATTTGCGATTAGTGGTAAAGCTCGACAACACACGCAATGGCGAAGCTGTGCAGACGTTTGACCTGCCGGCCGTATCGGTTCCAACTTTCGAGTTGCTCAACCTGGTGCTCGGCAACGGCAACATCATCGAACTCATGAAGTCGGGGGATGTCTTCACCACCCCCACCGAACAGGTTTTTCCTGCCGGGGTGAAAGGACTTATCTCCACGACGACCGGAAAGAATGGCATATATTGGGGCACCCGGAATAGCGAGATAGCCACGATGGCACGCGACTCTATCACGATTGGCGGCGATGTGGAGTCGTCTTTCACGGTCAGCTTCAACCCACGTACTTTTGAACTTACCTTTGGCGAGCGCCATGTCTGGTCGCCACTGCCCAATACCGACTGCTATTACATTCTCGGCACCATCTCCGGACACTGGCAGGACGGCGAAATCACCACGGAACGCACGAAGATGCGCATGGCCGGATTCCAAAGTAAGAGCGACACTTACTACACATGGACGGCCCCCGAAGGTGATGACCCCGAGGTAGGAATGTGGGGAAGCACGGCCGCAGGCACTTTCCGTATGAAGCAAGGAGGGCAACAGGGCTATATCCTTTGGGACGGACAGAAGATCGTGCAATCGGCCACGGACGACGCATCGAAGAGTTTTCCGCTCACGGCAGCCGGCGCGTTCACCATCAAGGCCAATCTCACGGCCGGAGTATGCACCGGTGTAGAGATCAGCGGGAGCGGTAAATCGCTTATCTTTACCAACGGCAAAGTGACCGTCAACGGCACCGTGGCCGCGCCTTCCATCAACTTCTGCGGCAATAAGCTGAACCTGAAGGCCGGCGCGTCGTACATCTACGAAGGCACCATCACGCTCAAGAAGGGACAGAAAATCTATTCGGACTTCGACCTGTCGGGCTTCACTTGCAATCTCGATTTATTCAATGGTGGCGGTAACTCGACCTGGACACTGAAAGGGAACGGTGGTACCTACTACGTACGCATGGATGTTTTCAGCGGTGCTTTCTATGCCTGTCCCTTAAACGGATATCCCGACGTACTTTATATGGACGGTTGGAGCTGGGCTCCCACAGCGACCTCTACGGCAGTAGTGTGGTCGGCCGAGAATGTGCTCCCCATCGTTCGAACCAATGGCAACCGCTATGAAGGAACCTTCTATAATTTCGGCTGGGGAGGCGACGTCGCCTTCTACGTAGTTCATCCGTCCACGGGTGCGAGCCATCGTCTACCCAACACGTTCTTCACAAAGTATGTGGGTGGCAACGCCGGCGGCTTCCTCATCCCTTCAAGCGCGGGCTACTATAAGGTGGTCATCGACCTGAAAGACGGTATCAACGTTGCCGCTGACGGTACGGTGACGGCCAAGGGCAACGATAAGTTCACCATCGACTATATTGCCCAATAACGGATTATGACATAAATATTATAGGCAGTTGGCCTGAATCGACGGCCAATTGCCTATTTCTCATCCATAAGTACTTCTTATATGCGTTTAAAACCTTACTTTCTTCTGCTTGTCTGGCTTCTCAACCTGCCTGTGAACGCCCAACATCGTACAGACATACCGATGTCTGACGACGAAGCATGGTGGGGCGGCGCCACCGCATTGGGCTCAGTCATGCCCTTCACGTCGCTCAAGCCCTTTGACCTTTCATGTGAGAACGCTAACAACCAGGTGTCGTCACTGCTCGTATCCAGCCATGGGCGCTGCCTCTGGAGCGACCGCCCTTTCAAGTTCTCCGTCAGCAATGATACCATCCACATCGACTCACGCTATGAAACAGTCAAGGTAGAGAAGCCCGGTACCACGCTTCGCGAAGCCTATCTCGCCATGGCACGACGCCACTTCGCGCCCGACGGTCTGCTGCCCGACACGCTGTTTTTCTCACGCCCGCAGTATAATACTTGGATAGAGCTGATGTATAACCAGAACCAGCACGACATTTTGGCTTACGCACGGCAGATACGCGACAACGGACTGCCGCCCGGCATTCTCATGATCGACGACAACTGGCAACGCTACTACGGGAACTTCGATTTCAAACGGGAACGTTTTCCCGACCCACGGGCAATGGTAGACAGCCTCCATCGCCAAGGATTTAAGGTCATGCTCTGGATAAGTCCCTTTGTAACAGCCGACAGTCCGGAGTATCGTGCGCTGGCCAAAGAGGGGCTGCTTCTGCGCGACACCTCGGGACAGCCGACCATCATACGCTGGTGGAACGGCCAGAGCGCTTGTTTCGACCTGACCAATCCGGCATCCCTCGACTATCTGGAACGCACGCTGCGCGACATGATGGCGCAGTATGGCATTGATGGATTCAAGTTCGACGGTGGCGACAACACTTTCTATGACCGGCCCGACCTCCGCCCTCACCGTGCCGAAGCGCTTTCCGTCGACCAGACACGGGGCTGGGCCGAACTGGGATGTCGCTTCCGTTTCAACGAATATCGTGCCTGCTGGCAGAAGGGCGGTCGCCCGCTCGTGCAGCGGTTGGGCGACAAGGAATACTCTTGGGATGCCGTGCGACGACTCATTCCCGACATGATGGCCGCCGGCCTGCTGGGCTATGCCTACGCCTGCCCCGATATGATAGGCGGCGGTTCGTTTGAATCGTTTCTCCAGATAGAGACTGACAAGTTCGACCAAGAACTCATCGTGCGCTCCGCGCAGGTGCACGCGCTCATGCCGATGATGCAGTTCTCCGTGGCGCCATGGCGCATCCTAAGCGCACGGAACATGGATATCATCCGCTCTGCGGCCCACCTGCACATGCTGAAAGCCCCCTACATCCTTGAATGCGCACGCCGGTCTGCATCTACGGGCGAACCCATCGTACGCAGTCTTGAGTACGAATTTCCGCACCGGGGCTATACCGATGTAAAGGATGAATTCATGATAGGCAGCCGACTGCTCGTGGCACCGATGACCACACGTGGCACCTCACGCACCATCATCCTGCCTCCCGGACGATGGAAAGACGACCAAGGTCGCATTCTGCGTGGCGGACGTACCGTCACACAGGCTGTCCCACTCGACCGTCTCCCCTATTTTGAGCGGCTGAAATAGGTAGCTAAACCCAATAGTGTCCTAAATAATTTTTGTGAAAACGCATACAAAGTTGCATCAAATCATTTGATTTGATGCAACTTTGTTCCAACGGTAAAGAGCACATACCCCCTCTCCGGCTTCATCATTTGTAACCCCGTCCTCATTGATTCAGCGCTTCCGTGATTTTGTCAGAAAAAACTACCTGATTTTAACACTTCCGCAACATGTCA
>NZ_JAERMS010000107.1 GCF_017426725.1 Prevotella illustrans | reverse complement strand
CCTGATTTTAACACTTCCGCAACGCTTCATCCAGCTTATCGGCACGCCGAAAAAGGCCTTCACTTTGCCGATTTTTATGCTCTTTTACGCTCAAAGCTATCCTTTTATCGGCTCAAAGCACAGCGATTACACGGCCAAAGCATAGCTTTTAGCCGGCAAAAGGGCCGCGATTATAGCCTAAAAGCATAGCTATTAAAGGCGAGAAAGTGAAGGGAAAGCACCTTAAAAATCGCAACACATTGATAGCTAATACTTTATAAACTCGCTCTACAATCGCTTATTTTCGTCCTTCTCTTTTCTTTTTCAAA
>NZ_JAERMS010000106.1 GCF_017426725.1 Prevotella illustrans | reverse complement strand
CACAAAACTCTTTGACGAAAAATTTTGGGGTACGCATTGACGAAGTCAGGAAAAATATTCATTTATTTTGATATCCGCAACCGAAGGCGCACGAATATAATGTAAAAAGTCGCGATAGCGACGCACGCCTCTGTCACATAAGTGCAAAGTTACTTCAAAACACGGACTGCGTAGTTATCTTTTTCAACGGAGAATCTACCATTTTTACGGATATCATGCCGTTTCCGTAAATTTGGTATCTTTCTTATCGCTTTTTTTCAACCCAAATCGGTCATTAGAGTCCTTGACTGATTTTGTTCGATTGTTGAGCA
>NZ_JAERMS010000105.1 GCF_017426725.1 Prevotella illustrans | reverse complement strand
AACCCTAGACCCACTGATTAAGAGTCAGTTGCTCTACCAACTGAGCTAAGGGCGCAGGCAATTTCATATTAGAATTATGCTCTTTCTAAATTGCGAATGCAAAGGTAACATCTTTTTGAATAATAGCCAAATATTTCTTATTCGTTTTTTCTCTATTGTAAAAAAGTCTCGCATCCAAATCTTGTTATAACAACCTTCTTTAGTATAGTTACGCCAGTTCGGGTTAAGAAAAGAGGTGTAAAAGTTGGTAATCTCGCTTATTTTTCGTAACTTTATAGTTGAAAATCAAATAATTACAAACATTACAAGCGATGATTA
>NZ_JAERMS010000104.1 GCF_017426725.1 Prevotella illustrans | reverse complement strand
GTGGCATTATTTTGAAAAAGAAAAGAGAAGGACGAAAATAAGCGATTGTAGAGCACGTTTATAAAACACTGGTTATCAACGTTTTTCGTTTTTCATGGTATTTTTCCTTCGCTTTTTCGCCCTTAATAGCTATGCTTTCAGGCTGTCATCGCGGTCCTTTCGCCGACTGAAAGTTATACTTTAGTGGCGTAATCGCTATGCTTTGAGCCGATAAAAGCGTAACTTTGGGCATAAAAGAGCATCAAAATCGACAAAGTGAAGGACTTTTTCGGCGTGCCGATAAGCTGGATGAAGCGTTGCGGAAGTGTTAAAATCAGG
>NZ_JAERMS010000103.1 GCF_017426725.1 Prevotella illustrans | reverse complement strand
AAACTTTCAAAATTCCGGGCTTTTAGTCACGAACTTTATTCTCGAAGCAAAATTCGACGGTGATTTGTATATTTTTTTCACCGTGAAATGAGCCGTGTTTGTAAATGGCGGAGCGTGATTCATCACGTTCCGTTACTGCATGTGGTTCTTGTCATAGCCGTTTCTGCATGTATTCCTGTTGTATCGTTAGATTGCTCCGTCAGCGTATCGGGATATTCCTTTCCGACCGTCTCATCCACGGTTTTGTGTTCGTAGAATAAAAACACGACGCTCCTGACTTCGTCACCTAAAAAGCATATATTTTGTAATTAATTGATAAACAA
>NZ_JAERMS010000102.1 GCF_017426725.1 Prevotella illustrans | reverse complement strand
TTTACATATACCATCAAAAAAGTGGCATTATTTTGAAAAAGAAAAGAGAAGGACGCAAATAAGCGATTGTAGAGCGAGTTTATAAAACACTGGTTATCAATACAATGTACTTTTAAGGGTGTTTTCTTTTCGCTTTTTCGCCCTTAATCGCTATGCTTTCAGGCCGTAATCGTGGCCCTTTCACCCACTAAAAGCTATGCTTTGGCGAGGTAATCGCTGTGCTTTGAGCCGATAAAAGGATAACTTTGGGCATAAAATGGTGTCGAAATCGGCAAAGTGAAGGCCTTTTTCGCCGTGCCGGCACTTAGATGACATGTTGCGGAAGTGTTAAAA
>NZ_JAERMS010000101.1 GCF_017426725.1 Prevotella illustrans | reverse complement strand
GAAGTCTCCGGCTTCATCACTTGTAAGCCCATTGATTCAGTGCTTCCGTGATTTTGTCAGAAAAAGATACCTGATTTTAACACTTCCGCAACACGTCATTTAGCTGCCGAAATGGCGAAAAAGGCCTTCGCTTTGCCGATTTTGATGCTCTTTTATGCTCAAAGCTATGCTTTTATCGGCTCAAAGCACAGCGATTACACGGCTAAAGCATAGCTTTTAGCCGATAAAAAGGCCACGATTACGGCCTGAAAGCATAGCGATTAAGGGAAAAAAGCGAAGAGAAAACGCCCTTAAAAGTACAATGTGTTGATAACCAGCGTTTTATAAACTTGCTC
>NZ_JAERMS010000100.1 GCF_017426725.1 Prevotella illustrans | reverse complement strand
TACCTGATTTTAACACTTCCGCAACATGTCATCTAAGTGCCGGCATGGCGAAAAACGCCTTCGCTTTGCTGATTTTGATACCCTTTCATGCCCAAAGTTATCCTTTTATCGGCTCAAAGCATAGCAATTACACGGCCAAAGCATAGCTTTTAGCCGATGAAAGGGCCGCGATTACGGCCTGAAAACATAACGATTAAGGGCGAAAAAGCGAAGAGAAAATACCCTTAAAAGCACAATGTGTTGATAACCAGTGTTTTATAAACTTGCTCAAAAATCGCTTATTTCCGTCCAAGTCTTTTCTTTTTCAAAATAATGCCACTTTTTTGATGGTATATGTAAA